>DHHC01000050.1 GCA_002403095.1 Leptolinea sp. UBA4782
AAGTTCTTTCTAGACAGCCCCTTGATTTAAGCATGAATGATTTTACCCTTCATCTTCTTTGAAGAAATGCTGATCTATTTTGTATGCAGCACAAATATCCAGGATCTGCCGGACAGATATGCCTTCCACCGGGCTGCCCAGGGATAGGTTCAGGTATTCATATGCTGCTGCGGTTTCAGAATATTCAATGTAATCCGCAGCTCGTGAAACACTTTCATCGCTGCGGGCTACCTGGCCGTGCCGCTGCCAGATGACCAGTTTATGCGTCCGCAAGCCTTCCACTGTAGCCTGCCGGAGCGCTTCTGTTCCAGGCACTTCAAATGGGATCATCCCGAACCCTTCAGGAAAGGTGATTACCGTCTCAGGTTCCCAGCGCAGCAGACGGCGGTTGAGGGAATAGGTGTCACTGTATTCCGGCAGGTGGCTCAAATATGCCATGTGCCTGGATTGGGCATGGATGACTGCCAGGTAAGGGATGCCCCTGCGGGCGACCTGGTCTTCATGGATACCGAGGTGGGAATTGAATTCACTGGTAGGGCGCAGTTCGGTTGCTGAAAACACTTTCCCGTGCAGCCCGTCAGCTAGGACCTGCACCAGCGAAACCGTCTTTTCGGGGTGGTCCGCGATATCACGCAGGCGTTTACCGGTACCGCTGATAACCACCCAGCCGTCGGTTAGCGCAAGTGCCGGTGTGGGCAGGCTGATGGTCCCGGTTTCTTGATAAGATTCCGGAATATCCTCCAGGTGCCTGGTGAAAACCGATATGTTTCCGGCAGCACCTTCTGCAGCACCAAGATCAGTTACCTGCTGACCGGCACGACCCATGTCATGGATGATTTCCTGGAACTTCATATTATTGCTCCTGTTTGCGGTAACGCTCATCCACTGCTTTGATCTTTTCCACCTTCGGAGCTGATCTTCCACCGGCAAATTCCGATGCGACCCAGGCATCCACCAGTGATTTTGCCAATTCTGTTCCAACTACAAGGGAACCGAGGGTTAATACCTGGGCATCGTTGCTTTTACGGGCGCGTTCAGCCGAATAGACATCATGGGCGCAGGCAGCCCGCACCCCCGGGACCTTGTTGGCAACAATTGCCATGCCGACACCAGTACCGCAAATGAGGATACCGCGTTCAAATTCGTTGCTGGAAATCCTCAGTGCCAGTTGTTCAGCGATGTCGGGGTAATCCACCGGATCCTCGGTGTAAACACCCATGTCAGTTACCTCGATACCCTTGCTTTCCATGTGCCCGATGAGCACCTTTTTCAATCCAAAGCCGTTCTGGTCTGAACCGATGATGATTTTCATGAACTTTCCTGTTCCTGACTATTTAGAATATTTCTGCTCGATCATGCGGATGTTTGCATTACGAGCGATATGGCGGCCGCCTTCAAATTCCGTCTGCATAAAGATTTTAACGATCTCTTTGGCTACTTCTTCACCGACAACGCGTGCACCCAGGGCGAGCACCCTGGCATCATTATGCTCACGCGACTTGCGGGCTGTAAACAGGTCGTTGCACAGGGCGCAGTCCACCCCCGGTACTTTGTTGGCGGCAATACTGATGCCGATGCCGCTGCCGCACATTACAATGCCCCGGTCTACTTTTCCTTCCCTTACCTGTTCTGCAACGGCTGCACCGGTCAGGTGGTAATCATTTGCCGGGACAGCATCGGTAAAGGCACCCAGGTCTTCTACTTCATGTCCCAGGTTCGCCAGCAGTTCTTTAATAACCAGCTTCAACCTGTATGCAGCATGGTCGCTGCCGATTGCTACTTTCATACTCCTGCCTCATTTCACCATGATATCCGGAAGGCGGATCACACTTCCATCCACATCAATATCCATCATCGGCCAGTCATGGTTATCGCTGGCGATATGGATACCGTCTTCTTTAAGCAGAACCGTCTCCTCAGATTTCGCACCTTTGACTGTAATATACCAGGTGAAAGCCATGTTTGCCACCGCTACCGCCTGGGGGTCATCGCACCGGTCGGGATAGCTGTTGTGGTAGCCTGTTGGTCCGCCATGCATGTGGTTGGTTTTTTCTTCGGGGTAACCAAAACGGTCGAACAGGTCAAATACCTTTTGCCGCATGGATGCCAGCCGTACTCCCGGATAGGTCATATTGAGCACTGCTGCATGAATGGCGGAGACCGCATCATGGCGTTTGCGGATGTCTGCCGGGGGTTCGCCAAAATGTACGATGCGGCTGATCTGAACGTGCAGACCGTACTTGTATACCGCCGGGGCTATGATCAGGTGTTTCTCGATCGGTTTATCGCTCGGCACCCCGTGCCGGTAGCGTTTTATGCGATCATCTGAAACGATAAACATGCAATCGCCTTCAAAACCCTGCTCAAGGTACATACCCCACATCTTCGCCAGCATCATGCGTTCGGTAACACCTGGTTTTACCCATAGGGCTAATTCTTTCACGATGGCAGCGCTTTCCTTGCTCACCTGGTCATAGCGTTCCATTTCTTCAGACGTGAAGGGTTCATGAATCTTGAGGATATGTGCAGCAATGTTGTCAATTCCTGCCAGGCAGTCATCTGCTGCCAGCTTTCCTTCTGCCAGTTCAATCGCTTTCTCAAGAGGAGATTTTCCGAATGTGGGCAATGAGACTGGCTCGTAACCCTGGCCATCCAGTTCCTCTTCAAAGGTGCGCGGCAAGTCCATATTTTGACCGATGGCGTACTTTTTTGAAGGGGTGATCAGGAGAAAGACCGGGCTGGTTTCACTGACATATGAGACTACTGACTTATGCCCGCAACTTAACCAGGCAAAATTCTCCCTGCGGGTGAGTAAAAGGCTGTGGTAGCCAAGGTGAGCGAGCATCTCCCGGATGCGTTGTTCTTTGACAAGATGTTCTGGTAACGTTTGCATATTATTCTCCCTGAAATCCGTGTTCTTGCAGAAAAGCATCTAACTCCTGTCTGGTAACCATAGCTGGCATGGCGCCCTGCTTGCGGGTGGATAATGCCCCTGAAGCATTCCCAAACCGGGCAGCCTGCTCCAGCGTCCTGCCTTCTGCCAGAGCAATTGCCAGCCCGCCCATGAAAGCATCGCCGGCGCCGGATGGGTCAATTGCATCCGCTATGGAAAAGGCCGGGATGTGGAGTGAACCTTCTTTATTAACCAGCAAACACCCCGATGCGCCCAGGGTTATGATCACAGCAGGTACACCCATCTCAAGCAGCTTTTCTCCCGCTTTTCGGGCTCCTTCGATGGTATCGGCTGGAATACCGGTCATCAGCCTGGCCTCGTTCTGGTTGGGGGTGAGCAGATCGATATTTTGCAGGATAACTTCTGGGAGCTGGCGGGCTGGAGCGGGGTTGAGGATGCACAGGCAATTGCCAAGGCGGGCGGTTTGAATAGCAGCTTCAATCGCATCCAGTGGAATTTCCAGCTGCATAAGCAGAACAGAAGACTGCTTGATCTCGGTTTCGGCCGCTAGGACATCCTGCGAGGTGATGCGCATATTCGTCCCGGGAATAACCACGATCACATTTTCCGGGCGCCTGTCCACCACAATCAGCGCCATGCCGGATCCTGCCCCGTCATCGCAGTGGATGTGGGATGTATGGATGCCATAAGAATTGAGGGTATCCACCATCTGCCTGCCGAAAGCATCGCAGCCAACCCGGCCGATCATGGTCACATCTCCGCCCAGCTTGCCGGCGGCAACCGCCTGGTTGGCACCTTTACCGCCCATGGTCATGATATAGCTGTGCCCGATCACGGTCTCGCCGGGTTCGGGGAGGTGTTCAGTGGTGGCATAGATGTCCATATTGCAGGAGCCAACCACGCTGATCCTGGGTTTGTCCATCGAAATAACCTCCCTAGTCTTTGAGCTCTTGCAGCGCCCTGGCAGTTTCTTCGGCATTCAGGGAGCGGGCATGGAATTCCTGTGTGCCGGCCATAAAGGACACACCGAAACCTTTAATGGTGTTGGCTACCGCCAGGCTGGGTTTGCCAGTGCATTGCCGCGAGCGCAGCAGGAAACCAAGGATCTGGTCATAATTATGCCCGTCGATTTCCTCGACCCTCCAGCCAAAATCACGCCATTTATCTGCCAGAGGAGCTAGCTCCATGACTTCGCTCACCGGACCGTCATACTGGTACTTGTTATGGTCAATGAAAACTGCAAGGTTGTCCAGCTTGAACTGCGGCGCTGCCAGTGCAGCTTCCCAGATCTGGCCTTCGTCACATTCGCCATCGCCGACAACTGCGTATACCCGGTTGGGCAGACCTGCTATCTTCGCGCCTAATGCCTGACCAACAGCTTGTGAAAGCCCGATACCCAGCGACCCGGTCGTGGCATCCACTCCGGGTGCTTTGACATGGGGATGGCCTTGCAGCAGGCTGCCGGGCTTGCGGAGTGAAAGCAGCACTTCGCGGTTAAAGAAACCGGCTTCATGCAGGGCGCCGTACAATACCGGAGCGGCATGTCCTTTTGACAGGATAAAACGGTCCCGTTCAAGCCAGTCAGGTTCATCAGACCGGTAGCGCATTTCGCTGAAGTACAAAGCAGAGAGTATCTCGGTGGGGGAGAAAGACGGGCCGGGATGCCCGCTGCCGGCGGCAGAGGTCATCTCGATGATATGGCGGCGGATATGGCGGGCATGCTCAGCCAGGGCAGCTTTCAGGTCCAGGGTAATGTCTTCAAGGGATGTGATCATCAGTTTACCCTCCGTGCAGCATCCCTGCGCTGGATTGCCCGGCAGGCGGCGGCAGCAATGTCAGTTGATGTGAGGTGGAATTTGGCATACAGGTCTTTGGCAGGCCCGGATTCGGCGAAGGTATCCTGTACCGCTACCTGTTCCATAACACAAGGAGCGTGCAAGGCAAGCACTTCGGCAACCGCACCGCCCAGCCCGCCATAGCAGTTGTGGTCTTCAGCCGTCACGATGGCTCCGGTTTCATTTGCTGCCCGGATGATGGCTGCAGTATCGATGGGTTTGATCGAGTACAGGCTGACAACACGGGCTTCAATGTTTTCACTGGCCAGCTCTTCAGCGCTCTGCAATGCCTGGTGAACCATGCCGCCGACAGCAAAGATGGTGATATCTTTGCCTTCCCGCAGCTGAAGCGATTCTCCCAGGTTGACCGGCTGGTTGGGGTCGGTCATGAGCGGGATGGCTGCCCGTTCCAGGCGGATATAAACCGGACCATTGATCTGAAAGGCTGCGCGCAAGGCAGGTTCAACCTGGTTGGCATCCGTGGGTGCGAGTACCACCATGCCGGGGATGACACGCATCAGGGCAATGTCTTCGATGGACTGGTGGGTAACCCCGTCTGGGCCGACATTGATACCGCTGTGGGTGGCCACGATCTTGACATTGAAGTGCGAGTAAGCGATGGAGTTGCGGATGGGCTCCCACGCTTTGCCGCCGACGAACATGGCATACCCGGCCACCACCGGGATCAATCCCATGGTAGACATCCCGGCTGCCATCCCAATGGTATTCTGCTCCGCAATCCCGCTGCAGATAAACCGGTTGGGATAGGCTTCTTTGAATTTGATGGCTTTGGTGGATAGCGATACATCCGGCGATAATACGACCATTTGCGGAAATTCTGCACCCAAATGTACGAGCGCATCTCCCAAAACTCCCCTTTGTTCAACAGCTTTTGCAGGTTCCATAATGAAGTGTATCCGTATCCTGTTATGTGGTGTACCCTTTTTCGCTTTTTTGCCAGAGAGGGTGAATACCTGGTTTCTACTAAGAATGTATCTGGTTATAAAAGGCAGGGCAACAGTGTAGACCTATGCCAGCACAATTCTCCTGCCTGACAGACCTCGAAAGTACTCCATTATTAATCATTCCGTGTTCAGCCCATGCGGTGCAAAATCGATTGCATGGCCGGGTAAATTTCCCGGTAAAGGTTGTACCTTTCAGTAAATGCCTGGTGCCTTTGTGGATCCGGCTCGTAACGGCTGACGAACTCCAGGCTGGAAGCGAGCGCCTGCTGGAAATTGCTGAAATGCCCGGCAGCTATGCCTCCCAGTATACCAGCACCCCAGGAGGCTGCCTCAGTTATGCGGGGAACTACTACCGGGATGCCCGTTATGTCAGCTTTCAGCTGCAGCCAGTATTTCGACCTGGCCCCGCCGCCGATCGCGCGCATTTCCTGGATATGGATGCTGCTGTTTTGCAGCACTTCCAGGTTGCTGCGAAGTTCAAAGGTCAGGCCTTCCAGCATTGCCCGTGCGATCTCCAGGCGTGTGGTGCCGTAGGTCATCCCCGCCAGGACTGCTTTCGAGCGGGTATCGAATTTTGGGGTGCCGCTGCCTGAAAAGTGCGGCATCAAGAACAAGGAACTGGGCTCAGGCTGTACATCCTTAAAAATCAAGTCGTATGGATCATGACCGGATGTACCGGCTTCAACGATCTCTTGCTGGCAAAACTGGTCGCGGTACCAGCGCAATGACATACCTCCGCTGTGGTTGAGAGTCATCGCCAGGTACATGCCCGGAACCACATGGGCATACACCGAGATATCTGATTGTTCAAGTTCAGGAGAGAGGGAGGGTGCGGGTAAGGCAACTTCAACCACTTCTGCCGTCCCGGTGGAGTCCATACACAACCAGGGTTCAGTCAAACCGACCCCCAGTGCGCCGCAGGCCTGGTCGTGCCCTCCGGTAGAAATCACCGGTGTGGTGCGAAAACCCAGTTTGTCTGCCAGCCCAGGCAGCATTGTTCCTATTGCGCTCCCTGAGGGAAACACTTTCGACAGGCGTTCCGTCGTTAAGCCGGCTGCTGCCAGGATCTCCGGTGACCACTGCTCCGCGTGGATATCGTACAGCTGGGTGCGCGAAGCCATGCAGCGGCTAATGGCCGGTTTTCCGGTCATCTGCGCGATGATGAAATCTTCATATAGAAGGAATTTGCTAGCTTTGTGCCAGATTTCAGGTTCATGTTCTTTGATCCACAACAGCTTGGGAAGCGTGTTAACAGTATGGATTGGCATACCGGTCATTTGAAAAAGGGCAGCATTGCCAAATTCCTGCCGCAGCCATTCATTTTGAGCATCGGTACGGGTATCCATTCCCAGGATTACCGGGCGCAAAGGCTGATAGCCATTATCTACCGGGACTACTGCTTCTCCCTGGCAGGAAAGGCCGATCGAGATGATCTTTTCTTTTGCCCCGCTTTTCAAATAAGCTTCCTGCATGGTTTGCTGGGCTAATTGCCATACTTGCATGGCATCCTGTTCAGCCCAGGTTGGGTGGGGGATATTGATGTTGTATTCCCGGCTGGCGCTGGCGACCAGGCTGCCGGAGGTTGTGAACACGGATGCTTTGCATCCGGTCGTGCCGATATCCAATCCCATCAAAAACATATCCACCTCCTCTTCAAATCAGGAAGGATTGCTTTGTTCAGTCAAGCGCCAGTCCGTCAATCCTGGCAAGCATCTCTGCTTCTGAAACCTTGCCGGCCATCCACTCATCCTGGAGATTGCGTAAGGCGAGGATGGTGGTGGAGGGCAGCTCCACGTCATCCAGGGTGATGGGGGTGTCGATGGCTACCGGACGAACGACCCTGGCGTTCTTTGCCAGCCCGATCGGCAGCAAGCGCTCCGCCCGGGCCTGGTCATAGGAATCAATCAGGCTGTAGTAATGCACGCCGCCGATGCTGTCCAGCACTTCACCGGGGGTGAGATCATGTTTGGCAACCGCAAACACCTCGGACACCAGGCGGTTGAGCGGGTACATGGCAGAGTATTTCTGGATTACCAGCTGGGCGCAGGTAAGCGGGACCTCAATGCTGCACAGGTGGAACGGGCGGAAGAGGGTGTAATAGGGGCCGTTACCCATATCGCGCAGGATCATAGCTTCACGCAGGCGGGGATGGTCAGTACGGACGACCAGGAAGACCCCTGGTGCAACCTTGCCGATGCCGAAATCAACCACGCCCATCCTGTTGAGAACCCCGCCATCCTCTTTCAGGCGGAAATCGAAATGCAAATGGTCGCGGTCAGTTTCCGGACCATGCATGCCGCGTACATCCGGCACAAGGCCGGTAGCATTGGATACGGCTGCCATCTCGATCATGGTCTTGGTTCCGTCCACGAATTCCACCAGCATATTCGGGCTTAAACCGCGCCGGGTAGCTTCTTTGATCATGTCGTCATCGGCTGAACTGGCATGGCGGTTGAGAGGGTTGTTTTTACCTTTTCCGGCGGCGACAATAGTAAATCCAAGCGAATCGGCGAAGTCGTAAAGTTCTTTACAGGCAGCCGGCTCATCTCCTGCCGCAAGGGCGTACAACACACCTTTTTGAAGGGCATACCAGTTCAGGATGGGGCCGACGGTGATATCTGCTTCGACGTTCATCATTGCCAGCTGTTTCCCGCTGCGCACAGCCCGTAAGGCAGCCCGGGAACCGATCTCCGGTACCCCGGTGGCATCCAGGATGACATCCACCGTATGCATGTCTGTAGCAATGCGGTAATCGCTGCTGATCACGCGTTTGCCGGCCAGAACTGCCGCATCGGCTTCTGCAGCGCTGTGTGCTTCTACAACCTCGCCGCCAACTTCTGCAATCTTGAAGGAATCGCGGGCGCGGTCCAGGTTGATATCCACGGCAATGACAACATCGATGCCCTGCATCATCTTCACTTCTGCAACTACATCGGTGCCCATTTGCCCGGTACCCAGCAACCCAATCCTGACAGAATTGCCAGTTTGTTCTCTAAGCTTGAGTTCATCCCGTAAACTGATCATTCTTATCCTTTCAGATGTCCTGCATCTGGATCATGACTTTTAGTGCCAGGCCGCCTGCAGCGGTCTCAAATGCTTCAGAGACCTGGCTGAGCGGCATGGTGTGTGTGATTAACCTGGAGGCTGGGATGTTTCCCTTGGAAATGATATCCAGCGCCATTTCATGAAAACGCGGGTGGTATGAAAAGGTTCCCACGATCTCGATTTCATTGTAGTGGATCAGGTTCGCATTCAGGCTGGTCATGGGGTTGGCTTTAGGCAAGCCGCCAAACAGGGCGACTTTGCCCCGTTTCCTTACAATTTCAACTGCCTGTGTTTGTGTTGCGGCAACCGGGTTGGCGCAGATTGCCAGTTCAGCGCCACGCAGATCTGTAAATTGAAGCACAGTATCTTTCAGATCCTGGTTAAACGGATCCACCACCAGGTCGGGTGCAAAGGGAACTGCCATCTCGCGCCGTTCGGGGCTGGGCTCGGAAAGGATGACACTGCATCCGCGTGCTTTCGCTACCGCGATGTGCAAGCAGCCGATTGGACCGCTGCCCATTACCACCACTGTGTCGCCCAGGGTCGTACCCACCCGGTCGTGCATCGCCAGGACGGAGCTGAGCGGTTCAGCCAGGGCGGCTAATTCATAGGATAGTCCATCCGGAACAGGGTGGACTATCCCGTTTTCGAGAACTTCACCATCAATGGCGACCATCTCAGCCAACCCGCCTGGAATATCTGGTGTGATGCCCAGGAACTTCAAGTTGTTGCACAGGTTATACAAACCGCGTTTGCAATAAAAGCAATACCCGCAATGAATATCCGGAGCAAATGCCAGGCGATCACCGGTTTTGTACCGGAAATTCAGTTTTCCAGTTTGGATTACTTCACCGGAAAACTCATGCCCGCCTACTACAGCACTGTGACCAGCTGGCGGACCTTCCTTCCAGCGGCGTAAATCCGAGCCGCATACGCCGCAGGCTTTTACCCGTACCAGCACGCCGTCATCAGGGACGGGAGGGGGCTCGCTTTCGCGAATCTCAAAAGTTCTGGGGGCAACAAGATAGGCAGATCTCATGGCAAAATCCTCTGTTTCAATGATTTTCCCCAGCCAGTTTCTTGCCAACAGCTCCGCCCGGGTGTGTTTGACCAAAATCTTCTTTTGTGTACCCGCTGGCTTCGAGCAGCAAGACGCATAAAACATCACAGGCAGCCGAATTGGTCAGGGATGAACCGGTAGCAATCATCCCAAAGGGGTCAACGCCTTCCGGGGCAACAACATGAAAAACGGCATCAGCCAGCTTCCCCAGGGTAGATTCGGGTTTTTCCGTATGGGCGATAACCTTTGCACCGCGTTTAATGGCAATTTCAGCGAACTGGTTGATCTCAGTGCTCTGCCCGCCCTTGGAAATGATGTAAACCACATCTCCCGGCTGAATAGCGCCAGCCCCGCCATGCAGTGCATCCGCAGAGTGGATGAAGAGTGCAGGGATGCCGCAGCAGGAGAGCAGGTGGGCAAAGCGTTCGGCAACGGTGCGCGAGGTGCCGGCTCCCGTGGTCAAAACTTTGCCTTTGCGGTTGAGCAGCAGGTCAACTACAAGCAGGATTGAGGGACTGATCTGTGCCTGGAGGGCTTCCAGTCCGCGGGATTCATTTTTGATGATCTCTCCAGCGCGTGCAACGAGTTGTTCAGCATTTAATTTACCGGTCATATATTCCTCAACCTATTCAATTATCCTTTGGGCGGTTAGCTGGTCTGTTACCAGTACATTGATATAACCACCCAAAAGTGCAGCTTTCACCGATGTGACCTTTTCGGGACCTCCCGATACGCCAACAACGGTATCTATGTTCTTCAGTTCTTCAAGGGTGATACCGATCACCAGGTCGTCCACCGGGGAGTGGATGGGCTTGCCCTGGGCATCGTAGAACCGCAAGGCGATGTCACCCACTCCTCCCTGGGCTTTGATCTTTTCGAGCTGGGAAAAAGAAATGATCGACCCATCCCGTAAGACGACAGAATTGGGGGAGGGTGTACCGATGCCCACATAGGCCAGGTTTACCCTGGAAAACATGTCGATGGCATTGCGCACATAGGTATCCATCAAGACTGCCTCTTTTGCCTGCTGGTTGGCCATAATCCCAGGCGCAGGCAGGAGGGTGACATCACAGTTCAAGAAGATGGCAACCCGCCGGCACAGACCGGTGGCGTGCGATTCGGAATTGGGGGGGCCAAGCCCGCCAATCAGCTGGACGACATGATTGTCCATATATTTCTGCGGCCGGATGGAAAGCGCCATCGCGCTCAGGGTAGACCCCCATGAAAAGCCGATTACGTCGCCTTCCCGCATCGTATCCTGCAGGTGATGGGCGGCAGCGGCGCCCAGGGCGCGGGTCACCGATTCCTGTGAGCCGGGATCAAACACATCCACAACGTAAGCCTCGCGCAGGTTAAACCGCTCTTCCAGCTGCTGTTCCAGGTCCGGGTAGATACCGGAAGGGGAAATGATGGAGATCTGGATGACCCCTACCTCGCGTGCCTGTTTCAAAATACGTGATACCTTGGAACGGGAAAGGTGCAGGCGGGTGGCGATCTGCTCCTCGCTTAAATCAGATTCGTAGTAATAACGGCTGACTTTATTCAGAAGGCGGTAATCGACAGGCTGGCGGGTGCGCGGCATATGAACTCCAATCTACGCGCGATAAGTGGTATTCTGTTCAATAATGAATGAAATTGCAAAGAAATTGTAATACCATCAAAAGGCTATGTCAACAACCAGGTCTGCTCATTTTGTGAGGGGGTCAGCACATAGT
>DHHC01000053.1 GCA_002403095.1 Leptolinea sp. UBA4782
GCACAATACTCTTGCCCGGCCATGGTCCTGCCACAACAGTTGGGGAAGAAAAACTGTACAACTCCTACGTTTAAATAACAACTGCCAGGCAGTATACCTGGCAGTTGTAACATCGCTTTAATTATTTTGCGTAATCAATAGCCCGTGTTTCCCGGATCACTGTTACACGAATCTGTCCTGGGTATTGCATTGTCTCTTCAATCTTTTTGGCTACATCGCGGGCAAGCCTGACCGATTCAAGATCATCTATGTCGTCCGGGCGGACAATGATGCGAACTTCGCGGCCAGCCTGGATGGCATAACTCTGTGATACGCCTTTGTAAGAATTGGCAATTTCCTCAAGAGCACGCAGCCGTTTGATGTACTGTTCCAGGTCTTCGCGCCGGGCGCCAGGCCGGGCGCCTGAGATCGCGTCAGCAGCTTCAACGATAATGGCTTCCACGCTCTCCTGGTCGGTCTCATGGTGATGGGAGGAAATGCAGTTTGCCACCGTCTGACTGACTCCATAGCGCCGGGCAAACTCCGCCCCGATCACAGCGTGTGTGCCTTCCGTGTTATGGTCCATCGCCTTGCCCAGGTCATGCAGCAAGCCGCCAGCCTTAGAAACTTCAACATTCGCGCCAAGCTCTGCTGCCAGAATGGCAGACAGCTTGGATACTTCAACCGCATGCGAGAGCTGGTTCTGGCCATAAGAGGTTCTGTATTTTAGCCGTCCTAACACCCGTAAAATTTCGGGATGCAAACCGGCCACTCCGGCATCAAAGGCAGCCTGCTCACCTGCTTCGATGATTGATTTTTCGACAGCAGCTTCTTCATCAGCTAAAACTTTCTCGATATGGGCAGGATGGATCCTGCCATCCAGGATCAACCGCTCAAGGGAGCGGCGGGCAATTTCACGGCGGACCGAGTCAAAACAAGAAATTGTTACCGCTTCGGGAGTATCGTCCACAATCACATCAACCCCGGCTGCCTGTTCAAAGGCACGGATGTTGCGGCCGTTTCGCCCGACGATACGTCCCTTCATCTCTTCATTCGGCAGAGAAACGATCGAAGTGGAAACGCTGGCAACATGGTCAGAAGCCACCCGCTGGATCGAGTCTGCGATAATGTCCCTTGCCCGTTTTTCTCCTTCTGCACGGGCTTCAGCCTCTATTTGCCTGATAATGCGGGCCATATCATTACGGCCTTCTTTTTCTGCATCAGCTAAAAGCTGGGCACGGGCTTCTTCCAGGCTCATTTCAGCCACCCGCTGCACTTCCTCCAATTGCTGCTGGTACAGCTTTTCGATCTCATTTGAGCGCTTGTCAATCGTGCTCTGGCGTTTATTCAAAGCAGCTTCGCGTTGTTCCAGCCTTTCAACCCTGGCATCGATCTCAGTCCTGCGCTTTTGCAAACGTTCTTCCTCACGGGAAAGATCAGCCCGGCGGCGTGAAACCTCATTTTCACTTTCCTGCAGGATCTTCAAAGCATTGTCTTTTGCTTCCAGTTCAATTACCTTGGAAGTTTCGCGAGCTTGATTAACAAGATTATCTGCTTTTTCCTGCTGTTCCTGCTGGTACTTTGCCATCCTGGATGAGACGATGCTCCTTGTTATGAGCCAGACCAGTATTGCACTGACGACCAGGCAGATTACGATGAAAATCCAAATAAAGTTATTTCCAAACATGGTTTATTCCTCAGTATTTCCTATAATCTCGGTAGAATCTTCAGCGTGCATTTGCTGCCAGGTCTCCAGGATGATGGGTTTAATCACCGGGTAAGAAAAGCCAAGCCTGCCCAAATAGCCGCCCAGCCGATTGGCAAAGGGCTTCCATTCAAGCCCCTGCAACCTTCTGTGATACTTCGCAGCAGCTTTACGCGCCTGGCTATCTTCATCAGGAGCACTGGCAAGTGCATCTGTTATCACCTCTTCATTGACACCCTTCTGGCGTAGCTCATACTTGAGAGCCCTATGGCTGCGCGGCCGAAATGCTACCCGGTTTTCTATCCATTGCTGCGCAAATTGCGCATCCCCAATGTAGCCTTTCTTCTCTAACCGCAGCAACACTTCACTGATAACCAGTGGATCATAACCGGCAGTTCCGAGCCTGTCTTTCACCTCATGGACCGAGCGCGGGCGGTAGCTGAGGAAATGCAATGCCCTCTGGTAAGCGCCCTCAATTTTGTCTTCCTCCTGCAGAGAAGCGATTTTCTCATCGCTCAAAGCCTGGCCGCTACGCAGCCATGCAGCCACTACATTGGACAGTCCAAAGGCAAATTCCCCATCCAGGTAGATATTGACCCGGTCAGGATGCTTCTTTTGCGGCTCAATTGCAGTAATGATCCCAGCCATAAAAAAACACAGCCATCCACCTTGCAGGTGTGGCTGTGTAAAGAATTATCAGACGTCTGCCAGAAAAACGATTAACTGTAGGCTTTACCTAAACAAATACATCGTGTCAAAAGGTTTATCCCGAAATTCAAACGGTCTCCTGCTTGAATATACACAGTAATCACTTTCTGGCTGCCATTCCAAAAATTTAAAGGAATGGTGGATAGTAGAATGTGCGACAGATCTCTCTGTCAGTTTCCAGTGCCCTATCAGGGCATCCAAACGCAAACGTCAAAATTCGATCACAACACAAACCTGCAATGAAAAATGAAAAGGTTTGTTTCTGGTGCCAATTATACATTATTTCTGCGGTAATATACTAGCAAATACCATATACAAGGATGTTACATGCTGAACATCACCAGAGAAGAAGCCCTAAATTACCACCGGCTGAACAAGAAACCCGGAAAGCTCGAAGTGGTCCCGACAAAACCGTTGGAAGACCAGCGCGACCTAAGCCTGGCTTACACCCCGGGTGTGGCATACCCGGTGCTTGAAATCGAACACGATCCATTGAATGCATATGAATACACGAATAAAGCCAACCTGGTCGCGGTTGTCTCAAATGGCACTGCCATCCTGGGTTTGGGAGCACGCGGCGCACTGGCTTCGAAGCCTGTCATGGAAGGCAAAGGCGTTTTATTTAAGAAATTTGCGGATGTGGATGTGTTCGACCTGGAGATCAATGAATCCGACCCGGATGCATTGGTCAGAACAATAACATCACTGGCACCAACCTTTGGCGGCATCAACCTGGAAGATATCCGATCACCCGAGTGTTTTATGGTCGAACAGAAAGTTCAGCAAGCGGTGGATATTCCGGTTTTTCACGACGACCAGCATGGCACAGCAATCATCCTTACCGCTGCGTTGTTGAATGCATTAGAAATTACCGGCAAGAAACTGGAGGAAATTAAAGTGGTCTTCTCCGGTGCGGGAGCTGCCGGAATTGCCTGCGCCAGGCAGCTGCATGCCATGGGAGTTCCCCGCGAAAATATCTGGATGTGTGATATTGCAGGTTTGGTATACAAGGGGCGTAAAGAAGAGATGTTTGCGGAAAAAGCATGGTTTGCCAACGGTGACCAGCCTTCAAGCCTGGCAGATACTTTTGAAGGGGCTGATGTTTTCATCGGGCTTTCTACCGGGAAGATTGTCTCCTCAGAAATGATAAAACGCATGGACAGGGATCCAATCATTTTCGCAATGGCTAATCCAGAACCTGAAATCAGTTTTGATGATGCCAGAGCAGCGCGCCTGGATGCCATTGTGGCGACCGGCAGGTCTGATTACCCAAACCAGATAAACAACGTACTTGGATTTCCCTTTATCTTCAGAGGCGCTCTGGATGTAAGGGCAAAAGTGATCAACCAGGAAATGAAAAATGCTGCCTCTCAGGCCCTGGCGGCCCTGGCACATGAGCCGGTACCGGCAGATGTCTTGCGGGCGTACCATGCCGAACACCTGGAATTTGGCAAAGATTACCTGGTGCCCAAGCTCCTGGATAAACGGGCGCTTGTTTGGGTGTCGCACGCTGTAGCAGAGGCAGCCATAAAAAGCGATGCCGCCAGGAAATTGATTGACCTGGGAGACTATTTATTCAAGTTGCAGCAGCTTGCCGACAGGTTATAAAGTCTGCAGCTGTTTCATGCTACAATAATCTCATGGAAAAGCCAACAGGCAGAGGGCTGGTCACACAACCCATGCAAAAACACCGCCGGCAGACTGCCTGGCAGGTTTTGGTACCTTTTTTTGTTGTTACTGCGGGATTGGTTACCCTCATGGTACTGGTCCTTATAGCAAACTCGGCATCTGGCAGCCTTGAACACCTGGCAAATATATCCATCCTTTGGTTGATCCTTCCGGCTCTGGGTATCACCGGTTTTCTGGTGGTTATCTTAATCGCGGGTATTGTTCTGGTAGCCAGGATTACTGCCTGGGTTCCATTAGCTGGCTTGAAAACAAGTACCTTTGTTTACCAGGCAGCCATAATGATCCATAAAGCAGCTGATTCTGCCGCTGCTCCAGCTATCAAAGTCAAAGAGATCTTCGCTGGGGCTCAAGCCTTGTTTCGCCGCAAAAAAAAATAACCTGTGAATAATTGAGGAAAAATGGACAAGAGCGAGAACTGGAAATTAAAAACACTATTGCTGGGGGTTGGTATTGGTGCAGTTACAGGATTGATTGCCAGCCTGATTATTGTCCAGCGGGCAGAACAAACCAATTCAAAGCCCGCGCTAACTGCTGGCGATGGGGTGAAAGTAGGCCTCGGTTTATTAGGCGTCTTGCGCCAAATTGCAGATTTTGGAATATCCAAACGCTGATACCCGCCTGTGGATTATTCTCCACGACTGATCACCCTGGGAGTATTGACCAGGGATTACATCTTATCAGAAACCGGGACAAGCCATGAAGATATTCCCGGCGGAGAAGCTGTATACAGCGCTGCCGGAATGGTATTCGCTGGCGAGAAACCAGGCTTATGCGCCCGTATCAGCGAGTTATATCCCCAGGATTGGCTGGACCAGTTTGAACTCAAAGGGATCGATACTTCAGGTGTACTGATAAAACCCGAGATCGATGATGGAATCCAGTTCTTTGTTAATCTGAATTCCAGTACCACCTCGAATGAAAACCCAATCGCCCACTATGCGAATTTAGGAAAACCGATACCCAAGGCGCTGCTTGGATACACCAACCCTTCCCAGCAGACCGATTCCCAAACGAAAGCCTCTGATAGGTTTATCCGCAGTTCTGAGATACCCGCTTCCTACCTGGATGCTATCGGCGCCCATTTGTGCGAAATGGATTATCTTTCTTACATGAACATTCTGCACGGGTTAAAGCAAAGCAACATGCGCACAATCAGTGTAAACCCTGGTTTGGGGATGATGAATTCATTGTTCTTCAACTTGTTCCCTGACCTGATCCGTGATGTGACCATTTTCCACACCAATGAAACCAGGATCAGGCAGCTCTTTTATGGGAAAGTTGAAGACCTTTGGGTAATGGCAGAAACCATCAGCCTGTGGGGGCCGGAATTTGTTGTAATCCGCCGCGGAAACCAGGGTCAATTTGTTTACGACCGCACAACCCGAAAACGCTGGATGATCCCAGCTTACCCGAACCAGCCCAGAGATGCAATAGGCGCAGGGGATTCACTTTGCGGCGCATTCCTGGCAGATTATTTGAAAAATTATGACCCCCTCAGGGCATGCCTGATCGGCTCGATTGCAGCATCATTTGCAATTGAGGGGGTGGGACCGCTTTACCTCATAGACGCATTACCCGGCCTGGTAGATATGCGTTACAACAGGTTATCGGAATTGGTGCAGGAGATGTAACTGATATAGCCATCTTAGACAAGGAGGACCAATGGATACCGGATATGCAATCGAAGTAGCTGTAAACCTATTTCTCCAAAGCCTCGGAGACTGGTCGTACGGAATTATGAAAACAATCAGCTACCTGGGCCAGGAAGAATTCTTCCTGGTGCTGATGCCATTCCTGTATTGGTGTGTAGACGCCAGCTTAGGTTTAAGGATTGGATTGATGCTTCTGCTAAGCACCGGGATAAATGGTTTCTTTAAGGTCTTATTTGCCGGGCCGCGCCCCTACTGGTTTGAAGGCAGCGTTGAGGGGGTTACGGGAGAAAGTTCCTTCGGAATCCCTTCCGGGCACGCCCAAATTGCAGCCTCAGTATGGGGATATATGGCAGCCCTGTTTAAGAAACGGGCATTCACCATTACAGCGATTGTGATCATCTTCCTGATCGGGTTATCCAGGTTGTTCCTGGGTGTCCACTTTTTACGCGATGTGCTGATAGGCTGGCTGATAGGAGCATTACTGGTCCTGCTATTTGTCAGGTTAGAGCCGGCATTCATCAAGCGTGTAAAAAAATGGAGTTATCCGCAAAAGCTAGCTGGTATTCTGCTGGGCTGCGCCTTACTTATGATCATATTCCTCATCCCGTACTGGCTTAGGGAGAATTACCTGCTGCCGCAGGATTGGATTACAAACGCCCTGGCAGACGTACCGGATGTCTCCCCGCAACCATTATCCAAAGATGGTGTTTTTACCGTAATTGGAACCATGCTGGGTATGCTGCTTGGGTATACCTGGTTTACCCATAAATATGGAAATTTCGATACAAAAGGGAAATTCGGCGTAATCCTGCTTCGATTTGCCCTTGGACTGGCAGGTGTACTCCTGATCTGGTTCGGTTTGGGGCAGGTTTTTCCGAGGTCTGAAGATCTGGTGAGTTACTCTTTGCGGTTATTCAGGTATACATTGATCGGGTTATGGGTCTCAGCAATAGCACCAGTGATTTTTATCGCGTTCAGGCTGGCAAATAAGCCATCAAAATAATCCGGGCAAGCAAGGTTAACTGGATTAATGTATAATCAATCTAGAGATTATTAAAGGAGGTTTCAATGCGAAAAATTGGATATTTCATGTTTGGCTCATTATTGGGCGGTCTGATAGGAGCTGGAATAGCCCTTTTATTCACTCCAACCTCCGGTGCAGAGATTCGCGCAAACATCCGTTCATATACCATGCATACGATCGATGAAGTCAAGAATGCAGCGGTGCAAAGAAGGGATGAGCTCCAGAAGCAACTCGAACAGCTGCGGACCGGATCCTCTGTGAAGGTTGAATAAACAGGCAACCAGACATTCAAACCCCATCCACAATTGTGAATGGGGTTTTTGTTATTCCTGGCTAATGCCGAACTGGTACCCTGCAGGTGTTCGGGTGAACCGCGTAGTACCGCTGATAACTATTACAGCTTCGTTATAAATTGATCCGTCCACAGGGATTCGAAGGGTGTCACCGGATTCAATTTTAAATTGCTCAATGGTTGTCTCTTCACCATATTTAATCAAAGAAACTCTAAATGGCTGCGGTAGCGATTTGCTGACTTTGACAAATCCGTCAGCAACCCATCCGCCGTCACCTGATTCAAAATCGGTAAAGTAATCCAATTTCTGGATCGAAACATCATCAACCAACAAGCCTTCCCCATTCACTGCCGGATCGGTGACATACTCAAACCGGATATAAACCCGTTTTCCTGCAAAAGGAGAAAGGTCGACTGATTCCTGGATCCAGGATTCACTCTGCCCATTGTAGCCCCAACCGTAGCTGTTTCCTGAAGGGTTGTAATTCGTGCCGCTTTCTGTCTGCAGGATCTCCCAGTGTTCTCCGTCCAGGCTGGCTTCTACATACAGGTAGTCATAATCCGTTTCAATATCATACCAGGTCCAAAAAGTCATTTCAACCGGTGCATCAACGCTCGAAAGGTCAAATTCCCTGGAAAGGGTCATGTTCGAATCATCACCGCGGTTAGACCAGTAAGCAAAATTCCCTGAATTTGGCTCTACCGGTAGCAAATCGACCATGCTTGAACCTTGAACCACAATTTCATAAGGCGAGGAGCACTCGACAAGGATGTAATCCGTTCCAAATTGCTTTACTGAACGGTTCTGCAATTCGAAATTACACGAATCAACTATTTCAGTAGGCCCAGCAGTTCCAGCATCCCGGTAATACTTGTAGGCGTACCTGCCATCACCAGCTGATGCATCATTCAAGTAATTGGCAACAACCCAATCTGCAAAGAACTCTTCTGAGGTCAAGTATGCCTCGCCCTCATCGCTGGGGATACTGTTCCGCTTAAAAACCGCATCCACTCCAGCAAAACCATTTTCGGGGGCATTTACCAGCTGCTGGGTCACTTTTTCACCGAACCGTTCCAGGATGTATGTCACAAACAGGAATGAAGCCCCGTAACTTGGTCTGGTCTGGTAGGAATCCACCGGCCATGTATTCAACTGCCAGTCCGGGTCATCAAGGAAAAGGTAGTCCATGCCACCCGGGTTAAATGAGTTCAACAAGGCAGCCAGCTCGGAAAAACCTTCGTTTACCCACCCATCTTCATTCTTATCTTGATAGAAATGGATCATATGCTGGAACTCATGTGCCAGGACGCCATACGTGTAATCATCTGAGAGCGAGTTGTAATCAGAGCTGACAAAAATAATCTCATGGGCATTGCTGTACTTGTGCACTTCCGGCAGGTAGGAATCAGAAGAAGAGAAATAGCCCCCCACACTGCCCATCCCTTTGGCAAACAGGACATAAATGTGGGGATCGTTATCCACCCCTGGCGACCACTCGCTTCCAAAAAACTCACGGTTGGTCGGGTAGATCTTCAACTCAAAGGCATCGCATAATGCCTGTAGTTCGCTGTCCTTATACCGTACATCCTCCCCAACCCAGAAGTACAGGTGATCCCGCTCGCATCCCAGTTTTGCGGTCAGCTGGTAAGGCTGGTTTGTATCATTATTGAAAGCCCAGAAAGTCTCCCTGTCTCCTGGTGCATAATCCGTTGGTTTTTCCAGGCTGATTTCCTGAATCTTATCAGTCAATCCAAACTGGTAGGCAAGCTGGTTTGGGTCGCTCTCCCGTACTGCTGTAGAGTACAACCGTTCCAGATTCTGGAAAGCTTCCGGCTGGACGGGATTAACGTTAATTACCGGGGTGTTTTCAGGGGTGGGGCTAACAAGGATAGGTATCAGCGTTTCGATGACATTCGGCTCTTCTGATACCGTCCTGGCAGCAAATAAAACCCCGCCTAAGGCTATTACGGAAACAAGGATACAACATATTACTACCAGGATTATGGCTGCAATGGCCAGAATCCATCCTGATGAAGGCTTCATAACTCCTCGACTTGATTAAGAAAAAGCGTTTTGTAATTATATCGGTGAGGTCTGGAAATTTCAAATCAACTGGCAGCCCTGGTGCGAGCATCAGCAGGATTGCCGGGTTTGGAAAAGTACATGCTGGAACCGATCCCAAGGGCAATCCAGAGGTACGGCAGGCCAAAAGAATCGAGGCTGAAACCCTCAAAAGCAAGACCGATCAAGGTAAATATTACCATCCAACCCATTGCAGCAGGCAATTTACCGGTATTTTTCAATTTTGCAGGAATTCCCTCAGCCATAAAGAACAGCCAGCTAATGAATGCACTGAATCCAATGATTCCTGTTTCCGCCAGCAAGCGAATCCACAGGCTTTTTGAATTTAACAGGGTATCGGTCCGAAATATTAGCTCTCGCACTTCGGTGAGTTTCCAGGCGTAGGGGTGAAGGGTTTCTGGAAAGAAAAACCCGCTGTTTCCAAGTCCGGCACCCAGGATGGGATACCTTTCAAAAACCCCCCAACCGGCATCCCAGTAGACAAACCTGGCAGCCAGTGAAAGTTTTTCTGCATAGTACAGCAAGACATCCCTGTGTTGGAAATCAAACTCGAACAGGCTGGCCATCCGCATATCCAGTTTGCTGAGGGCGAACCCTAAACCTATGACGAGGCCAATGCCTACGGCTGCAAGGATTATGAACCACACAACCTGGAATATAACCTTAAGGAACCTGGCGGATTGCTTTATCCGGTCCATATTGAAAATGCGCTGGTTCACCTTATTCAATAGCTGCAAAGCAGCCAGGACTACCGGTACAGCCAGCATGACCAGCAGTGCAGCCAAACCTATGCGCGAATAGGTGAGAAGAAGCACAGCGATACCCAGCACCAGCAGCAGGTTTTCAATGCTCAATTTCCATACCTTTAATCGAAAAGCGCTTGTCCTGGTTATGCTCGCAGCCAGCCAATACGGGATGAACAGGACATTCATCTGGTGAGCCAGCCAGGATGGTTCCAATGCAAACCCGGAAACCCGTTGCCGGAAAAGCGGGCCAACAGAATACAGTTCGTGAATGCTTTTCATCCAGGCAGGGTAGCGTGAAATTGCTGCCCAGCTGACCGCCTGGGCTAAACTCCAGATCACGATCAGGGCACCTGCAATGGAAATCCATTGCAAGGTTTTCTTTAAATTTGTTTCATCCTGGATGATGGTGACCGTTACAAGGTAAAAAAGTACACCGATGATGAGAGTCGCCAGCGCAGTAACAACCTCAAACACCACACCGTGTCCCTTATATAATGGAATTGCATAAAAAACTGAGAGCAGGGATGAAATCAAAGCCAGAAAAAAGAAAAGAAACAACGGTAAAGTTGTTTTGGGCAATACGCCGTGCTTAAGCAGATACGGTATTAACCAGATAACCGCCAGTACTGCCAGGAAGATGCCAGACGGGGCCGCAACCGTGTCTGAACGGACAAGTTTGACCACCAGCGGCATGCTGGTAACTGGCAGAGATGCCAGCAGGAGCACCCATACCACCCAACTCACCCGTTTGATCCATCCGGGCAATACAGGCATTGTCAGCCTCTCTGCTTCCGGCAGTTGAAAAGGATTAAGGCTGAGAAGAGGACTGCACCAAGCAGCGCTCCTCCAAGAACCATGCTGCCTGCCAGGTTGCGTTCCGGTTGCACTGCAGGTTCAGCTTGCCTGGTCAGGGTGTAATCCATTGCGGGCAGGTACCCCAGGCTTTTATCTTTTTCTTCAAGATATGCATGGTTAAACCCAGCCAGTTTTTCTTCAAGTTCAGCATTGGAAAGACCCTGGCAGCCGGCTGCTACCGGTTCGACCAAACCTGGCTGCTGCAGGCAATCCTGGGCAGCCAGTAATTGTTTGTACAGGCTGTCAGCATTAAGCGCATGCAGTTTTGCTTCGCTCAATACTGCCAGACCTTCATCAGCCCACAAGTTCGCCCATTTTGCTGCTGTCTCTGGATCTTCGTTTTCAACAACCAGTTCATAGCGGTAGCTGTACCGTTCCAGGAAAGCGGTTGTCTCAAGAGTAAAACTATTCTCCGGCAGGTTGGCTGACCTGCCGGAGTTGAGGGTATTGTTAATCACTTTTCCGGATGACAGGATATCACCCACGGTTACAATGGCAATATCGGTCTCGACATCGGTCATTTCACCTGTTCGGGTGAAATCGATGGAGAACGTGATAGCAGCGCTGGAAGCATACTTGGGTGGCAAGAGAAAATGGACGCCATATCCGATCAGCGCCCCTGCAACCATCGCGAGAAACAACCAGAACCAGCGTTTTCCTGGAGCTTTCAACTCCTGGAGCAGGGAGAAGGTATTGTTTTGAACCGGTGCCGGCGTACTTCCTGTCTTCATTTTGCTCATGATTTCCCAAACAATAAAAGATATGGCTGAGATTGCTATCAGCCATATCTTACCATATCCATTCTTGTGCCGCAGCCGGGATTTACTTCGTTGAAAAATTCACAATAATCAGATTCTTGTCACAATCTGTAAATGTATCCAGCGTGACCTCATCTGACAGCTGATTCCCTTGCAAATCATACAGAACAAGTTTCAGGCTGCCGGTAGATGCTACTGGATTGCTCGCCAGTTTGGCCTCATACCCTCCAGGTCCGTAATCTGGTGCAGTGCCTGTCATAGAAAGCAGGTCGACTGCTTTGCCATCCAGAACTCCCTTTACTGATACCACCAGGTTATTAACCGGGCTTCCGTTCCTGTCAAATACCTGTCCGGCAATCCCAAGCCAGCTGCATCCCGATTCCGGGTAAAGGAAATTCGTGGTGTAGAAGACCCCGGATTGCATTCCATACGGGTTCGGAGTACTGGTTGGGGTTTTTGTCGGCTGGATAGGAGTGGCTGTCGGCGGGAGTGGTGTTTTGGTAGGGGTTGCTGTAACCAAAGGCCCTGTCTGGCAGGTTAATGTTTTCGGGTATGGTGCATCACTGCTGGCAAAGTACCATTTATTGCCAACATTTACCTCTATCTTGATGGTGTGAGGCACATTCTTTGAGAATTTAGACTGGAAATTAATACAAGCATTATCCCCAAACCGTTTCACGCAGGTACTTTTAAGGTCGAATGAGTAGCTACCTCCAGACTGTGAAGCAAAAGTAGCCACAAAAGCATCATCAATATACACACGGTAGTTTAGGCTGCCCGTTGCGCTGTTCTTGTTGGTGAACTTTCCATAGATCTTGCATTGAGTCATATCTGTCACCACACCCTGGCTCCCAAAGTGCGAAAGGACGTAATTTGAAGGCACTGGAACCAGCTGGGTGGCAACAATGGTTTGGGTAGGAAGCGGCTGGGTCGAAGTTGGTGTTTGTGTCGGAACTGGCGTCTTGGTCGGTGCTAAAGTAGTGGTTGCCTGAGTAGGTGCAGCTTCGGTTTGGCATGTTAATGTCTTCGGGAACGGGGAATGGCCATCAGCAAAAAACCAGGCATCATTTACATTGACCTCAATCTTAATGGAATGCGCAGCATTTTTTGAGAATTTAGACTGGAAATTAACGCACTGGGAATCCCCGAACCGCTTCACACAGGTGCTGTCAAGGTCAATTGCGTATGCCCCGCCTTTTTCGGAGGCAAAAGTGCCTGCAAAAGCATCATCGATGTATACCCTGTAATTTAATGATCCCGTCGCGCCTGAATTATTGGTAAATTTTCCATAGATCTTGCATTGGGAGAGGTCTGTAACTACCCCCTGGTTCCCAAGGTGCGTTAATGTGTACCCTGAGGTTGTTTTGCTCATTATTGGAATGGCATCTACAGCCCTGGCATACACCAGGCCTGGCAACCTTGATGTGCCCAGAACATAGCCAATACCAGCCAGAAGGATAATAATGAGCGCTGCAGCAAATTTTCGAACCATCTCTACCTCCGCAATAAGCATGAATAAAATTCCATGCCCCGTCAGGGAAAGGATGCAAGAAAAATGCCAGCAAATTCTGTTTACTCAGGGTCGCAAACAGGGGCATCCGGAATGGTGACGATGGAATATCCGGCTTTGCTGCGCTGCAGGATTTCCCAAACCTGTTTACTTTTTTCGCAATCCCCTTTTAGCTGGTAAAGGTCAGCCAGGCGCTCTAATGCCTTAAACTGCCCCACATCCTGGCTTATGAGCAGGTAACCTGGTACCATGTCAATTTTTAAGCCAGCTCTTTGGTGGATGATTTGGCTGTAAGTCTCTGAATACGCACGCCTTGTAGATAAAACCGGCTGCCGCATCTCCTGGAAAAGCTCTTCCAGTACCTCCAATTCACCCGCATCATCTCCAAGCGCATTCAGCACCTGCCACTCAGCGGTAAGGCTGGCTAACGGAAGTTCGTTCGTCCATCTTGACAGGGCAGCATATTGTGTTGCCAGGTGAAGGTCTGTCTCCAGGTTCAAAATGGCAAGCTGCCAGTAGGGAGCCGATTCGCTTGCTTCCGGCATCAAATTCTCCACCTGCCAGTTTTGTAATATTTTTTCCCTGAAGCTGGTCATCTGCCAGAATGGATGGCTGCTGGTTTGGGGAGAAAGGTTCAACGATGTACCATACATTTGCGCAGCCTGTTCGAATTGACCCAGATCTTCATATATCACCCCCAGGTTTAGCGGGTAACTCGGTTCTTGCGGTGCAGCTTTTAGGGCTGTATTCAAATAAAGTTTTGCTGCTTCAGAATTGCCATTCTGCCACTCCAGTATGCCCAGGTTGGCAGACACCCAATGTAACTCGGGTTTGCCCTGGAGGGCCTGAGAAAGGTCTGATTTTGCCAGCGACAGCAGTTGCTTGTTTTCCAGGTTCTCGTCAAAAAATGCCCGAACAAATCCTGTTTCCACCCTGTAATACGTCAGGTTAGGGTCTAATTCAATCGCCTGTACCATCCGGTGTAAACCTTCATCCACCTGGCCAGCCTTAACCTGCTGCAGTCCCGTCCAAAATGGCGCATAAGCAACGATCACCAGCAGGGAACAGGTGAATATAACCCCAGCAGGAACAAACAGGATATTCAAGCTTGCATCCAACTGCGGCTGCTGGTTTTTAGGAAGCGCCGTGAATACCCAGGCAAGCATAAACACTACGGGAACCATGACCACAGGCCAGGCGGTAAAATCATCAACCATGCTGTGAGCAGCAAATCCTGCCAGTCCGGCTATTCCTCCAGCTACCGCCATCCTGGAGGTTATGTCGAGCTTTATGTAAAGGCGAATAACACTCCTTACCAGAAAGAAACCCAGAATAATCAGCGCGGTAAACCCTAAAAGCCCTGACTCTACCAGCACTGTCAGCAGTGTCTGGTGCGTACTGGTTGACCACTCCAGCGGGGGTATGGATGTTGCCTGGTCAAGAAAAACAAAAGCAAACCTGCCGGGGCCAATCCCGACAACCGGGCTTGATTGCCAGATGGTTACAGCAGCCTGCCAAACCGGCAGACGGCTGTCCCAGAACCCGCTTCCATGGGATGGGTGCTGCAGGAAGGTAGAGGATGATGCTATCCCTATAGTGGCAATGACTGCGACAAAAAAAATGAGCGTAGCGATAGCAAGACGCGGTTTCTGCGAGTACCAGGCAGACAGGTCTTTCTGCCAGCCATGATGTAATATTGTAAAAGCAAGCAAAATGATCAAGCTGACAATGATTCCCAGCACTCCACCCCGTGATGAGGAAAATACAAGGCACACTGAATATAGTGCCAGCCAGGTGGCATACATTGCCTTTATCCCACTTTTTTTGGCTGAAAAAACCTGTACCAGGCAAACTGGCATGAAGAGGTTTACCAGGGCCATCAATGCATTAGAGTTCCCCAGCAGCCCGTTAAAGCGGTATAGAAACGGAGGTGAAATTACTTCCGGTGAGACCCATTCATACCAGCGGGAGTATGCAGTAACCGTCTCTGCCAACGCACTGACTAGTAAAACTGCGCAGGCAGCCAGCCCTATGACAATCCATAAAATGCGGTTCTTTAGGGTTATCAGCAAAAAGAAAAAAATATAAAACAGGATGATATAGAACAGGAGTTGGACAGACCTTTCCAGTGACTGGCGCAAGTCAGGTGAAGTAATCCAGGTCAAAATGATGACCAGTACTGTCAGGCCCAGCCCTAATTCCAACCCGGTTTTAGGGAAGCTAGCCTTCTTCCTTATTCCCTGGTAATACAGTACCAAGCCAATTAACAGGGTGCAATAAACCAGGCTGGCTGCCTTCACCCATAAGTTACCGTTCCACCGGAACCCCCCTTCGGTGAAAAGCAGGAAGAAACCTGCTGTTCCTGTCAGAAGGATAATGGGAATTACGAGGCTCCCCTGCACTAACTTTTTCATTACACGTGGCTTGAAAATTACTTGTTTTCCTCAGGAACATATTCAAAGCGCATACCATCAATCTCAAAATATGCACCCTGTGTTCCCGGGTAGGCAGTCGCACGGACTCTGCGCTGGATTTCTTCCAGCGGCATATCCAACTCCAACCTTTTAAGCTCATTCAGTTCTACACGCCGGTAAGGTTTCCGGGTCCAATGTTCGCAGCTTTCAGGCAGCGGTTTTCCCATCACAATCCCGGAAATGATTTCATAAAACAGTTCAAGCATGTAAGCATAACAGCGCTGGGTCAGCGAATAGACGCTTTCATTTGGCAAAATTGGAAAACGCCTGACGGCAACCACCTTGCCGCTGTCAACAGTCGGGACCATATGATGGCACATAACCCCGTATTCTTTTTCACCGTTGTAAATGGCGAAGTTAGTGCAGCCAGTGCCAGGGTAATCCGGTGTGGCTGGGTGGAAATTGAGTGCAGCAAAACGGGCATTTGCCAGCAATGATGCAGGCAGAACCCAGGGGCACAAGTAAGAAATGAGCAGGTCTCCCTGCCAGGTTAATACATTTTCAGGTATCGATTGCCCGGGTTTTGCCAGGAAGATAGCAGGATCAACGAAATTCTTCTGAATAAATGCAGAAGCGCTGCTGATGTATGGGTCTTGCCTGTCTTTACTGATGAACAGCACTTTCACTCTGCCACTCCACCTGCCTGTTTTTCACATTATATCATGTGCATATTTCTGCTTTATAATGAGCGTCAAGAGGAGATTGCATGAAACAGGTATTGCAGAACTTACGTAATGGCCAGATCTCGGTTGAGGATATCCCAGCTCCTACCGTAACCCGGCACACTGCCCTGGTTCAAAATGCATTCTCACTGGTCTCAGCTGGTACTGAACGGATGATCGTTGAATTTGGCGAGAAGAACCTGGCGGGAAAAGCATTGTCACGCCCTGACCTGGTACGGCAGGTTCTCGATAAAACCAGCCGGGAGGGTTTAATCCCCACCCTGCAATCAGTGTTCAACCGCCTGGACCAGCCTATGACCCTGGGCTATTCCTGCGCCGGCACAATTCTCGAAGTTGGAGAAAGTCTACAGGGGTTCAATCCAGGAGACAGGGTCGCATGCGGCGGTGCTGGACACGCAGTGCATGCAGAAGTTATCGCTGTACCTCAAAATTTGATGGTCAAGCTGCCAGATACAGTCAGCTTTGAACAGGCTGCTTTTACCACCCTGGGCACAGTTGCCATGCACGGGTTCAGGCTGGCAGAGCCCCAGGTGGGAGAAACTGTGGCTGTGATCGGTTTGGGTCTGCTTGGTTTGCTTGCTGCGCAGATTGCCCGTGCAGCCGGTTGTAAGGTAATCGGGATCGAGCCAAACCCATCACGCACCGCTCTGGGTAACCAGCTCGGGTTAACCACTTGCAGCCCCGATGATGCGGAAGAAACCTCGCAACAGTTCACAAAAGGGTTGGGGTTGGATGTAATCTTGATCTGCGCCGATACCTCATCCAGCGATCCGGTAAACCTGGCTGCCAGTATTGCCCGCGACCGGGCAAGGGTAATAGCTGTCGGTTCAGTCGGCATGGAAATCACCCGCAAGCAGTTTTACGAAAAAGAGATCCTCTTCCGAGTCTCCCGTTCGTACGGACCCGGAAGGTATGATTTTGACTACGAAGAGAAAGGCAGAAACTACCCGGCAGGCTACATCCGTTGGACCGAACAGCGCAACATGCAGGCGTTTGTCGATTTGCTGGGTGACCGGTCAATTACTGTCGAACCCCTAATCAGCCATACCTTTGCAATAGAAGATGCAACCAGCGCCTACGAATTAATCCTTGGTAAAAATGGAACACCATACCTGGGTGTGCTTTTGAAGTATCCGCAAAAGCAGCCTTCAGAATTGACCTTGCGTAAGGTCAGTCTGCAACCAGGCTTCAAGCTGGAGCCCACTTCCAATCAACTGGTTGCCGGCGTGCTCGGAGCAGGGAACTACGCCCAGGCAGTGTTCCTACCGGTTCTGGCAAAAGCAAAAAAAACCGTTTTGCATACGATTGTTTCCGGTTCTGGTGTATCGGCCAACCGGGCTGCGAAAAAATATGGTTTCCTTCATGCCAGTTCAGATGAAAATGAGGTTTTCCAGAACCAGGAGATTAATACAGCCGTGGTGTTAACCCAGCATGATCACCATGCCCGACAGGTTTTAGCCGCGCTCGAAAATGGGAAACATGTGTATTGTGAAAAACCCCTGGCACTGGACATGGACAACCTGCAGGCAATATTTGACCTTGTGTCGCAGAAAAACCTTTGTCTTATGGTCGGGTTTAACCGTCGCTTTGCTCCCTTGGCACAAAAACTAAAAGAGTTTGTGACCTCCGTAAACGAACCAAAGATGGTCAGCTACCGGGTGAACGCTGGGGCTTTGCCTGCCAACCACTGGCTGCATGATCCGCAGCGTGGTGGGGGGCGTTTACTTGGTGAAGCCTGCCATTTTATCGATTTTGTCACCTTCCTGGTTGGTGAGAACCCCCTTTCGCTCGATGTCTCCGCACTGCCGGGTCGGGGAATCTACCCTCCAGACAACTTTACCCTTCGCCTGGTTTACCCGGATGGATCCATAGGGGTGGTTAATTACCTGGCAAATGGCGACCGCTCCTTCCCCAAGGAGTATTGTGAAGTCTTTAGCGGCGGGAAAATCGGCATCCTGGATGATTTCCACCGCCTCACCCTCGTTAATCAAGGAAAGAAGCAAATCCACCGCAGCCAGATGGATAAAGGCCAGCGGAATGCCTGGCAGGCTTTTACCAGCGCAATTACTTCAGGGTCTGAGCCCCCAATCCCTTATCCGGAGTTATTGAGCACCAGCCAGGCAGCTATCCTGGCGTCCCAGGCATCCACAAACGGCGAAAAAGTATTCCTGCAGTGAATTCTTAATGGATACGATGGCTGGTCCTGCGCGAACGTTGATCCTCATAAAGACTATCCAGCAGCTCGGGTTTCGGCCTGTATTGGACCTGGCATTTCACAGGCTTGGATACAAAACCGGGTATTACTACCGCCAGACTATCAAACCGCCCGCCCTTTCCAGACAGCACGCTGCTAAAGTCCAACCTTTAGCAGTTCTAACATTTCCCCCTGAAAGCTTTCCTGGCAATGATCCTGCCTGCATACCTGCAGCCGATGAGATCGTGAACGGAATGTACCGCCCATTTTCTGGTAGCTTATCTCCGCTTGATTTTGCTATCGAGGATGCCGATGTCCATTGGACCAGGATCGGGGATTCTGACCCGCAGAATGATTTGAAACTGGTCTGGGAACCGGCCCGCTTTTGCTGGGTCAGCCCGCTCGTCAGGGCTTTATGCAAAACAGGCGATCCGCGCTATATTCGTACCTTCTGGCAACACTGGCACAGCTTTCAGGAAGTGAACATTCCGTATTGCGGTCCAAACTGGGTATCTGCCCAGGAGGTTGCAATACGATTGATGAATTGGATAATGGCGCTGCTGTTTTTCGGCAGCCATCCTGCTACCAGTGCTGATGAGAGGGAAGCCCTCATCCAGGGGATTTTTATACATGCTTACCGGATTCCATGCACCTTAAGCTATGCGAAGGCGCAGATGAATAATCATCTTCTGACCGAATCAGCCGGATTATTCACAGCCGGGTGTTTATTCAAGCACATGCCTGAAGGTCGGAAATGGATTCAGCTTGGCTGGAAGAATTTTAACGAAGGCATCCTTTCACAGGTCGACCCGGATGGTACGTACATCCAGCACTCTGTCAATTACCACCGCCTGATGCTCCAAACCGCTTTTTGGATGACTGCTGCCGCGCGCACCCAGAATCTGGCATTGCCGCCAGGTGTTAATGGAAGACTTGCTGCTGCCACCCGCTGGCTGTTGGCACACCTTGACCTGCCCAGCGGTAAGGTCTCAAACCTGGGCCACAATGACGGTACATATTTGTTTCCCCTTGCAGGTTCTAATTATGGGGATTACCGCCCCACGGCACAAACCGCTGCCATCATTTACCTGAACCAGAGAGCTTTGCCTGAAGGACCTTGGGATGAGATGGCAGCATGGTTCAACTCTGGACTGCCAGAGCAGGTAAATAAAAGCCTTGTTCAACTGGAGAAAACTTCTGCCCTGGTTTCATCCAGCATCCGGGTTAATATGCGTACCGCCAGGTACACCAGCCGCCCGGCCCATGCCGACCAGCTGCATGTAGACCTGTGGTGGGATGGTGAAAACATCCTTCAGGATGCCGGCACCTACCGCTATACCGCACCATTCCCCTGGGACAACCGGTTGGCAAGGTCTGCATATCATAATGCCCTTACGATAGATGACCAGGAGCCGATGCTGTGGGCGGGCAGGTTCCTCTGGCTGGATTGGGACCAGCATAAACTGGCAGCTGCACCGAAAGGACACCTGGCTGCCACCCATTCCGGATATGAGAAAGCTGGATATTTATGTAAACGGGAGATCCGTTTTTCAGCCCCGACCCAGGTTGAGATCGTTGACAGCGTTGAACCCGTCAAGACTGGATCCTCATCACACCTGCTCCGGCTGCACTGGCTTCTGCCGGCATGGGAGTGGAACCTAGATAATGTGAATTCCCTTACCATCTTGAAACCAGGGACGGACAGGCAGGTTTTGATCGAGACCGCCGTAACCCCTGCCATCCAGGTTCACAACCTGGAAACACAGCTGGTGTATGCCGGCAACGTCCTTCACGGTCAAGATGACACGCTCTCCTCCACCTTTGGCTGGACATCCCCAACATACAACCACCTTACTCCAGCATTATCGCTCAGGGTTGCAATCCGGTCACTTTTACCAGCTCAGGTTACCACCCGTTTCACATTCAAACCATCCTAACATCTGATCATCCAATCAGGTACAATTAATCTATGCATATTTTATTGATCCACCAGGCATTTGCAGGCCTGGATGAAGCCGGCGGCACGCGACATTATGAAATGGCTTGTTTACTTGCCAGTCAGGGACACCAGGTGACGATCATTGCCAGCCCTGTCAGCTATATTACAGGCATCAGCAGCCATGCGGGTAATAAAACCAAAAAACAAACACCGGTACCGGGCGTAACCATCATCCGGGCATACACGTACAGTGCCTTGCACCGCAGTTTCTTTCACCGGGTACTCAGTTTCTTCAGCTTCATGGTTTCGTCCTTTTTCGCTGGTATTGGTGTGCGCAAGGTTGACCTTATCTGGGGAACTTCTCCTCCCATTTTCCAGGGTTTTACTGCCTGGCTGCTTGCATTTCTCAAACGGGTGCCATTCTTGTTTGAAGTCCGCGACCTCTGGCCTGCTTTTGCGATTGCAGTTGGTGTACTAAGGAGCAAGCTGTTGATTAAATTGTCGCTCTGGCTGGAAAGATTTCTCTACAAGCAGGCTGATAAAGTAGTCATCAATTCACCTGGTTTCATGGAGCATGTGCACAGCCGGGGAGCAAAAGAGGTGATCCTGGTACCGAACGGGGTAGACCCGGACATGTTCACAGCGGACCATTCTCAAATAAATCCCTGGTTGGTAAAAAAGGATGGGCATTACGTTGTCCTGTATGCAGGCGCACACGGACTATCGAACGACCTGCCAAACTTGCTGCAGGCTGCAAAACTGGTGGAAAAGGAAAGCGCAATTAAATTCTGGCTGGTTGGGGACGGCAAAGAGAAACCCAACCTGGTCCGACAGGCTGAACAAATGCAGCTGACCAACCTGGAGTTTTTTCCTTCTGTCTCCAAACTGGAAATGAACCAGGTCATGGCAGCATCGGATGTGTGTATTGCCAGCCTGCTGCCGATAGAGATGTACAAAACTACTTACCCGAACAAAGTTTTTGATTACATGGCGGCAGGGAAGCCTGTCATTCTTGCTATCGACGGGGTCATCCGCCAGGTGGTTGAGGATGCAATGGCAGGAATTTTCTCGGAACCGGGCAACCCGGCTGACCTGGCGGAGGCAGTAAACTATTGCTACACCCATCCGGATATGGCACTGCAGATGGGGCTGAATGGAAGGAAGTATGTGAGTATGCACTTCAATCGTAAAGACCTGACCGAGCAATTCCGACAGGTCATTGAGTCAACAGGAAAAATGAATGACTGAGCTGATCCTGGTTGTGGATGATGAGCTTACCCTGCAGGAAACAATTGCGTACCAGTTGACAAGGCAGGGTTATGAAGTGGTTGTCTCTGCTGATGGAGAAGATGCCCTGGAGAAAGCGAGGGCACACCATCCTGATTTGATTATCCTGGATATCATGCTGCCGAAACTGGATGGATTCGAAGTTTGCCGGATCCTAAGGCAAGAAATGAATACACCCATCCTGATGCTGACTGCCCGCGATGACGAGATTGACCGGGTGGTAGGGCTGGAGGTAGGGGCTGATGATTACCTGACCAAGCCATTCAGCATGCGGGAATTGCTGGCAAGAGTAAAAGCCTTGCTGCGCCGCGTGCGCCTGATCAAAGAAGAAGCAAATGTTGTCAAGGAGCAGGATTCCGAGGTTCTGCACATTGGCGGGCTGGTGATCGATCTTAACCGCCATGAAATCCGGCGGAACAATGAGGTTATCAACTTAAAACCCAAAGAGTACGAATTGCTTATCTGCCTGGCAAAACATCCCGGCCGCGTTTATTCACGTGAGATGCTGCTGGAGCAAATTTGGGGTTGGGAGTACATCGGCAACAGCCGCACGGTGGATGTCCATATCCGCTGGCTGCGCGAAAAAATCGAGGAAGACCCTGCCAACCCAAGGCATTTAATAACAGTCCGGTCAGCTGGATACCGGTTTGAGGAGTAACTATGAGAAAATCCCTGGGATTACGTCTGGTTGTTCTGGTTGTCCTGGTAATTGGCATTTCTTATGCGGTCTTAGGTCTTTACCTGTCCTATACTCTCAAGCAAGATGCACAGTCTTCACAAGAAAACGAATTGCTGCAGTCCGCCCAGAAGGTTGCTGAACAGCTTGCTCCGGATTTCCGAAATGTTGACCAAAAAGAAGCAGTGAATAAGTCGATCCAATCGATGGCTCAGGTGACAGGCTACCGCATCACCATTGTCAGCACGGATGGGACGGTGCTTTTCGATTCTGAAGAAGACCCTCAGGTTATGGAAAACCATATCACACGCCCAGAAATTGCCCACGCCCTTTCCGGCTCACCCTCCATAGAATTGCGCTACAGCCGGACGTTACAACAGCAACTTATGTACGCTGCTGTTCCAGTAAAAAGCGGCCTGGAAATCCTTGCGGTGGCCAGGACAGCATACCCTGTGGATCTTATTGAAAACGAAATGGCTGTTCTCAACCGGACAATGCTCAATGCCCTTTTAGCAGCGGCACTGGTAACTATTCTGCTGACGGCATTCTTTGCATTTGAGGTGATTAAACCCTTAAGAAGGCTTACCAGCCAGATTGATAGATATGAAACTGGCGCTCCACCTGAGACAATACTTAAATCCCGCCGGGATGAAATCGGGCAGCTAGAGAAAGCCTTTGAGCGTATGGCAGGGATGATTGACAGCCGGTTCACTGACTTGAACACTGAACGCATGCAGCTGGATGCCATCCTGAACCACATGAATGACGGCATTCTCATCATCAATGCAGAAGGGAACGTTGAGAGGATTAACCTGGCAGCCCTGTCGATGTTTAACCTTACCTCACAGGATGCGATTAACCGCTCTGCAGTTGAAGTATTACGCCAGGTGCAATTGATCGAACTCTGGAAAGCTTGCAGCGCAACCGGTAAACAGCAGGTAACAACCGTTGAAACATCACCCGGGCGGTTGTTCCTGCAGGGCATCGCCACACCGGTCACCTGGGGTGAGAAGAGCAGTATCATGCTCATCTTCCAGGACCTGACCCGCATCCACCAGCTTGAGCTTGTGCGGAAGGAGTTTGTCAGCAATGTCTCCCATGAATTACGAACCCCGCTCAGCTCAATGAAAGCGTTGAATGAAACTCTGCAGGACACAATATCGGAAGAGCCTGAAGTATCCCAAAAATTCTTAAAAAAGATGGACCAGGAGTTGGATAACCTGATTCAACTTGTAAATGAGCTGCTAGAACTTTCCCGTCTTGAATCCGGGAGAGTTCCAATTGATCGGCAGAGAGTATCACCTTCAGTCCTGCTTCAGTCAGCTGAAGACCACATGAAACTCCAGGCAGAAAGAAATGGATTGGAGATCATGACGATTCACAACAACGTTCTTCCGGATGTAAGCGCAGACTTTACCAGGATCGACCAGGTATTTACCAACCTCATCCACAATGCTATTAAATTCACCCCACCTGGCGGCAAGATCACCCTATCTGCCATGCAGGAAGAAGACCAGGTTGTTTTCACCATCGAGGATTCCGGGATCGGTATCTCGCCCGAAGTCCTGCCCCGCATTTTTGAGCGCTTTTATAAGGCAGACCGCAGCCGTGCCAGCACAGGCACAGGGTTAGGACTTTCGATTTCCAAGCATGTCATCGAATCACATGGCGGTAAGATTTGGGCAGAGAGCGTAGAAGGAAAAGGCAGTAAATTCTCTTTTTCACTGCCCATAATTCAAGCCTGATATAGATCCGCAAATTCAAGAAAAGGTCCGCACCACAGGTGCGGATTTTTCTTAACAGGTTGTTAACCTGCTGTTCTCTTCGCCTTAATGACGATTTGCTATCATGCAGACATCGATATCTAAACCCTAAGGAGAAGAAATGTCAGCAAAAAGAATGCTTGTGTTTGTAATGATCATTGGCAGTATCGTCCTGTCAGCATGCAGCGGCGGTGCAGCATCCGCCCCCACCACTGCTCCTGTAGCAACTGAAGCGGTTGCTGTGCAGCCCACTGAAGCAGCAAAAGAGTTAGTTCCTGTTGATGAAGGCGGTTTACCTGAGGTTGACCCCGGTGCCCTTACTGGCGAAATTTATACTGCAGGTTCATCCACAGTTGGCCCCCTGACCGAAGCAGTCATCGAGCAGTTCATCAACGAAGGTTTTACCGGTCAAATCAAAAACGATATTATCGGTTCTGGCGCCGGCTTTGAACGGTTTTGTGTCAGCGGTGAAACAGATGTTGCCAATGCAAGTCGTGCCATCAAATCCTCCGAAGTTGAATCCTGCGCCCAGTTGACACCCGCTCGCACCCCGATTGAGTTCAGGGTTGGAACGGATGCCATCGCCGTTGTCGTGAGCAAAGACAATACATTCGCAACCGACATCACCCTGGCGGAACTGGCCATGCTATTTACAACTGCAGAAAACTGGTCAGATGTCAGGGCTGAATGGCCAAATGAACCCATCCAGCGCTTCACTCCCGGAACCGATAGTGGTACATTCGATTTCTTCGTGGAAGTTGTCATCCAGAAGCCTCAAAAGCTCGAAAAAATTGAGGATGCCAAAGCCCTTGCTTTAAGTGCATCCAACCTGCAGACCAGTGAAGATGATAATGTACTCGTGCAGGGTGTGGAAGGCAGCCCATACGCCATCGGCTACTTTGGTTTTGCCTACTACCAGGAACAGGCAGCCAATTTACATGCCCTCTCTATCGACGGGGTCGCCCCCTCCGGTGAGACTGCTGAAAGCGGCGACTATGTCCTTGCCCGCCCCCTGTTCATCTATTCGGATGCAGAAATCATGAAAGCCAAACCGCAAGTAGCAGCGTTCATCAATTACTACCTGACGTATGTGAATGACCTGATCGGTGAGGTAGGTTACTTCCCGGCCAGCGCAGAAGCCCTGGACCAGGCAAAACAGGCCTGGCTGGATGCAATGCAGTAGCCAGTCCATTCTTATAACCGTCGTCCCTCTCCTTTGTCAAGGAGAGGGACGAAACCATGTATATATCTTTAACGAAAACGAAAAGTGACCATGCAAATTGCCCAAAATCCCCTGGTAAATAAGCTGCGCAAGAAACCCCGGATAGGCGAAAACCTAATCCAGGCAGTTCTGCTGATTTGCGGGATTATTTCTGTACTAACTACCATTGGAATCGTTTTTGAGCTCGGGAAAGAGTCCCTCCTGTTTTTTACAATGCCAGGTGTAACGCTCAAGGGTTTCTTAACTGGCACCAGCTGGCAGCCGGCGATCGGTGAATTCGGTATCCTGCCTTTGCTCACTTCAACTCTTATCACAACCTTCTTTGCCATGCTGATTGCTTTACCGCTTGGTTTGGGGGCAGCGATTTTCTTAAGTGAGTATGCATCACCTAAGGCACGGAAAACCTTAAAACCAGCCCTAGAGGTTCTGGCCGGCATCCCTACTGTTGTGTATGGATACTTTGCCTTAACAGTTATGACCCCTTTTTTACGGTTATTATTCGGCTCGGATACGGTGCAAATTTACAACATGCTATCTGCCGGCCTGGTTATGGGAATTATGATCCTTCCACTGGTAAGTTCTATGAGTGAAGATGCTCTGCATGCAGTCCCGCGGTCCCTCAGGGAAGCTGCATTTGGGTTAGGTGCTACCCGCTTCGAGACCGCGGTTAAAGTTGTGGTACCTGCCGCACTTTCAGGAATCATCGCTGCCTTTATTATCGGGATCTCCAGGGCAGTCGGTGAGACCATGATCGTGGCTATCGCAGCTGGTTCAGGCTCCGCATTCACATTCAATCCGCTCAATGCAGCTGAGACAATGACAGGCTACATCGCCCGCATCAGCGGTGGAGACGTGGCTTATGACACCCCGGAGTACAACAGTATTTTCGCCATTGGCATGTTCCTTTTCTTAATCACTCTTGCTCTGAACCTGGTAAGCCGCAGGATTGCTGCCCGATTCCGCGAGGTTTATGAATGAACAAAAACAATTCCATCTTTGAATCCCGGGCACAGGGTAACCTTAAAAAACGCCATCGCGTAAGCAAGATCTGGCGCAGCTCATTCTTTCTATCAACGACCATCGGGATTTTCAGCCTGGTCATTTTGCTTTTTTCCATCATCAACCAGGCATTTGGATATGTCATTGTCGAGAATAATGTCGATCCAGCATCCTTATCTTCCATGCCCTTACAAAGCCTTGAGCGTGAAGAACTGATCAGCATCCTGCAAGAGAATGTGTCAAAGAACCGTTTCAAAACCATCCAGAGGGATAACCCTGTTGAAGAACTGAAGCGGAGCGAACTGGTCGGGTTGGTTACTTCTGAAATAATCAAGCCTACGACCCTGAAAAGCTACTTTCTGATCCCTTCCCTGACAAACAAAGCAGAGATCATCCGCACCCAGCAGGATGAATTTCCCAATGCGGTGGTGCAATTCCGCAGTTGGATTTCGCCGTCTTTCCTAACGGACCCATTATCCACTAACCCCGATACAACCGGCATACGCACCGCCTTGCTTGGTTCTCTTTGGATTATAGTGGTTACGGTCATCATTGCCTTTCCCATTGGAATTGGCGCCGCGATCTACCTGGAGGAATATTCTTCCAACAACTGGCTGAGCCGGATCATTAAGACCAACATTGACAACCTGGCTGGTATCCCGTCCATTGTATACGGGCTGCTTGGATTGGCCATTTTTGTCCGTGGGCTTAATCTGATTACAAGCGGTGCATTTATCGGGATTGACCAGTCAAACGGCCGGACCATTCTTTCAGCAGCTTTAACAATGAGCCTCCTGATCCTGCCCTTGATCATCATCAATGCCCAGGAAGCAATCCGGGCTGTGCCAAGCAGCCTGCGCCAGGCCAGCTATGGCCTGGGAGCAACCCGCCTGCAAACTATCTGGTATCATGTGCTGCCGGCTGCAATGCCCGGAATTCTAACCGGAACAATTTTGGCTGTTTCAAGGGCGATCGGTGAAACAGCTCCTTTGATCCTGGTTGGGGCATCTTCATTCATAAACAAAGATCCTTCTGGATTGTTTTCAAACTTTACGGTATTACCCATTCAGATATACAATTGGACTACAAGACCGCAGGCAGAATTCCGCAATGTTGCTGCTGCCTCGATCCTGGTATTATTAATCGTCCTGCTGACGTTAAACACAGCAGCAATCCTGCTGCGGAACCACTTCAGCAAGAATAAGGCTGCCTGACGCATGACAGAAAACAAGAACCAACCTATCATCACCGTAAAAGATCTGAGTATCTTCTACAAGACCTTCCGCGCAGTGAAAAACGTTGACCTGGAGATCTTCGAAAACAAGATCACCGCTATCATCGGGCCTTCAGGATGCGGTAAAAGCACCGTTCTGCGGTCGTTTAACCGGATGAACGATTTTATACCCGGTGCCTCAATCCAGGGCAATATCTTGTTTCATGACAAGAATATTTACGATGAAGACGTGGACCCGGTTCAGGTTCGGCGCATGATCGGGATGGTATTTCAAAAACCCAACCCTTTCCCAAAGAGCATTTATGAGAATATCGCCTGGGGAGCCAAGATGAACGGGTTTAGCGGAAACATGGATGACCTTGTTGAAAAGACTTTGCAGGATGCTGCACTGTGGGATGAAGTCAAGGACGAACTGAACAAGAATGCGCTTTCATTGTCCGGCGGGCAGCAGCAAAGGCTGTGTATCGCCAGGGCGCTGGCAGTAAAGCCTGAGATCATCTTGATGGATGAACCTTGTTCTGCGCTTGATCCCATTGCAACATTAAAGATCGAAGACCTGATGCGTGAGCTGTCCCACAATTACTCCATTATCATTGTCACCCACAACATGCAACAGGCAGCGCGCGCATCTGACATGACCGCATTTTTCACCATGGATGAGGACAGGGCTGGTGTAATGGTAGAATATGGGTTAACAACCCAGATATTTACCAACCCGAAAAATAAGCAAACCGAAGATTACATTACCGGGCGGTTCGGATAAAAAGGAAGAGGGAATATGCCCCGCGATACTCTTGACCGGCAGATAAACAACATAAAAGATGAAGTTCTGATTCTAGGGAACATGATCGAACAGGCAACCTTGTTATCGGTAGATACCTTGAAGAATCGCGACATCAGGGCTGCTCATGAATTAATCGAAGATGACCAGCTGATCAATGACAAACGGTTTGCGATTGAGAATGCTGTGCTGATTTTAATCGCCACCCAGCAGCCCATTGCGCATGACCTCAGGATCCTGACAGCCATCCTCGAGGTATCCACCGAGCTGGAACGGATGGGTGATTATGCCAAGGGGATTTGCAAGATCACAATCAAGATGGGCGAGTCAGACATCCCCATCCCCATTCGTGACCTGGTAAAAATGGCAGAGCTGGCAGTCACCATGCTACATAAAGGCTTGAGCGCGTTTGTGAATGAAAACCTGCATCTTGCCCAGAGTATCCCCCTGGAAGATGATAACGTGGATGCCCTGTATCACAAGGTATACAGGCATGTTGTTGAAGTGATAACTGCCAATCCTGCCACCTTTGATGAAGCCCATTTGCTCCTGTGGGTTGCCCATAACCTCGAGCGCCTGGCCGACCGGGTGACCAACATCTGTGAGCGCACAGTTTTCATCGCCACCGGAGAAATGATGGAAATGGACAGCACTGACGATGAAGACCAGGAAGACTGATCCTTATATCAAGAGACCCTAACAACCAGCATCCAGCAGCATGCTGGTTTTCACTCAAAATGCTATACTTGCACAAAGCTGGAAATTTACTCTTACGAGGCATATTGTGTTAAAACCGGGAAACTATAAAGGAAAATTAATCGTAGTAGAAGGGATTGACGGGAGCGGTAAATCAACCCAGATTGACTTGCTTCATAAATGGCTGCAGGCTCAGGGAAAATCAGTTTACTTTTCCCAGTGGAACTCTTCCTCTCTGGTAAGAAGCACCACCAAACTTGCCAAAACTGAAAAGATTTTTACTCCTACCACCTTCAGCTTGCTGGCTGCCACAGATTTTGCCGACCGCTGGGAGAATTTCATTCTGCCTCTGTTGAAAGCCGGGGTGATCGTCCTCGCTGACCGTTACGCCTTTACGGCTTTTGCAAGGGATGTCGCCCGGGGAGTAGACCCGGATTGGGTCCGAAACCTGTATTCCTTCGCTGCCCAGCCTGATATGGTCTTTTACTTCCGGGTTCCCCTGGATGTGGCAGTCGACAGGATCCTATCTGGAAGGGCAAAACTAAAGTATTACGAAGCCGGTATGGACCTTGGTCTTTCTGAGAACAAGGTCACCAGTTTCAGGCTTTTCCAGCAGAGCATCATTACCCAGTATGACTCGATGGTGGATGAATTCAATTTTACGGTCATTGACGGAATGCAGCCGGTTGAAAAAACCCAAAAGCTGCTGCGCCAGGTAGTTAAGAATGCCCTCAAAGGTTGGGATGGGCTCCCCTCACCTGAAACCTTACACCGCAAAGCTGCCCAAAAAGCCGCCCCGGTGGCAGGAGGTGTGCAATGACCCAGGTCAGGTATTACGGCGCCGGGTTCCCTTACCTCCAGGCTGAAGACCTGCCGGGCAAACTGATCGTGCTGGAAGGCACTGATGGGGTTGGCCGCTCAACCCAAATTAACCTGCTGCGCACCTGGCTTGAAACCCAGGGCTATGGTGTATCGGATACTGGCTTAAGGCGGTCTCCCCTCACCCAGCCAGGGCTGGAAGCAGCCAAACAAGGGCATACCCTCAGCCCGTTGACTATGAGCTTGTTTTACGCCACTGATTTTGCAGACCGCCTGGAAAACCAGATCATCCCTGCCCTGCGAGCTGGTTTTATCGTACTTTCTGACCGCTACTTCTTTTCGGTCATCGCCAGGGATATTGTCAGGGGTGCAGACCCAACCTGGGCACGCAAAGTTTACGGGTTTGCCCTGGTGCCTGACCTTATCCTTTACCTCAGGGCGAATATCGACACCCTGATTACCCGCATCGTCCATGGGCGGGGTATCAATTATTGGGAAGCTGGAATGGACATCCACTGCGCGGATAACCTGTTTGACAGTTTTGTGGTCTACCAGCAAAAATTGATGGAACAATTCGACATCATGTCACAGGAATACAATTTCATAACTGTGGATGCCAATTGTTCTCCCCAAAAAGTTGATGCTGACCTGAGGAAACATATTTCTGCGATGCTGCAGAAAGATCATTAATACCAGACGGCGAGAAAATTATTAATGGCTGCCAAAACTGATAGCAGTACCCGCATTTTTGCCCACCGTATCCTGCTCAAGCATGTAGAGTCTATGATTGGTGAAGTTGAAGGGGTAAGGACTGCTGCAGATATTGAAAGCATCCACCGGATGCGGGTGGCTTCACGCCGATTAAGGAATGCACTTGATCTTTTTGGGGATATTATTCCGCAGAAACGCCTGCAGCGCTGGAAGAAGTCGGTCAAGATAATCACCAAGTCGCTTGGCGCTGCCCGCGACCTGGATGTTCAAATTGAAGTTGTCAGTGCGTTTATTCAACAAACAGAACCGAGAAATGCCGCCGGTGTTCGCCGATTAAGAAACCGCCTTCTGCAAAAAAGGCAGGAATTACAACAGAACGTCCAGCAGACAATGTCACAGGCAATGGCAGACGGGCAATTGCTAGACATGCGGGAGCACTTATCACTACCGCCCGCCCCGGCAATGGAGGGAATGGATCCGGCAGCCATGCTGGAATCAGCTGTATTGCCTGAAGATATCAACCAGGTTTCACAGCTGTTATACTACCGGGCTGTAAATTCGATTTTCAAGCGTCTGGATAGCTTTCTGGCGTATGAGATTGCCATGTATGATCCGGCGAACATCACTGAACTGCATGCTATGCGCATCCAGGCAAAATGGCTGCGGTATGCCATTGAAACCTTCTCACCCCTTTACCCTGATGAATTAAAAAAGCCGCTCAATGCAGCACGTGATACGCAGGAATTCCTCGGTCAGATCCATGATTGCGATGTTTGGGCAGGTTACCTCCCCGGTTTTATTAAGCGGGAGTACAAACTCACAAAAAAGTATTACGGTACAGACGCCCCATTCAACTTCCTTAAACCCGGGCTGGAGGCGTTTGCTCTTGACAGGGCGGAAGCCAGGAATAAACTCTACCAGGATTTCCTGGCGCAATGGGCGGCGTGGCAAAAAGACGGTATCTGGGATAAGCTTCGACTATCTCTAACTGAACCTCTGGCTGCCCCTCCCAGTCAACAGGAACCGCAAGTAACAGGAGATTAGATGGACTCAGACGTTCTCTACTCTCAATCCCAATATGCAAGCCTGCAATCTGTTTTTCAGCTGGCAAAGACCTGCCAGTTTGACGAACCTCATACCCGCCAGGTGGTAAAACTGGCCCTGCAAATCTTCGATGTTACCCGGGAATTACACGAACTGGGAGACAGCGAGAGGTACCTCCTGCTTTGCAGCAGCTTGCTGCATGACATCGGCTGGATAGATGGCTGGAAGAACCACCACAAAGGCTCACTACGGATTATCCTGGCTGCACCCCTGCTGCGCATGTCCGCAAGCGAACGGCTGCTCATCGGAAATGTTGCCAGGTACCACCGCGGAGCGCTGCCATCCCTCCGTCATGACCATTATGCAACCCTGGAGCCAGCGCAGAAAGAATTGGTTAACAAACTTGGGGCTATCCTCAGGCTTGCAGACGGTCTCGATAATTCTCACCAGCAGCGGGTAAAAAAAATGGCAATTACCATAAGCAGGAAGAAAATGTTTTTAACCTGCCAGGTTAGCGAACCCCTGGTGGAAGAGGAAGCTGCGCTGGCAGAAAAAAGCGCCCTGTTTGAGCAGTGTTACAAACGAAAAATCATACTGAAACAGGTGGTATCTTTATCCTAAACACATCGGGTTTGTTACAGGTCCAGTTTTTTTGATTCCTCCCATAAACGGTCCATTTCTTCAAAGGATAACGCAGCAGTAGTCTGACCGCTTTCTTTGGCTTTAAGTTCAATATACTTAAACCGTTTACGGAATTTTAGGCTTGCTGCGCGTAAGGCTGATTCAGCATCCACATCATACCAGCGCACCAGGTTCACAACCGCAAACAGCAGGTCGCCCAGTTCTTCAGTCCTGGACTCTGATGTTCCTGCTTCTTCGAATTCCTTCAATTCTTCATAGACTTTTTTCAAAACCGGGGCAACTTCAGGCCAATCGAAACCCACCCTGGCTGCCCTGTCCTGGATTTCCTGCGCCTGGCTTAATGCGGGAAGTGCCAGGGGTATACCATCCAGCAAGCCTTGGTCTGCCTTTTCGTGATTGTTTGCCCTTTCATCAGCCTTGATTTGTTCCCAATTCTGCAGGACATTGTCCACTCCGCTGACTTTGGTGGTCCCGAAAACATGCGGGTGGCGGCGGGTGATTTTTTCATGTATGCCCTGCAAGACATCTGCAATGGTGAAATCACCTTCTTCGCTGGCGATTTGGGCATGAAGGACAATCTGCAGTAATAGGTCTCCCAATTCCTCTTTCAATGCGGAGGGCTCTTCATTATCAATAGCTTCAATGGTTTCGTATGCTTCTTCCAACAAATGGGATCGCAGTGAAAGATGTGTCTGCTCCCGATCCCAGGGACATCCATCTGGTGCACGCAGGTGCGCCACCAGCTCATGAAATTCTTCAAGGGAAGTCCCTTGTCCTAGCGGAGGTAAGTAGAGCACAGTCATTAACCCTATGTTACTGCTCCTGTCCATCTCATAAAGAGCAATTTCTTCAATCACCTGTTTTTCTGTACCGGCATTGTGGACCATTTTGACAGGATGAAAGTCCGGGTAGATACTTAAGAGCGTCATCTTGGCTTCTGCTGCAACCTGGCGAGAATAGATTTGGCCGATCAGCACAGGCAATGAGGCGGGAAAAGGCGGAGCGTTTCGCAATCCTAGTTCGATAGCATCAAATATCACCAGATTAGGAAACGGGTCGATCTGCAAAGCTGTGAAACATGGTTCCAGGAAACTGATCCCTTCAAAGACCTGGATATCAATTTCTTTCTCAGCTGCCCTGCGTAAGATCTCCAGTGAAGTTGCTTCTGCCACCATGGGATGCCCAGGCACAGCGTAAGTTACCCCTTCAGACCTCAGACTCAGTTCCAGGATAGTGGAGACAATCTTCTCATACACCTCTTCGAATGTCTCTCCAGACTCATAATAATGGTCAAAAGAATGCACTTTTACAGAAGCAGGCAGTTCGCTGACGGCAGGATGGTGCCTTGTACGCACATAAACTTCAGCCTGGCTGCCAAGCCAATCCCAAGCAGCCCTGGTGAGCATCTCTGCACCGCCAGGTCCCAAACCGATCAAGGTAATTCTTCCCATGGTTACTCCCATTAAACTATAATCTCCAGCAAGACAATTCTATAATACAAAACTCCCATCTGCCATCCATGGGATAGCAAACAGGAGCTGTATCTTCCAAATTGTGCGAAACGTAAAAAATTACCGTTTTGTGTATGTTGGTGCCTTGCGGGCTCTCTTCAAACCAGGTTTCTTGCGTTCCTTGATGCGGGCATCTCGAGTCAGGTATCCGCCTTCACGCAAGGTATGGATCAGTTCGTTATTTAATTTCACCAATGCACGCGCCATACCCAGCTGGACCGCACCCGTTTGACCGCTGACGCCGCCGCCGGCAACCTTCACGGTTACATCCACAGTGGACGGCTCTATGCCAGCTACCTGTAAGGGAGCTACCACTGCTTCCAGGTCGCCAGTCCGATTAAAATAATCGGCGGCTGGTTTATCATTCACGGTGAAAATTCCAGTTCCACTGGACAGGCGGACACGTGCCGAACTTTCTTTGCGTCGCCCGATTCCTTCTGTATATTGACCTGCCATATTCGCTCAGCTCCTCTAAACAATCGCTGTGGGGTTCTGAGCTTCATGTGGGTGCTCATTACCCGCATATACTTTCAACCGCTTGAGCAGCTTGCGCCCAAGTTTGTTGTGGGGCAGCATTCCCCACACAGCATGCTGGATTACCCGGTCAGGGTACTTCGCAAGCTGATCGCGCATTCGAATGCTGGTTATTCCGCCTGGATAGCCGGAAACACGATGGTACATCTTGTCATCCAGCCTTTTCTGGCTTACCCGCATTTTACTGACATTGATCACTACCACTGCATCGCCCATATCCACACCTGGTGTAAAGGTAGGCTTATGTTTACCAAGCAAATATGAGGCAATCAGAGTGGTCATCCGGCCCAGGGTCTGGTCCGTTGCATCCACTAGAACCCAGTTTGGTTCTTGTTTACCTTTTAATACGTAGGTCTTTTCCACGCTTCACAACTCCACTTACAAGCTAATGTATTTCAATCTAGTTCTCTCAGCTTCTTACGAAGCCGGAAGAAGGTCACCATAACTTACTTCTGTCAGCACCAGCCCTTTTGCAGGAGCCATTCCGGCTGAGATCGTAATCCCATTCTCTATGGCATTTCGCAGGGTTTCCAACGGGATGATTCCAGATGCGTGCTGGATTTGCGCCAGTACAATCCTGCGCACCATATGATAGAGAAAACCGTTCGCACTGACCGCATACTGCAGCCCGCCATCCACTTGATCCCATCGAGACAGTGTCACCTGCCTGACAGTGCTGCCCCCCTTTTTAGGGGCAGATCCGAAAGCCTGGAAATCATGATCGCCAATGAACAGGTTTGCCGCTTGCGCTAAAACTGCCAGGTTTGGTTCAGGCCAGACACGCCAAGCGTACCGTTCTGCCAGTGGGTTTTGGGAGGGGCTGACATAGATACGGTAGTTGTACGTCCGCGCGCTAGCGCTGTAGCGTGCATGGAAGGTATCATCCACCAGCCGCACACTCCTGACAGCCAGGTCGCCAGGCAGCCTGGCATTCAAGGCTTTTACCAGCGTTGTCTCAGAATGTTTCCATTCTAAATTACAGCTGGCCACCTGCCCAATAGCATGAACACCGCTATCGGTCCGGCCGGCAAGGAGAATGGTGCGTTCATTCCAGCCAATCTCCCGGAGTGCATCCTCCAGTACCAGCTGAACTGTGCGTTTAATCCCCTGGCGCTGCGAGCCTTTAAAGTCAGTGCCGTCGTAAGCTACGATAAATTGGTAATGTGCCATTCCAACCGGATTTTCCGGGATGGAGTACTACTCTTCAACCAGTTCAACAAGAACCATTTCCGCCGCATCACCCAGGCGTGGGCCAAGGCGGAGGATGCGCAAATAACCGCCATTGCGGTTTTCAAAGCGCGGGGCAATCTCATCGAACAATTTCTTAACCGCATCTGGGGCATTTCCAAGCCTGGCAGCTGCCAGCCTGCGGGCGTTTACTTTTTCAATATCCGTGCCTTTGCTGCTGTTGCGGGCAAGGGTGATTAATTTTTCGGCTTCACCACGGATTGCCAAAGCTTTGGTGTGTGTTGTTTCGATCCGCTCATGCTCAAATAACTGGCAGATGAGGTTTCTGCGCAAAGCCAATCGCTGGTCCCGTGATCTCCCTAACTTAAATCCTGCTACCTGATGACGCATTTCTCCTACTCCGTCTCTTTTTCATCTGGCAGGAATTTCTTTTCCTGCATTCTGATCCGCAGTTCATCCAGGCTCTTTTCGCCAAAGTTACGGATCGACATCACTGCCTCATCACCCTTCTCTAACAGTTCAAGAACATCACCAACGGTTGTGATCCCTGTCCGTTTGAGTGAATTGAACACCCTTACAGAAAGATCAAGGTTCTCGATCGGGGTTTCAGCTGCCTCACTGGTAATGCGCGATGTGGCAATTTCCCGTTCCGGTGCCAGCAGTAATGATTCTTCGGTAATGCCTGATATATGGATCAGGTGATCGATTAATATTCTGGAAGCGTTGACCAGGGCTTTTTCCGGGCGGATCGTTCCATCTGTCCAGATCTCAAGCGTCAAGCGATCATAGTTGGTGCTTTGGGCAACACGGGCGCTGCCAACTGTCCAATTGACCCGTTTTACCGGGCTGAAGACTGCATCAACAGGAAGCACACCAATGACCTTGACAACCCTTTCGTTTGACGGCAAATAACCGCGGCCGCGCTCAACTGTCATGTCAATTTCCAGTTTTGCTTTTTTGTCATCCACCGAGAAAAGGTAAAGATCTGGATTGACGATCTCAACCTCAGGAGGAAGGACAATATCAGCAGCGGTGACTTCGCCAGCACCATGGACTTCCAGGTGGATATGGGCGCTGTCTACATCATGCAATAACAGGCGGATCTGCTTGATCTGCAGCATCACCTGGATGACATCTTCGCGCACACCAGGAATTTCTCCATACTCATGTTGAACGTCAGGAATCTGGATCGATGTGACTGCCGCTCCGTCAAGGGATGAAAGCAGGACGCGACGCAGAGCATTCCCTAACGTTACACCATACCCTCTTTCGAGCGGGCTGATGACGAATTTCCCGTAATTACGGGATTCATCTTCTCGCTCTACTTTTGGTTGTACCATATCATTATTTGTAGCCATGTTTCACCTTTCCCGACATACCCTGTAAAACCGCATATCGGATGGTTCAAGCACTACCGAGAGTAGTACTCGACAATTAGCTGCTCAGACAGGTTACCATCAATTTCACCGCGTTCAGGCAGACGCAGAACACGGCCAGAAACCTTCTTTACGTCCCGATCAAGCCACATGGCACACTGGCGCTTTTCAGCAAAATCTGGCAGCTCTTTGAAGAGTGTGCGGCTTCGGGAGGCTTCACGCACCTCCACAACATCCCCAGCCCGTAAAAGCATGGATGGGATGGTAGTGCGGCGGCCATTGACTGTAAAATGTCCATGGGCGACCATCTGGCGCGCCTGGGCACGGTTTTCCGCAAAGCCCATACGGTAAATGACATTGTCAAGGCGTAATTCAAGGGTTTGCAGCAGGTTCAAACCGGTTAAACCCCTGCGCTGCAAAGCCACACCAAAGTAGCGGCGGAACTGGCGTTCCAGGATACCGTACATACGGCGTGCTTTTTGCTTGGCGCGCAGCTGTTTTGCATAGTCTGAAGCACGATCGCCACGGCCTTGACCGGTGCGGCCATGCTCTCCAGGAGGGTAAGCACGGGCTTCAAAAGCACACTTGGTGGTGAAGCAGCGCTCTCCCTTGAGGAATAATTTTTCACCTTCTCGCCGGCAAAGTTTACAAGCCGGACCAGTATATCTCGCCATAATCGTTTCCTTCCTTTATACGCGGCGTTTTTTCGGAGGCCGGCAACCGTTGTGCGGTACCGGTGTCACATCAGCAATGGAGCGGACTTTGATGCCAGCTGCCTGTACAGCCCGGATAGCGGATTCGCGTCCAGGGCCAGGTCCTTTGACGATCAATTCAACTTCCTGCACACCCATCGATTGGGCAGTTTTGATTGCCTGCTCTGCAGCCAGGCGGGCGGCAAACGGAGTACTTTTACGCGACCCCTTGAATCCAGCCGATCCTGAGCTGCCCCAGCAAAGAGTATTGCCCTGGGTGTCTGTGATGGTGACAATTGTGTTATTGAATGATGCAAATACATGCACCTGTGCCGTTGAAACAGCGCGCTTTACTTTCTTTGCGGTGCTGGTGCGGCGGGTTGATCGTACGTTTTGAGCCATATATCCTCAAATCTTCCCTTACTTTACAAGTTCATGATACCGAAATTCCATTGCCCGGCCAGGAGCCGCGGGAGGAAGGTCCCACCCAACCAGGCTGGATCATCCGGTTATTTCTTCGCTGCTCCACGACGGCGGCCGCGGCCGGCTACTGTCTTCTTGGGACCTTTGCGGGTCCTGGAGTTCGTGCGGGTCCGCTGACCCCGAACAGGTAAGTTGCGGCGGTGGCGCATTCCACGATAGCATCCGATTTCAATCAACCGTTTGATGCTCATCTGCACATCGCGGCGCAGATCGCCCTCAACTTTAAAATTCTTCGCGATATATTCGCGCAGCAGACCAGCTTCTGCTTCTGTCAGGTCTTTTACCCGTGTATCGGGATTTACCTGCGTAGCAGCAATGATCTGTTTGGCACGGGTATCACCAATGCCGTAAATATAAGTCAGTGCAACTTCGACCCGCTTATTACGCGGAAGATCAACACCTTCAATTCTCGCCATAGCCTGCTATCCCTGTCGTTGCTTATGTTTTGGATTTTCACAAATTACGTACAGAATGCCGCGTCGTTTTACGACCTTGCATTTTGCACATCTTTTTCCGATAGAAGTTGTAACCTTCATAAAAACTACCTCCACAATCTATGAACAGCCAAAGTATAAATTATACCTGCTCTTACTTACTCTGTCCAGCAAAATCCCATGGATTTTGCCCGTCAGCCAGAACTGTCAGGATTACTGGACCGGTCTCGGTGATTGCGACCGAGTGTTCAAAATGGGCGGTATTCATTCCATTCAGTGACACCACAGTCCATTCATCTGGGGTTACTTTGGTTTGGTTGGTGCCGATCAGCACCATAGGCTCCAGAGCAATTGTCATCCCTGCTTTTAGCAGCATGCCCTTGCCAGGCGTCCCGTAATTTGGCACCTGGGGACCTTCATGCATCCTTCGCCCTACCCCATGCCCGGTATATTCCCTGGTTACATGCAGGTTGTGTGATTCAACAACATTCTGGACTGCTGCTGAAACATCACCCAGGAAATTTCCGGGTTTCAACTTATTGATTCCAGCAAAAAGCGCTTTTTCGGTTACTTCGAGCAGCTTCTTGTTTTCTTTTGTAATCTCACCTACACCCATCGTGAATGCAGCGTCCCCGACATACCCTTTAAATACTGATCCGCAATCGATGGAGATGATGTCTCCGTTCTTAAGTTTCCGGTTTCCAGGTATCCCATGAACCAGTTCTTCGTTAACACTCGTACAAATGCTGGCCGGATAAGGATAAGGTCCCGGATAATTTTTAAACGGAGAATAAGCGCCGTATTTTTTTAAGACCGATTCAGCAATCTCATTAAGTTCGCCAGTAGTTACGCCTGGTGCAATCGCAGCAGCCACGGCTGCCAGCGCTTCTGCGTTGATCCTTCCAGCTTCACGCATAACCGCCAGTTCCTGCGGGTTCTTAATGTTTATTTGCCGGTCCCAAGACATATCAATTCCTTTTTATGGCCTTCAGCAGGTCAAAAGCAACCTGGTCAATTTCCCGTGTGCCATCAATTTCAACCAGCAAGCCTGCTTTGGTGTAGTAATCTAATAAAGGCGCAGTCTGCTCACCATACACGTGAATTCGTCTTTTCACGGTTTCGGGCTTGTCGTCATCACGCTGGTACAGCTCTGATCCATCAAGATCGCAAATGCCTTCAGTTTTCGGCGGATTATTGACACTGTGAAAGACATGTCCCTGAGCCCTGCAGGACCAGCGCCCGCTCAGCCGCTCGACCAAAACTTCAGCCGGCACGTTGATAAACGGCACGCTTACCACTTCGCCTTCCAGCTTTTTAAGCATTTCTTTAAGCGCATCTGCCTGCGCAGGGGTGCGCGGGAAACCATCCAGCACTGCGCCATTGGAACAATCGGGTTTCTGCAGCCTGGCCTCGATCATGGCGATCGTGACATCGTCAGGAACTAAGTCCCCGCGGTCAATGTATATTTGGGCCAGTTTTCCCAGGTCCGTCTGTGTCTTCAAGTTCTCCCGAAAGATATCCCCGGAAGAAATGTGGGCAAGAGCCAGTTTTTCTGCCAGCATTTTTGCTTGTGTGCCTTTGCCAGCACCAGGAGGACCCAGTAAGACGATAAACTTGCGCATCGATCAGCCTTTGATCAGGTCTTCTTCGTAGCCATGCAGCTTGAGTTCGGTTTGGATGATGTTGACAGTATCGCGTACAACACCAACAACGATCAGCAAGCCGGCAGATGAGATTAGCAGCAAACCAGAGGAAGCGCCGGCAGGTAAAATTGCGCTCAGGATATACGGAAGCACTGCCACCAGGCCGAGGAACAATGCACCCGGAAGGGTGATGCGACGCTGTACCTTGGTGAGGTACTTTTGAGTTTGACCGCCGCGGATCACACCTGGGATCTGGGCACCCTGCCGTTTCAAATTATCGCCATAATTTTGCTGGGTAAACATCACGTCAGTATAGAAGTACGTAAAGACAACCACCAGCACAAAGAACAGGATCGCATACCAGAAATTGTTTCCGCCAAACAAGCGGTATATACTGCCGGCGAAATTTTTCAGCCAATCAGTACTTGAATTCATAAAATAGCTTGCAATGATGGCTGGGAAAGACATAAATGACTGGGCAAAGATCAACGGGATCATGCCTGCCATGTTCACCATCAGGGGCAAGTTGCTGCGCACAGGCATAGACATCCGGTTTCCAATGCGGCGTCCCGGGAAAAGCACTGGAACAAAGCGGCGTCCCTGCTGCACATATACAATAGCAAAGATCGTCAGCAGGAGGATCGCAAGAATAACCAGCAGCATCCACCAGCCGTTAACTTTATCGGCCAGCAAAGATGTTATGTTTCTTGGAATTCCAGAAACAATCCCGGAGAAAATGATCAAAGAAAGACCCTGGTTTGGAATACCAAATTCAGAGATAAGTTGCCCTAACCAGATACCAAACATCGTACCGGCAACCATACTGAATAGGACAGCGATTGTCGGTAGCAGGTTCGCCCCGCTAAAACCGTAGTTGGTCAGGATTGAGGCTCCACCAGTCATGGAATTGAAGATATTGATCTGACCGATTGCTGAAAGCAAAGCCATCGGGATGGTCAGGATCACAGTCCAGCGTTCCATCCATTTACGGCCTTCACGCGGGTCATCTTTCAGCCTGCGTTCGAGCGCAGGGATAATCGGAACCAGCAGTTGGATAATGATCTGGGCAGTGATATAAGGGTAAACACCCATTGCAAGGATGGAAAACTTCGATACCGTCCCTCCGGAAAGCATGTCAAGCAAACTGAACAGGTTCCCTGCTGCTCCGCCGCTAGTTGCAAGGGCCTCAAGCACTGCTCGATTAATCCCGGGGACAGGGATATTCGCTGCCAACCGGTAGATCACAAGCAGGATCAGCGTAATGAGCAGCTTCTTGCGAATATCCTCAGATTTCCACAGGTAACGCCAGGGTGATCGCTTCATGGGCGATTCTCCTTTTCGATTTCCTAGCTAATCAGTTCGATCGAGCCGCCAGCGGCTTCGATTTTTTCCCGGGCGCTTTTACTGACACGATGCACACGGATTTTCAGGGGAACTTTTACTTCACCCTGCCCCAGGACAACAACAGGATTGGAAGGTTTTCTGAGCAGTCTTGCTTCTGCAAGGGACTCAGGGGTGACTTCGGATTCCGCCTTGAATGCTTCAAGCTGCGAAAGGTTTACTTCATTGTATTCAACCTGGAAAGGCGGAGTAAAGCCTTCACCCCGGATAAATGGGAGCCTGCGGTAGAAGGGCAGGTTACCACCCTGGCGGTATACTTTGCCGCCCTGCCCGCTGCGTGAACCCTCACCTTTGGTACCGCGACCGGCTGTCTTTCCACCGCCGGCAGAGATACCGGTGCCAAGGCGCTTTCGCGGCCGTTTTGCACCTTTATTAGGGGCTAAATCATTAAGTTTCATTACTGCACCTGCTCTTCCACATTGACCAGATGGATGACTTTTGCGATCATTCCACGCACAACCTTGGAATCAGCAAGTTCAACAGTCTGGTTAACCTTATTCAAACCCAAGGCGCGTACCGTTGCCTTCTGGCGTTCCGGTGAGCTTATCAAGCTTTTTACAAGCGTGATCCGCAGGGTTTTCTTTTCAACTTCACTCTTCTTAGCCATTCTTCCTCCGCTCCCAGAAAGGCAGCAGATCCTTTTCAGATTTACCACGGTTAATGGCTTCCTGAGCTGGATTTTTCAGTTCTTCGAGCGCTGCAAAAGTTGCCTTTACCACATTCAACACGTTAGCGCTGCCCATAGATTTGGTAAGAATGTCACGGATGCCGGCTGCTTCGCAAACCGCACGTACACCACCAGCTGCAATAACACCAGTACCGGGGGATGCAGGTTTCAATAACACAACTGCGCCACCAACTTTGGCGGTTACAGGGTGGGTGATGGTAGTACCAGAAAGGGATACATTTACCATCTTTTTACGGGCGCGTTCGCTAGCCTTGCGCATTGCATCCGGAACTGCATTGGCTTTACCGATTCCCAGCCCGATCTTGCCATGATTGTCACCAATCACAACAGTTACCCGAAACTGGAAGCGGCGTCCGCCTTTTACCACTTTTGCTACACGCGCAATCTCGATTACGCGCTCATCGATTTGTTCTTCTAGAGGTTGGTATTCGACTAAATCCATTATCTTTTCCTCGAATTTCCGTATCTACCCGAACTAGAACTGCAGTCCGGCTTCGCGGGCACCATCTGCCAGCGCTTTCACACGACCAATATACTGATATCCGCCGCGGTCAAAGACGACTTCTTTGATCCCTTTTTCCATCGCGCGCTCAGCAACAGTCTTGCCGATCAGTTTGGCCTGTTCACTCTTTTTCAAACCAGACAGCTGTTCCTGGAGTGTATGATCGATTGATGAAGCAGATGCCAGCGTGTTGCCAGCCTCATCATCAATTACCTGGGCATAGATTTCAGCCAGGCTGCGGAAAACGCATAAGCGAGGGCGCAGAGGGGTTCCGCTAATGTGCTTGCGTACCCGCCGGTGCCGTTTTTCACGTGCTTCAGAACGAGATATTTTCGCCATAGTTCACCTTACTTCTTTGCCTTACCCGCTTTACCAGCTTTTCGGCGGATCTTCTCGCCAAGGTAGTGGATACCTTTGCCCTTGTAGGGCTCTGGCGGGCGTAATTTGCGAATATCGGCAGCTACCTGACCGACCTGTTCGTTGTCGTAACCATTTATAGTTACCTGGCGTGTTTTGGTATCCACCTCGTAACTGATTCCAGTCGGAGGCTGAACCCGCACAGGGTGAGAATAACCCAGGTAAAGTACAAGGGTTTCCCCGTCCATTTCTGCACGATATCCAACACCATCAATTTCCAGCACTTTCTTAAAACCAGTGCTTACACCGGTCACCATGTTGTTGACCAGGGCTCGGGTGGTGCCATGAATGGCACGATCCTGGGCTTCATCTGACCTGCGTGTCACAACAAGCTGACCTTCTTCTAAGGCTACCGATACAGCTGGTAGAAATTCACGGCGAAGTTCACCTTTCGGTCCTTTGACAAACAAAGTGTTGCCATCGACCTTGATTTCTACACCTGCGGGCACGGTAACCGGTAATCGTCCAATTCTAGACACTTTACTTCCTCCTGTCCTACTCGGCCTACCAGACCTTGCAGATGATTTCGCCACCCACACCAAGCTGACGGGCACGCTGGCCGGTCATAACGCCTTTTGGGGTGGAGACAATGGTTAAACCCAAGCCGGAAAGCACCCAGGGAATGTCCTGTTTCTTGGTGTACACACGGCGCCCTGGACGGCTGATGCGGGTTAATCCGCTGATGACGGATTTCCGCTCGCGGCGTTCGCCTACATATTTCAGACGCATGCGCAGTGTCCGGTGGATTGGATTGGATTCGTCGACAGACTGCTCATACCCCTCAATAAAACCTTCTTCTTTCAGGATACGGGCGATCTCAACTTTGATTTTCGAATCTGGCATTGCCACCAAGGTTTGCCCTGTAACTATGGCATTGCGAATTCGGGTCAACATATCTGCAATAGGATCATTAACACTCATATTATCTATCTCCCACCGGGCTACCAAGAAGACTTTCTAACACCAGGTACCTGCCCTTTTAATGCGGTTTCGCGAAAGCAGATGCGGCACATGCCAAACCGGCGCATATAGCCACGTGGTCGTCCACAAATTTTGCAACGGTTGCGAACCTGGATCGGGTTCGAACGACGCATTTCACGGTATTCCATGCACTTCTTTGCCATATTATCCTTTCCTGAAAGGCATGCCTAATAATTGCAAAAGCATTGCAGCCTGATCATCTGATGATGCAGATGTAACAATAGTAATTTCCATGCCGCGTACTTTGTCGATCTTATCGTACTCAATTTCAGGGAAGATCAACTGCTCGCGCAAACCCAGTGTGTAGTTGCCGCGCCCGTCAAATGCATCCTGAGAAACACCGCGGAAGTCACGCACACGGGGGAGCACGATGTTCATCAACCGGTCCAAGAACGCCCACATTTTCTCACCGCGCAGGGTTACCTTGGCACCAATGGTGCGTCCTTCGCGCAGCTTGAAGTTGGCAATGCTCTTGCGGGCTTTAGTGATGACAGGTTTCTGTCCGGTAATCTGGGTCAGATCTGCAACCGCTGCATCGAGTGCTTTCGGGTTATCCAGGGCTTCGCCAAGACCAATGTTGACCACAACTTTTTTGATCTGCGGAACCTGCATAACGGTATCCACATTCAATGCCTTGATCAGGGCGGGCACAACCTCTTTTTGATACTGCTCTTTCATCTTATTCATATACAATCTCCCAGGCTGCCTAAGCGTCTACCAATGAGTCGCATTTTTTGCATACACGCTGGACAACATCAGCTTCGCGGCGGAGGCCAACCCGTGTAGGTTTGTTGCATTTCGGGCAAACCAGCATCACATTGGAAATCGAGATGGGGCCTTCCAGTTTCAAGATACCCGGATTAACGGTACGACCCTGCGACTGCACCTGTTTTTGATGCTTTGTGTGGATGTTCACACCTTGCACAATTACCGTGTTTTCCTCAGGATTTACCTTGATCACCTCACCGCGTTTCCCTTTATCTTCGGAACGTCCGGTAATTACTTCTACGGTATCACCCTTGTGAATTTTGTTCTTTATCATCATTCCCTCTCTTCTCAGCCTAAATTACTTCCGGCGCGAGTGAGACAATTTTCATGTAACCCTTTTCACGCAATTCACGGGCAACGGGTCCAAAAATACGGGTGCCTTTCGGATTCTCGCCATCGGCATCCAGAATTACTGCTGCGTTATCATCAAAGCGGATGGTTGATCCATCTTCACGCCGCCAGGCTTTGGAACAGCGCACGATGACTGCTTTTACGATCTCGCTTTTCTTGACAGAGCCCTGGGGAGCCGCTGATTTGACAGAAGCAACTACCAGGTCACCAACATAGCCGTAGCGCCGGTGGGTTCCGCCAACTACCTGGATCACCAGTAATTCGCGTGCACCAGTATTGTCAGCAACTTTTAAACGAGTCTCTTGCTGAATCATTCCAGGTCTCCTTCAGCGATGGGTGCAGCAGCGGCTTCATCACGGTTGAGAATGGCTTCCACAACCCAACGCTTGGTGCGGGATATTGGCTGGCTTTCCACAATGCGGACTTCATCGCCAATTGCACAGCCAAGTTCATCATGAGCATATACTTTGTTCTTGGCATGCACTACTTTACGGTAAAGCGGGTGACGGTAGGTACGGCTGATTTGAACCACAACCGTCTTTTCCATCTTGTCGCTGATAACTACACCGGTTAATCGACGTCTTTCATTCATTATGCACCTTCCTTACCGGCTTTTAATTCGCGTTCGCGTAAAACTGTTTCGAACTGTGCAATCTGATGCCTGACCTGCCGAAGGCGGCTGGTGTCAGTCAACTGTCCGGTAACCATCTGGAACCGCAAGTTCATAAACTCCTGGCGGGTATTAGCCAGCTTGGTTTTCAATTCTTCTGTAGAAACTAAACGCATTTCTTTTAAATCCATGACGGTTCTCCTGCAATTTCGTGGCGGGAAATAACCTTGGTCTGGATGGAGAATTTGAATGAAGCCTGTTTCAGCGCTTCAACAGCCACAGCTTCGGGCAATCCACCGATCTCAAACATTAACCTGCCAGGTTTTACAACTGCCACCCAGTACTCAACATTACCCTTGCCTTTACCCATACGGGTTTCCGGCGGTTTTTGAGTATAAGGATGATCTGGAAATATTCGAATCCAAACTTTTCCGCGGCGCTTCATCACGCGCACCACTGCACGGCGGGCAGCCTCGATTTGGCGGGCGGTTACCCAACCTGGTTCGAGAGCCTGCAAAGCATATTCGCCATAGCTGATCTCAGCTCCGCGCAGGGCTTTGCCGCGCATTCGGCCGCGTTGCTGTTTGCGGTATTTAACACGCTTTGGCATTAACATAGTCGCTACCTCTTTCCAAATCGCTGGAAAAATCACCCAGCGGAATTTTACTCACTGACGTAAACACCTTCAGTTGATTCAGCTTTTTCTTCAAGATTTGCCAGCACTTCACCCTTGTATACCCAGACCTTGATTCCGATCTGACCATAGGTGGTTGAAGCTTCAGTTCGGGCAAAATCGATGTCGGCACGCAGGGTCTGCAAAGGCACCTGGCCTTCACGCAGGACCACATTGCGGGCCATTTCAGCACCGCTCAGGCGGCCACCCACCTGGATTTTCACACCAAGGGCACCCTGCCGGATTGCCTGTTGAATGGCACGCTTCATCGCGCGCCGGTAACTGACACGGCGTTCAATCTGCATTGCAATGTTTTCAGCAACCAGGAAGGCATCCATATCGGGGCTTTTGATCTCTTTAATCTCCAGATCAATTTTCTTGCCTGTTAAGCCTTCAAGGTCCTGACGGATTTTCTTAACATTGTCACCCTTCCGCCCGATCAAAATACCGGGTTTTGCGGTATGAACAACAACCTTTACCTTACCTGGATAGCGTTCGACTTCTATTAGTGAAACTCCAGCTTTTTCATTCTGGTTGCGTACGATTTTCCGGATGGCCAGGTCTTGATGAAGCTGTTCTTTGTATTCACTGCCTTCAGCGTACCAGCGGCCCGACCAGGGCTGGTTTATGTTGAGACGAAATCCAATTGGATGTACTTTTCGACCCATATTATCTCCTGCTTTTCCTCATGACTCTTCCGCGAAGGGAATAAGCCTTTCTCGATTAAGCTTTCTCACGCAGCACAATTTTGATGTGTGAATTGCGCCGCACAACTGGTTTGAACCTGCCGCGTGCACCAAAACGGCGCCATTTGCGGGTTGGAGCTTCATCTGCCATAATTTCAGCAACGATCAGGTCATCCCTGCTGATGCCGAAATTCTCTTCAGCGTTAGATACAGCGGATTTGAGCAGTTTGTGAACATGATAAGCTGCAGCTTTTGGCATAAAGCGCAGGGTGTTCATGGCGGCAACAGCTGGTTTCCCACGGACTGTATCGATCACCAGTCTTGCTTTTTGCGCAGAAACACCGCAATTGATTAATTCAGCACGAATATCCATCACAATTCCTCGCTTACTTCTTATCCGACATGTGACCGCGGAAATGGCGGGTGGGTGCAAACTCACCCAACCGGTGACCTACCATGTTTTCGGTGACATAAATCGGTACATGGCGGCGGCCGTCGTGCACCGCAATAGTATGACCTACCATTTGCGGGAAGATCGTGCTTGCGCGGCTCCAGGTGCGGATTACTTTTTTCTCGTTACGGGCATTCATGGCTTCAACTTTTTTCAACAGTTTCGGGCTGATGAATGGTCCCTTTTTGAGCGATCGTGACATAGTTTGTCCCTTTCTCTCGCTAAATCTTCTTCTTATCGACTATCGCCCACCGGTTTTGCGACGGCGAACAATATACTGGTCAGTTTCTTTATTACGACGTGTCCGGTAGCCACGGGTGGGTTTACCCCATGGCGTCTTGGGACTTGGCATACCAGCAGGTTGGCGTCCTTCGCCACCACCGTGCGGATGGTCCCTGGGGGACATTGCTGTACCGCGGACGGTTGGGCGGATGCCCATGTGGCGTTTCCGACCTGCTTTGCCCAGCTTGATATTGCTGTGCTCTACATTGCCAAGCTGGCCGATAGTAGCGCTGCATACCTGGCGGACAAGCCTTACTTCACCACTTGGCATACGGATTTGGGCATTGTCGCCTTCTTTTGCCAGAAGCTGTGCAGAAGAACCTGCAGAACGGACCAACTGACCACCCTTGCCAAGGTGCATTTCAATATTGTGGATGGTTGTACCCACAGGGATATTGGCAATGGGAAGGCTGTTCCCGATCCGTATTTCAGCATTAGCGCCAGCCACAACCGTATCGCCAACCTTTAAGCCTACCGGCGCAAGGATGTAGCGTTTTTCGCCATCTGCATAATAAAGCAGGGCAAGCCTGGCAGTGCGGTTGGGATCATATTCAATGGCAGCAACTTTGGCTGGAATGTCCAGTTTGTCACGCTTGAAATCGATTTTGCGGATGAACTGCCTGTGACCACCGCCCTGGTGCCTTACGGTAACCCGGCCCTGATTGTTCCTTCCAGAATACTGCTTGCGGATGACAACCAGTGAGCGCTCGGGTGTGGTCTTGGTAATTTCATCAAAGGTATAGCCGGTCATATCGCGCAGACCGGGGGTAGTTGGTTTGTATACTTTTACAGCCATTACTCCACCCCTTCAAAGAATGGAATTCGGTTATCGGGTGCAAGGGTCACAATAGCTTTTTTGTAACCGCTCTCACGGACTGCCATACGGCGGCTGCGGGCTCGGCGAGTACGCTTGGCCGGGGCATTGAGAATGTTGACACGTACCACTGTTACATCAAATAATTGCTCCACTGCATCTTTCACCAATGTGCGGGTGGCATCAGGGGTTACTTCAAAAACATACTGGTGCAATTTATTGAGCTGGTAATTTGACTTTTCAGTCACCAGTGGTTTTCGGAGGACATCGTAAATCGTAGACATTTTAATCTCCTACCTATCCCAGATGGGCGCTGATTGATTCCAGCGCTGCCAACGGCATTACCAGTTTTTCGAAAGTGAGTAAATCACGAATGTTCAGGTAGCTGGCCAATAAGATTTTGGCATCTGGCAAGTTGTTGGTAGAGCGGATCACATCCTGGTAGTTATCCTTCTGCGGGATCAGGATGAGGGCGCTGTTGCTTCCAACCAGGGCATTCAATGCGCCTGCCATCAGGCGGGTTTTAGGCTCTGCCACTTTCAGCTCATCCACCACCACGATGCTTTCCTGGGCTGCTTTAACGGTCAAAGCAGAGCGAAGTGCAGCCAGGCGCATCTTGCGCGGCATGGATTGTACATATGAGCGGGGATGCGGGGTGTGGATCCTGCCGCCGCCCTTCCAGTGGGCAGCACGAATAGATCCCTGCCTGGCACGACCGGTACCTTTCTGGCGCCAGGGTTTCCTACCGCCGCCTGCCACCTCACCGCGCACTTTGGTGTCGTGGGTGCCCAGCCGGGCATTTGCCATCTGGCGGACAAATGCCTGATGCATCAAATCACGGTAAACAGGGGCTTCAAAGATCTCGGCGGGTAATTCCACCGAATCGACCTTCTTGCCTTCCATATTCAAAACGTCAAGTTTCATAGTATCTGTGCTCCCTTCCGCTTACTGCTTGCGCGCTTCTTTCAAAATTACCAGACCGCCACGCGGACCAGGCACAGCACCGCGAACACCAATCAAATTGCGTTCACCATCAACCAGGGCAACCTTGAGGTTTTGCGAGGTAACCCTGTCATCACCCATATGACCGGGGCCACGTGCACCCTTGAAGACACGGCCTGGAGTAGTTCCAGAACCGCGTGAACCTGGTGCCCTTAGACGATCCGACTGGCCATGGGTTTTTGGGCCGCCGCGGAAGTGATAGCGTTTTACACCGCCCTGAAAACCACGGCCTTTGCTGGTGCCCACGATATCAACATGATCATCGACAGAGAACATCTCTGCCAGTTGAACCGTGTCGCCTTCTTGAACCTGGGGGTCTTTGCTGCGGAATTCGCGCAAAAAGCGCAGTGGTGGAACGTTGTTGCGTTTGAGGTGCCCCAACTCGCCACCCGATAAACGTTTGGGCTTGACTTCTTCGTAACCCAGCTGAACGGCAGTATAACCGTCTTTGTCAGGCGTGCGCACCTGGGTAACGTAACATGGCCCAGCTTCGATCAATGTCACGGGGACTGCCGCACCATTTTCATCGAAAATCTGGGTCATGCCGATTTTCTTTCCAATTAGCCCTTTAAACATATCGATTGTCTCCTTTATGTTTTCAAGATCGAGACTGTCAGTCTGGGCTTGACTGCATCATCTCTTCACAGTACAGTCACTTCTCTGCTGCGACATTCGTTTTTGTTTTGCGCCTACAGAATAAGTCTTATACTGCTACTGCCTGGCTGTGAGCCAAACTTTGCAAGTATACCACAAATTCCTGATCCTTCCAGGTCTTTATGGGTATTCCTTTGTAAAACCCTTCTCAGGGCTGGTACATCTGGAAGCTCAGGCTTCCCGATGCATCAAATTTTGATTTCGATATCGACGCCAGCAGGCAGATTCAACCGCATAAGCATATCGATGGTTTTTGCATCCGGTTCGAGCACATCAATCAGCCGGTTGTGGGTCCTGATCTCAAAATGCTCATGTGAATCTTTATCGATGAAGGTTGAACGACGTACAGTAAACCGTTCAATCTTAGTCGGCAGCGGAACGGGCCCGACAACCTGGGCGCCACTGCGTTCAGCGGTGTCAACGATCCGTTTTGCCGACTGGTCTAAAACGCGATGATCATATGCTTTAAGGCGAATCCGTATTCTCTGTTTAGCCATAACCTTTACCTACTCTAAGATCTTGGTGATCACACCGGAACCAACCGTCAGACCACCTTCTCGAATTGCAAACTTTGAGCCCTGTTCCAACGCCACAGGTACGATCAATTCTACTTCCAACTCCACATTATCCCCAGGCATCACCATCTCTACGCCTTCCGGCAAGGTGATCACGCCCGTTACATCCATCGTCCGAATGTAGAACTGCGGCCGGTAGTTCGTGAAGAACGGTTTGTGACGCCCACCCTCATCGCGCTTCAACACGTACACCTGGCTCTTGAATTTCGTGTGCGGGGTGATGCTGCCCGGCTTCGCAATTACCATGCCGCGCTCCACATCTGTCCGCTCAATTCCACGCAGCAGCAATCCGCAGTTGTCGCCAGCACGCCCTTCATCCAGCGTCTTGTGGAACATCTCCACACCTGTCACTACCGAGTTCATGCTCTTCTCGCGCAAGCCGACAATCTCTACCGGGTCGCCGGTATGGATAATGCCGCGGTCAACCTTACCAGTCACCACTGTACCGCGTCCCTTGATCGAGAACACGT
>DHHC01000006.1 GCA_002403095.1 Leptolinea sp. UBA4782
CTGTTTTAAGTGGTGAATTTTATCTCCCTGATGGGATCAGATCACCCCTAATTTCTTTCCAACCTTGATGAAGGTTTGAAGTGCCTGGTCCAGGTCAGCCTGGCTGTGTGCAGCAGAGATCATGACCCGGATGCGGGCCTTCCCTTTAGGGACGGTTGGAAAACCGAGAGCCATGGCAAAGACGCCTTCTTCAAACAGCTCCCGCGAGAACTGCTGGGCCAGGGGTGCTTCACCAAGCATGATAGGGGTGATGGGGGTCACGCTTTGACCGGTATCAAAACCGGCATTTTTCATCTCTGCTTTAAAATAACGGGCGTTTTCCCACAGCTTATCAACCAGTTCGGTCGAACTTTCAAGGATATCGAGTGCAGCGATACAGGCAGCCACATCCGGCGGTGTCATGGCAGAGGAGAACAGGAATGGACGACCTCTCTGGCGCAGCCACTCAACAATGACTGCATTACCTGCCACCACACCACCCATCACCCCAAAGGCCTTTGAAAGGGTGCCGACTTCTATATCGACCTTGCCGTGCAGACCGAAATGGTCCACGATCCCGCGTCCACCCTTGCCAACCACACCTTCTCCATGGGCATCGTCCACCATGAGCATGATGTCATGGGCGTTGGCAATCTGGTAGATCTCGTCCAGCGGAGCCATGTCGCCGTCCATGCTGAATACACCATCGGTAATGATGAGCGCCCGCCTGTAGCTGCCTTCATTTTCCTTGATAGCGCGTTCCAGGTCGAGCGGGTTGGCATGGGCAAAACGCACGATCCGCCCGCCTGAAAGCCGGCAGCCGTCGATAATGCTGGCATGGTTCAGCTCATCCGAGAAAATCACGTCTTCCTTGGTGACCAAAGCCTGGATGGTTGCCAGGTTGGCGCAGAACCCAGATTGGAAGGTGACGGCTGCTTCAACCCCTTTGAATGCCGCCAGGCGCCGTTCCAGCTCAAGGTGCAGGTCCATAGTACCGGCGATCGAGCGCACTGCAGCCGGGCCAGCCCCGTAATTATCCAACCCTTTTTTGGCTGCAGCCACAATCTCAGGCCGGTTAGCCAGCCCCAAGTAATTATTCGAGCAAAAATTCAACACCTTCTTACCATCCACCACCAGCCAGGCTCCCTGTGGCGAGCCTATTGTGCGGATGCGGTTATACAACCCCGCATTCTTCAGGCCTTCCAGTTCCTGGTGCATCCAGTCCAATCTATTACCCATGTTTTTACTCCCTCTATCAGGATTTAATCGTCATCAACAAGCCTGATAAAATTATACATCCAGCTAAAAATCGATTAGATACCCTAACTCAGCCAGGGCATCCCGGATGGCTTCCACCCCTCCAGAGCGAATCGTGCAGACGGTGGGAGAGAGGTCTTCAAGGATTTGCCTGCCCGCCCTGGAGCGTTTCAGTTTCTCAATCACCTCCGGGTTGTCCAGCCTGAGAATGGTTGCAGATTGGACAAGGGCAGTTGTGCCATCTTTTTCCCAGCGTTGGATCGCCTGCAGGATTCCAGGCGGCAACGGCGAGTCTACATGTTTGTGGAGCAGCGCTTTAAGCTGCGACGCCTGCAAGCCTTGTTTCCGGGCGTTTACCAACCCGGCTGGGCTAATCTGGTAGCGGTAAGTGTTTTCCTTTAAACCAAGCCAATCACAAAAGCGCGCTAACTGGTACCGTAAGGGGCGGGGGGCAGTGCGGTCTATAAGAAGCATACCGTTATTGTTCAGGTGGATGTGCCCGGGCTGCGGTTCGCGGATAGCAGGCAGCCGGTTATCCAGCAAAGCATCTGCCCAGCCGGTCCATTTGAAAGCAAAGGCAGTTTTCGGCTCATCACCAGCCAGGTCGAGCAGCCCCAGCAGGTGCATGGGTCCGGTAATAAGGTAACGAATTAACCCACCATCCACATCATCCCAGCTTTCGAAACCGCGCAGGTATTGCCCATCCGAGGTGCGCTGAATGAACCAGGAATCGTAGTCCCCTGCAGGCCTCTGAAAGTCCGGTTTCTCCGTTTTGACTTGTTCTATAAAGCTGTTGAGGTCCCACCAGATGCCTGCGGGGACACACCGCAGCATACCGACCAGGAATTCCCGTGCGGGTTGCGGTGAATTGACCCAGTTCCCTTCGAAGACCAGGTGGTCCAGCAAGCGAAGCTCATTCAGGGAAGTACTTTCCTGCCAGCGCTGTACCAGTAACAGAAGAGATTCTGCCCTTGTGCTTTCAAGGAACTTGCGCACATTGTTAGGTTCTGGCACAAAGGATGCATCCACCAGTTCACAGGCATGAAGCAGGCTGGCAAGGAAGGGCAGGTCTGCATTCAGAAAGGCATTTTTTTGCTGGCCCGGGATTAACCCTGTCCGCAGCGCAGCGAGAAAGGTGCAGGCATCATCCACCAGCCCCGAAGAAGCAGGAAGGATATTCTGCTTTTCGGGCAGGACAGCCGGGTGACCGGGTGAAGGGCTGCCAGCAGCCGGTGCAGGCTTTAAGATTGACAGAAAATCATCCGGGATAAAAACAAATTCCTGGGGTTCTGCTTCGGTCTTAAGGAAATCTTTGGCAATTAGCCCGCAGTAATAGAGCTGCTCGGTGATAGAGATGGGGCTGCGGTCAGGTCTTTCACGGTCGCGTTTGGCAGCGCCCATAACACGCAGGCTGCCGTGATTGCGGGTAAATTCAGCCCAGGGCTGCATGCCCCCTGCAGCAGCCAGTTTGAAAAGGGTTTCGCGGGCATCTTCCGAAAGCATGGCGAGCATTCCATGCAGCGCTTCGGGAGTGTTGATGCAGGGAATGAGCCTGGAGAGCATCTGCCTGGAAGGACCGGGGTCAAGCTCAACATCCCATTTTTCTGCTAGGATGCGCAACATACCCTGGTCGTAATGGAGGAAAGACTTTTGCAGGTCAGGCATAGGTTCTTGAGAGAAGTTGTTCTCTATAAAATTATACTGTATCCGTTTGACTCGCTGTTCCTGAGACCTGTATAATACTTTTGCATGGCCAGATAAGGAAGAAAGCATGGCACTAAAAGGCAATCTGCGCGATTTCAGCTTAACCCAGCTGCTCAACCTGATCAACCTGTCGCGAAAGACGGGCACGCTGGTCATTGACACAGCGGAAGAGACAGCCCGGCTCGCTTTTGGGGATGGACGACTTGTCTATGCCAACCTGGGAAGTCAGCCAATCGGGCTGCCTGCTATTTTACGCAGCGGAAATTACATCAACAAAGCCCAGTACCGTATCCTGGTTGAACGGACGGGAAACATGACTGACAAGGAAATCGGTTTGCTGCTGATTAACGCAGGCTACGGCTCACAGGAAGAGATCTTCAACCAGGTGCAGCAATTCTACCTGCGGATTATGCGGCGATTATTTACCTGGCTCGAAGGTGATTTTCACTTTGAATCCGATGAACTGCCAGCTGAGGATGTGATCACCACCCGGATCAACCTGGAAGACCTGATCATGGAAGGGTCCCGCCAGATCCACCAGTTGGAACGCATGCAGGAAGAATTGCCAGACCTGGATGTGAGCCTGCGCTTCAGTGAGAAACCGGAAAAGGACATCCGCAAGGTAAACCTGAGCATGGAAGAGTGGCGGGTAGTGTCCTATATCAATCCAAAGAACTCCATCCGCCAGATCAGCCGGGCAGTAAAGATGAATGATGTTGAGATCCGCCGGGTTGTGCTTGGGCTGATGCAAGCTGGCATGGTAGAAGTAGTTCAACCGGAAATTAAGCCTATCAACCAGGAAAAGATGTTCCATACCAATGACAGGCAAGAGCAGCGATCGCTCATTAACAGGGTCATTGCCCGTTTGCGGTCGTTATAAACCGGGATGCGAAGATGCAAAACCTCAAGATTGTTGTGACAGGTCCATTCAATGCCGGAAAGACGGAATTCATCCGTTCGGTCAGTGAAATAGATGTGGTCAATACCGAACGGAGGATCAGCTCAGCTGCCGAAAAAGTTAAGGAAACCACCACGGTTGCCATGGACTTTGGCCGCATTACGGTTGATGAGGACCTGGTTCTTTACCTGTTCGGCACTCCCGGCCAGAAACGGTTTGACTTCATGTGGGAAATTCTATCAGAAGGCATGCTCGGCTTTGTGGTCATGGTTGACAGCACCCGCCCGGAGACCTTCCGCGAGGCACGTTCCATCCTGGAGACTTTCCGCAGGTATGCCCAGACGCCGTACGTGGTGGCAGCAAACAAGCAGGATTCAAAAGATGCCTGGGAGACCGAAGACTTGCGCATTGCCCTCAGGCTGGAAGACCATGTCAAGATCATCCCGTGCGTGGCGATGAACCGCAACGATGTAAAGAATGTTCTGCTTGAACTGCTTTACATCATCCTGGCTGAAATGGATGCCGAGGAAGCCCGCTAACCCGTAAGCCTGGATTAAGCCCCGGATAATTCCCCAACCCAAACTTCATACGGTTGTAACACCAGTTTCCCGCCAGTGGAAGGATGCCCGCCTGTTTTGCTGGCAAGAATTACCCGCGAGACCCGGTTAAGCTCTGGCACCCGGACGGTGCGGTTTTTGGGTGTGTAGTTTATCGCCACCAGGCAGGTCTGCCCGGGTGCGGTGCGGGTGAATGCCAAAACGGAACGCGAGCCGGTAAGCACAGGCTGGTATTCTCCGGCCTGCAGGGCAGGGTTTTGCTTGCGCACACCCAGCAAAAGCCGGTAAGCCTGCAGCAGGGACGATGGATCGGCCAGCTGCTGCTCAACATTTATACCCTGGGCGTAGTTGGGATTGACCGGCAGCCAGGGGGTGACACCCTCCGGGCAGAAACCGCCATTGGGGGCATTTTTCCATTGCAGCGGGGTGCGGCAGATATCGCGGCCGTGGCGGGCTGCGATTAAGGCAGCCTCCTGAGAATCGGTGCCCGATTTTATTTCCAGGTTGTAAATATGGTTGCTCAGCGGGTCGCGGATCTGGTTGATATCAGAAATCAGGTAGTCGGTCATCCCGATCTCTTCGCCGTTGTAAAGGAACGGGGTGCCTTTGATGAAGAGCAGCATGGCCAGGTTTACCTCAGCCAGTTCGCGATCATGTTCGCCGTCCCCAAAGCTGCTGATCATACGGGATGAATCATGGTTGCCAAGCGTGTTGCAAGGCCAGGCATCCGGCGGCAGGGCAGCCAGGCGGGCTGCCTGGTTAGCGCGCACCCAGGCAGGGGTGATCAGCCTGGTGTGCATCAGCGGGAAGTTAAATGAAAGATGCAGTTCATCATCGCCGCTGCCGTAGAAGGAAATATCTTCTGTTTCGCCGACCAGCACCCTGTCATTAAATTCATCCACCACCCTGCGCAGTTCCTGCATCAGGGGGTGCACCCCTGGCAGGTCAACCTGCTTCTCGAACAATTTCATCCATTTGCGGTGTACCTGGCGCTGCTCTGCTGGGGTGTGGGCAGCTTTTGAGAAGGCATGCATGTCATCCACCGTGTAAGGCAGTTTATTGTCTCTCCAGCGCTCATCCTCGAAAATGGTGCCGACTGCGTCCAGTCGGAAGCCGTCCACCCCCAGGCGGAACCAGAACCGCACCACATTCCACATGGCTTCCCTTACCTGGGGATTATGCCAGTTCAGGTCGGGCTGGCTTTTGAAGAAAAAGTGGTAGTAATACTCGTCCGTCAGGGGATCATGTTCCCAGGCCGGCCCGCCAAACGTGGAGGACCAGTCATTTGGAGGCTGGCCGTCCTTGCCTTTCTTCCAGATGTACCAGTCGCGCTTGGGGTTGTCCAGGCTGGAACGGCTTTCCTGAAACCAGGCATGCTGGTCGGAGGTGTGGTTGAGCACCAGGTCGAGGATGACGCGGATGCTGCGCTGGTGGGCTTCATCCAGGAATTGCTTGAACTCATCCAGAGTGCCGTATTCCGGCGCAACCCCGATGTAATCGGAGACATCATACCCGCAATCGCACATGGGGGAGGGGTAATGGGGAGAAAGCCAGAGGGCATCAATGCCCAGGTCTTTCAGGTAATCCAGCCTGGAACGCATGCCTGCCAGGTCGCCGATACCATCCCTGTTACCGTCTGCGAAGCTGCGCGGGTAAATCTGGTAAAACACGGCGGTTTGCCACCATTTTTGTGCGGGGGTTGTTTTCATGTAGCTCAGGTCCTTTTAGGTTCTTTTTTGATTCGCGCCCGCATGCCGTCACCATCGATTTCAACCAGGGTCACCCGATTGATTTGGTTCTGGCGCAACTCCGGGGAAACGGCTGTCACCCGGATGTAATTATCCGTCAGGCCGTGCATCTGCCAGCCATCCGGTCCAAGGGCATCTGCGCTTTCCCACAATACATCCATCGATTCTCCAATAAACCGCTGCAGGAATTCCCGGTTTGAAAGGGTTAGAGCCTGGCGCATCACCCTGGCACGCTGTTTACGCACAGCAGGGGGGACCTGGTTATTCATGCGGGCAGCGGCAGTTCCGGCGCGGGGCGAAAAGGGAAAGACATGCCCGGCTGCAAAACGCATTTCATTCACAAATGCCAGGCTTTCGGCAAAGTCATCCTCCGTTTCGCCTGGGAATCCGACCAGGATATCGGTTGTGATACCTGCCTGCGGGATCATACCGCGGATAAGTTTTACCAGCTGGCGGTAATCCTCAGGGGTAGTATTGCGTACCATCCTTTTAAGGGTGGCAGCAACCCCGGTTTGAAGGGGTAAGTGGAAATGGCGGCACAGGCGGGGATCCTGCCACAAGGCAAAGAAGGTCTCATCCAGGTTCCAGGGCTCGACCGACGACAGCCTGACCCGGGGGATTTCTGTTTCTGCCAGGATAATGCGGATGAGCTCGCGCAGGTGAAGGGGCGGGTCAAATTCCTGTCCCCAGGAACCAAGCTGAACCCCCGATAGCACGATCTCCTTTACCCCGCCGGCAGCCGCGCTGCGGATATCCTCCAGGACTTCTTGCACGGATTGGCTGCGGCTTTGCCCTCGGGCAATGCGGGTGATACAGTAGGTGCAGAAGTTATCGCAGCCATCCTGGGCTTTGATAAATGCCCGGGTCCGCGCATGCAGCCCAGGCAGAGGTTGGCGCGCCAGGGGTTCCAGGTCGTATCCAGGCAGGCGCTGCCCGGGATACAGGGCTGCTATCGAATCCTTGGCATCATTCTTGACAACATGGCTCACCCCGGACAGGGCAGAAGCTGCGTCCGGTTCCATGGTAGCCCAGCACCCGGTAACGACGATATCAGCGCGCGGGTTGCGGCCAGCCTGGCGGATCTTCTGGCGTGAATCCGATGCGGCTGCGCTGGTTACCGTGCAGGTGTTCACCACAACCAGGTCAGCTTCTTGGGCGGATTCAACCAGTTCGTGCCCCTCTTTACGGAACTGGCTGCCGATGCGTTCAATTTCACTCTGGTTCAGGCGGCAGCCGATAGTGTCAAGAAAGACTTTCATGCAGGTGCTTATACCATAGTTTCATCGTGTCGGGGTATTCTCAGTCCTAAGGCTGCCCAAAGTAGCGTTCCATCAGGCGGGTTGCGGTTTGCAGTGTTTCAGGATCCTGGAAGGCATAACTCTGGGCGAGAGCCAAATGTTCAAGAGCAAGCTGCGGCTTGCCCTGGTTGAGATATACCTGCGCCAGGTGTAAATGTGAGCTGGCAAGGGCAGGATCCATCTTGATGGCTTTCTGGTAATACCGGACGGCATTTTCCAGGTCGTCCAGCGCTGCCAAGACACGGCCCATCGTGTCATAAGAATCCGGGTCATCCGGGGCAAGCATCATCACCTTGCGGGCGGCAGGCAGCCCTTCATCCCGCAGGTGAATGCCAGTGGCGGCACAGTAGCCTGCCAGGGCCTTCCAAAACTGAACATTCTGCGGGTCCAGCAAGACAGCCTGCTTAAAGTGCGGATAAGCTTCTGCCACTGCATCCATCTCAACCAGGGTGCTGGCAATTTCCAGCTGCCAGATGCCCTGGTCCGGTTCCTGGCGGGCAGCCCTGTAAAGCGCTGCAAGGGCAATATCCGGGTTGCCTTGCCGACGCTGCTGCATGGCGTGGATCGCATTGGCAATAACCGAATCAGGGTTGGCCTGTAAAGCCTTTTCAATCAGCTCAGTTCCATCACTTCCAGTCTGGAAGTGCGCTTCGGAGAGGAATGCCAGTGCCTCGGGGTAATCTGGTTTGATCTCAACCGCAGACTGGAAAGCCCGGGCTGCCATCTCCCATTCATTGACTACCCCCAGCGCCCTGCCAGCCATCACCAGGCGGTATGCCGGGTTGCCGCCATCCAGGTCTGCCAGGACCGGCTCGAGGGTGTCATAGGCAGATTGGTATTGAGAATCGGCTTCGGCTGCCCTTGCCAGGGAAGTTATTGCCAGGCTTGGATCTTCGAGGCTGGTGAGGATGCCCAGCTGGTAAAGCGCTGAAGCATCGGAAGGATAAGCAGCAACCCACTCCATCAAGGTCGCTCTGGCCAGGTCCATATCGCCATCCTGTTTTTGCAAGGCAACCAGGCTGGCAAAGATCCTGGCATCCGGATGCGGATCCTGGGCGAGTTCTGCAAGCAGGGCAGAAGCAGAGCGGGTATCACCGGTTAGGAGGTAAAGGTCTGCCAGTTCTGCTTTGTGCATCGAGTTGAGCGGTTCTAATCGGGAGGAAATTTCATACGCATTAATGGCAGTCTGCAAATCTCCTGCTGCCCGGCTGCTGGCAGCCAGCTGGAGCCAGGTGCTGGGTTGGCGCGGGGCGAATTCGAGTGCAGCCTGTAATGCCAGCATCGCCTGCTCGGGTTGGTTCAATTCGGCTGCCTCCCTTGCGGCATGCATCGCAGCGACATAAGGGCGGGCAGGTGTACTCACCTGGAGCTGCCAGGCAAGCATAAAGCTGAGAGCCATTTTGAACAGAAGGGTGGAATACGATTTATCCATGCGGTTATTCATTTTGATTTTATCCGAAAACCGTTTTCCTAAATTTACCCTTCAATGAAAAAAAGGGGTTTCAAATTGACGGTATAATTAATATTTGGTAAAATAATGCGCTTTTATGAGAAGCGTACGAAAGGTACCGGGAAACCGGTGATTTTTAATTATGAACATAGATGATGACCGCGGCACTACCGTGCTGCGGAGAACCGCAGAGTACAACCCCCCAAGATCACTCAATACATGGTTAATTGGAAGACCTCTGCAAACTGCAGATGCACCTCACCAGACGATTGGCAAACTGATCGGGCTGGCTGTATTTGCTTCGGATGCCCTTTCCTCAACGGCTTACGCCACCCAGGAAATGCTGGCGATCCTGCTGCTGGCGGGAATCGGAGCGTTGCAATTCTCAGTACCCATATCAATCGGTATCGTGGTTTTGCTTACCCTGCTTACCCTTTCTTATGAGCAGACCATCCATGCCTACCCGGGCGGGGGCGGGGCATATATCGTTGCCCGCGACAACCTGGGGGATGCGCCGGCGTTGGTTGCGGCTGCATCATTGTTGACCGATTACATTTTGACCGTTTCGGTCTCTATTTCTTCCGGTGTTGCCCAGGTAGTATCGGCATTTCCGGCAGCTTTTCCTTACCGGGTGGAAATTGCCATTCTGTTCATTGCAGTTGTGATGTTGCTAAACTTGCGCGGGGTGAAAGAATCAGGCAAGGCTTTTGCTGTACCAACGTACATTTTTGTATTGTTAATGTATGCCACGGTAGTAACGGGTATCATCCGCCTGGTGCTGGGTACGCTGGGAGTAGTTACTGCACCGCCGCAAGTCGAAATTGAGACCATGCAGCAGGTATCCGTATTTCTGATCCTGCGGGCATTTTCGAACGGCACTTCCGCCGTGACTGGTGTTGAAGCGATTTCCAATGGTATTACCGCATTCAAGGAGCCGCGCAGCAAGAACGCTGGCATTACGCTGATCTGGATGTCAGTGATCCTTGGCTCCCTGCTGCTGGGAATCACTTTCCTGTCTTACCACATCCAGGCGATCCCGTCAGAATCTGAAACAGTCATTTCACAGCTTGCCCGAACGGTCTTTGGAGGGCGGGGCTTCCTGTATATTGCCACAATCACTGCCACCACAGTCATCCTGGTACTGGCAGGCAACACAGCTTTTGCGGGCTTCCCGCGCCTGAGCGCACTGGTGGCCGAAGACGGCTTCCTGCCGCGCCAGCTGACTTACCGCGGCAGCCGCCTGGTGTATTCTTATGGCATCGTGCTGCTGGCGGTGGTTTCCGGGCTGCTGGTGGTGCTTTTCAAAGCCAGTGTCAGTTCCCTGATCCCGTTGTATGCGATCGGCGTGTTCCTTTCATTCACGCTTTCGCAAACAGGCATGGCAGTTCGCTGGAAGAAATCCGGCAGCCTGCAAGAAGGGGTGGAGATCCAGGAACGCGGGTCGGTTTTACGCCGAGAAAAAGGCTGGCAGCACAAGATGGTGATCAACGGTATTGGCGCCCTGGTCACCTTTACAGTGATGATCGTATTCGCGGTTACCAAGTTCAAGGATGGAGCCTGGATCATCATTCTCCTCATCCCATTACTGGTGGCAGCCTTTTGGGGCATCCATATGCATTACCGCGGGCTGGCAAAGCACCTCTCGCTGGATAATTACGGCTCTCAACCCTACCTGGCGCGCAACCGGGTGATCATCCCGATTGCCGGTGTGCACCGGGGAACACTGGAAGCCCTGCGATATGCCAAGACCCTTTCAGACGATGTCACAGCAGTCCACATCTCCATAGATACCAACCAGGCGGAAAAAGTCCGTGAAAAGTGGGAAGTCTGGGGAGAGGGCATCCGCTTATTGATCCTTGAATCCCCTTACCGGCTGATGGTGGAACCGCTATTGGATTACATCACTGAAATCCACAGACAGTTGAACCCGAACGAGACCATCACCATTGTTGTGCCGCAATTTATTCCCAAGCACCGTTGGAATTACCTGCTGCACACCCGCACTGCTGATACATTGCGCCGCATCCTGCTCAACTGGCCGGAAGTAGTTATTATTGAAGTCCCCTACCAGGTGGATTAACCGGGTAGAGAGAGGAAAGTATGAAAGTAATTGTTGTTGGTTGTGGTCGATTCGGGTCTGAGCTGGCTTACCGCCTGTTTAAATCCGGGCATGAGGTGGCCATTGTAGATGCCATTCCTGAGGCATTCAACATTTTACCTGTTGATTTCCGCGGCAGGCTGATCGAAGGGGATGCCCTGAACCAGGACGTCCTGCACCGGGCGGGTATCGAGCATGCAGATGCGCTGGCAGCCACCAGTGATAATGATGCCATGAACCTGGCAGTTGTGCACATTGCCAGCCGGTTTTACAATGTCAAGCGGGTGGTAGCCCGTAGTTATGACCCCAAGCTGCGCCCGATCTTTGAACAGTTCGGCATCCAGATGGTCAGCTCCAGCCTGTGGGGCTCGCAGCGCCTGGAAGAATTAATTTACCACTCAGAGATCCGGACGGTGTTCTCCGCTGGCAATGGTGAGGTTGAATTGTATGAAGTGTACATTCCAGCCGACCAGGCTGGTAAAAAGGTCAAAGACATCTTTTCCAACCCCAATTGCACAGTTGCCGCCATCACCCGGGCGGGCAAGGCACAAATGCCCGATATGGAATTTGTTCTCGAAGAAGATGACCTTGTGCATGTGAGCGCCACATTTGAAGGCATCGAAGAGGTGCGGTCCCTTATCTGCGCACCAGGAGAAGAATAATGTTAGTAATCATCGTGGGCGGAGGCCGTACAGGTTCGCAGCTGGCCCGTCTGCTGCTGCAGCAAAACTATGAAGTGCGGGTGGTCGATAACCGCAAGGAAATCCTGAGCAATATTCACCTGGAGTTGCCCACCGAGGTGATTGTCGAAGGTAACCCATTACATCCAGACATCCTGGAGCGGGCAGGTATTGCTGATGCCGACGTGCTGGCTGCCTGCACTACCAGTGATGAAATGAACCTGGTCCTGGCATACTATGCCAGGGAGCATTACGGCGTTCCCCGCACCATTTCCCGTGTTAACAACCCGCGCAATGCCTGGGTTTTCAACAAGTTGTTTGATGTGGATTTTGCCCTGAATCAGGCTGAGATTTTGGCGCGCTTGATCGAAGAAGAGATGTCAATGGGCGATATGATGACCCTGGTAAAGCTGCGCAAAGGGCAGTACAGCCTGGTGGAAGAGAAAATTGCTGAAGGAGCTCCGGGAATTGGGATTGCCATCAAGGACCTGGGCTTGCCCGAACAATGTGTGATCGCTGCCATCATCCGCGAAGGCGAGGTGATGATTCCGCGCGGAGTCACCACCATGCAGGCAGGCGATGAGGTGCTGGCTATTACCAACAAGCAAGGTGCGCTGCTGCTGGCAGAGCTGCTAATACCACCTAACCGGCCTAACAACCACAACGGGAATAAACATCCCTGAGTCAATTGACCAGCCTGAGGGGTTCGGTTATAATTGCCATTCATTAAGTAAAGGAAGCGAAAGGAAGTAACATGCCGAAACGGACTTATCAACCCAAAATTCGTCGCCGGGTGCGTGTACACGGATTTCGCGCCCGAATGTCTTCGGCAGACGGACGTGAGGTATTGAAGCGTCGGCGGGCTAGAGGCCGCGCAAAATTGACCGTGTCTAAAAACAACCACGTGAAAAACGCACGCTGGTAGGGTATAAGCATCCCTGTGATCTGGATTGCCTGAGTTTGTTCAAAAGAGCCATACAGGGGTACCCGGTCACCAGGAAAGCAGACAGGCAAGTAAAAGGTGAAACGCAGGTTTCGCCTGAGGAACACCACAGATTTCAAGCGGGTGCGCGCAACCGGAAAGGCTTACACGCACCCATTTTTTGTGTTACTTGTCACTGAAGGTGAATCAAACCATTCCCGGCTTGGGATTTCTGTCCAGCGGAAATACGGTTCGGCTGTTGAACGCAACCTGGTCAAACGGCGCATCCGTTCCATAGCAACACCCTGGATGGAGAGGACTGAAAGAATGTGGGATGGTATTGTGATAATTAAGAATCAGGCCAGGCAGGCAGAGTATAATCAGTTGCAGGAAGCGCTTGCCGGTCTGTTTATCAAGGCAAGATTGATAACGAATGCAGAGTAAAGATCATCCTGAAGCAGATGTACGCGAAATCTATCACAGTGAACCCCGACTGCGTGATTTGAAAGTCACCCTGAAGACACTCCCGCGCTGGGTTTTGCTCTCCCTGTTCCGGGCTTACCAGGCAGTCATCTCTCCCGCCTTGCCGCCAGATACCTGCCGGTATTATCCCTCCTGTTCACATTACGGGTACCAGGCTGTCTACCGCTTTGGAGTTATAAAAGGCACAGTCCTTGCTGTCTGGCGGGTGCTGCGCTGCAATCCTTTCAGCGCGGGAGGGTATGATCCTGTTCCTGAGGCGGATGATCGCCATCATTTTACGAAAACAATGAGTGCAAATGAAAGAATCTAATCGAAAAATTTACCTGGTTTTAAGCCTGATCATTATCGCAAGCCTGGCATTGACCGGTTGCTCGAGTGGAGCAACGTCCACCAACAACTGGCCTGGCGTAAACGCTGACAGTGAAACGGTCTATTTTGCCAATACAACCCTGCTCAGCCTGCGCATGGCAGACGGCACTGTTAAGTGGCAGTACCCTGAAAAAGCCGATGCCAAGCACCTGCTCTATTCACCGCCGGTTGTGCTGGAAGACAAGATCCTGGTTGGTGATTACGGCGGGGTGCTGCGCAGTATCAACCCAAATACAGGCACCTTGCTGTGGACTTTTGAAGAGGCTGATAACCGCTATATTGCCAGCCCGGTTGTTACCGGAGACCAGATATTCGCCGCGTCCATGGACGGCACCCTGTACGCGCTGAACCAGAATGGGGTCCTGCAGTGGAAGTTTGAAACCAAGGCTGGTTTATGGGTTGGCCCGGTGGCAAACGGTGATATGGTTTACCAGTCTTCAATGGATAAGAAGCTTTACGCCCTGAAGAAGAGCGATGGTTCATTGGTCTGGGAAGCAGACATGGGAGCGGCTTCGGTAACTGTGCCTGTCCTTTCGGAAGATGCCAGCACCCTTTATGTGAATACATTCAGCAATAAGATCATCGCCCTCGAAACTGCAACCGGTAAAGTCAAATGGGAAACACCCACAAATGACACCGTCTGGTCACAGCCATTCCTGGTGGATGGTCTGCTGTACTTCGGCGATAACGCCGGCAACGTGTACAGCCTGGATGCTTCAACAGGTTCAGTGAAATGGACAATTACACTGACCGGGGCGGTCATTTCCGGCGGTGTTGCACTGGCTGATGGCCTGGTGTTTACAAGCGAGAATGGTGAAGTTGTTATGCTTTCAACTGACGGTGCCAAAGTCTGGACACGGACCATAACCGGGCAGCTGTACAGCAACCTGGTGGCAGTGGAAGACCGGGTCCTGGTACCGGTAATGAAAGGCGACCAACTTCTGGTATGTTTTGACAGTAATGGGAACCAGGTGTGGACCTACACACCTTCCAAGTAGGAATAGGAAAATAATATGTGGGATGCGATTGTAATTCGACCGTTTATTAATGTGCTGCTATTGATCTACCAGCTGGTGGGTAACTTTGGTATTGCGATTATTCTGTTTACCCTGTTGATCCGTTTGATCACCTACCCGCTGAACGCATCACAGATCAAAAGCTCTACCGCTATGACTGAGCTGCAGAAGGACAAGCGTTACCTGGATATCCAGGAGAAATATAAGGGCGATAAGGAAAAACTGGCCCAGGAGCAGATGAAGCTGTATAAGGAAGTCGGGTACAACCCGATGTCTTCCTGTTTGCCATCCTTGCTGCAATTCCCGATCATTATCGGCCTGTACCAGGCTATCATCCGGGCTATGGCTTCCACCCCGTTTGACATGCTTAACCTTACCCGGCATGTATACAAGGGTTTCCTGAATATTGAGAGCCTGATCCCGCTGAACAACCAGTTCCTCTGGATGGATCTTGGCCAGCCCGAGCGATTGCAACTGGGTTTCATCAATTTTGGCATTCCTGTGCTCGCAATTGTGGTGGTTGTGACCTCATATATGCAGTCCAAGCTCATGCAGCCGGCATCATCCGGGCAGCCCGGTGACCAGGCCGCCATGATGTCCAACATGATGACCATTTACATGCCATTCCTGATGGGATACCTGGCTCTTACTTTGGCATCCGGCCTGGCGTTATATTTCTTTGTTTCCAATGTTCTTTCGATCGTGCAGTACGGGATCATGGGAAAATTGAACTGGGATAACTTGCTGCCTAAAAAGCGGCCTGCCGGACCAGCTGGCTCACGGACAGTTAATTCGAAGGCGGCAGCACCCAAGAAAGCTGCGACCAAACCCGCAGCTACAAAATCCAAACCTGCTGGATCCGCATCAACTAAAACCAATCCTGCCAAAACTACCACGACAAAGGCCAAACCAAAGAAAATAGAACCACCGCAACTGAAAGGTGGTTCAAAGGAGGATAATGAGCCCTGAAAAGACAATCCTTGAGGTAATTGCTCCAACTGTTGAGGAAGCTGTCAGCCGCGGGCTGGATCAGCTTGGTCTCCCTGAAGAAGCCGTAGAAGTGGAAGTGCTGGACCAGGGAGCAAAAGGTCTGTTTGGGCTTGGCAACCGCCAGGCACGGGTGCGCCTGATCGTCCGCCCGATCTCTTTGGGCGAAAAAACCACTGCAGCAGAACCGGGAACGGGCTCCACTCCATCCCGGGCGAGCGGGGAAGATGATGATTACCCCCTTGAACTTGCCCGGCATGTAGTTGAGGAATTGATCACCCGCATGAAGGTAAATGCGAAAGTGGAATCCAGCTGGGTTGAGCAGCACAATGGTTCACCTGAGCCGATGGTGTTGGTGGATGTGCACGGCGAAGACCTGAGCATCCTGATTGGGCGCAGGTCTGAAGTGCTGAATTCGCTCCAATACATCACCAGCCTGATTGTCAGTAAGGAACTGGGGAAATGGATACCCTTGATGATCGATATCCAGGGTTACCGCACCCGGCGAGAACGACAGCTGCGCCAGCTTGCCCAGCGCATGGCCGAACAGGCTGTGCACAGCGGCAGGCGCCAGGTGCTCGAGCCCATGTCTGCCAGCGAACGGCGCATCATCCACCTGGAATTGCGCGACCATCCGGATGTGGTCACTGAAAGCGTAGGCGATGAACCCAACCGGAAGGTGACCATCCTTCTGAAGAGGTAAATATGAAAGCGGTCGATATCATCGTCAAGAAGCGGGACGGGCAGGAACTCTCCCGGGCTGAGATCGAATTCTTTATTCAAGGCGTTACCAGCGGTGATATCCCCGATTACCAGGCAAGCGCCTGGGCCATGGCAGTCTTGCTGCAGGGGATGAACGAGCGCGAGACTACCGACCTGACCCTGGCAATGGCCCATTCCGGTGAAACACTGGACCTGAGCCAGATTGCTCCCAATACAGTCGATAAACATTCAACCGGCGGGGTGGGCGATAAGACCACCCTGACAGTCCTGCCTTTGGTAGCCTCCTGCGGGCTGCCGGTGGCAAAAATGTCCGGCAGGGGGCTCGGTTTTACCGGCGGCACCCTGGATAAGCTTGAATCGATCCCCGGCTACCGGGTTGACCTCTCGAAACAGGAATTCCTGGACCAGCTGGCTGATTTCGGGCTGGTGCTTTCGGGCCAATCTGCCGACCTGGCCCCAGCGGATGGCAAGCTGTACGCCCTGCGCGATGTAACCGGAACGGTGCAGTCGCTGCCGTTGATCGCCGCTTCTGTATTGAGTAAAAAGCTGGCAGCAGGGGCAAGCGGGTTCGTGCTGGATGTGAAAACCGGTGTTGGCGCTTTTATGGAAGAGCGCAAAGAAGCGGTGAAACTCTCCCGGTTGATGGTGAAGATTTGCGAGATGAGCAACCGCAATGTGGTTTGCCTGGTGACGGATATGAACCAGCCGCTTGGCAGCGCCGTCGGCAATGCGCTTGAATTGCGTGAGGCCATCCTTACCCTGCAGGGCAAAGGTCCGCATGACTATACTGAACACTGCCTGTTGATTGCCAGCTACATGCTGCTGCTTGGAAAGAAAGCACCCGACCTGGAAAGCGCCCGCCGCATGCTGGTTGAGAATATTAACAACGGCAAGGCTTTTGCAAAATTCCGCAGCCTGGTGCAAAAGCAGCATGGGGATGTGCGCTATGTGGATGACCTGAGCCTGCTGCCCAGGGCGAAGTACATCGAAACCATCATTGCTCCAGCCAGCGGGTACCTGCACAGCCTGCATGCCAGGGAAGTGGGGGAGACTTCCGCTGACTTGGGAGCCGGCAGGGCAAAGAAAGGTGACCCGGTCGACCACGCGGTCGGGATTGAGATCCTGCACAAAGTGGGCGGCAAGGTCGAAAAAGGGGAACCCCTGTGTGTCATCCATGCCAATGATACGGTTAAGCTTGAGCAGGCTAAACAGCGCCTGCTGCAGGTGCATGTAATTAGCCCTGAACCCGTGGAACCGCTCCCGCTGCTGTATGATGTCATCCGGAGCAGGTGATTTTAAACAGGCTATTTCCATTTCGTTGTTAAACATATAAGAAAAATGGATCCCCAATGACTGGATCCATTTTTTAATATTGGTTCTACTACTCGTACTTCAGAGCGATGACCGGTTCGAGGTTAGCAGCCCGCAGGGCAGGGTAAAGCCCGGATAGCAGACCGACCAGCACGGCAAATATGATGGCGAAGAGCGGCAGCCAGGGCGGGGTGACGGCTGCAAGCCCGCCCATCATCCCTCCGCCTGAGGCAGCCTGCTGCGCCAGGTAAGCCGATGCCACCACGTTGAGCACCTGCCCGCCCAGCCAGCCAATCACAGTACCTCCCAGCCCGCCGATAAACCCGATCCCGGCCGCTTCACCCAGGAAAATGCTGAGTACGTCCTTATTGGTTGCTCCGATGGCTTTCATCAGCCCGATTTCGCGCGTGCGTTCGAGGATTGACATGGTCATGGTATTGGCAATACCAATGGCAGCCACCAGGAGCGAGATGGCACCAATCCCTCCGAAGATGATCTGCAGGGTGGTGAAAAAGCTGTTGATGCTGGAAACGTACTCCTGGGGGGTGTACGCCATGTACCCCATGGCGTTGATCTGGTCAACCACATCCAGTACCACATCCGTATCTTCCGCCTGCACAATAAAGCGGGAGTATCCTTCGCGGTAACGGTTGATACGCGTGCCGCGCGACCATTCATTCCAGGCGGTGGCATCATCCAAGCGCACATAAACCGTTCCGTCTGCTTCGCCGCGGGTTTCCGCCAGGACACCAACGATGGTAACGGTGATATTCTTGCGAATCTCCTGCCCGTCTGAGGTGTACTTTGAAAGGACGAGGATCACCCTCTGTCCCAGCAAGTCCGGTGGGGCTGGCGGATCCTGCCCGGGGCGCAATTTTGGATCGTAGAAATTATTGGGTATCCAGCTTCCGATAATGGCTGTGTTGCGCTCCAGTACCGTGGTACCGCCCTGGAGCGGGTAGTTGAACGCGGCGAGGTCTTCTACACCAACCCCCAGGATCTGCGCCCAGCCTTCCAGCTTGCCGTATTTAAGCATGCCGCCTGCCCACATGTAGTCCACCGGGATGACAGCTTTAACTCCTGGAATAGCCTGGATATCTGTGATCGTTTGCGGGGTTAGCAGGTTCATGCCCTGGTCTGTACCGCCGCCTCCGCCGTTCATAACTACTTTTCCTACTGCCATTCCGCCCGAGTCGTTCATGCCGGGGTAAACTTCAACTCGGGTCAGGTCGCTGATACCGTACAGCTGGCTGGTAGCGCTCTTCTGCAGCCCAAGCCCGAGGGAAACCAGCACGACAACCGCGGCAGTGCCAATCACCACTCCAACAGCGGTGAGGGCAACCCTGCCTTTCCGGCGCCCCAGGTTCTCCATAATCAGCTTAACCAGGTCCCAAAAATGCATGCTCTATTGCTCCTGCCCTTGCTTACGGCGCCGGTGCTGCAGGCTCGATAATCACGCCCTCTCCAGCACCTTCCTGGTAAACAGGATATTCCGTAGGATTGGGTTTCTCGCTTCCCAGGCCGAGCAATCCTTTGAAAAAGCGCAATACTTTCTGGAAGAAGGTTTCTGCAACTGGTTCGGGAACCATCCCCTCACCATCCGGTCCGCCCATCGAACCGGGATCCGGCATGGGCATTTCCTCGACCTGCACTTCCAGAGTCTGGGTGATTTCCCTGGGTTGGTTAAAATCATCGGTGTAATTAATGGTAACTTCCAGGGGAACTGTTCCAGCCTGCATGGGCATCATCTGGGCATCCAGAGTGTAGTACCCGCCAATGTCCAGCGTACCAACCAGGGAAATGTTGTTGGTCATCTCTGCATTCTGGGCTGTGACCTTCATATTCCCCAGCACTGCAGTTTTCTTGCCCAGGTTGGTTACCTGGAGCGGCAGCATGTTGGGCTGACCGGTGTAGAGGATACCCGGATCACGGTAGAAACTCACTTCAACCTGGGGGAGTGAATATACCAGCAGGGTGATGACCTGGTCATCGACTATGCGGTTGCCCTTGCTATCGGTGTACACAAACGAAAGTTTCAGCGGGTAGGCGCCAGGCTGGGTGGTGACATTTACAATCAGCTGTGAAGTCACATCCTGCACTGCAGCGGTGTTAATATCCCCAATATATACCAGGTTCGAGCTGCCGATCGGCGCGAAATTGACCAGGTCGCTTCCGGCGCCCGAGATTCCGCCGGGCGAGGGAGTGCCTGCTGCATCTGGCAGGACAGTTCCGCCGATAACCATCGTCACTGCCCGCGCATCGGCTGTGCCCAGGTTGTGAATGGAAAGGTTAAGGTTGAACTGGCTTCCGGGCTGGAGGGGATCGACACTGCTGGCATATCTGCCCACCACCAGCTGCGGGCGCAAGGTTGTAGTTGGTGTGGCGGTTGGGTTAACGCTGTTGTAATCCGGAGTTTTCAGGTTAATTGTAAAGGTAAACGCTTCGGTATAGGCGGTACCCAGCACATCGGTGTAATTCAAGGTGCCTGCGAGGGTGCCGATGCTGTACCCTGAGAGGGCATAGCTGGAAGCCATTTGCTGCGAGATGGTGACAGAACCGCCCGCATTCAAGCTGGGAATTGCCATCACACCGCCAGTTTCACGCGGGAAAAAGTCGGTGCTGGTGAAGGAAAGTACCAGGTTGCCGGCAGGGCTGTTGCCGACATTCTCCAAAGTAAGGGTGAGGGTGAAGTCCTGGCCGGGGGTGATGTTGCCTTCATTAACATAATAAGACGAAACCATCACCAACGGGCGTGCGAAGGCAGCGGTGGTGGTCAGGCTGACCGATGCGCTGGCAGATGGGTCACCGGTTGAGGTGACAGTTACCGTGGTTGTGTCGATGCTGCCGTTTGCGGCGGTGGCGGGAATGGACACTTTAACCGGGAATTTCGAGGTCTCGCCGGGTTGGACCGGACCGATATCCACCTGGCAGGCGGTTATCCAGGTGCCTGCGCAGGAAAGCTGGAATGTGTCACTGGCGATACCGGTGTTTTTTAATGTTAAGGTGTAACTGACTGTAGTCCCGATTGCCCCGGTTTTTGCGGTTGCACCGGTTTGCAGGGTGACTCCGTAATCAGATGCCAGGCTTTTCTGGCTGCCGATGTGGACTGCCTGTGCAGCCGTAACCTGGTTAGCCAGCAGGAAAAACAGCGTAATCAAAATAATCAAGGTGAGGTGTGAAAAGCGCTTCTTCATGGTGTCGGATTTTCCTCCGGTTGTGTTACTTGAGCAATCATGCTGGCGGCCGCATTGTATTCTGCTTCAGAAACCAGCCTGCCATCAAGAAGGTAGAGAGTGTGGGTGGAGAAATGCAGCATGCGTGGATCGTGTGTCACCACGATCACGGTGCGGCCGCTGCGGTGCAGGTCAGAAAGCAGCTGCATTATTCCCAACCCGCTGGTGGTATCCAGGTTCCCGGTCGGTTCATCAGCCAGTATCAGGGCCGGATTGTTGACCAGCGCCCTGGCAATCGCTGCCCTTTGCTGCTGACCGCCCGAAAGCTCGGTTGGTTTGTGTAATGCGCGGTTATCCATCCCAACCGTGCGCAGCAAATCCAAAGCCCGCTTATCCCTCTGAGCCTTTGAGATACCTGAAAACCAGAGGGGAAAACCAACATTCCTGAGGGTATCCATGCTGGGCAGCAGGTTAAATGATTGGAAAATGAACCCGATCGAATTACGGCGGAATTGGGCAAGCGCATTTTCATCCATCGACTCGATACTCTGCTGGTTGATCATAATCCTGCCAGATGTAGGCCGGTCCAATCCCCCCAGCAGGTAAAGCAGGGTACTTTTACCGGAACCCGATGGGCCCATGATTACAGTGAAAGAGCCGGCAGGAATGTCGATATCAATACCTGCCAGGGCGATCACCTTTTGTTTGCCCATGGTGAACACCTTGCGCAGCTGCTGGATCTGGATCAGGGGAATGTTTGTCATGGTTGGTTAGAAGAAAAAGAACGGCCTGGTCCCGCCGCTGTTGCCTAATTTCGACCCAAGCAGGCCGAAGCTGGCCTGGATGAGAAACATGACGACTACTGCCAGGAGCACACTTGCCCAGGCTTTTGCACTGGTGAGGTTGGCGAAGGTCTTTACGCCCAATACGAGCAATATGACATGCCAGATGGCGTAGATGTCAACCAATCCAAAAAACAGGCTGAGGAACAGCCTGAACCCACCCATGTCTGCTGCAAAGAAACCGCTCAGACCCGGGTTATCAATCAGCTGGCGGGTGACAAGGATGGCAACGATTTGCACAAGGTACCGTATGGCAAACGGCGTGGATGCCCAGGCTGTGATGTTGAGGGCGGATTTGGTCCGGCTGCGGCTGCCGAAAAAAGTCAGCGTGAGGTGCAGGATGCTGCCGAGTACTAACCAGACAATCCAGAGGCCGGCCAGCGATCCAAGCAAGGGGAAAACGAGGGTGAAGACCGGACCGCTCATGCTTTGCTGGCCTTCGATGATCGCCTGCTGCTGTTCTGGCGGGTAATAATCAAAGTCGGGGGGCAGCTCCGCACCCATCTGGCTGTTCATGGCACGGATAGGCGAGCTTACCAGCGCCAGGATCACCAGCAAAATACTTAAGACCAGCATGGGTGTCAGCCAGACACTGTTCGGCTGTTTGACTACTTTCTCAAAAGTTGAGCGCGGCCGGAACAGGACCGGCAGCAGCCACTCAAAATGCAGTTTCTTTTGGGGCAGAAGTTCGAGATCATCCAGTTCTTCTTCGGTCATGTGATTTCCTCGCGTTTAAATTGATACATTGCCCATGAAGGCGGTATTTAATTAAGACGATAATATCATAATAAAGTTCCCGTTCTTTGGCTAATCCCTGGTGGCTATTTTCGCCTATTGCACTAGCCGTTACTCTATGGCATAATCAGCGCAAGCGAAAAGCTATGATGGAAACGAGTAAACCTGTAACACCCAACAGCGAGCCTGGAGCTGGTGTGAGCCGGGCAGGGCAGGCAGGTTGAAAATCCTTCCGGAGCTGCGATCTGAACAGAGCAATCCCAGTAAGAAAGCCGGTACCGTCCGCCGTTAGCAGGGCGCAGGTATGTTCACAAGAACGCACCTGGTTGAGCGCTCACTCTGGTGAGAAACGGGGTGGTACCGCGGGAAATCTATCCCGTCCCTGGCGACGGGATTTTGTATTTAATTCGGAGGAAGAATGTTTAAACCAGTTTCGCCCAAGTTGAACGTCAGCCTGATGGAAGAAGGGGTGCTGCGGTTCTGGAAAAGCCACGACATTTTCCACAAATCGGTTGCCCAGCGTGAAGGCGGTGCACCTTACGTTTTTTATGAAGGCCCGCCGACTGCCAACGGCAAGCCGGGTATCCATCATGTGCTGGCGCGCGCCTTTAAAGACATGTTCCCGCGCTACAAGACCATGCGCGGTTACCATGTTGAACGGCGCGGCGGCTGGGATACCCACGGGTTGCCGGTAGAAATCGAGGTAGAACGCAAACTGGGTTTCACCAACAAACAACAGATCGAAGACTATGGCATCGCCAGGTTTAACGAACTTTGCCGGGAATCAGCTTTCACGTATATTCAAGAGTGGGAGAAGATGACCGACCGGATCGCCTTCTGGGTTGATTTTGAGACAGCTTATGTCACCTACAAGAATGATTACATTGAGACAGAATGGTGGATCCTGAAGCAGTTATGGGAGAAAGACTTGCTCTACCAGGGATTCAAAGTGGTGCCTTATTGCCCGCGCTGCGGCACGCCGCTTTCGGACCACGAGGTTGCGCTTGGCTATCGCGAAGACACCAAAGACCCCTCGATCTTTGTGCGCCTACCCCTGGTGGATGACAACGATACCTCACTGCTGGTGTGGACCACCACCCCCTGGACGCTGCCAGCCAATGTGGCTGTGGCAGCCGGGGCTAATGTGGATTATGTAAAGGTGAAGCATGCCCTTCCCGAAGGGGGAACCGAGAAACTGATCCTGGCAGAAGCACTACTGGAGAAGGTCTTTGGGGAAGATAAAGTGGAAGTGCTGGAACGCATGAAAGGCAAGCAGTTGAAAGGCAAACGCTACCAGCCTCTCTTCACCTTCCTGCCGCTGGAGAAGCCTGCCTATTACGTGGTGCTGGGCGATTTTGTCACCATTGAAGACGGTACAGGGTTGGTCCATATTGCACCCGCCTTTGGCGCAGATGATATGCAAGTAGCCCTGGATTCAGACCTGCCAATCTTGATGACGGTAGCCACTGACGGCACTTTCATCTCCGATGTGCGACCGTGGAGCGGCAAGTTCGTCAAGGATGCAGACCCTTACATCACGCGTGACCTGGATGAGCGCGGATTGCTGTACAAGGCTGACATTTACAGCCACACGTACCCGTTCTGCTGGCGCTGCGACACCCCCTTGCTTTACTATGCACGGCCGACCTGGTACATCCGCACCAGCCAGTACCGCGACAAACTGGTAGAGCTCAATGAGCGAATCAACTGGTACCCTGGGCATATCAAGAATGGCCGGTTCGGAAACTGGCTGGAAAACAATATCGACTGGGCGCTCGGCCGTGAACGCTACTGGGGTACACCCCTGCCTGTGTGGGAATGCCAGTCCTGCCATCACCAGGAATGCATTGGGTCGGTGGATGAGCTGACCAAACGCACCGGCCGCGACCAGGGCGGGCTGGACCTGCACCGCCCGTTTGTTGATCAGGTAACCTTCCCTTGCCCCGAATGCGAGGGCAGGATGCAGCGTGTACCCGAATTGATCGATGTCTGGTTCGATTCAGGCTCTATGCCGGTGGCGCAGCTGCATTACCCGTTTGAAAACCTGGATGAATTCAAAACCCAGTTCCCGGCTGATTACATCTGTGAGGCGGTTGACCAGACCCGCGGCTGGTTCTACTCGCTGCACGCCATCAGCACGCTGTTGTTTGAGGAGAACTGCTACAAGAATGTCATTTGCCTGGGGCTGATCCTGGATGAGAACGGACAGAAGATGTCCAAAACCCGCGGCAATGTGGTCTCCCCCTGGGATGTGATTAACCAGCATGGGGCTGATGCCGTCCGCTGGTACCTGTACACTGCCAGCCCTCCCGGGCAGGAGCGCCGATTCTCGGCCGACCTGGTCAGGGATGTTGTGCGCAGCTTTACGATGACATTGTGGAACACCTATTCATTCTTCGTGACCTATGCCAACCTGGATGGCTGGAAGCCTGAGCCGGGCGCGACGGTAGAATACAGCCCGCTGGATAACTGGCTGCGCTCAGCTTTGCACATGCTGGTTCGGGATGTGACCAATGCGTATGAGAATTACGACACCCTGGGAGCCACGCGCCCGATCGATACCTTTGTCGACCAGCTTTCCAACTGGTTCCTGCGCCGCAGCCGCAGGCGCTTCTGGAAGAGCGAATCGGACGGGGATAAACAGGCTGCCTATGCCACCCTGTATGAAGCACTGGTGACATTAAGCAAGCTGCTCGCGCCTGCCATGCCTTTTATTGCAGATGAGCTGTACCAGAACCTTGTGCGCACCTTTGAGCCGGATGCGCCTGTCTCCGTTCACCTGGCAGACTGGCCTGAGTACAACGAAAGCCTGATCGATGAAAAATTGAACCGCGAGATGACCCTGGTGATGAAGCTGGCATCGCTTGGCCTGGCAGCCCGCAATAAAGCGCGCCGCACTGTACGCCAGCCGCTGCAGGAGGCTGCTTTTGCCCTGGGCAGCGCTGAAGACCAGGAAGTGGTAGAAAAATACGCCGACCTGCTGGAAGACGAGCTGAATGTCAAGCATGTGCGCACGCTGCATGCAGCTGGCGAATCGGTGTCCTTCTCGTTAAACCCGCTTCCCAAGCAGCTGGGGCAGAAGTACGGCAGCAAGTTCCCGGTTATCCGGCAGGCGTTGCTGGCTTTAGATGCCTCTGCTGCCGGTCCCACATTCCTGGCAGGGCAGAACGTGGTTGTTAGTGTGGAAGGGGATGAGTATGCCATCCAGCCGGATGAGGTCGAAGTCCGCATGCAGGCGCGCGAGGGATATGCGGTTGCATCTGAAGGGGCATACCTGGCTGCCCTGGTGACCGAACTGACTCCGGAACTGGTGCAGGAAGGCCTGGCTCGCGAGTTCGTGCGCCGGGTACAGGACCTGCGCAAGACAGCTGAACTGGAAATAGCTGACCGAATTGTCCTTTATTATGACGTCACCCCAGGCCTGGCAAAAGCGCTTGAGAGCTATAAAGAATACATCTGTACTGAAACACTGACGGTGGAATTCGTTGCTGGAAAAGTGCCTGAAGGATTGCCATTAGTTACCGATGAACTGGATGAAGGGCGTGAAAAACTGACCGTTGCTGTCAGGAAATCATAGTATGAATGAATCCGCCAGCTGCCAACAGGCTGGCGGGTTTGATTTAATCCGGGGATGGAATGGGGTACAATTGCCCATGCTTTTAAGGAGTCAGGTTTGAACCGTACGCTCAAGAAATACCTTTTACTGGCAGGTATTGCCGGTGCGATTGTGGCTTTGGACCAGTTTACCAAGTCGCTGGTTCGAAATTCCCTGGCTGTAGGGGAAACCTGGATGCCGTGGGAGTGGTTGGCACCGTTTGCGCGTGTGATCCACTGGCAAAATGACGGGGTGGTGTTCGGTCTGTTCCAGGGTGTGGGCGATATGTTTGCTGTGCTGACTGCGCTGGTAGTTGTCGCCATTATATACTTTTATCCCCGTATCTCGGAAAGTGATAAACCGCTGCGCATTGCCCTTGCCATGCAGGCAGGCGGGGCAATAGGAAACCTGGTGGACCGGGTAACGATCGGGCATGTAACCGATTTTGTCTCAGTCGGCAACTTCCCGGTTTTCAATGTGGCCGATTCCAGCATCACGCTTGGGGTGGTTGTTTTACTTATCGGCCTTTACTTTGATGAACGCCGCCAATTGAATGAGGAAAAGAAAGCTGCACAGGCAAGGCAGGCGGAAAATGAAACCGCCGAACCTGCTGAACAAGCGCATGATTAGTGAATTGAAAACCTTTTCACAGCTGGAAGCCCGGGTTGAACGGCTGGATTTATTCCTGGTCAGGAATCTGCCCGGTTTTTCGCGTTCGCGCTTGCAGGCTTTGATCAAAGATGGCCAGGTGCTGATAGACGGGCTGGTTGTAAGTAAAATGAGCACACCTGTCACCCAGGGACAACGGGTAGATATTACCCTTCCGCCGCCTGAGCCTTCTGAACTGATCCCCGAACACATCCCGCTGGATATCGTATATGAAGATGAGCACCTGCTTATTGTGAATAAGCCGGCCGGCATGGTGGTGCACCCGGCTGCCGGACACAGCACCGGAACTCTGGTGCATGCTGTACTGGCACATGCCCCGGGCTTACGCGGGGTGGGAGGCGTGCAGCGTCCGGGTGTGGTGCACCGATTGGATAAAGACACCTCCGGGTTGATTTTGCTGGCCAAGGATGATGAAACCCACCGCTGGCTGCAAAACCAGTTCAAGCAGCGTGAAGTGACCAAAACCTACATTACCCTGGTGGATGGCGAACCTCCAACCTTGACCGGACGCATTGAAGCACCGATTGGACGCGACCCATCCAAACGCAAACAGATGGCCGTGGTACCGGATACCAAGGGCAGAAGCGCGGTCAGTGAATACCGTGTGCTGCGCCAGTATGGATCACACAGCCTGGTGGAGGTGCACCCGCTGACCGGACGGACGCACCAGATCCGCGTCCACATGGCCTTCATTGGCTGCCCTGTGGTAGGGGATAAAATATACGGGCACAAAAAGCCGTCGCTGCCGCTCAAACGCCATTTTTTACATGCCCGCGACCTGGAAGTCTGCTTTCCTGGCGAAGATCAACCCCGCACCTTCAGCGCACCTTTGCCGCCTGAATTGGAAGCGGTCTTGCAGGCATTGGAAAAAAGCCTGGCATAATCCTCTTATCGAAGGTGAAACTTGATGATCATTGATATGCGTTCAGATACCGTAACCGTGCCAACCCCTGCCATGCGTGCAGCAATGGCAAACGCAGAGGTGGGCGATGATGTGTATGGCGAAGACCCAACTATTAATCGGCTGGAGGAGCTATCGGCTCAAATGATGGGGAAAGAAGCCGGGTTGTTCGTTCCTTCCGGAACAATGGGCAACCTGACCGCTGTGCTGACGCACTGCACCCGCGGCGACGAAGCCATCATGGGTCACCTGGGGCATACCTTCCTGTTCGAGGCTGGCGGCGTGGCAGCATTAGGCGGTGTGATGCCGCATACCATCCCTAATCAGCCGGACGGCTCACTGAAGCTGGAGGATATCCAGGATGCAGTCCGCTCGGAGGATGTGCATTACCCGCCCAGCAGGCTGGTAATCCTGGAGAATACCCACAACCGGGCAGGTGGTACCGTTCTGGGGGTGGATTACACTGCACAGGTTGCCGAAGTTGCGCACCGGAACGGGTTGAAGCTGCACATAGACGGTGCCCGCATTTTCAATGCTGCCGCAGCCCTGGGGATAAAAGCAGAAGCGCTGGTTAAGGACGCGGATTCAGTCACCTTTTGCCTGAGCAAAGCCTTATGCGCTCCGGTTGGGAGCGTCTTGTGCGGTTCGGGAGAATTCATCCATAGAGCACGAAAATTGCGCAAACAGCTGGGCGGGGGAATGCGCCAGGCCGGCATCCTGGCTGCAGCCGGGATTGTAGCCTTGCAGGAGATGGTACCCCTGCTGCCTGATGACCACCGCCGGGCGCACCTTTTGGCCCAGGGTTTGAAATCGGTACCCGGCCTGGTTGTTGAAACCGACCCGCCCCAAACCAACATGGTGTTCACCCGGCTGGATGATGCTTCCCCGTTGACCGGCTCAGAACTGGTAATGCTGGCAGCAGAAAAGGGATTGCGTTTTGGGATGGTTGGCGAAAGACGTTTCAGGATGGTGCTGCACCACTGGATTGATGATGCTGCTGTCACCAAAGCAGTTGATGTCTTAAACTCGATCTTAAACAGTTAACCTGGATCTTCTGCGTAGCATCTTTCGACCGCATCGCTGAAGATCTGGTTGCGTCCCATTTGCTTGGCGCAGTACAGGCGTTTATCAGCTGTATCAATCAAGCCAAAAGCATCATCTGCATCCTGCGGAAACACAGCAATGCCCTGGCTGAGGGTTGGAGCGGGCATTTTCCCATTCCCTTTTGATGGCAGGTCGATTTCCTGCATGGAACCGCGGATCCTCTCGGCAACGCTAACCGCCTGTTTCAGGCTTGCTTTCGGTAAAGCAATAGCAAATTCTTCCCCGCCCCAGCGGCCAACCAGGCCGGTTTGCTTGATGTGGCCTTTAATTACACTGGTCAACGAGGTAAGCACCTGGTCGCCAACCAGGTGACCCCAGGTATCATTGTATTGTTTGAAGCTGTCCACATCCAGCATGACAACGGCTACCGAATGGTTAGTGGCTTTCGATTTCTCGATCTCTTCCTGCAGCATGGTGATAAATGTTCCGTGGTTCAGCGCCCCTGTCAGGCTGTCCTGGCGGGATTGTTCAAGTACCGCAGTGTGGTTGCGGGCATTGTCAATGGCCAATGAAGCCTGCAGCGCAATGGACTGGATCATCTCAAGGTCTTTCAGGTTAAAGAAACCCGGTTTGTATGACGCCACTGCCACCAACCCCAGAACCTTCTGGTTGGCGATCAAGGGCGCCCCCATCCAGCTGCGGCTGATGTGCGGCTTTCCAACGATCGCATACTGGATACCCAGCCGCTGGTGTTCTTTGCTGAGGTCATACAAAAGGAGAGGTTCCCTGGTTTTCACCAGATGCTCTGCCAGGGTGCCTTCCAGGGGAACTTCCATGGGCGGGAAAAATTCGCCGTCGTCATAGAGAAGATCCAGGTGAAGGTTTTCTCCATAGAAAAGGGCTACATAATAGGTATCTGCCTGCAAAGTGTCCTGGATGGCATGGCTGATCAGGGTAATAACCTGGTTAATCTCAAGCGATGAACTGAAAGATTGAGCCACCCGGTTGATGGTTTTTAGGCGCAGCACTTCTTTGGCGATGGATGCGCGCATAATCGAAATGGTCTCAACACAGACGATCCCGGCCATAGGCAGCGCCAGGGCTCGGACCCATGATTCAAAGCTATCCTCAACGATCGTGCCCTGGTAAATGTAAAACCGGGTAACCGCAACAAGAATTGTCAGGAAATAGGCTGGTACTCTGCCGGCTATGATTGCTGTTCCAATCAGGGTTGTGGCAATGAACACAATCGACAGGTTTAGCATGTGTTCGGGCTGGTTGGAGGTGATAATGCCAATGAAGGCAGCGATCAGCAGGATATGCACCCAATGCAAAATGGGATAGTCATCCATGATGGGGAGCAAACGTGGAACGATAAGAGAGCTGATCACAATGAAAAGAAAACCGACCAGGAAATTTTCACGGGAGACTTCGCCACTGTGGGATGCATCCAGGCTGTGGACAATAACAATTATGTTCAACACCAGAAGCGCTATTGCTACTGGCAGGTAAACCCGTTGTGAATCTGATAGGGTGATGCTGCGATAAGGCTTCGACAAAAGGATGATACCTGGAAATGAATTTGAATTACTTTAGCATAAGAATTAAGAAATTTCAACAATGCCAGGTTTACGGTTCCGTTAATTGGGCTAATAGATAATTTCACCTGTTAGGTTTTGATATAATCATACTGCCTGCCGATGTAAGGTAATTAATCTTGCCAGGCTCTGGATTTTTAAAGGAAAATATCATGGATAATTTTGTGACAATCGAGCAAATTGACCGTGCTGCAGCTTTTATCCGCGCCAGGCTGCATATTACCCCAAAAATCGGTATGATCCTGGGCACAGGATTGGCTGATATTGCCGATGAGGTGGAAGATGCCGATGTGATCCCCTACTCGGAAATTCCGGAATGGCCTTTATCGCATGTGGTCGGGCATAAAAACCGGCTGGTAGTTGGAAAATTAGCCGGCCAGAATGTGGCGGTAATGCAGGGGCGTATTCATTATTATGAGGGATACAGCATGTCTGAGATCACCATGCCGGTGCGGGTGTTGCAGCGCCTGGGTATGGAGATCATGGTTGTCACGAATGCTGCCGGCGCGATCAACCCCGATTACCTTCCCGGGGATGTTATGCTGATCAGGGATACGATCGGTTTGATCGGGATGGCGGGCAACAACCCGCTACGCGGTCCCAACCTGGATGAGTTTGGGACCCGTTTTCCGGATATGTCGCAAATGTTTGACCGCCAGTTGATGGAGGCTGCCCGCAAACAAGCACAAAAACTGAATATCACCCTGCGCGAGGGAGTTTATGTCGGACTGGCTGGTCCGTCATTTGAATCACCGGCGGACCTGCGTTTCCTGCATTTCGCAGGTGCTGATGCGGTAGGGATGTCCACTGTGCCTGAGACGATTGTTGCCCGCCACGGCGGGGTAAGGGTGCTGGGTTTTTCGGGTGTAACCAACAAAGCTAACCTGGATGGCAGCACCATCACCACCCATGAAGAAGTACTTGAGGCAGCCGGTGTGATTGTGCCGCGGCTGAAGGCGATCTTATTAGGGGTATTAAACGAACTTTAAATGAATGACCTGTTGACATTTTTGCAGAAGTATGAAATACCCATTTATGTAATCCTGGGTTTTGTGGGTATTTTATCCATACGCAAAATGCTGGGTTCCTGGCGCGAGTGGCGTTCTTCCATATTCGGCCTGGAAAAAGAAGTGTCACAAAGACGGTTCACCTCAGCGCTTGTAGTGGTGATCCTGGTTTTTCTGGTGGGGGTCGCAGAGCTTGCCCTGGTTTCATTTATTGCGCCCGGTTACTCTGATGTGGCGTCCCTCAGCACGCCCACGCTGGACTTGTTCAGCACTCCTGGAGCTACTGCAGAATTCCAGCAAACCCCAGGGCAAAACACACCTGAAGTTGAAAATCCTGTCAGTGAAGGGTGTGTACCCGGCCAGGTCGAGTGGACATACCCTGCGAACGGTGAAGAGGTGAGCGGATTACTGGAACTGCGCGGCACCGTAAATATTGTTAACCTGGGATTTTACAAGTTTGAGTTTGGCCAGCCGGGCAGCGATTCATGGATCGCCATCGCCGCCGGGAACAGCCCCGTGGTGGACCAGCCCCTGGGCGGGATATGGAACACCGAGCAGCTGGTTCCGGGCGATTACTCCCTCCGGCTGGTGGTTTATGACAGCCAGAACAATATTCTGCCTTCCTGCACGATTACGGTACGGGTAACCGCTGCTGAAGAATAAATTTTATTGGAGATGTACATTAATGCCAGAAATTGAGATTCGACCTGCATTGAAGACTGACCTGGATGCGCTGCTTAGTTTTGAAACTCATTATGAAACAAGCCATGTGTGGCAAATGGATAGCACGAACGATGAAAACCAGGTGAGCGCAAGTTTTCGCTTGGCGCGCTTGCCGCGGACATTAAAGCAGGATTACCCCAGGCCGCCAGCGCTGCTGACCAGCCGCTGGCTGGAAAGCGGGATTGTGCTGGCAGCCTATCACCAGGATAAACCGGTTGGTTATGTCCGTATCAGTGAGAATATTGCACCAGGCGTCATCTGGATCACCGACCTGGTGGTAAAAGAGACTATGCGCCGCAAAGGCATCGCCAAAGCCCTGGTTCTGGCTATAGAGGAATGGGGCGTCAGGCGCAAAGTGAAAAGCGTTTCCCTCGAAATGCAATCCAAGAATTTTCCAGCGATCCAGCTGGCAAAGAAACTTGGTTTCGAGTTTAGCGGGTATCTTGACCATTATTACCCGAATGATGATATCGCCATCATCTTTACGAGGTTTGTCAGATAGCGTAATATCAGGTAATCCATGTTTGAATTGTTACTGGAATGGGTAGAGGCTGTTTTCAGAACACTCAGCCAAATCTTGATGGCGGGTGTGGCAGTAACCGCCTTTTCCCTGCTTTTATATGCCCTTGCATTTAACCTGCGAGACCGGGTTGCCCGCTCCTTTGCAGGGATCATGATTTGTGTGGTAATTTCGTTTACGGCTGTTTCGCTGGTAAGCACAAATTCAGATGGCGGGATAACCAGGTTCCTGCTGCTTCTGCAATGGGTAGGTGTGATCCTGCTGCCCCCGATTTACCTGCAGTTTTCGAATGCGGTTCTGGCTACAACAGGCAAACCAAGCAAAGGAAAGCGGTTAATCGCCATCTCGCTAGCTTACTTGATTTCAGGGGCATTTCTCATACTTCTGTTGCTCGGCTGGTTTGTTGGTCCGGTAGTGTATGATAATGTCCCCGTTCCACACCTCACGCCCATCACTGCAACTTACCTTTTTGCCCTGTATTTTATGGCTGCCATGGCTGCATCCTGGATCAACTTTGTCCGCAGTTACAGGCGGGCTGTCACATCCACCAGCCGTAGAAGGATGGGTTACCTGATAGCCGGTGCTGTGGCTCCGGTGATCGGTTCCCTGCCATTCCTGCTGTTCGGTTCGGGTATCGTCAGGATCAACGGGCTGGTTTTCTGGGGATTGACAGGATTGAGCAATACCATCGTGATCATCCTGATCGTGATCATGTCTTATGCGGTTGCCTTCTTTGGCACTCCCTGGCCAGACCGGGTGGTGAAAGGACGTTTGTTCAAGTGGCTGATGCGCGGCCCGTTTACTGCCAGCGCCACCCTGGGTGTGGTTACTGTCATCCGCCGTGCAGGTGCATTATTTGGGCAGGACTATACTGCGCTGGTGCCAATTTTTATGGTGGCAACCATTTTGCTGCTGGAATATGTGATCGTCCTGTTTGCTCCCCTGGGAGAGCGGTACCTGTTCTGGGGCAAAGACAGCAATGAACTGCAGATAATCCACAATATGGAAGACCGCCTGCTGACAAATAATGACCTGCGCCAGTTCCTGGAGATGATCCTTTCAGCAGTGTGCGACAGGCTGCAGGTCAAAGGCGCTTATATCGCCGTCCTGACGCCAGACGGGTTTGAACAGCTGGCATCTGTCGGAATAACGAATGCTGCCCTTCTGGAATTACCAGGCAGCGAGGAAGTACAGCCGGACAGGGATGAACCGGAAGCAGCGCTGGTCTGGAAGAACAGCCTTATCATACCCTTGCAGGAACAGGAGAACGGCCGGAATCTGATCGGTTTGCTGGGTATCCCCGATTGCAATGAGAGGGTGCTGGAGACAGATGAATGGTCCACCATCGAGATCCTCAAGGAACGTGCAGTCCTGGCTTTACGAGACCGCAGACTGCAGGAGGATATTTTTGCCAACATCCAGGAGTATGCGCCGGATATTGCTGTGATTGAACACCTGCGCGCCTCAGCCCGTTATGGGAACACCTCTGCCTTGAGCCGGGAGCTGCCGGAAGCAGCAGATGACGTAATAAAGTGGGTGCGAGATGCACTGACCCACTACTGGGGCGGTCCAAGACTTACCGAAACCCCGTTGATGAAGTTTAAGGTTGTTCAACTGGCAGTAGATGAGAATGAGGGGAACCAGGCCAATGCCATGCGCTCGGTGATTAAGAAAGCGGTTGAAAGGATCCGCCCGGAAGGGGAACGGCGTTACACAGCTGACTGGATATTGTATAATATTATCGAATTAAAGTTTCTCGAGGGGAAAAAAGTGCGTGAAGTTGCGCTTCGCTTATCAATGTCTGAAGCCGACTTGTACCGCAAACAGAGGATCGCAATTGAAGCGGTTGCTCGTGAGATCTTGGAGATGGAGAGCCAGGTTCTCAATCCTGTCAGACCGGCATCCTCAGACTGACAGGTTTTACTGTACGGAAATTATATTGGGAGTGTGAATGGCTGGGAACCAGGAGTGGAACGAGCAGCAAAGTGGAGGGGACAATCTGGATGAGGGATGGTGGGTTTCTCTCATGGCAGATGAGTTGGAAGCTTCTAAGCTTAATGGAAAGCCAGAACAAGCAAACCAGGTTCCTGAGGAAAAGGGGGAGCATAAACAAGATTGGGAGCTAATCCGGCAGCTTTATAAAAGCGATGATGTTTTACCTTTCGAAGTGCGCGGGTATAACCGGGGCGGTTTGCTGGTAGCAGCAGAGGGTATCCAAGGGTTTGTGCCGATTTCCCACATTGTGGACATGCCCTGCGGACTTAATGATGAGCAAAGGTTGAGCTTCCTTTCAGGGTTTGTTGGGAAGCAGGTTGACCTGAAAGTGATCGAATGCGAACCTTCCCAGGAACGTATTGTCCTTTCAGAGCGGGCTGCCCAGGCAGGATGCGGGAAGCGGAAAGAGTTGTTCGACAGCCTGAAACCCGGTGTGAAGGTGAACGGTACTGTCACCAACGTCACTGATTTTGGGGTATTCATTGACCTGGGAGGTGTGGAAGGGCTGGTACACCTTTCCGAACTGTCCTGGGGCCGCGTACAACATCCCTCTGAATTGGTTGAGGTAGGGAAATCGGTGGAAGCAGTAGTGCTGCAAGCCTGTGAAGAGAACTGCCGGGTGGCATTAAGTATCAAACGCCTGAAGCAGAACCCCTGGGAACAGCTGGTTAAGGAATTCCACGCGGGTGATGTGCTTCCTGCTACCATCACATCAATCATGCGCTTCGGTGCATTTGCCCGCCTGGATTATGGGGTGGAAGGGCTGATCCACAACTCGAACCTGGCAAACCTCAATGCTAAAGAGGACCATACCACCCTTCAACCCGGTCAGCTTGTCCAGGTAGAAATTTTACATATTGACCCGGACAGGCGCAGGTTGGGATTAGGATTAGTGACCACTTTATGAGTTCTTCTACAGACAACAGGCGGCGCAGAACCGGTGCAAACACCGAGCCGCAGCCAGAAATCCGGCAAAGCAGTCTTCCCCGCTGGCTTGAATCGCTGGCGGGGTTTTCACTTCGTTTTGACCGTTTTTTGCGCGATATTATCGGTTTAGCCCTGATCACAGGGGCAGTATTGCTTCTATTTGGGTTGTTGAATGTAAGCCAGGGAAGCATCATTACCCCCTGGGTAAATTTCATCCGTCACTGGCTGGGATGGGGCGCATATGGATTTATTGCGCTGCTGGCCCTGGGCGGGGTAATGGCTTTATGGCGCGGTTCACGGCGCAAGACCATGCTGACCCTCAGCCAGGTCCTGGCGCTGGAGGGTGTCCTCTTTACCTTAACAGCCCTGCTTTCTTTGTTTAACGGGCACTTGCTTGACCGGGCAGAGTCCGGGCTGGATGGCGGGTATATTGGCTGGGGCCTGGCAGAAATCTTCAACCGCATCCTGCCAGCGCCTTTCAGTACTATCTTGTTACTGATTCTACTGACTGTCCTGGTGATCATAGGCTTTAGAATACCGGCATTGATCGCAAGGATGCTGGATAAATTCTTGCTCACCGAGCAGGACCTGCAAGCAGAAGGCGTTGACCTGCAGGATGGGATGATCGAACCCCTTGAAGCGTTGACACCTCCGAATGTAGAAACTGCCGGTACTACAGCTTCACTAATAGTATCCAAAACCACTGGGGTTGCAGCTGCGCAGGATGGCAGGCTTCCACCCTTGAATATCCTGATGCAGGAGAAATCCAGCAAGCCGGATGAGGAGAACATTCACCACATCGCCAGCGGGATCGAACGCACCCTGCTGGAATTCGGCATTCCAGCCAGGGTGGTAGGTTACCGTACCGGGCCGACCATTACCCAGTATGCGGTAGAACCCGGGTATACCGAAAAGCCCGGACCCGATGGTGAAATTGTCAGGCAAAAGGTACGTGTTTCGCAAATTGCCAACTTGCAGCGCGACCTGGCTTTATCACTATCGGCTGAGCGCATCCGTATTGAAGCACCGGTACCCGGGCAGTCGTTCATAGGGGTGGAGGTGCCTAACGAGCGCATCTCAATCGTACGGCTGCGCAGCATCCTTGAATCGGATGCTTTCCAGCAGGTCGGGTCACCCCTGGCGGTAGCTATGGGCAAGAATGTGTCCGGCCAGCCGATCGTCTCTGATCTTGGACGGATGCCCCACCTCCTGATTGCTGGAACAACGGGTTCGGGAAAATCTGTTTTCATCCAATCCCTGGCGGTGTGCCTGGCGATGAACAACACGCCCTCCGACTTGCGTATGGCGATGCTTGACCCCAAGATGGTTGAACTTGCCCGGTTTAATGGGTTGCCCCACCTGCTCGGCAAGGTGGAAACCCAGGTCGAGCGCATGCTGGGTGTGCTGCAATGGGCAGTCGAGGAAATGGGCAGACGCTACAGGCTGTTGGAAGCGTTACATTCACGTGACCTGGAAAGCTACAACCGCAAGATGCAGCGCAAGAACCTGGAGACTCTGCCGCGCATTGTGCTTATCATTGATGAACTGGCAGACCTGATGATGAGCGCCCCGGACCAGACTGAGCCTGCAGTGGTAAGGCTGGCCCAAATGGCGCGTGCTACCGGCATACACCTGGTGGTGGCGACCCAGCGCCCCAGTACCGATGTTGTCACCGGTTTGATCAAAGCCAACTTCCCCACCAGGGTTTCGTTCACGGTGGCTTCTTCGGTTGATTCGCGCGTCATCCTGGATGCCAACGGCGCTGAAACGCTGATGGGGCGGGGTGACATGTTGTTCCTCAACCCGGAATTAGGCACTCTGCTGCGCTGCCAGGGGGTGATGGTCACAGACCATGAGATTGAGCGGGTAGTCAATTTCTGGAAGGATATGCAAAATGGAGAGGAGCCTGAACCCAGCCCCTGGGAGGAGTTGATCCAGGCACAAGGGGAAGCTCCGGATGATGAATTATTGCAAAAAGCTGTAGAGGTAGTGCGAAAATCACAGCGGGCTTCTGCTTCCCTACTGCAGCGCCGCCTGAGGGTTGGTTACCCGCGGGCAGCCAGCCTGATTGACAAGCTGGAAGAGATGGGAGTGATCGGTCCGGCAGTTGCAGGCGGGAAAGAGCGCGAGGTCTTTTACAGTGCAGATGATGAAACCGATCCACTGGCAGATATGGATTCTGGTGATGACGGTGAAGAAGGCGAACAAGATTGATGCTTGACAGAATAATTTCGCTGCTTTACTATTAGCCGACATTTAAGAGGAGAACCATTATCCGTATGCCAGAAAACGCTGAAACTCCTGCCTCCATGGAAGAATCCAAAACTTTTACCGATTTCCTCAGAAAAACCTTTCGAGGAGCAGGGCAAACTGCTGCCAGATTCTTGAACCGGCTGGGAATCCATCCAGATACTGTTACTCTGCTGGGTCTGGCAGGGCATTTTGGCGGAGCTGTGCTGGCAGCCACAGGGCATATGACCTGGGCGGGTGTTGTCATTCTATTCATGGCACCCCTGGACTTCTTAGATGGTGCCCTGGCACGACTGAGAGGGGAAACTTCCAAATTTGGTGCTTTTCTCGATTCGGTAACCGACCGCTATTCGGAATTTGTAATCCTGGGCGGGCTGCTGGTTTACTTTTTACAGAAGCAAGACTGGCTCTCCTGCGGAGCGGTATTCTTGGCTGCAACCGGCTCCGTGATGGTGTCTTACATCCGCGCCCGGGCAGAAAGCCTCGGTTTTCAAGCAAAGGTTGGGCTGCTCAGCCGGGTGGAAAGGTATATCATCCTGATCCCCGGTCTGATCTTCAATATCCCGACCGTTGCCATCTGGCTTATTGCCGTGTTATCCCACTTTACCGCCATACAGAGGATTGCTAGCGTGTACCGGCAGGCTAAAACGGTTGATATTACCGGAAAATAGAAAGAAATAAAACGAAAATTCTCCTGGAAAGGATGTTGTGAACCATGTTTGTTCGAGAAGGATTCTGGTTAGGACCTATTTTTATCTATTACTACGGCATTTTGATCATGTCTGGGGCAGTTGCTGCCACTTTCCTGGCTGCCAGGTTGGCGAAACGTAACGGCGAAGATCCCGAGACAATCTGGGATATGCTGCCCTGGCTGTTAATTGGGGGCATCGTCGGGGCGCGTTTGTGGCATATCTTTACCCCGCCTGCTTCAATGGTGGAGCAAGGCATCACTACCATGTATTACCTGACCCACCCGCTGGATGCCATTAATATCCGTAGCGGCGGATTGGGTATCCCCGGGGCTGTGATGGGCGGTGTGTTCGCTTTGTGGCTGTACTGCCGCAAGAAGAAGCTGAAGATGATGGTCTGGATAGATATGATCGCCCCCGGGCTGGCCCTGGCACAGGCAATTGGCCGCTGGGGGAACTTTCTTAACCAGGAAGTGTATGGTGCTCCTTCTTCCCTTCCCTGGGCGATCACCATTGATGCAGCCCACCGTGTTCCGGGTTATGAGGCTTACTCGACTTACCATCCCCTTTTCCTGTACGAATTCCTGTGGAACCTGTTTGTGATGGGTTTGCTGCTTTACATCGGCATCCAGTACAAAGACCGCATTAAGAACGGGGACATTTTCCGGGTCTACATGTTCATGTATCCTTTTGCGCGTTTCTTCCTTGAGTACCTGCGCCTTGATCCGTCGCCGGTTGGCAACATCAACATCAACCAGACCTTAATGGCGGTGTTGATGGTAGCGTCTGTAGGATGGATGGTATACGCACACCGTGACAGGATCAAATTCCCGAACCAGGGTAAACCGGCAGCTGAAGCAGTTGTTGAAAACAATCTGGTGCTTGAAGCATCCGGCGACCTGGAAGCTGACACGGATAAATCAGAAACTGCCAATCCGGAAACAGACTGAAATGCAATGCTCCCCGCCAGGGGAGCATTTTTATAGAAGAGATGGATCCTGGAGGGAAGTATGGATAATGTGGTTGTCCTTGGTTCAGCCAATGCCGTGCCCGATAGCAGGCATGATAATACTCACCTGCTTATCCAGGCGGGTAAAACGAATGTGCTGGTGGATTGTGCCAGCAGCCCCGTGCAGCGCCTTGAAAAGGCTGGCACCAGTCTGGAATCTATCAACAACATCTTTTTTACCCATTTCCACCCGGACCATGCGGCGGGTGCGCCGCTGCTGTTCATGGTAATGTGGCTGAAGGGCCGCAGCGCTCCACTGCACCTGTATGGATTGGAAATCACCCTGCAGAAGATCCGCCAGACCATGGAGTTGTATGATTACCACACCTGGCCAGGCATGTTCCCCCTTGCGTACCACTTCCTGCCCGAGGGCGAGGGTTACCGCGCCTTTGAGGATGAAAACCTGTGCATTACTACTTCCCCGGTAAAGCACCTGATACCTACCATCGGGCTGCGAGTAGATTATAAGGACAGCAAGAAAAGCTTGATGTACACCTGCGACACAGAACCCTGCCCGGCGGTCATATCGCTTGCGCACAAGGTGGATGTTCTGCTGCACGAAGCTGCCGGCAACGCCCGCGGTCATTCATCTCCGCAACAAGCCGCTGAAGATGCCCGTGCGGCGGACTCCCGCAGCCTGGTGCTGATCCATTATGATTACAGCCATCCAGAACTGGCTAAAATGGTGGAGCAGGCCAGGCAGATTTTCCCGGGAGAAGTAAGCCTGGCCCAGGACTTCATGCAGATCGGGTTTTAGCAAAATAAGGGATTTTTTCTTACCAGCCTGCGATGAAATCTTCCCAGTCTTTGTTTTCTACCAGGAACCGGCTGAAGAGGTAATAAGCTGACTGCGGCGGCTCATGGGGTTGGCGCGGGAGCTGCAGTCTGCTTTCTTCCAGACGTCTGCCGCCTTTCAGGTGGTTGCAAGCGGGACAGGCTGCAACCACATTTTCCCAGCAATGCTCTCCCCCCAGGTGGCGGGGAATTACATGATCGATGGTCAGCTCCGAAGTATGTTTTCCGCAATACTGGCAGGTAAAGTGATCCCGCCGGAAGATTTCACGGCGGGTTAATTTAACGTGGGGACGCGGGGCATGGACCATGTTTTGCAGCCTGATGATAGAAGGCTTTGGGAAATCACTGCCGCTGGTATGAATGTAACCGCGTCCATTCATCACCATGGCTGCCTTGTCGGTCATGATCAGCCCGATTGCCCGGCGCAGCTCGCAAACATGGATCGGTTCAAAGTTAGCATTCAAAACCAGAACCTGTTCCATAATGGACCTAATAGCTGGATTATAGCATGAGATTTTCGGCTTTTCCGGGAAGGCGTGAAGCCCAGGTTTTTTAGGGGATTTACAAGGTGGTAGGATTATACCTGCAGGTTATGAAGATCATTGCATCGTCTCAGCCAGAACCTGGCTGGCAACAAACTGTGCATATTCGGGGTTGTCTTCTTCGATCACCAGGGCAAGCGCAAGCGGGGTGCCCTGCCAGCTGGAAACGGTACCGCCGATCACCCAGGTGATCGTGCCTTCTTCGGTTAGTGCCTGCCCGACTGTCTGCCAGGTTGCGGTACCTGGCAGTGTGAATTTCTCCACATTATTGACCAGCACATTTCTCGGGTAAGTTGAACTGGAAGGTTCTACCGGCAGGATCACCCAGCCGTTACGGGGAGTGTTTACTGCCATTGCCAGCAGCGGTGACGGTCGCTGCCCGCCGGTGCTGTAGGCAGCAGTTGCAAGTGCAACCTGGAGGGGGCTGACCCTGAAATCACCCTGGCCGAGCGAGGCATCTACCAGGTTGTTGATCAGGTCAAGTTTTGACGGCCTGGCTGAAGCCACCGGGATGACGGGTGTCTCATCAAAGCCCCAGGTGTCATACACTTTTGTCAGGTCTGCCAGGGCAAGCTGCCTGCCGAGTACGATCGAAGCCTGCGGGCAGCCAGCCTGTACAGCAGAGTACCAGGTGTTCCCGATTGGTTGAATGGCGCAATCCAGCACAGTTCCATTATCCAGGCTGAACCGCCAGGTTGCTGGTTCCTGGGGCAGGGTTCCGCCCTGAGATTCCAGCGCGCTGAGCATAAATGGTGCCAAAACGGTGCCTAAAGGATACTGACCCTGGGTGGCGCGGTTGAGCAGCGGAGCATCGGGATCATCTTTCCATGTCTCCCACAGGGTATCCAGCTGGTTTGCATCAAAACCCGGGTGCGAGGATAGCGCCAGTATCTCACCGCTCTGGGCATTCAAGAGGACCAGCGCTCCTTTTTTATCTCCCAGCAGGTCATCTGCAACCTTTTGCAGCTCCAGAGATATGGATAAGCGGATATCCAGCCCGGTTGGCGGCTGATTGTACAGCAGATCTTGCCAGAAAATATGGCTGTAAGGAATGCCTTCCAACCCGCGCAAGTAACCATCTTGGCTGGCTTCAATTCCTCCTTGCCCATACATGGGGTTGGAATAGCCTGCGGTGTTGCTAAGGGCCGGGTAGAGGATCGTACGGGTATACTGCCCGGTTTCACCGCTCGTTTGCGAGATGACATTATTGCGCCGGTCTAGAATCTTTCCACGCACGACATACTGGTCATTGATTGCCCAGCGGGGATTATCATTGCGTGCCGCAATGCTCTCTGAACGGATGACAGCATAGTATCCATTCATCAGGGCGATAGCTGCCAGGCCAACCAGCACCCCAAGGCTGGCTAATTTATATGGAAAAGTAAAAACCACTCCTGCGGGGCTTTCTTTGGGCTGGTTGCTGATCAACAGGAGGATCAAGCCGGAGAAAAATGAAACCAGGAGCGATGAGCCGCCATACGAAACAAAGGGCAAGGTAACACCAGTGAGAGGAATGAGTCGCAAGTTTCCGCCCATAATGATGACCGCCTGGATTCCAAGGTACATGGACAACCCTGCTGCCAGATAGCGCTGGAAAGCGTTGCGAGCTCTTAAGGCGGTAAGGATTCCACGCACCACCAGCAAGCCGAAAAGCAGTAATACCGCGAATGTCCCTGCCAGGCCGAGCTCTTCAGCAATGCTGGCAAAGATGAAATCAGAATGGGATACCGGTACCACACCCGGCGACCCCAATCCAGGACCGCTGCCTGACAGCCCGCCGCTGGCGAAGGCGATCAAAGATTGAACCAGCTGGTAAGACTGGTTGCCGGCATCAATCCAGGGATTGAGCCAGGCATCAATACGCACCTTAATGACCCCAAACCGGAAATAACCGCCCACTGCAGCCGCTGCAATCAAGGCTGCTCCGAATATCATAATCCGGCGTTTACCTGCAGCCATGTAGATAATGGTGAAATACAAAAGGATCAAGATGGAAGCGGTGCCCAGGTCGCGCTGGGCGATCAGGAGCAGTGTGGCAGCACCGATCAGGACAACCGTGGGGGTGAGCAACTGCATGAGGTTGAGGTTGATCGGGATGTGGTCAGCCAGGTAGGCTGCCAAATACACCACCAGGAGTAGTTTAAGGATTTCTGACGGCTGGATGTATAACCCACCGAACCTGAGCCACAGCCCGGGGCCTTCGCCGGAGGGGTAAATGCCTATGATGGTGGTAAGTGCCATCAGCAGCAGCCCTCCTGTCAGCCAGATATACTTGTACCTTCTGAGCCAGGAGAGGAAAATCGGGTAGCGGATGCCCAGCCAGACAACCGCAAAAGCCAGAGCTATCCAGAGGGTTTGGCGCAGGCCGAACCCGTTCCACAAAATATTTTGACCATCGAGGCGCCAGATGGTGAGCAGACCAAGCCCGCTGAGCATGGCAACGATGGGAAGCAGGTAAGGATCGCGCTCCGGGATACGGGCGCGGACCTCGCGGTGAAGCACCACGAATCCTGCCAGCCAGACCGCATATCCGATCCATTGGGTCCAACGGTATGTTACATTCCACTCATGGTACCGGACAGCAGGTGAAATGGTCAGGATAAGAGAATAAAGGAAAAGGAAAATAGCTGCCAGAACCATCAGGCGGCTCTGGATGAAGTCTTTTTCGGAAGGCGTAGAGGGAAACAGGCGGTTCACTGGTGAAGGTATTTTTGCAGCAGGAGATGGTACTTCTGCCGGTTCTCTTCCGAGATGACTGCGGGATTGGTAATGACAGCATTTGCCAGGGCATCTTCACAATCGCAATGGCGTTCGGTGTCAATCACCCTGACCAGTTGTTCAATGGCTTTCTGCGCTACCGCAGTATTCTGCATCAGGGTTTTGACGACCATCTCCACGCTGACCGGTTCTTCGGCAGAATGCCAGACATCGTAATCTGTGACATGTGCCATTGTGCTGTAGCACATTTCAGCTTCCCGTGCCAGAAAGGCTTCGGGTGACGCTGTCATGCCGATGATGGACATTCCCCATGAACGGTAGAGATTGGATTCTGCCCTGGTGGAGAAACGCGGACCCTCAATGGTGATCAGGGTTCCGCCTTTGTGAACTTCGACAGGCCCGGAAGCAGAGACGGCCTGATATACCAGGTTTGAGAGGGCAGTGCAATACGGGTTGGCAGTGCCGATGTGGGCAACAATCCCATTTTCAAAGAATGAGCGTGCCCTGGAGCGGGTAAAGTCAAACAACTGGTCGGGTATCACGATATGCCCCGGGGCAAAATCATCCCTGAGTGAACCGCAGGCGCTGATGCTGACCACATGCTGGATACCCAGCATCTTAAAAGCATAGATGTTGGCGCGGTAGTTGACTTCGGTCGGGTTGATGAAATGCCCGATACCATGGCGTGCCAGGAAAGCCACTTTGCGATCTGCCAGTAGGCCGGTGAAGATCGGGCTGGATGGCTTTCCAAACGGTGTATCAACTTCCAGGGTTTCCACTTCTGCAAGCGATTCGAACTGGTACAGTCCTGAACCGCCGATGATGCCAAGGATTGGTTTGCCGGTCATAATACCTCCAGAGAGTTGGAATGCTCAACCAAAATCATAGCATACTTACAGGGTGTTTACCAGTGTAAAAACAACCACACATCCTCTCTACGGAAGAGCATGTGCGTTGTTGTTTTTATGTATGCCCTGGGGGAAAGCCGGGCAATTGTAAATAATAGTTGGCGAATTACTCTATAACAGTTACGTCGACTGCCTGCAATCCTTTTGCACCTTGTTCCACTGAGAACTCGACTTTTTGACCTTCGTTGAGGGTCTTATAGCCGTCGCTGCTAATCTTTGAGTAATGTACAAAGACATCTGGTCCGCTCTCCTGGGAGATGAATCCGAATCCCTTTGTATTGTTAAACCATTTCACTGTTCCCGTAATACGATCCGACATCTTTATAACGCTCCTTTTTCCTAATGCGATTCAGGTGCTTCGGAAGTTCTCTTCAGGAAGTACTGTTGCAGGCAACTAGCCTATGAAGTTTTCCCCCGACTCCAATGAAAACAACTTGGCATCCAACGCATTTATTCTAGCATTTAGAAATATTAAAGTCAAATTAATTGTATCAAATGAACAAGATTTAGTTTTCAGTTTTGCAAGTCCGGGTGGTTTATCCAGTACAATTGACCTGTGAGTATTTCCGATTCCTACGATCCACAATTTTTTGAACCCCTGTTTCAGGCTGAAGAACGCCATTTCTGGTTTGTAAGCAGAAACCGGGTAGTGGCAGATACGCTGCAAGTGCTAAACCGGAATTTGAAGGATGGTTACCGGGTACTGGAGCTCGGCTGCGGCAATGGCAATACCCTGCGTGTCACCGAATCTGCCTGCTGGCGGGGCAAGGTGATTGGGAGCGATCTGTTCCATTCCGGGCTGGTGCTGGCCCGAAAAAGGGTCAACTGCCCCCTGGTGCAGGCAGATGTGCTGAATCTGCCTTTCGCAGGGGGTTTTGAACTGGTCAGTTTTTATGATGTGCTTGAGCACATCCAGGATGACCGGAAGATGTTGGAAAAGGTGAGTGAGATTCTCGCACCAGGAGGATACGTTGTGATTACGGTTCCAGCTGACCCCGGTTTATGGAGTTATTTTGATGAAGCCAGCCATCACCAACGCCGCTACACCCGTGAAACGCTCACTCGGCTGCTTGAGGATGCAGGGTATGAAATCATCCGTTTGACCGCTTTCATGAGCCTGACATACCCGCTGGTATGGCTGCGGAGGAAATTAACCCACCGCAATACAGATACGGGGGTAACTTTAGATGCCGACTTATTGGCGTACCAGGAATTACAGGTGAATGGTGTGATGAACTGGGCGCTGACACAGCTCTTGAAGCTGGAACGCGGCTGGTTGCAGCGGGGGAATACTTTTAAAAAGGGGAGCTCTCTCCTGGCGGTTGCCCGCCGCAGGATCAACTGAGGGTTTCGATCGAAACTACCAGGTCGATCTTCCCGCAGCGCAGCAGGTCTCCGGAAATAATCACAGTCGGCGTCGACAGGCGCTCGTCATTCAAGAAAGTCCCGTTGGTAGAGGTCAGGTCTTCTACCCACCACTGGTTGTGGTGGTAACTCAGCTTTGCATGCCGGGAGGAAATGGTCTCATCCTGGATTGGATAATCGGATGAAGGATCGCGACCGATCATTACCTCGGGCACCTGGAATGCCTTCCCTTCGCCAGGCTCCTGTTCAAGCCTTGAGAGGGTCATGGAAGGGATCTTGCGGGTCCCAACCAGCAGGCTGGTTACTTTAAGGTCGCGCCAGAGCGTATAGAGAGCATAACCAAGGAAGGCATACAAAACCAGCGCCAGCAGCAGGCGCAGAATCAAGACAAGGGCGGCACTCATAATTTTGGCATCCTGTCAGTGTTATCTGATGGGTCTGTGCGCGTCTCACTGTAGATAAGCGTCAGTCCGGCCAGTGAAATCACATCGCCAGGGGCAAGAACAGCCTGGGTCACGCGCTGCCCATTCACAAAAGTGCCCCCGGTCGAGCCGAGGTCGAAGATCACATACTTGCCCATCCTGGCGCGCAGCTGGGCGTGGGTCCGGGAAATGCGCAAGTCTTCAATTACCAGGTGATTATCCTCCCTGCGGCCGATGTTGATCACTGGAAGATCGAGAATGTAGGTCTCTTTCCCTTCAATAATCAGGTAAGCTTCGTGCGGGATGGTGTTGGCTGGCGGCGGTGGGGCAGGGGTCAGGCTGACAGCCGCTGTATGGCTGTGAGTATCCACCAGGGAATCAACTTCAACCTGGATGCTGCCTTCCTGGATGGATTGGTCAGTCTCGACACGAATGGCTGGCTCGCCCAGGAAGGTGATGTTTTCCTCTTCTGCGGCCAGTTGTATCACCTGCAACAGGCTGTCCAGAAGGTCTTGCGGGTTGGCGAGCTGCTGATAGGTGTCAGGGTGGATACGCAGGATGAAATTCCCGGTTGCAGCTGCTTTACCAGCGGCAAGCCCTTCAACGGTTTCCTGTAATGCCAGGCGCACTTTATGGGAAAGGTCTTCAGGTTTATCGAACCCCAGGATGTTGGGAATACCTTCGATCAACCTCTTCAACCTGGATTCAAATACGTCAAGGGTGTTTTTCATCTCGGTATAATTATACAGGAGGATACCAGGAATTTCATGCATGGTTATCAAGAGCTGAGCCATACAGCAGACTGGGCTGTCCGCGTTTGGGCAGATGACCTGGCAGGCTTGTTTTCCACCGCGGCGGATGCTATGGCTGCGCTGATGGGTGTACAGGCTGGCGGTGAATCACTGCCACGCCGTGCATTCAGCCTGCAGGCTGAAGATACTGAGAGTCTCCTGGTAGCTTACCTAAACGAATTGCTGTATATAATCGAATCGGAGAGGGTCGTTGCAGCCAGGCAGAAGCTTATTGTTTCGGCCCAGAGCCTGAGCGGTGAAGTCTGGTTTCAATCTCTCCGAAGCCTGGATAAGGAAATCAAGGCAGTGACTTTCAGTAATATGAAAATCATTTCCACAGCGCAAGGGTTCCAGGTAGAAATTGTTTTTGATGTGTAGGAGATGTTAGCATGATCGGGTTTCAGCACTTGGCCCAGTTGAATGAGTACCGGTGGGAAATCCCAACTGGATACCGCCCTGAAATGCAGGCAGCTGTGCATATCATTGCCAGCCGGAAACAGGTTGAAGCTGCCCTCGGAGACCTTTCACTGGAACAGGCAGTAAATGCTGCCTGCCTGCCGGGGATTGCAGGGCGGGTGGTGGTAATGCCGGATGTACACCAGGGGTACGGTTTTCCGATTGGCGGGGTGGCAGCCATGCTTTATCCTGACGGGGTAATCTCGCCTGGTGCGATAGGGTATGACATCAATTGCGGTGTAAGGCTGCTTTCTTCACGGGTGCAGCTGAGTGATGCTGAGCCATACCTGACTGACCTTGCAGTGCTGCTCAACCAGGCTTGCCCAAGCGGCGTGGGAACCAAGGGAGGCAGGAACCTGGGGGAAAAGGAACTGGAGCAGGTCTGCCTGCAGGGTTCCGGTTGGGCAGTGAAAAATGGGTATGGCACCTCAGAAGATGCCCGCCGTACTGAAGGGGGTGGCTGCCTGGAAGGGGCAGATCCGGCTGCAGTGAGCAAGCGTGCAAGAGAGCGCGGGCGGCCCCAGCTGGGTACCTTGGGCGCAGGCAACCACTTCCTCGAGGTGGACCTGGTAGAGACAATATTTGACAGCAAAGCAGCAGAAGCCATGAACCTTGAAGAGGGCTGCCTGGCCGTGCAAATCCATTGCGGCTCGCGCGGGTTCGGTCACCAGATCTGCACAGACTTCGTGCAGCAATTCCAGGCTGTCAGCAGGAAGTATGGTATCAGCTTGCCAGACAGGGAGCTGGTATGCGCGCCCCTGGATTCACCTGAAGGCAGGCAGTACCTGGCTGCGATGAACTGCGCAGCAAATTATGCCTTCGCCAACCGGCACATCCTGGCACACCAGGTCAGGATGGCATTTGAACAGGTGCTGGCAGGCAAGGTAAAGAATGCGTATTTACAGCAGGTGTACGATCTGGCCCATAACATTGGAAAGCTGGAAACGCATTCGGTTAATGGTAAGAAACAGCGGGTGTGTGTACATCGGAAGGGGGCTACCCGTGCGTTCGGCCCTGGCTCAGAGGGTATCCCTTCTGAGTATCAAAAGAGCGGGCAGCCAGTGCTTGTCCCAGGCAGCATGGGAACAGCTTCCTGGGTGCTGGCAGGCACCGAACGCAGCATGGAGCTTTCATTTGGATCTTGCTGCCATGGCGCTGGCAGGGTGATGAGCCGCAGCCAGGCCAAACATTCCATCCGGGGAGAAGCCTTGCAAAGCAGGTTGGAGAAGAAAGGTATCCTGGTCATGGCTGGATCGATGCCGGGATTGGCCGAAGAAGCACCGGAAGCCTATAAGGATGTCGATGACGTGGTGCAAACCGTCAGCAATGCCGGGCTGGCACGTAAGGTTGCCAGGCTGCGCCCATTGATTGTGATTAAAGGATAGGTTTTTATTCAGAAACCTGCGCTACCCGAGCGCTGGTAATGGCAATAAGGTCTTTGACCGCCAGGCGGATATTCATCCCGCGCTGTCCCCCGGAGATATGGATCTGTTCATACTGCAAGGCAGACTCATCCAGGATGATTTGGAACCCCTTGTTCAACAAGGCAAGCGGGGAAATTCCGCCTACCAGCAGACCGGTCAGCTTTTCTGCTTCTGACTGGGTGGTTAGCCTCAGCTTCTTTTCCCCCGCTGCTGCTGCCAATTTTTTGAGGTCTACCTTGCTGTCTCCGGGAACAACCGCAAGGATAGCCTTACCCGGTTTTTCACGCTGCACCACAATGGTCTTGAATACTTCAGCCGCAGGTACGCCTAGGATAAGCGCAGTTTCAACTGCGCCTACCTTATCTTCCGGCAATTCAAACACCTGGTAAGCGATTTTGCGGGTATCCAGCATGCGGGTGATGTTATTGGTTTTCATCGGTTCTTGTAGTAGATCGGGTTGCTGTAGATCCAGCCACGCCTTTTATTGATAAAGTGAACATATGCTTCAACCCTGTAAGCGCCAGGGATCCTGGTGGTGTATGTGCAGACCTCGCGCCGATCCCAGCTTTCTACCACCTCGCCATTGCGGATCAGGCGGATTTCTGCGGGGAAAGGGACCCGTATCTGCAGGGTGATACTCTCCGTGGAGATCAATTCATCGCCCATGATGGCATTCTGGTCGCGTCCCTGTGCAGTGAAACGAAATCCTGTGGTGGGCGCTGGCAGATCGTACCCGATAAAGCAATTCCCTTTTGCCAGGGCATCATAGATCATCTTCTTGTCAGTGATCAGGTCGCCGGTTAAACCCTGTGGTGTAATGAGATGGGTATTAATGCTGCGGAAATGGTACTCGTAGGGGAAGATCTCTTTCTTCAATGGACCCAGGCTTTGGGCAAGCGCATGCGCATCCGATCCACCGATTGCAACCACTTTTTGGCCTTCAGCCAGCAGCCTGTCCCAGTGTTCCAGAAGTTCAGGGATGGGATGGTGTGCCATCAGTTCCGGCAAAAACGCCAGCTTGACAGCATCCAGCCTGGTGCGCACGATGGTCTTGAACTCGCTGAAACCGTTCCATAGTTCAATACCCGTATACCCCTGCACTTCCCAGTTATCCCAGGAGATATCCGTCTGGTTGAATAAGGGCAGGGCGGGATCGACTGGATGGGCCAGAAAACTGAGTCCGCCGGCACGGTTAACCTGGTCAATCAGTACCTGCGGGTTGGGGGCATAGGTTGCAAACTCGCGGTTGGTATTAAAGACCAGCAAATGGTTTTTTTGCGGGTCGCGCGCCTGGTCATGGATCTCCTCACCCACCAGCAGCAGGATCTTGCGGTTTCCTTCCTCGTAATACTTCTCTACATCCTGGACGTACACATTGTGGTCAGTAACGATGACCACATCTAGAATTCCGCTTTTCAGCGCTTCGCGGGCGATACCAGCGTGAATTGCTGTACCGTCAGAGTAGGTGGTATGCATGTGGAGGTTGGTGATAAGTTCTGCCATGATGTTGACGATTCCAGTAGGGTGCAGGTATAATCGTAAAGCTTAAGTCAAGTTTGGAGGTTCTGCGTGAATTTACAAAGCTATTTTTACATTGCCCTGATTATAACGTCTGTTGCATTAATCGCCAGTGTTATTCTGCAAAATAAAGGCGTCGGGCTGGGCGGCCTGACCGGCAGCGAATCCAGCAATGTGTTCAGCACCCGGCGTGGAATTGAAAAGACGTTGTTCTGGATTACGATCGCACTCAGCGGATTGTTCTTTGTGCTTACCATAGTCACCATCCTTGTAGGCAATTAATCCCAACTGTTCTCCAAGGTATTTCCGGAAAACAAGCTGAATATCATCAGCAGTCTTGTAAGTGTAAATAAATATCAAAAAGGGCAGATCTCTATTCGGGGAGTAAGCCCTTTTTCCATTTATAATTGACCCATGAAAAGATTTCGTTGGCAAATAGCTATCCTGTTAATTACCGGTCTGGTGGTTGGTGTCTTGTTATTACTTGAACAGCCCCAGGGATCTGTCAATGTACAGCCCACACCCAGCCAGGGTGGCACTTATACAGAAGCCTTGATCGGCAGTTTCCAGCGATTAAACCCATTGCTGGATGACAGCAACCAGCCGGATAAAGATGTTGACCGGCTGCTGTTCAGCGGGCTGGTGAAGTTTGACAGCAGCGGGGTACCGCAGCCTGACCTGGCAGAAAGCTGGGGTATTTCAAAAGACGGCACGATCTACAATTTTGCATTGCGCAAGACTGCATCCTGGCATGATGGGGTTCCAGTAAGCTCTGACGATGTAATCTTCACGGTCGAGCTGATGCGCAGTGAAGAATCGCCTTTGCCGGCAGACCTGAAAGCTTTTTGGAATGAAATTGAGGTGAGTGCGCTCGATACGCAGACGGTCCAGTTCCGCCTGCCGGAAGCTTTTGCCCCCTTCCTGGATTATGTTTCATTCGGCCTGTTGCCCAGGCATTTGCTGGACGGGCTGGGGGTTGCAGAGATGGTTGATGCCCCGTTCAATGTTGAACCCGTTGGAACCGGTCCGTTTAAATTCAAGAACCTGGTGGTCGAAAATGGACAGATTGCCGGGCTGGTGCTGGTACGCAACGAGAATTACTATGGCGCCCCGGCTTTTCTCGATGAGCTGGTTTTCCGCTATTATCCGGATGGCAGCTCTGCCCTGCAAGCTTTCCGGGATGGGGCAGTTCAGGGTATCAGCCGGGTATCTAACGAAATCCTGCAGTCAGCGCTGGCTGAACCGGGGTTATCCGTGTATACCGGCCGGCTACCGCAAATGACCCTGGTGCTCCTCAACCTGGATGATCCGCAGCTGGAATTCTTCCAGGATGAGGCTGTCCGAAAGGCGTTATACCTTGGGTTGAACCGACAGTACATGATCGACAGGATCCTCGGAGGTCAGGCCATTCTGGCAAACGGTCCAATTCTGCCCGACACCTGGGGGTATTACGAAGGCACGCAGCCTGTCGGGTATGACCTTGAAGCTGCCCGCAACCTGCTCCGCGAGGAAGAGTATGTCATTCCAGCCGAGGGCAGCACGGTCCGTGAAAAGGAAGGCATTGCGCTCAGCTTTACCATGCTCTATCCGGATGATGCCACTCACTTTGCAATTGCCGAAGCCATTCAAAAAAACTGGGCTGACCTGAATGTTGAGGTGATCCTGGAAGCAGTTCCGTATGAGGAACTGGTTCGGGAGCACCTGGAAGCGCGTGACTACCAGGCTGCCCTGGTTGACCTGAACTTTAGCGGCAGTCCGGATCCTGACCCGTATCCATTCTGGGACCAGGCCCAGGCCAGCGGTGGCCAAAACTATTCACAATGGAACAGCCGGGTGGCGAGCGAATACCTGGAGACGGCCCGTGTGACTACAGACCTGGCAGAAAGGGCCCGCCTTTACCGGAATTTCCAGGTGGTGTTTAATGATGAGCTGCCTGCGTTGATGCTCTTTAACCCGGTTTATACCTACGCTGTTTCTAACCAAATCCTGGGGGTGCGTATGGGGCCGTTGTTCGACAGCAGCGACAGGTTCCTGACCATCACCCAGTGGTACCTGACCGCAGCGCCAGCTCCCCAGCCAGAATTGGTTCAACCTACACAGTAACCGGGGGAGCATTCATGCTGGAACGGGATTGGGCATTCCTTGAAGTTGCAGCAGGTGGGTTGGAAGAGTATCTCCAATCCTCCATTTTGTATTATCCCCTGGGAAACACCCGCAAAGCCCAGGGATTGTTGCAGCTGACGCTGGGGAACTTGCTGGTAACAACCACGCGGCTGAAGGCAGCAAATTGGGATGAAACAGAGAAACTTGCGCTTAACGATCTGCTGGAAAGAATTGAGGCAATCCGTAAGCGCTGGATGGCTGGCTGGGACAAGAAAGCAGAGCAGGAAATACCGGCGCGCCTGAACCTTTGGCAGAATTCCCTGAATGAGTGGGCAGATACACGCGAGCATACCCTGGCGGGATACCGGCACCAGGTGCGCTGGAGGGTGATACTGCACCTATTGCTCACCGAAACAGTCAACCGGTACCATGAAGAAAGCATCCTGGCAGGACTGGATTCCCGGCTGAGGATGATCTCCACCCCTGGTGATTTTCTGTGGGAACCGGAAATTGAACAGGGGTTCTCCAGGCAAACATACTGGTACCTTTACCTGAAGGTGTAACCGGAAGGAGTGCAAAATGGCAAATCTTTATACCCGGAGCGGGGATGATGGTCTGACCAGCCTCCTTGGCAAGGGCAGGGTCAAGAAGAACGATATGCGCATCGAGGCTGTGGGTACCCTGGATGAGGTAGATGCTTACCTCGGGATGGTACGCAGCCTGATCAGCAACCCCGATTGGGCAGGAATGTTGATCTCAATCCAGCGTGACCTTTACCAGATGATGGCAGAGATCTCCGCTTCCCCTGAAAACGCCGAACGGTTCAAGGCAGTCACACCGGAAAAAGTTGCCTGGCTTGAAGAACAGGTGGCCGCGCTTGAAGCGGTTACCGAGATACCGCGCGAGTTTATCATCCCAGGAGATACAACCGCTACCGCCGCTGTGGATGTAGCGCGGACGGTGGTACGCAGGGCAGAGCGAAGGGTAGCTGAACTGCTGCACAACCATATCATCCAAAATATTCACGTCATCGAATATCTAAACCGCTTGTCCTCATTTTGCTTTGTCCTGGAACTGGCGATGATCCAATCGGTTGGGAAGGAAAAGCCGACTTTCGCGAAAACCAAATGACCGGCACACTCATCAACATTGCTACTGTATTCATAGGGGGGACTTTGGGCTGCCTGCTAGGGTCCAGGCTGCCTGAACGCATACGCCAGACAGTGGTAACAGGATTGGGATTGTTCACCCTGGCATACGGCATTTCCATGTTCATCAAGACGCAGAATGCCATTGTGGTTGTCCTCAGTTTGTTAATAGGGATCGTGCTAGGGGAATGGTGGAATATCGAAAAGGGATTAAACAACCTTGGAACCTGGCTGGAGGTCAAAGTCCTCAACAGCACAGATGAATCAAGCCAAAAACGGTTTATCAAAGGTTTTCTTACTGCTTCGCTGCTCTTTTGTGTCGGTCCTATGGCAATACTGGGTAGTGTGCAGGATGGGCTGACGGGAGACTACCAGCTGCTGGTGGTTAAATCCATCCTGGATGGTTTTGCAGCCCTGGCATTTGCTGCCAGCATGGGTGTAGGCGTGCTCTTTTCGGTTATCCCAGTGTTGTTGTACCAGGGCGGTATCACGCTGCTGGCCGTCCAGGCGCAGAGTTTCTTCTCAGAAGCCATGATCACCGAAATGAGCGCGGTCGGGGGAGTCATTCTGCTGGCGATCGGGATAGGGGGACTGCTGGAATTGAAGCCGATCCGTACAGCCAACTTTCTACCAGCCCTGGTGCTGGCGCCGCTTTTTGTGGCACTGCTGGCATGGCTGGGGATTGCATTCAAATAAATAGGTCATTCAGGTAAGCTGATTAAGATAAAAGAACAACCTCTCTGAAAGGGAGGTTGTTGATTTCTAAATAGAGAGATTACTACTCTCCCAAGGCATCCAGGATCGCCTGTTCCAGACCGTCCCTGCCGACCAGGACACCATTGACGCTGAATGTTGGTGTTCCGGTCACCCCAAGACCTTCACCGTATGCCATATTCTCAGAAATCCGGTTCTGGTAAGGATCGCCGCTGACACACTTCTTGAAGGCATCGCTGTCCAATCCAAGCTGGACGGCATATTCCTGCAGGTATTCATCGTTGTAGGCTTCTGTNNCCCTGCTCCATGGCACAATAGGCTGCTTCGGCAGCTGTTGCCGAGGATGGCGCCATAAAGGCATAGGCATAATCCACATAATAGACTTTACCGGTAGCCACATACTTGCTGATAATTTCGCTTTCCTGGGATGTGGAATAAGCCAGGCAGTGGCTGCAATTAAAATCAAAGAATTCTTCCACCTTTACAGGCGCGGCAGGATCGCCCATTGCATTTCCTTCAGCCTGCGGGAAGTTCATATCCTGGGGGATAGAGATTGCAGATGGCTCGATCTGTTTGGGAAGGTTGGGAATGATCACCAGGGCTGCGATCGCCAGGGCTGCAATGGCAACGATTGAAATAACAATAATGCGGTTGCGCCTTTCCTGCTGCCTGCGCCGATTGCGAATTTCAGCGCGCTTGCTAAGGTTCCGCTTCGAACCCGAATCCGGCTGGTTTGCAGTTTGATTGTCGGGCATTCTTAATGCTCCTTTCTAAACGTATTGGATGATTTTGCCATAAATGGAAGTGAAAGTCCAGTACCAAAATATGGCAGGAAAGCTCTTTTTTGGGGGGAATTTTAGCCGAGGGTAAAAACAGGGAAACGTTCTTCGGTCTCTTTAAAACCCAGCTTGTGGTACAGGTGCAATGACGCCGCATTGCTGCTCTGGGTGTTTACTGTCAGTTCAGTGATCTTTACTTGTAGAAAATGGTTCCGCAAATCCTGAACCAGGGCTGTACCGATCCCAAGGTGCTGGTATTCCGGCAGCACAGCCAGGCGCGCCAGGTGGGCGCTGAGCGGTGAAGAGGTACTAAGCTGATAGCCAACCACCTTGCCTTCCACCTCAGCTACGCTGATATATGCAGCCGCCTGGCAGGCATACACCATTCCGGATGCTGAAACCTGCCAGATGTTTTCAAATGAACCCTGGTCGACAAACAAGACCCGGTCGAAATCACCCGTCTGGTAAGGACGGATGACAGTTTGTGGCGCTGGTTGGATATTTTTAAACCCTTCGGCAAGGTCAGCCTGCAAGACAACTATCTCCTGGTAAATTGAGAAACCAGAATGCAGAAGCAGCCTGGAAAACCAGTCTGAGAGTCCAATGGCAGCGATGGTGGCCGGCCGCTTGCGGAAAAACGACATGCAGTTGTCCAGCAGGTTGTCCCATGTATCCTGTACACTTAGAGAATTCAGGCAGGCAAATAAACGGATCCAGGCAATACCCGGTGGATCCGGCGGTATGGCAAGGGCAGCCTCAATATACTGGGGATTTTCCATTAACCAGAACGGATCACTTCCCAGCCAATCCAGCGGTTGTCTCCAATCGAGATGCCGGTGCAGCAGCTGGTGTTTCCTAATAAGGGTAACAAGTCCTTCACGGTCCTGCAGGGCAGCCGGGCGTGTCAGCGTATGCCGTGAACCATTGATCAAGAATTCCAGCGGGTTTGTCATGGGGCTATCGGATGTTGTGGTTGACTATCTTCAGCAGCCGTTTGATCAGCTTTTCTTTTGGGCTGGCTGGTTTTTCAATGGTCAGGGCGCTATCCATCGCTGCGAGGGATTCGAGCGCTTTCCCGGAACGCATTTTCAAGCTGGAAATCCGTTTCAGGATGATGCTGCGCATTTCCGTTTCACCCGTGGATTGCAGTAAGGCAGATGCCTGCTGGTAAAGAGCGAGGGCTTCAGCTTGCCTGCCGAGCTCCTCCAGGGCAGCTGCCTGGTTGCTCAGGGCCATGGCTTGCAGCCGGACTTCTCCAGCCAGGGCAAACACCTGATCAGTTCCGGCTGCTGCCTGCAATGCCTGTGCAGCATCGCCTGATTGCAGTAAAGCAACACTGCGGTTGTTGTGCATTTCAGCTGATGCGGTTTCATTCCCCGCTTCCCGGTACAATTCGGCAGCTTCGCCGAAAAGCTGCGCAGCCGGTAAATATCCCTTTTGTTTGTACAGGTCTGTTGCCTGTTGTTTTAACTGTTCAGCGCGGTCTGGCATATTGTTAATAGGTGATCTCGAGGATACTCTCTGCAATGGAGCGCAGCTTTTGCGCGTCCATTTCGCTCAGGCGTACAGCCAGGTCAAGGTAAGGCAAATTGACCGGGTTGCAAATGAAATCCTGCAGCTCCGGGGAGAGGGCAGCAAAGGTAGTATCCCTTTCCTGCTGTTTCCGCCATTGCCCGATGATTCCCTGCTGGTCGTAGAGTGAATCGATAGGAATATCCAGCAGTTCTGCGATCAGTTGCAGCCGGGGGAATGAAATGGGCACATATCCAGCTTCTGCATTGACCAGTTCATCTTCTGTCAAACCAGCTATCAGGGCAATATCTGCCGTTGCTAAATTCAAACGGCCCCGCTCTTGCATAATTCGGGCGCCGATTATCTTTTGGCGCAGGGTGCGGATCAGGTCCAGTTTTACATCATCCGCCCTGGGTGCATTGGTCGATAAAGCCTGATTGCCGGTAAAATGCGAGAGGGGGATATTCAACCCATAGGCAAAGGTTTCCACCTGGGGCAGAGAGGGGGAATCTAACCCATCTTCAAAACGGGTATATTCTTCGGGTGTAACACCCATCAGCCTGGCACATGTATCGGTACTGGCTCCTGCTGCCAGGCGGGCATCATAAAGTAAGATTCCCAACTTTCGCTGGCGTAACATGATCCTTTGCTGTTCTTTTTCCATATAATTTCCCATCCTTTCAATAATTCCATCAATGTTTGCGCGGGAGTACATCACCCAGGCTGGAGCCGTAAATTTCAGGGCCGAAAAGGAATCCGGCGGTTTCCAGACGGCTGTTGAACAACGGCCTTGTCCCGGTTGGGACGAGCGTCCCTGCGGGGGCGCCTTGAGCGGTTGTCCCGGTCTGGGTGAATTTGAATATCTCTGATAATACTATGTTTCCACCTGCGATGCCCGAGACTTCCGCCACCGAGGTCACCCTGAAGACATCATTCTTCAGGCAGGCGACATGGACAACCAGGTCAATTGCTGCAGCCAGCTGCTCCCGAATGGATTGGACTGGACTGGATGGTTCTGCAACCAGGCAGAGCGATTCAAGGCGGTTGAGTGTGTCATAAGGATGGTGCGCGTTGATCGTAGAAAGAAAACCTTCCTGCCCGGAGCATAACGCTTTTATGATCTGGCACACTTCATCCCCTTTGATCTCACCTACCACCAGCCGGTCAGGAGAAAGGCGGATGGCTTTTCCCAGCAGGTTAGCTTGCTGCACTGCACCCGTACCGTAAGTGCTGCCTGGTTTGGTTTCAAGCCTGAGGTTGTGCGGATGGGTGAAAGACAACTCGACCGGATCTTCAATGGTTATCACCCGTTCCTGTTGCGGGATGAAAGCAGCCAGTGCATTCAGCAGGGTTGTCTTCCCGGATGCTTTCAGCCCCGAGATAATGATATTCATGCGAGCTGCCACACATGCTTGCAGGAATTGCAATACCTCGCTGCTCAGCGTATTGTTCTTCACCAGGTATCCGGCAGAAAAAGTGTGTGCAGGCGGTTTCTTAAGGACCAGTGACGGTCCGTCAACGGCAACCGGTGGAAGCAGGACAGTCAGGCGGCTGCCATCCTGCAGACGCATTTCCTGGACTGGCTCTGAATAATCCAGGCTGTGGCTGCCCTGAGCAAATAGGAGCTCAATCAGCCTGAGGACCTGGTTTTTCCCTTCAAAGTGGAACCTGGCTCCTTCTACTTTCCCGTTCCTGACCAGGGTAACTCTGTCGTAGGAGTTCACCGTAACCGAATTTACGGCAGGGTCTGATTGCAGTTCCAGGAGTGATTGCAGAAGGAGATAATCATCCGTAACATCTGAAAAAAGTTTTCCTAGCAGCCCTGGTTCGAGATCGGGGTATGTTTTGGTATACGTTTCCTGCAGGTGTTTAAGGATAGCATCCCGGTGGTCAGGGCTTTTGAGCGGATGCTTATACAGGTCATTCTGCAGTTTAAGCAGAAGATCCCGTTGGGTTGCTTCCAGCTCAGGAAGGCGGAAAAAGCCCTGCGGATAACCCGGCAAGATTAACCTCCCGAAGCCTTGGGCTCATCCAGGGGAATGATCCAGGTGATCTGTTCGCGGTTTATAAGCAGGAAATCGGCCTTGTGCAGGACTTTTCCACTCAGATCCAGGACCTGTGCATCGGTTACCGCCAGGAACGATTCTCCGCCGTTCACTTCATCCTTTAAACGCTGCTCAGGCCGGACGAAAATATTGCCTTGGATGGTTTGCTGGGGTGTCTGGATGATCACCTTGGCAGGCAACTTCTTGATTGTGTGGGTGAAGATTTTCCCCTTTTCTTCAAGCGATGCAAACATAATACCCTCCTTCACTTTTCAGACCTTCCCTTCAGGGGGAAGTATGTATCCCAGCCCCGCTTTGGTGACGATGTGTTTGGGAGAATGCGGGTTGTCTTCTAACTTTTGCCGCAGCCTGGCAATGCTCACCCATAAGATTTCTTTATCTTCCTTGTATTGCTCGCCCCACACTGCAATCAATAGGGCTTCGGGAGAGAGCACGCTGCCGATATTGTGTGCAAACTGGATCAGCAGACGGTATTCTGTTGCAGAAAGATAGACCGGTTTATCATCCCTGGTGACCTCAGCTTTGGCAAAATCGATCTTGAGGTTGTAATGCTGAAAGAACTGGGAGCTGTCAGTACTTTCGGATTTTTGCGCACGCCGCAATACTGCCTTTACCCGGGCAACCAGCTCAGGGGCTGAAAAAGGCTTGACGATGTAATCATCCGCCCCGGCATTCAACCCGTTTACCCGGTCCTGTTCATCGCCGCGGGCGGTAAGCATGATGATCGGCACCATTGAAAATGCCCGGATGCGTTCACAGGTGGTGATTCCATCCAGGCGCGGCATCAGGACATCCAGCAGAACCAGGTCGGGACTTACAGCAGGGATCATCTCCAGCGCCTGTTCGCCGTTTCCGGCAGTGACCACATCAAACCCCTCGGCAGCCAGGTTAGCCTGTACCAACCGCTGGTATAAAGGCTCGTCATCTACTGTCAGGATAAGGGTCATGATCTCCTCACTTGCTCATTATCATAGCATTAAATAACCTGGCAAGGTTGCTCACAGGGAAGAGTGATGGAAAACGTTGTTCCGTTTCCCTCCTGTGACTTTACAGCAATTTCGCCATGATGTGCCTTTACAATCTGTTGACAAATATACAACCCCAGGCCGGCACCGTGGACTGAATTCTGTAAACCTGCAGACCGGTAGAACCGTTTAAATAAATGTGGCAAGTCCATTTGGCTGATGCCAGGTCCCTGGTCCTGGACGTTGATTACCACCTGGCTGCTGTCCTGTTCCAGGGTGACAAGGATGGGGTGGTTGGGAGCATACTTGGCTGCGTTTGCCAGGATGTTCTCAAATACCTGGGCCAACCGGTTTGGGTCTGCCTGTACAGGCCGGAGGGGGGCGCTGTTCTCGAGTGTAAGCTTGATCTCCGGGAAGTGCAGCCGGGTCCGATCTATAGAGTCCGCCAGCAAATGGTCGAGCAGGACTGGTTGGAAAAACATTTGCATCTGCCCGGATTGCAGGCGGGCTGAATCCAGCAGATTGTCTATCAAGTGCTGCAGGTGGTCTGTTTCATCGTCAATCACCTGCAAGAATTCATGCTGTGTCTGCGGGTCCCACTGGGTGTCGTTGCGCAGCAGGGTGGTGGTATAGCCCTTGATACATCCCAGCGGGGTGCGCAGGTCATGCGAGATGGTGGAAACAAAGTCGTCCTGGAATTGAAACATCTTGTTGCGGTTCTCCAGGTTCAGGTTGGTTTCCAGCATTTTCTGCCGCTGAATCAGGAGGGAGATATGCCAGGCGATGTACTCGCCCAGCTGGATGTTTTCGGCTGTAAAAGATGGCCCGCCAAACCGGATATAAATGAGGACTCCCAGGAAATGGTTGTTTAAAATGAGGGGCACTGCCAACGTACAGGGCTGCTGCAGGCGGTCGCCCTGTTTGTCCTGTGGCACTTCTTCCACGATGGTGCGGCGGGTTTTCTGAACCTGGCTGGCAATTGCTTCTCCCCAGGATATCTCCGCCCCCGAGGTTTTTCCCCGTCCAACCGCACGCGCATATACCACGTCCATGTTCTCGTCAGTTTCGTTGTACAGGTAGAGCACCAGGTTATCAAATATGAAGACCGTGCGCACAAGTTTGACAATCTTGTCCAGGGCGGGTTTCCATTCCTCAGCCTCAGTCACGATCTGGCTGATGGTGATGAGGTGCTTGATGTGCAACTCTTCCAGTACCGGGTTTTTGTCTACCAGGGGCATCGATACTCCTCTTTACTCGCCGCTTGGGGACCGCTGCGCAATGCCGGAAGCAGCGGGCAATGCAAAACCGAAAACGCTGCCCTCTCCCACAATAGAAGTAACCGATAATTGCGACCCGTGGGCATCGATGATCTTTTGCGCCAGTGCCAACCCAAGCCCTGTGCCAGGGGAACTCCTGGCTGCTGACCCGTCCAGCTGGCGAAAAGGCTCAAAGATCACACTGATTTGCTCCGGGGAAATCCCTATGCCGGTGTCTGAAACAGAAATGGCTACCGCGTTTTCCTGTTCCATCACCCTGGTGGAAAGGCAGACCAGGCCGCCTTTAGGGGTGAACTTGATGGCGTTATCCAGCAACTGCACAACCACCCACAGCAGTTTCTCCTGGTCGCCCTCAACCAGCGGCAAGCCAGGCTGGCAGTCTTTTTGGATGGTAATACCTTTTTCCAGCACATTGTGCTGCTCTTTTTGCAGTGCGCTTGCGCAAAGGTTGTTCACCTCGATCAGCTGTTTCGACAGGTGCAGCCTGCCACGCTCGCTGGCCGCGAAATCGATTAAATCATGGATAAGCTGCTCAAGGCGGCTGCTGGCTTTAAGCATTACTTCAAGGCAGTGCTGCTGCTCCAGGTTTACCGGGCCGGTGTCACCGTTTTGCATCATTTCCAGGTAGCCGCGGATATGGGTCAGGGGGGTGAGCAACTCGTGTGAGATGTTGGATACGAAATTGGATTTGAGCTGGTTCAATTCAGCCAGTTTTTGCATGGCTTGTTCCAGTTCGCGGGTGCGTTCTTCCACTCGCTGCTCCAGCAGGCGGTTGGCATTTAACAGGGCAGTGCGCAGCTGCATGATCTGCTCGGTGATGGCTCCATCCAGCTGCGGGCGGGTTACTGCGCCCATTTCGATTAAAACTTCTCCCAGCAGGGGTGGCTGTTTTCCGTCCGCCAGGATTTGTCTCTGTTTCTGCAGGGCTGTTTCCAGCGCAGCAGGCGGGATGACACCAGATTCAACCAGGGTTTCTCCCAGGCGGGGAACGAGGCTTTCGGGTGTCAATGCAGGTGTTGTTTCCATTTCACTCAGTCATTCTCCTGCCAGACCCATTCACCGTTGACCATGGTTGCCAGCGGCTCAATGCTGCGCAGTTCTTGCAAAGGAACTTCAAAAATGTCCTGCGGCAGCATTACTAGGTCTGCCAGATAACCGGGCATGATTCTGCCCAGTTTATTTTCATAACCGGCTGCAAAAGCAGCACCAGTAGTGAATCCCTTTATGGCTTCCGGCAGGGTCAGTTTTTGATCCGGGTACCATCCGCCTGCTGGATTCCCTTCTGCGGTGCTGCGTGTGACGGCGGCTTGAATTCCCCAAAACGGGTTGGGGGATTCAACCGGTGCATCAGAACCAAATGCAAGAACTGTGCCAGAATTTAACAAGCTGCGGAAGGCAAAGGCACATTCAGAACGTGTACCCCAATTGCGGTTGGCTGCCTGCCAGTCAGACGGCAGGTGGATTGGCTGCATGGAAGCCGTGATTCCAAGCCGGGCAATCCATGGAAGATCATCCGGGTGCAGTACCTGTACATGTTCCATGCGGTGCCGCAAGTGGGGCAGGCGGTTTTCATCTTCGTACTGCCTTAAACGGGCGTACCCTTGCAGGACTTCGCGGTTGGCGCGGTCGCCAATGGCATGAACCGCCAGGCTGATGCCGGCAACCGCCGCTTGCCTGCCGTATTCATAGATCTGGTCTCGGTCCAAAAAGAGCATGCCGCTGTTTCCAGGGTTATTTTCATAAGGCGATAACATGGCCGCGGTGCGCGGCCCGAGGGCGCCGTCGCTGAACAGTTTTACTGAACCGATGCGCAGCATATCGTCACCGAAACCCGTCTGAAAGCCGGTTTCAATCGCTGCAGGCAGTATTTCGAGCGGGATGCTCTTTACCACACGCAGTTTGAGCAAGCGGTTTGCGTGCAGGTTCTGCAGCGCTTTAAAGCAGTCGGGAATGTCGAAATCATGCACGCCGGTGATGCCGCAGCGCCAGAGCGCCTGCTGGGCATTTTCAAGTGCAGCAGCAGTCCTTTCCAGGGTGGGCTGCGGTAGGAATGGTTCTATATACTCCATGGCAGATTCAAACAGGATGCCATCCGGGTTACCCCTGGCATCGCGCCCAAACCTCCCGCCGTGCGGGTCCGGAGTGTTTGCGTCCACCCCCATGAGTTTTAAGGCTGCAGTGTTGCACCAGCCAGCGTGCAATGATTTTGCGGTCAGGTAAACCGGGTTGTCAGGGGCAGCTGCATCCAGCATTGCAGCTGTGCCGAACCCCTCCTCCCATTTGTGCTGGTTCCAGCCATGCCCCAGGATCCATTCGCCGGACGGGGTGCTGGCGGCACGCCGGGCGACCCTCTTGAGGCACTCCTGCAGGGTGCCTGTTTCACAATCTATCATCAATTGCGATTCAGCGTACTGTTGCAGGTGGATATGGGCATCAATCAGTCCCGGCATGATGAACGCACCGCAGCCGTCCTGCCGGGTAGTACCCGGGATCTCATAAGCCTCAACCTCTTCAAGCCTGCCGCAGGCAGCAATATGGCCCTGATGTATGGCAATTGCCTCCGCAAAAGGGCTGGCCGGGTTTTGCGTGTAAATACGAACGTTATGGATGATGTGCATACCGGTTACCTGGTAAAACGGTTAACGAGTGCGTCGAGTTCTTCCTGGGAATAATAATGGATGGTGACAGTGCCGCCCTTTTTACCGTGCTTAAGGGTCACTTTTGTACCCAAAGCGCTGCTCAGGCGGTCTTGCAGTGCCCGCACTTCTGGAATTGCAGGGGGGATTTCAGCCGGGACGGGTTTTTCCCCGCCCAGGCGGCGTACCAGGTCTTCGGCCTGGCGGACATTCAGGTTGTGCTTCAGGATGGTTTGCAGGGCGGCCAGCTGCGCCTGGGGAGTGGGTAAACCCAGCAAGGCACGCGCATGCCCTTCACTGATCTCCCCTGCAGACAGGGCAGCCTGGGCGGCTTCGGGCAGCTTTAGCAAGCGCAGGGTGTTGGTCACGGTTACCCGGCTTTTGCCCACCCGCTGGGCGATCTCTTCATGCGACAGGTTGAAGGTCTCGTTCAACTGGCGGAAGGCTTCGGCTGTCTCAAGCGGTGATAAATCAGCGCGCTGGATGTTCTCGATCAGGGCAAGCTCCAGGCGTTCCCGTTCATTTACCTGCCGGATGATAGCTGGGATTAAACTCAACCCGGCTATCTTTGCTGCCCGCAGCCGGCGTTCACCGGCAATCAGTGTGAACGTATCCTGGCCCGGTGTTTGGGTGACGATCAAGGGCTGCAGCACACCGTGTTCACGGATGGAATCTGCCAGTTCCTGCAGCCCTTCTTCATTCATTCCCTGGCGCGGCTGGCTGGGGTTGGGCAGGATCTTCTCAATATCAATCAAGTTTTCCTTCGAAACCCCGTTGGTTGACGAATCGGGGATGAGCGCATTCAATCCTTTTCCTAATCCACCTTTTGAACTCATAACGGTCACCTCGTCGTTTCAAACGCAGGCGTGGGAATGCCATCCTGCACTAAAACCTCGCGCGCCAGGGCATCATACGCCTGGGCGGCATGGGATTCGGGGGCATAGGTAGAGATCGGCTGCCCGTACGATGGGGCTTCAGCCAGGCGCACACTGCGCGGGATGAGGGAGTCAAAAACCTGCCCGGGAAAGTATTTTCGCACTTCAGCAACCACATCGGACGAAAGCCGGGTGCGGCTGTCATACATGGTCAGGATCACACCGCGCAGTTTCAGGTCGCGGTACAGCGATTTCTGTACCCTCTGGATGGTCTGGGTCAGCTGTCCCAAACCTTCGAGCGCCAGGTACTCGCATTGCACGGGAACCAACACACCATTCAGTGCGCTGACCAGCCCGTTCACGGTCAAGATGTTCAAACTGGGCGGGCAGTCAATCAGGATGTAATCGTACCGGTCCATTACCGGTGCAAGGGCATCCCGCAGGCGGGTTTCACGGTGCTCTACCTCGATCAATTCAACTTCGGCGCCAGCCAGGGCGGGCGATGATGGCAGGAGCGAGAGCTTGTAGCGCGGGTTGTGCAAAATATGGGGACTGGCAGGGGCTGCCCCGATCAGCACTTCGTACATGCCGGTGCGTACACTGCGTTTGTCGATCCCCAGGCAAGAGGTGGCATTGGCCTGCGGATCCAGGTCGACCAGTAAAACGCGCTGCCCGTACACACCCAGGTAGGCGCCCAGGTTAATGGCGCTGGTGGTCTTGCCCACCCCGCCCTTCTGGTTGACAAGGGTGTAAACACGGGTCATGGTTCGATCCTGGGAGTAACTTCGATGAGGAAGTCCAGCATTTCTTCGCGCGTGGGGGTGCTTTCCATGCCGCGGCGGGTAACTGACCGGGCTGCCACCTGGGTGGCAAAGCGGGCTGCTTCCCACGGGTCGCGGGTAGATTGCAGGCGGATGAAGAAAGAAGCGGCAAAGATATCCCCGGCGCCGGTAGATTCAACTTCTTCCACCTGGGGCGGGCGGATGGTGCGCACATCGCCGTTCCAGTATACCCGGCATCCGGCTGCGCCTTCGGTTACCACCATTACCCGTGTGTATGGGAGCAT
>DHHC01000021.1:0-71669 GCA_002403095.1 Leptolinea sp. UBA4782
ACCAAATTTGCAAACGGCAGACAGCCAACCGGAGGGTTTGCCTGCCTGCTTCGGCGTATAATCAGGATGCAGTTGCATGTAATCCCATGCAGCAGGAGAAATGACATGGAATCCGAACATAAACAAACGAATGAAGAATTTGAAGTTGATGCCGGCAAAGTGGTGGACGAAGTTAAAAAACTGATCGTCCAGGGCAATGTGCGCCGTTTGATCCTGCGCAAAGAGAACGATGAAATTCTAATGGAGATCCCCCTCACTACCGGAGTGGCAGCCGGCAGCATCCTGACCATTTTTGCGCCGGTCCTGGCAGCCCTGGGAGCTATGGCTGCCTTGCTTGCCCGCGTGAAGATCCAGGTGGTCCGCATCGAAAATGATCCGGCCGTTGAAGACAAACAGGAGTGAACAGTTATGCTGCTGGCCGTCAATGGAACATTGATGAGGGGGCTGGAATTGAATGGTAACCTTATCCGGGTTGGGGCGGTTTTCCAGCGCGAAGCCAAGACAGCCCCCTGCTACCGGATATGGTCGATTAATGACCGCTATCCCGGCATGCTGCGCGTCTCCAGCGGAGGCGCATGTGTGTCCTGTGAGGTTTGGGAAATCTCTCCTGATGGACTGGCGGATGTCCTGAACCGGGAGCCTGCCGGGCTGTCGATCGGCAGGGTGAAATTGGACGACGGTACCGATGTATTCGGGGTACTGGCAGAACCCTGGTTGGTGGAAGGGGTGCGTGAGATCACCGCATACGGTGGCTGGCGCGAATATACTGCCTCCCTGCCCGGCAGGGGTTAATTTTCCTGTTACGCAGAAAGCAATCCGGTCAGTGCCTGTAACAGGATCTTTGCAGATTCTGTCAACTGGCTTATCTCAACGTATTCATCCGGCTGGTGGGCGATGTTCGGCTGCCCCGGCCCGCACACCACCAGCGGCAATTTAAGCCTGGGAGCCAGGATCGAGCCGTCCGTGAAGGCGAACATGCCGCGCGGGGCAGGTCTGGTCCCTGTTGCTGTTTCGGCTGCCTGGTTAAATCTGACCACAAAAGGATGCTGAGGGTCGGTCATTACCGGCGGGCGGTCGTTGCTGACCACTACCGTTGCCTTGAATTGATCCACACTGCCAGACAACTTCTCAATCAGTGCTTCGACCTGGCGGAATATCTCAGCATGATCCTGCCCTGGCAGGGTGCGCATATCAATTGAGATCGTGCACTGGTCGGGAACCACGTTAGTTTTCACTCCGCCCTGGATTGTATTCAGGCTGCGGGTAAACTCTCCCAGCAGGGGATGGGCAGGCAGGGTGAACGGGAGGGCGTCCCACTCATTCAGTAGCAGGCGCATGTGTTCGATGGCATTAACCCCCACCCCGGGGGTTGAGCCGTGGGCGGTTTTGCCGAAGGTGGTAAGCTCAAGCCAGAGGGCGCCTTTTTCGGCGATTACCACCTGGTTGTGAGTTGGCTCAGGGATAATGATGCCCTGCAAGGGCACATCTGCCAGCCTGTCGGCCACCACCTTTGCACCCAGCGAATCGGTCTCTTCGCCGGCAGTCAGGGCGATGTAAATATCGCCTTCCAGTCCAGCCTTCAGGGCAGAAACCGTGTACAGGATGACCGCCATGCCACCTTTCATATCGGCTGCTCCCCTGCCGTATACATTCCCGTCTGCAATCAGGCCGCTCAGCGGATCATGCTCCCAGGCGGTTAGCCCGGGCGGTACTGTATCCAGGTGGGCAGAAAACAGCACCCCGGGCTTGTTTCCTTTTCCTGGCAATCGCGCCAGGAGGCTCGAACGGTTCTGACCGTGGTTGATCACACTTACTTCCAGCGCAAGGTCTTCCAGGTACCTGGCGCAATATTCTGCCAGCCGGGTTTCATTGCCAGGCGGGTTGATGCTGTTAATTTTTACCAGCTTGCTGCAAAGCTGTGCCAGCGCCTGTGGGTCAGGGTCAGTTAAAAATGCAGGCATACCAGATCCTTTTCTATCTGTATGGGCAGAGACCGAAAACGATTGTAAACAGGTTACTCCCGGTAGCCGCACAGCGCCAGGGCGCGCGGTCCGGTATTGATCCCGAGCACCGGCCCGGTGATGTTAATCATGATTTCTGCGGGTTTCAATTCAGCCTGGACCTTCTCAGCCAGTTTTTCGGCTTCGGTAGGGGCATTGCCGTGCAACACAGCCACATGCAGGGCACCTTCACCCCGCAAGCCTTCCAGGAATTTCTTATACAGCAGATCCACCATGCCGTTATGGGTGCGCGCCAGTCCGGCTGGCTCTACCCGCCCGGTTTCATGGTTAATGGAAACCACCGGCTTGATCTGCAGTTTTGTGCCGATCCACTTGGCAGCATCGCCGATCCGCCCGCCATGCTGCAGGAATTCCATACTCTCCATGCCGACGATCTGCACCAGCTTGCGGCGGACGGTATCCACGCTCTCGAGAATGGCTTTTACATCCAGTCCAAGGCTGCGCTTGCGCACCGTTTCCAGCACCTGCCAGCCCAGGGGCATGGTAGGCCCTTTCGAGTCCACCACGCTGACGGGGATATTGACCAGCTTGGCGGCGTTCAGTGCCATCTGGTATGCTCCGCTCATGGCGCTGCTCACGGTCAGTACGATCAAGTTCTTCGCGCCTTCAAGGATCGCCTCTTCGTACTTCTTCACAAAGTCTTGAACGGTTGCCTGGGAAGTGGTGGGCTTAACGCTTTCTGTTTCCAGCTTCTGGTAGAACTCAACCGGCTGCAGGGTCACACGGTCGATGAATTCACGCTCACCCCACAGAATATAGTGGGAGACTACTTTTATGCCATACTGGTCAATAATTTCCTGGGGAATATCGCAGGTACTGTCTGTAATCACACCGATATGTTGCATTATTGCTCCTTCAAAACCACCCGTAATAACAGAAATTATACCCAATGCGCAGGAGAATGCCAGAGTTTCTGGCGGCAGGGTGATCAGCCCTCGCGGTAAAGGTCAGCCAGGTACTGTGCCAGTTCCCCCAGGTGGGTAAAAATGTAATCCGGCTGGTACGGCGATCCAGGCAGGTCTTCTGTACGGGTTTCCCCGCTCAACACCAGGATCGAAGTGATGCCTGCCTCGCGCCCGATAGCGATATCGGTGTACAGGCGGTCGCCTACCATCGCCAGGCATTGCAGCGGCAGGTTCATCTTCCTGGCTGCTGCTTCGGCGATCATGCGGTTCGGTTTGCCGATGATGATGTCCGGGCTGCGCCCGGTGGAGGCTGTCACTGCCGCCAGGAAAGCCCCTATATCCGGCATGAAACCGTGCTCAGTGGGACAATTGATATCCGGATGGGTGGCAATAAAGGGCAGCCCGGCACGCACAAAATCGCACAATTCCCACAGTTTTTCATACGTCAGGGTGGTATCAAAACCCAGCACCACTGCCTCAGGGTTTTGGTCATCCAGGGTGAAACCCCGGCTGCTAAATTCATTTAGCAGTGATGGCGTACCTGCCACGAAAAGCCGTTTGCCGGGGTAGTGCCCTTCCATGTAAATAGCTGTGGCTTCACCGGAAGTCAGCACTTGCTCCTCGCTCACCCGCAGCCCCATGCGGGAGATTTTCTCAGCGTACAAGTGCCGGTCTTTAGATGAATTATTTGTCAAGAAGAGGTAACCGATCCCAAGTTTCTGCAGGGTCTCAATAAACCCCAGCGACCAGGGAAACAGTTTTTCACCCAGGTAAAAAGTTCCATCCATATCGAGCATGAAACAGCGAATCTCGGTCAGCGGCTGGAGGGTTCGGTTTTGTCCAATCATTGGATCAGAATACCCCTTCCGGCTTTGGAATAGACAGGATGCGGCCCAGGTTGAGGATGGTGAAATATTTGCGCAGGTATAAACCGTATTCCAGGGCTTCGTGCACATCGGTATCGGTCAGCCCAAGCTGGCTGGGATGGGTAGCACCGCCAACCTTCACCAGCAGGTCTTTGATCTCTGCTGAGGCCGGTACAGTGGCAGCAAATTGCTGGATCAGTTCCCAGCTGTCTCCAATCTTACGGCACATCCGGGCGAATTGCTCCGGGGTTTGCTGGAGCGCTTTTTGCTGCACAGCCAGGATCAACTCAGCAGCGGGACCAAATACAGAACGGATACGGGCAACTTCATCCTCTGCAGATGGCATACGGGCAGCCTGTAACCTCTCCAAAGCTTCTTCACGGCTGATCTGGCGCAACAATTCATAGTAGCGTGCAACCAGGATGGCTGCCAGCCCTACTTTTGCGCCGTGGAACACGGGCGGCCGGTCTTCGCGCGCCAGCTTCATTTCCCAGTAATGCGAAATGACATGTTCAGCGCCTGAAGCCGGGCGTGAATTGCCCTGCAGGAGCATACAAATGCCTTCCTCGACCAGTCCTTCCATTAACTTATGCATGGCAGTTTCCCACTGGTCGTGCAGAACAGGTACCTGGTCCACACAGGTTTGCAGCGCCCTGCGCGAGCGGTCAGCCAGCTCCTGGCTGAAGGCTTCCCCGGCGATGTGGTAGCTGATCGGCCAGTCTGCCAGGGCAGTGTACTTGCCGAACATGTCGCCGAAGCCCGAAGCGATCAGCGGGCGCGGGGCATGGGTCAGGGTGTCCAGGTCAGCAAAGATCCCTACCGGGGCGGCTGCCATGATGGTTTGCTTGTATTTCTGGATGGTCAGGGCGCAGCCGGTGGATGCGAAGCCGTCCACCGAAGCGGCAGTCGGCAGGGAAATAAAGGGCATGCCTGCCCGGTGGCTACAAAAACGCACGATATCGGTCAGGGTTCCTGAACCCACCCCAAGATAGACCCGCCGGCGCTCATCCGGCTCCAGCAGCACCTGGATGAGGTAGGTCTCATCCGGGGTCGCATTGCCCGGCAGCACAATGGTGCGCAGGCTGCGGTCAATTTTACGGATGGCTGTCTCAACCTCCCGTCCCAGGGCTTCGTATTCGTTTTCATCCGTCACCAGCGTGAATGCAGTGTATTGCTGCTTAGTAATGAATTTTTCGAGCTCGCTGACGGCGTTTTTGCCAATGTACACTTCGGGAAGCTTTACGGGCATGGGGATCTCCGGTGATATCTGCCAGCCAGCGGGTCAGGGCAGGCTGGTTTTTGGATAAGTCAGGTGGCTCAGGCGCATTTCTTCAGCAGCCAATCCACCCAGTCTGCCAGACCCTCTTTGGTGTAGGAGGAGGTCTCGATCACAGGCAAGCCGGGGTGGATGCGGTGTGCCATTTCAATGCACAGGTCTTTGTCGAATTTCAGGTAAGGCAGCAGGTCAACTTTCGTCAGAACCATCACGGTGGCAAGGTGAAAAGCGAGCGGATACTTGATCGGTTTATCCTCGCCTTCGGTCACGCTCATCACCACCACTTTTTCCTGTTCGCCCAGGTCGTAGCCTGCCGGGCAAACCAGGTTGCCGACATTCTCAATGAACAGCAAGTCGATCTCGTCCAGCGGCAGCTGGGCCAGAGCCTTTTGCACCAGGGGCGCATCCAGGTGACAGTTGCCGATGGTATTGATCTGCACCACCGGGACACCGGTCTGGGCGATGCGGTCGGCATCGTTGCTGGTTTGCTGGTCACCCTCGATGACGGCACAGCGCAGTTTTCCCCGCAGGGCTTTCAGTGTTTCCACCAGCAGGGTGGTCTTGCCAGAACCGGGCGAGCTGATCAGGTTGATGGTGTAAACACTTTTTTGGCGCAATAATTCCCTGTTTTCGGCAGCCACAACATCATTGGCTGCCAGGATCTCCTCTTCCAGCCTGACCACTTTCACTTCAGACGGGATAATTTTTTGCTCTGTCATTATCTACTACTCCTTCTCAGTCTTTTTGTCTCCCGAAATAGACCGCACCAGCATCTCGCGTCCTTTACGGATCTCAAATACTTCATCCTTGCAATTCGGGCAGCGCAGGTCTTCCATATCCCCGGGATACTCAATCAAACAATGGGTGCAGAACAACACCAGCGGGGGACGCTCGATCTCCAGTGTGCTGCCCTCGGCAACGGTGCCTTTGCTGACGAACTCCCAGGCAAACTCCAGGGCATGCGGTTCCACCCCGCTGAACTGGCCGATCTCAACCAGCAGGCTGGTCACCTTGATCATGTTATTCTGCTCAGCCACCTGGCGGGTGATCTGCATGATACTTTCGGCTATCCCTACTTCGTGTATGGCGGACTCCTTTATTGCCTTGCTGCCTTGCGGCTCTTTATTCTAATGCACAAAACCGTTTTTGCAAGACGGCAGCCGGGTTACACACCCATTACCTTGCGGATGTTCTCAGTAAATGGCGGGTAGATCACCCCGCGCTCGGTAATAATGGCGGTGATCAGCTCCGCCGGGGTAACGTCAAAAGCCGGGTTACAGACAGGGGTTCCTTCCGGGGCGACCATCTCCTTACCAATACGGATGATCTCGTCTGCGCCTCTCTCTTCGATCTCGATAAAATCGCCTGAGGGAATGTCCAGGTCAATGGTGCTGGTCGGTCCAACGATATAGAATGGCACATGGTGAGCTTTTGCTACCAGCGCCAGATTATAGGTGCCCACTTTATTGGCGGTATCACCATTGGCTGCCACCCGGTCGCAGCCCACCGTTACCAGGTCAACCCCCCGGTTTTTCATAATATAGCCGGAGGCGCCATCCACGATCAGGGCATGCGGAATGCCCAGGTGTTTCAGTTCCCAGGCAGTCAGTCGGGCACCTTGCAGCCTCGGCCTGGTTTCATCCACGTACACAAAGACTTCCCGTCCGTGTTCATGGGCGGTGCGGATCAGGCCCAGCGCAGTGCCGTAATCCACTGTAGCCAGGGCGCCGGTATTGCAGTGGTGAATGAAGGCGGCTTTTTGGGGGACCAGGGACAGCCCGTTCAAGCCGATCTGCTTGTTGGTCTCGATATCTTCCTGCTCCATCTTCTGTGCTTCCGCAAGCACTGCAGCCCGCAACTCGCCAGGGGCGCCTGATTTTAGTAAAGCAACCCTGTTCAACACCCTGTCCACCGCCCAGAACAGGTTGACGGCAGTTGGACGGGCAGCTTTCAGCATTGCACCTGCCTGCTGCAGTTCTTCAAGCAGGTCTTGTGTATATTCGGCTGTGCTGTTTCGTGCTGCTATGGCAAGCCCGTAGGCTGCCGCCACCCCGATGGCAGGAGCGCCGCGCACCACCATCTGGCGGATGGCATCCGCCACCCCCGCCGGGGAATCGTAGTCCACATATACCAGCTCCGCGGGCAATGCCCGCTGGTCAAGCAGGCGTAGCTTACCCTCGGGGAGCCATTTCATCGTAAAGTAATCGCTCATAATATCACTTCCGGGGAGACTTCTCTTGAGAAAAATACATCGATTGGATGAAGCTGTCGGTAAACCCTGGATAAATGGTCAACTCAATATAGTTGACCTCCCCTGCTAGCTGGCAGGCGGCTGCCCGGTTCTTCTTTGAGAGCAGCATCATCTTGGCGCCGGCGCCGGCTGCATTGCCCACCTGGTGATACCGTTCCAGCGGCACATCCGGGAACATGCCGATGCGCACCGCGCTGGACAGGTCGAGGAAGGTTCCGAAAGCCCCGGCAATGATCCAGCGGTCAACTTCTTCCGCCCCGATTCCGGCGGTTTGCAGCAATACGTTGATACCGGTCCGGATGGCACTCTTCGCAAGCTGGATCTCGTGCACATCCTTGCGCGTGATCACAATGTCCCGGCCAACCCCTGAATCACCGGCTTCAACCAGCACAAACTCAGAATTGTTGTTTGCCAGGCGCACCCGTTCGTGTTCCCGGTCCATAGCCCCGCGCCGGTCAATAATATGCGCATCCAGCATTTCAGCGATGCCGCTCAAAATGCCCGTACCGCAGATACCCACTGCTGGCACCCTGCCGATGGTGGTTACATGGACATTCCCATCCTCGATGCGTACTTTTTCAATGGCGCCGGCTGAAGCCCGCATACCATCCTTGATATGTGCCCCTTCGAAAGCCGGACCGGATGCGGTGGAACAGGAAAAGATCCGTCCGCGGTCAATCAGGCTGATCTCGGTATTGGTGCCGATATCCACCAGCACCACCCGCTGGTCTTTTACTTCAGGATAAATACTTAGCAAGGCAGAAGTGTGGTCTCCGCCGATATACCCGGCGATGTTAGCCGGTGTGTGCAGGAGCGCTCCGTCCGCCAGTGCCAGCCCAACCTCACCCGCCAGGATATCAAGCGGCTCTGCCACTGCAGGTACATAAGGCGCGGCCCCCAGCTGCCTGACTGGCAGCCGGCAGAAGAAATGGTGCATGGCAGTGTTCCCCACCAGCACTGCATCCACCACCTGGCTGCGCGCAATCCCGGCTTCGGTACACATGCCTGTAATGGCTTGGTTGAGGGTTTCTACCAGGCGGGTTTGCAGCAGCGTCTGGTTCTCAATCCCCTGGTTGGCAAAGGCAATCCGGCTGACAATGTCTTCACCGAACGCGATCTGGGGGTTCATCACCCCGGTTTTGGCTGCGGTGATGCCGCTGGCAAGGTCAACCAGGTACAGGGCAAGTTTGGTCGAACCCATATCCACAGCCAGCCCGTACAGCGGTGTTCCGACAGGCAGCGTTGCCACCAGTATTGCCGCTTCATGGCCAGGTCTGACAGCCAAACGTACTTTCCAATCCTGTGCACGAAGCATCTCGCTCAGGCGGGTAATCCCTGCCAGGTCTGCCTGCAGCGGGGATAACCCCATTTTCTTCACTTCCTGGTCAACCCGGGTGAAATCTGAGCGCAGGTCGGTATTGGCAGGCAGCGGGATTTCCAGGTCAAGCGGCACTACCGCCGGATCCAGGTCGAAAAGCCTGTCCTGCCCGTCCACCTGCAGGCGCTGCATTGCCGGCATGGATTCGGGCGGTATTTCTATCCTGACATCCCCGGCAGGGTAAGCCTGGCAGGCAAGCCGGTAACCGGCATTCAGCTGATCTGCGGTTAATGTCTCTGTTTCAACCTCAGTAACCGCGGACAGCCTGCCCTTGATCAGCCTCACCTGGCAGGTTCCACAGATGCCTGCCCCGCCGCACACTGCAGCAAGGTCTGCACCTGCATGCTGTGCAGCTGCAAGCAGGCTGACATCCCCTGGTACTTCGAGGCGCCTGCCAATGGGGGTGAATTCGACCTTGTATTGTCCAATCATGGCGTTTCCAGTGCCTGGTGATAGCTGCACATGCTGTTCATCGAGCAGAACTTGCATGGCTTGCCGCCCCTCTGGATTTGCCCACCCAGGCCGATGGCCATAGAGGCGGATTTACGCGGCAGCATCATGCCGCTAGGCAAGAGCCTGACCAGCTGCGGATCTGGCTGCAGGGCAGCAAACACCTGGGGCTGCCCCTGCTCAACGCTCCACCCCAACATGCCGGGGCTGAAAGCAATAGTGGAAGATTGTCCTGCTGCCTCTGCCTGCTGCTCGATCTTCTGGCAATACCAGAAGGAAAGCATATCAACTGCCGCGTTCGCCAGGCCGTCCAGCGCCAGGCTTAGTGCCATATCGCCGTCATGCCCGGCCTGGTGAATTTTTTCCTCAAGCGCGGAACCAATCGTAACGATTGCCAGGGCTATCCTGTCTGCCCCGTCCAGCTGTTCGCTGATCAATTCCCCTGCCAGTGCGTATATTCCGTTCAGGAAGATACCCGTCTGTTTGTCCTTGCTGACCGAAAAAGTATCATGAATAACAGCAGGGCTTACCAGCCCTGCCCCAACATCGATCGCTTTTTCTGCCAGGTCCACCAGGACGGGACGGCGCACACGCACTACGGCCGGATCTGCCCCCTGACCCCGCAGGACCATATCTGCTGTGAAGTCCAGAGGAATATCTGTGTAGATTTGTGCCAAACTTAGCCTCTATGATGCAGCATCCAGCCGGGATACCGTGGCTGCAATGGCTGCCAGGTGTTCCGGGGATGTACCGCAGCACCCGCCTACCAGGCTGGCACCGGCTTCTACCCAGGCCGGGACATTATCGCCCATGTCTTGCGGGCTGACATCGTAAACGGTATTGCCGCTTTCGTCCACCCTCGGAAGGCCGGCATTGGGTTTAAACCAGATCGGCAGGCTGGTAGCAGAACGCAGCTCTCTGAGCGCTTTCATGTTCTCATCCAGGCTGCGCCCGCAATTGATTCCGAGGATATCCACCTTGAATTGCTGCAGCTCTGCAGCTGCCTGGGCGGGTTTTACCCCCATCATCGTGCGCCCGGCGCGCTCATAGCTGAAGGAGACCGCCAGAGGCAGGCTGGAGACTGAGCGCACCCCTTTCACCGCAGCCAAAGCCTCGCCGAGGTCGAACTGGGTCTCGATCACAAGCAGGTCCACCCCGGCTGCTGCCAGGCTGACAGCCTGGGCTGCGTAGGATGCTTCAGCGTCTGCCGGATCCAGGGTTCCCAACGGGGAAAGCATTTGCCCGGTTGGGCCAAGAGAACCAGCCACAAAGACATCCGTCCCTTCGGCCGCCTGCTTTGCCAGTGCAGCTGCCTTGCGGTTGATCTCATCGGCTTTATCCTGCAGGTTAGCATGCTGCAGCCGGTAGCGGTTGCCATTGAACGAACAGGTCAGGATGACATTCGCTCCCGCCTGGATGAAATCCTGGTGGAGCTGAAGGATCTTTTCCGGATGCTCGAGCATCCAGCTTTCACTTAACTGGCCGCTTTCCAGTCCGCGCGCTTGCAGGTTCGTGCCGGTCGCACCATCCAGCACGAGCACTTTGCCGGCTGCCAGTGTGGCTAAAATATCTTTTGGGGGCATGTTTCTCTTTTCCCTGAGAGCAGATTACGATGCTGCCAGGCTCTTGGCCAGGGCAACTGCCCGGCTGGCATCCGGCGCAAACCCGTCAGCGCCGATTTCGTGGGCATACTGGCTGGTCACCGGCGCTCCACCGATCAGAACCTTCACTTTGCTGCGCAGCCCGGCTTCTTCCAGGGCTTCGATTGTAGTCTTCATGTTCGGCATGGTGGTGGTTAAAAGGGCAGACATAGCCACAAAATCAGCTTCATTCTCGCGCACGGCATCCACGAACTTTTGGGGAGGCACATCCGAGCCGAGGTCAACAATCTCAAATGCGGCGCCTTCGAGCATCATGCTCACCAGGTTCTTACCAATATCATGCAGGTCGCCTTTTACCGTTCCTATAATGATCTTGCCGGCAGATTTGTAGCTTTCCTTTACCAGGCGTGGCTTGAGGATGCTCAACCCGGCTTGCATTGCCTTGGCGGAGATCAGCATTTCGGGCACGAAATACTCGCCCTCTTCAAATAGCTTACCCACCTCGGTCATGGCAACAATCATACCTTCGTTCAGAATCAAAGCAGGATCCACACCTGCGTCCAGGGCTGTTTGCACTGCTGCAGCTGACTTATCGGCTGCCCCATCAATGATGGCGTTATAAATGGCTTTTAAGCTGTCTTCCATAAGGTCCGCTCCTTTTCCACAATTATACTAGCAACCCCGGCCTGGCCGGGTGCTGCCGTGTTTTCCATATTTATGCACTTCATGCCAATCAGCGCGGCCTTATTTACCCGCTGATTCGAAAAAAACAGAAAACTTCCTGCTACACTTCCAGGCCCAGGCTGCGCACTTCCTGCTTGACTTCATCGTACATGCGCTGCCACCCAGCAACCGGTTCAAGCGTTTCCAGGTTGTATGCCTGGTCAAAGCGCACACCCGGGTTGCCTTCCGGCAGGGAGAAAATGGGCTCATAGCGCTGCAGGAGCCGTGAAACCAGCTCGTTCACCTGGGCAGCATTCAAACCCTGGCGGGTGACTGCATGCCCCACCTCGCCCATCCAGCGCACTTCCAGTCCGGTACCGTTGGGCAGGGCGCCGTCCGCCGCACCAACCCCTTCCAGGTGGGCGCCACTGTAAGAGATCACGGCGGCATTGGCTGCCACTTCATATAACAGCTCGCAGGTCAGTGCGCCCGATTTGGGGAAGATGTCTGCCACGATGATGGCAGGCGAATTACGCGCAAAAGCCCGTGCCACCACGCCTTCAACCCACATCACCCCCCGGGTGGATGTGGCTACATGCCGGATGTGGATGGGATGCAGCAGGTGATAGTCTGCCTGGCATACCAGGTTTGCCAGCATGAAAGAAGCCGCCTGTACCACCGCTGCCCCAGGTGCATTCCCGGCCAGTCCGCCGACCATCACGCATGCCAGCGAGGCGTTGCGCGCCCCGTAGGTCTTGCCGTTGGCAGCCCGCACCAGGCTGCCGCGGTCGATCATCAATTCGTTCAGCATCGGAACCAGGTGCGCATCCGTTGGGCGCAGGAAAGCCGGGTTCATCACGCACAGGTCGCCCAGCTCTGAGACACTGCTCTGGGCGGCCAGCAATCCCATGCCCGAGCGCCCTAGCTTGCGCAGCCCATCACGCAGCAGCGTCAGCTCGTTGCGAGTGGCATACACTTCTTCCGGCTCGCCGGAAACCACGGGATGACCCTTGTAAGTAACCAGCGAACCGCAGGTTGCCAGGTCTACAATGGGTTCTTTCATCCAGCTCATCACCATCGGCTGGAAGATTTCTTCAGGCGTCGGGACTCCCGGGTTGCCAGCCCACACAGCGGGAGGGTTGGTATCCCTTTCTTTTCTCGCACGCAGCACCCGTGCATCACTGCCTTCGCCGAAAACCAGTTCACGCGGGGCGTTCTGCAAGCCTTCCTCGATCTCAGCACGGCTGAAGCGGATCACCTTACTGGTGGAAACATTATAAACACCCAGCGTTTCTGCCAGTTCAAGCGCCGCCTGAAATACCCGGTCTACCAGGGCATCATCCAGCGGGATAATCTCCTGCGAATCCCACTTGATGTCATATTTCGAAACCAGGCTGCGGGTGGTCATAACCACCCCTTCAAAATCCCAGTCTTCTTTCTTGACCGTTTTTCCCGTACGTGACATTTCAAGTATATCGAGGAACTCTGTGGTCATAGTATCTCCTGAAAGTAATGTGGATTTAAGTTTACCCTAAACCGCGTAACAATTCTGATTGAAAGGAGTATTATATCTATACTTAATTAGTTTTCATGTATACTAACAATAAGCAGTACCTTACAGACCCGAAAAGATACTCTGTTCAGAAATTAAAACCCAAAGGAGGTGGTGAAAGTGGCTTTATACATTCTGGTGAACGTGGTTATCCTGGTAGTGCTGGGCCTGATCGCCCGTTTCTTCAGTAAATGAAACCTGTAATACTTTCGTATCAAATCAATCTAGAGGAGGAGTAATTCAATGGAAAAACGTGGTGGTTGGGATTTTAAATATAAAACTCGCGATATTGTCATAATCGCGGTTATTGCAGCAATTGCAGGTGTGGTCAATACCGGTATTGGCAACCTGTGGTACCTGGCAAATACATCGCTTGGCCCAATGGGTGGTGCATTGCTGCAAGGCGCATTCATGTGGGCTTATGTCCTGGTCATGTGGCTGGTCCGCCGTCCCGGTGCTGCCATTTTACTTGGCATTATTGAAACAACCGTAGAGGTTTTAATGGGCAATGCCTCTGGTATCGGCACCCTGGGTTGGGGCCTTTTCCAGGGCCTGGGCGTTGAGGTAATTATGGCCATCAGCGGTTACAAAAAATTCGGCCTGCTGGCTGCCATGATGGCTGCTGCGGGCGCTTCACAATTCGGTACCGTCTGGACCGCCATTCTCTTCGGCTGGGATCCAGCTTACGCCAAAGATGTCTGGCTGGCAATCCCGATCAACTTGATCTCGGGTCTTGTGATTAGTGGTTTGCTGGGGTATTATTTAGCCAAGGCGCTGGCAAAAACAGGTTTGATCCGCTCGGCTCAATAACCTGAATTTAATTTTCCAGATCGGCGGGAAAGGGATGTGTCACCGTTCACCCTTTCCCGCTTTTCGGGACTAAACCATGACTGAAACCAATATTATCGCCGAACTACGCAACGTTTCTTACACTCACTGGAACCACCAGGAACCCACGTTAAAGAATGTTACATTGCAGCTGCAAAGGGGAACACTTTCGGTCCTGGTTGGACCGGGAGGCAGCGGCAAGTCAACCCTGTGCGACCTGTTAAATGGCCGCATTCCCAAGCTGTTGGGCGGCCAGTTGACCGGCGAGGTGATTATCGACGGGCTGGATACCGCAAAGGTGGAAGTGAAAGAGCTCACCAAGCGGGTGGGGTCGGTCTCGCAGGATCCCGAAACCATGTTTGCCACCCTGTACGTCGAAGATGAGATCGCCTTTGGACCGGAAAACCTGCTGGTAGATGCGGATGAAATTCGCCTTACTGTGGAAGAACTGCTGGATGTGACCCAACTGCGCCCCCAACGGCGCAACCTGGTATGGCACCTTTCCGGCGGTCAGGTGCAAAAGCTGGGGCTGGCTACCGCCCTGGCTATGAAACCCTCCCTCATCATCCTGGATGAGCCCACCGCCAACCTGGACCCCATCGCCACCCTCAGCGTGTATGATATGGTCCTTAAATTACGCGAACAGGGTATGACCATCCTGCTGGTCATTCGGGAACTGGATGAATTCCTATCCTGTGCTGACCAGGTGCTCCTTTTGCAGGAAGGAACCCTCCTCACCTCCGGAACACCCCAGGAGGTGCTCAAATCTCACGGGGAAGCTATGTTCACCTCCCTGGGGGTTTGGCTGCCGGAGACGACCGAGATCGGCCTGACCCTCCGGAACCGGCACAATATCCAGATGCGGGACATTCCTATCACTGTACCGGAGACCATTGCCTTGCTGCAGGACAATCACCTGCTGGATCAGCCCCTGGTGCTCCCCGTCCGGGAAGCACAGCCTGCCACAGTACAGCCGGAACTGCTGGTTGAAGCCAAAAACCTCAGCTTCCGCTATGCGGAAGGCACGCATGCCCTAAAAGATGTTTCTTTCAACATCCATGCTGGCGAGTTGCTGGCAATCGTCGGGCGCAACGGGGCAGGCAAGAGCACCCTGGCCAAGCTGCTGGTTGGCCTGCTTAAACCGCAAGCCGGCAGCCTGACCTTGTTTGACAAACCGGCGGCACAGTGGAAGGTGGAAGACCTTGCCAACCACATTGCCCTGGTCTTCCAGAATCCCGAGCACCAGTTCCTTACTGACAAAGTGTGGGACGAGATCGACTACAGCCTGCTGGCGCGCAACGTAACCGACCTGGAAGTGCGCAAAGAGACCATCCAGGAATCGCTAACCCGCCTGGGACTGGAAGCTGTGGTGGATAAGCACCCGTTCTCCTTGAGCGCCGGAATGAAACGCCGCCTGGGCGTTGCCACCATGCTGGTTTGCCGCCCGCGCATCCTGCTGGTGGATGAACCCACTTATGGGCAGGATAAACAGATGACGCAAACCCTGATGCACTTCATGGAAGAGATCCGGGCAGAAGGGATAGCTGTAGTGATGATCACCCATGACATGCGCCTGGTGCAGGAGTATGCCCAGCGCGTGATCGTAATGAGCGAAGGGCAATTGCTGTTCGACGGCCAGCCCCAAGGCCTGTTCAACCAGGATGAGATCCTGCAGGCAGCCAACCTGCGCAAGACAGTTCTGCATGACCTGGTGAGTGAACTGACCGCCCGGGGCGTGCTTATCAGCGGCGAGGTGCGCACCACTTCTGACCTGCTGACAGCGCTCACCACCCGCGAGGAGGTGCAGAATGGCTGAAGGTCAGCATAGTTTACGGTACATTGAGCGCGATGCCGTCATGCACCGCATTTACCCGCTGGTGAAACTGGCCTGGGTTTTCATGGTTGCAGCCGGACTGTTCCTGTACAAAACCCCCTTATCCGGCGCCATCAATTTTGTGATCCTGCTGCTGCTGACTGTCTTCCTGGGGAAAATACCCCTGCGCGAGATCCTAAGCAGCTCCAAATTCATCCTGGGGCTCGGGTTGATCCTGATGTTTTTCCATTTAATCGCTGACCCCGGAAATGTTGTTTACCAGCTTGGACCTTTGAAAGTGACGGATACCGGCTTGATCCAGGGTCCAATCTTTTTCTTCCGCCTATCAGTGGTCGTGCTGGCAAGTTTTGTGCTGATCTGGACAACCGACACGCGCGACCTGATGGTTTCCCTTGCCAAGGCGGGCATACCCTACCGGTTCGCCTTTGCCGTATTCCTGGCGCTGCGCTTCCTGCCGCTTGTTCAGCAGGAGGTAGATGCCGTCCGCTCAGCCCACGCCATCCGCGGCAGGGCTTCGAAATCTTCGCTCGGTCACCGCATCAAGCTCTGGCAGCGCTATATGTTCACCGTCCTGGTGAATGGCCTTCGCAAGGCCGAAGCAGCAGCCGCTGCGCTGGAATGCCGCGCCTTTGGCAGCAGCCCGACACGGACGTATGTGAAGGATGTCCATTTTCACGCCGTTGACCTGGTCCTATTGATCGTAACTGCTGCAATTATCACCGTCCTGGTCCTGAGGGAAAGGACCGGTTTCCTGTTCTAGGGGGCAGCGCTAATCCAACATGCGGGTCTTTTTCGCTGATCATATAACGGTGCCTTTACCGGACAACCACCGCTTCCCTATGGCAAAGTATGCCATGCTGCATCATGCCCTTGTTGCCGAAGGTATATTACAGCCAGAGGAACTGGTTCCGCCTGAGCCAGCCACCCGGGCGCAGGTGACCGTGGCTCACACCCCGGAGTATTTCGATGCCTTTGTGGATGGCAGCCTGGCGCCCGAGGTCATCCGCGAAATCGGCATCCCCTGGAGCCCTGAATTTGTTCAGCGTACCCTGGCAAGCATGGGCGGATCTATCGCAGCCGCCAGGCAGGCCTTGAAAGACGGATTCTCCGGCAACCTGGCCGGGGGTACGCATCACGCTCTGGCAGACCGCGGAGGGGGATTTTGCGTTTTCAACGACATTGCCATTGTCAGCAAGCTGCTGCTGCAGGAAGGCGCTGCAGAGCGGATTGCTGTGGTTGACCTGGATGTCCACCAGGGGAATGGCACCGCCGCTATCCTGGCAGGCGAACCGCGCACGTTCCTGTTCAGTATGCACGGACAGAAGAATTTCCCATTCCGCAAAGTACCCTCCACCCTCGATATCGGCCTGCCGGACAATGCCTCGAATACAGTATTCCTTACTTCACAACAGACAGGGTTGGATGAAGTACGCGCTTTCTCCCCGGACCTGGTCATTTACCAGGCTGGTGTCGATCCGCTGGAAACCGACCGCCTGGGACGCCTGAACCTGACCATGGACGGCCTGGCAGAGCGCGACAGGATGGTACTGCAGTTGTGCCGGGATACCCGCATCCCTGTCGTCATGCTGATGGGCGGCGGTTACGCCAAACCGATCGAGGATACTGTCCTGGCGCATGTCCAATCCTACAGGATAGCCCGCCAGGTGTTTTCCAGCCTGTAAGCTCAGCTACACTACATTCCTTGCCGGTTACGGTATAATCCCGGCAGGGGAAAATCATCCCGAGGGAATATCTATGCAGCTTTATTTTGTACGGCACGGCCAATCAGAAAACAACCTGTTATGGGAAATACACGGGTATGAACTGGGACGCAGCGATGACCCGGATCTGACCGAACGCGGCCAATTACAGGCACAGGCAGTCGCTGGCCTGATTGCATCCGGTCACCCGCAATATCCATGCCTGGGAAATCCAGGCGGATTCGGCATTACGCATGTGTACAGCAGCCTGATGGTGCGGGCTGCTGCCACCGGGCACGCCATCGCAGACCGTCTTGACCTGCCACTGACCGCCTGGCCAGAGGTGCATGAGACTGGCGGGATTTACCATGACATTGAAGACCAGCAGGTCGGGCAGCCCGGCAAAACCCGCTCTTATTTACAGGAACGCTTCCCGCGATTGGTCTTGCCCAATTGGGTGGATGAAAACGGCTGGTGGAACCGCCCCTTCGAAGAGCGGCCGGAGCGCATCCTGCGCGCCAGGAAGGTTGTGGAACAGCTATACGAAAGACACGGGGGTACAGACGATAAAGTTGTGATGGTCAGCCATGGCGGTTTCTACAATTACCTGCTGGCTGCTCTGATGGACCTGCCAGCCCGCAACCCGGTCTGGTACCTGCTGAACAACACAGCAATCAGCCGGATCGATTTCAACAGAGATGAGGTACTGGTGGTTTACCAGAACCGCATCGACCACCTCGGACCGGATCTGCTAGAGTAAGAACGAAGATAAGCCAGGGCAAAACCCCTCTGGCGTGCATTAATTGTCATTCTGAACGAAGTGAAGAATCTCGCCCTGAAAGTCCAAAACAAGAACCTTCGGCCGCAATCGCCCTCAGGAAGACGACGTAGACTGATCTGTCATCCTGACAAATCGAAGAGAATTGCTCTTAAAAGCATAAGAAAAACCCGGCTCCTTGTGATCCGGGTTTTGGTTCCCTAGAACGAAAAATGCCTGACCTGCTTCAACGCGGCAGCTGTCTGCCTGGCAGCATCATCCAGGTATTTTTCTCCACGCGCAGGGTCAGCTGTGTGGGGATTGCCCAGTACCCCCTCCGAGGCAATATCATCCGTCAGCCAGGCAAAATTTAAAGCGCCCATGAACGGCGGGGTTTCCTGTGCCAGCAGCCTCTCCGGAATGCCGTGCGGAGCCTGATCCATGTGCACCAGGTCCGGTGTACAACTTAGCAGGACCGAGGTCTCCACATCCCCGGCGTGGATGCCGAAGACTTTCTCGCTCTCGCTTAATCCTTCCTCCGGCACCGCAACCCGCAGGAAGAGGTGTAAAGCGAACACCATCAGCCCGGTCTTCTCGCGGATGTCGCGGATGGCAAAGTCGATCACTTCGGTATTGCCGCCGTGACCGTTGAGGATGACAAAGCGCTTGAACCCGCTGCGGGCAACGCTCTCTCCGATCTCCATTAGCACATGCAGCAGGGTTTCTGCGGTCAGGGTAACGGTGCCGGCAAAGTGGATGTGCTCATTGCTCTTACCGTATGCCTGGTGCGGGAGGGTATAGATGCCCGGCTCATCGCCCAACAAGCTCAGGCTGCGCTGCAGCACTTCCTGGGTGATGATGCTGTCGGTGTAAACCGGCAGGTGTGGGCCGTGCTGCTCAATGGAGGCAACCGGTAAAACCACAACCGCATGTTCTTTATCCGGCAGGGTTGCAATCTGGCGGCTGGTCAGGTGGGGTAAAAAGTGTGCATCCATGTGCTTACCCGACCAACTCTGTGCGGTATTTTTCAATATCCTCAGCCGGTTGAGGATATTTCATTTTCAGTTTTTCCAGGGTGGCAACCATGATGCGTGATATCGCCAGGTTGCGGTACCATTTCTTATCCGATGGGATCACATACCAGGGCGCCCACTGGCGGCTGGTCTTCTCCAGCACAGCTTCGTAGGCTTTCTGGTATTCATCCCACTGCGCCCGCGTGTCCAGGTCACCCGGGTTGAACTTCCAGCGTTTGGCAGGGTCGTCCACCCTCTCCAGCAGGCGTTCACGCTGTTCATCTTTGTTGACGTGCAGGAAGAATTTCAAGATAGTAGTGCCTTCATCCGCCAGCATGCGCTCGAAAGCGTTGATGTGGTCGAAACGTTTTTTCCAGACATTATCGGGAACCAGCTTGAGCACCCTGACAGCCAGCACATCTTCATACTGGCTGCGGTTGAAGATGACAATCTCGCCTTTCGCGGGGGTGTACTTGTGGATCCTCCACAGGTAATCATGGGAGAGTTCTTCGGGGGTGGGCACCTTGAAAGAGGCTACTTTTACCCCCTGCGGGTTGACCCCGTCAAATACATGCCGGATGACTCCGTCCTTGCCGGCTGCATCCATGCCCTGCAGGATGATGAGCAGTTTATGCTTGCCTTCTGCGTACAGCAGTTCTTGCAGCGACTCCAGCTTAGCATTCAGCTTTTCGATTTCCGGAGCGGCATCCGCCTTTTTGCCCTCAAAATCAGGCGTGCTGTCTGTTTTCCATTCATTTAGATCGACTTTCTTCCCGGGTTCGACATAAAATTGTTTCACTGTTCACCTCCTGAGCAGAGCTCCCTGGATTATTAGTAATCTCTCACGCACTTTTCCTATTTTACAATGGAATGGCACCGTGAATTCAAATATAATAGGATAAATGTATTAAGGGGACGGAGGTTAACAATGTACATGTGCATGTTCGTTTTAAATGATCCAGACCGGCTGGATGAAATTCTCGAAGCCTGGAACGCAGCCGGCATCAGCGGCGCAACCATTTTGGAAAGCACCGGCAGTTACCGTTACCGCGCCAATTTGAGCAAGCTGCATATGCGCTTCTTGCCTGAAGCACACCAATTGATGTCTGACCAGTTCAACTATACCCTTTTTGTGCTGGTGAGGGAAAGAGCCCAGGTGGATGCCTGCCTGCAGGTTATCGAACAGGTCATCGGTGACCTGAACAATCCAGACACTGGCGTTTTCGCTGCCTGGCCGCTGGAAGTGATCGAGGGAGTGTCTTCAGGTGCTGTAAAGGAAGGCTCCTGATGGTCTGGATTGAATTTGTTGTTTCTGCATTACTCATTGTCTATGTCGCCATTAAACTGGCGGAATACGGGGATGCCCTCGCAGCCCGTACCGGGTTGGGTGGACTTTTTGTGGGCACCCTGTTGATAGCAGGAACAACATCCCTGCCCGAAGTGCTGACCTCCATCAGCTCGTTGCAGCTGGGTGAACCCAACCTGGCAGCTGGCAACCTGTTTGGAAGTAACATGTTCAATATGTTCCTGCTGGCAGTGGTTGACATGGTGAACCACAGGAAGCGCATCCTGCGCGGAGCAGCAATGAAGCATACCCTGACGGGCAGCCTGACCATGCTGCTTGTCGCGTTCGCCGTATTTTTCATCCTGGCAGATATTGACCTGAGTCTGGGCTGGATAGGGGCTGACAGCATTGTAATCATGCTGCTGTATATTGTGGCTGTCTGGCTGATCTACCGGCAAAGCCCCCAGCCGGGTCACGGCCACGCAGCACCACCCATTCCTGACTCGGTACCCAAACTTGGTGTTGCCATTTTTGGGTTTGCCCTGGCTGCAGCCGGCTTGATCTTTATTACACCCTGGATGGTACGTACCAGCAATGATATTGCCACAATCACCGGGCTGGGAACAACATTCATCGGGACAACCCTGGTTGCCCTGGTCACTTCTTTGCCGGAACTGGTCACCACCATCACTGCCATCCGCCTGGGAGCAGCCGATATGGCAGTGGGCAACCTGTTCGGCAGCAACATGTTCAACATGTTTGCCCTCGGGCTGACGGATGTATTCTTCACCCAGGGACGTTTCTTATCCGTTGTGGACCCGGCATTCCTGGTCATTGCCAGCCTGGGATTGATCATGACCGGAATGGCATTGATCGGAAACCTCGCCCGCCTTGAGCGTAGAGTGTTGTTCATTGAACTGGACGCCCTTGCACTGTTACTGGTGTATTTTGGCGGTATCTGGCTACTGTATACCAGGGGCATTGCCCCCTGAGCCTGGCTGAGGGGATTGAAAAGAGTAGACTATGCGCAAGTTAATCGGGTTGCTGGCAGCCGCTGTCATCCTCCTCTCCATGGCATGTTCATGGTTCCAGGTTGAGCCCACGCCCGTCCAGCCGACCGCGACCATAACACCTGCACCTACTGCAACCATCCTGCCAACTCCCGGATTGCAGATGCAAGCCAGCACGGTCACAATTGCTCCCGGCGAGCAGTTATCAATCACCGTGACCGTGGTCAACGTGCTCGATGCAACCTGCACCAGCCTGTACTATAAAGACGGATCCATGACGGCATACGCCTGGCTGGGGGAAAGTGATTCGCAGTTACTCGAGCTCGCTTCAGAGATCAAGCCTTCCGGCAACCTTACCTTTACCTTAACCGGCAAGTCTCCCGGTACAGCAGAAATCAAGGCAGCCTGTGCGGGTAATGTCCGTTTCCAGCATGGAAAAGAAACTATCCTGGACCAGTGGTACGGGGTGAGCGAACCGGTTTTCATCACCATCCGGTAAGCAAGTAAATACACACAAACGGGCAGCCATTTGTGAGAGAGAATGGCTGCCTGTCTTTTAATAATACCAACCTGGCAGGCTAATTTACCGTTGGGCTGGGCGTTGGTGTATTTGTCGGTGTATCTGTCACTGTGGGTGTGGCAGTATCAGTTGGAGTAGGCGTTACAGTCGGGGTATCAGTAGCCGTACTGGTGGGTGTGACGGTTGGGGTGGGTGTGGCAGTGCTGGTGACAGTTGGTGTCCGGGTGGGAGGGATGTTATAGATCCTCGGCGCAAGCCATAACGCCTGGGCAGCGTTGGGGCTGCCGTTGTCCTTCACCGAAAGGATGAAACGGATGCTTTTTCCAACCAGCCCATCCAGGTTCACGGTAGCCTTATGGATGACTCCATCGCTGGTTTCCTTCCAGGTCCCCAGGTTGACCAGCGTGCCGTCATCTTTTTTATAATCCAGCTTGTAGGTAATATTGCAGGCATTGAACCCGTAGGCACACCCGACCCAGGCGCTGAACATGTCACCCTTCTGTACCATGTACTTCGGGTAAACAGCTTCCACAAAGCCCTGGTTTGGGTGCATCCACAAAGTACGTTCATCATCCACCCGGCCGCCTTCAAATTTGGGCGCCTTCAGCACAAGCCCCCAGGCATACTGGTAGCTGCTGTTTGCACAGGGCAGGGTCACCTTATCAACTCCCTCGCCGCTCTTCCAGGTTGCGGTGCACATTGAGGCAACAAAATCCAGGGGATAAATAGCGGAGGGTACCGGGTCACTGGCTGGAGCATTTACCTTAATGGACGCCTTGAATGGATCTTTAGCGCCAGCGCCGGTGCCAAACATCTTCCCGCCGGCATTGCGCAGCATCCAATCACCGCTGAATGTACCCGGGCTGGCCGGAGCACGCAGGCTAATGGACAGGTCGATGCTCTGCCCCGGGGTAATGTTGGAGGTGAAGTTGTATACGCTCTGTCCCTCCATCCGGCTGCCGTTCACAAAGACCAGCGCGTACCCGGTTGTCCAGGTGCACGTTCCGGTGTTCTTTATGCGCCAACTCTTGGAGAAGAAATCACCCGGGAGAAATGTACTTCCATCCGGGATGGTGGTGCTGACCAGGGCAGCGCTGTCACAGGCGGTGCCTGAGGTTGGGGAGGCGGTTTTCCCGGGGGTTAAAGAACTGAATGGGGTTACGGATTTGAACGGGGTCAGGCTTGGGAATGGCGTCCGGGTGACCGCCTGGGTGCGCCCGGTTGTCGGGGTCATTGTCCCTATATTGATGCCTCCAGGTGTATCTGTTGCGATCAACCCCCAATCCGGGGTATTCTGCTGGCCTCCACCGGCATCACGGGTTAATTGTGCAGAAACCCCTTCGGCAACAGCAGTTTTCTCAGCTGAATCAACATCAACGGTCCCGGAAGGGAAAGCGCATCCTGATAGGAGAATGACCACAGCGATCCAGAGGATTGCCTGGTTGACTTTTTTAATCATTTTGGTACCTGTTTTTCTTTCCACGCTATTATTGCGGTTAAGCGTTGATCTCCTTCATTTCGGTAGAGGTTGGTTTTTACGGCCCGAGGATTCACCTATCGATAACAGGCGCTGTCCAGAACGCACGGTCGTCACTGGACGACCCGTTGTTTTGGACGGTGAAGATGAATTCCACCGATTTCCCGGCCAGGGATGAAAGGTCAATATCAATGTTGGTGTAGCTGCCATCAGACACTTCGCTCCAGCCGCCGAGCGCAGTAACTGCGCCGCCGTCTGCAACATAAGCAAGCTGGAAGAGGACATTGCAGCTGGGGCTTTTATCCAGGCACCCGATCAGGGCTTTCAGCCGGTCACCGGACTGGATGGAGATGGCAGGGAAGCGTCCGCTGATGTATCCGCCGCTCCCGTTGGATGGGATTGCCACAATGGTCGGCTCATCTTCCTGGTAACCGCCTTCCAGTTTGGGGGTTGTCTGCAGGGTAACTGAACCATTGGTAAAGTCATTCCCGCTGCCAGGGCACGGCAGTGCACCGGTTGAGCTGCTCCAGCGGGCGACACACATATTGTGGGCAAAGTCGAGTGGTTTAGCGGGGTCAAGGGTGGCCAGGGCAGTGACCTGGATTTTGACCCAAAAATAAGCCTTAGCAGATGAACCCAGGCCAAATGAGGTACCAGAAGCGTTTTTAAGCAGCCAGTTGGAGGTGTAGCTGCCGGTTGCACTTGGAGCGGTCATCCCTACAGAGACATCCACCGTTCCACCAGGGGCAACTGTGGTGTTGATCTTTACTGATGCGGGTGCGCCCATGGAGCTGCCCTCCACGAAGACGATAGTGTACTCCGGCGTCCAGGTGCAGGTGCCAATGTTCTTCAAGCGCCAGGTTTTGGTGAATGCCTGCCCGGGCAGCAGCAGCGAGTCGTCCGGAATACTGACATCTTCCACCAGGCTGGCCCAGTCACAGGGAGTTGGTACAGGTGTGGAGGTTGCTGGCGTCATCTGCGGAGCAACGGTGTTTGTGGGTACAGCGGTTGCCTGCCCGGTGGGTAATCCCTGCCCGGGTTGGGCAGTAAGGGTGGCAACCATGGTTTCAAACGCCCCTTGCGTCTGGCGCACCTGGACTGTTTGGGCAACCGAGGTCTGTACCGAGTCAGAATTAACTGAGCCTGGTTTGGCGGGCATGTAGCAGGCTGAAAGTGCAAGCACGGTGATAAGCATAAACAGGGTAAATATCTTTTTCATGGTTTTCTCTCTACCCTCCTGACGAACAAATCCTTCATTTTGTTCCATACATTTAAATAATAACAGAGACTGGGATATTTTTCAGTCTCTGTTTTGGTCTCTGTTTACCGGTAAAGGGATTTTACAGGTTGTTTTCGGTTCAATACAAGTAAGTTTTCCTTAGTTGCAGGATTCAAACGCGGGCAGGTGATTGTTGAGCGACACCCACTGCAACCGTTCGTATACCCGCTGCAGGTCGGTATTGGTGGTGACCGCCATCAATTCGTCATACAGGGCACCATCGGCAACTTCCGTTTCAACACCTGCCTGGCAGGCTTCAACCAGTGAGCTAAAGCTGACCGGGGTGGTTAATCCCGGATTATCCGGCACCTCAACACCGTATTTCTCTGCCTGGCGGATGAGCACATTAACATGCATCTGCTCAGAGCGGACGATCCTGACAAACGGATTCACCTCGATGAACTGGTCAACGATGGCACTGTAGAGGTTGTAGGCGCCGTACTCTTCCAGGATGGCATCCTGGAGGGCGGTTTTCTCCTCATCCGATAAAGGCGTAAGGCTTACGCCGGAGGAATACCCCTGCCGCATCCCCCCTCCTGCCGGTGTGCCGTCACAGGTTTCGCCGCAACCGCCATAACCTCCCCCGCCGCCCGGTCCGCCTTTATTCTCTGCTGCTGCTGCAACAGTGCCTGCAGGTAGAAATGCCGCCAGGCTAATGGCGAGGATGAACGCAGCCGTTAATACAGTCATCACAACACGTGTTTTATTTTTAGATTTCATGGTTTTTCTCCTTGTTGTATTTGTTCCAATGAACAAGGCAAGGATACCGCGCCCAGGTGAAGGGACAACAAAGAGTTTGTAAAAATTCAGTAAAGAAAGTCAGCCAGCAGCAGGGCGCCTTATGACTTCGATCCTGTGCAGCCCGCCCCGTTCGGCAGGGATGTACTGCCAAACCTGGGGCATTTCACACGGGAGGAGTTCCCCATCCGAAACCTTAAAGGAGAAACCATGCGGATATTGCAGGTCCGAGAGAAAGATTTCGGTTGGCTGCGTAACAGCCGGGTCGTCCTGAAATTCGAACAGAAATTTCCCGCTGCGGAAATCGAAGGCCAGCTTCTGCAGCCTGCCTGCAATCCGCATGGGATACGGCCGGACAAATGCCTTTGTTGCCCTCCCGCCGGAATCGGGATCCTGCGGATCGTGTTGCTGGTCGCGCGAGAAGATGGAGAAGTCCTCATCATTCCATTTATCCCCGCGCTGGTTGGTGTTATCGGCGCAGTAATTCCAGAGCGCGGTGCTGAGCAAGTTTGCCTCCATCACCTGGTAAGAGGTATCCAGAGTGCGGACCTGGGCGCTGAAATCACCCGTCTGGTATGCCTTTTTCCTGTGCATATCGTAGGGGATGCCAAACTCTCCCACCAGGCTGGGAATTCCACCCAATTTATGTTCAGAGAATTCCCTGATCCTGCCAACTTGCCGTGTAAAAGTTTTCAGAATGTTCTTCTTCCCCAGGATCGGTTTTTCGGTATCAACATCCATGGTAAAGAATGGTATGTGCCGTTTCGAGACCAAGGTGATATCATCGTACCAGTGGGTGGCATTCACCAGCCCCTCGGGTTGGTTGGATTCCCAGTGCGGCATCTCCCCATGCGGGTCGCCCTCGATGAACATGAACGCCTCCGGGTGAACCGCCCGGATGGTATAGGTGAACTTGTCGATGAACGGTCGCAGGTACTGCTGGGCATAATTGACCGGCTGCCCATTCTGTAGAGCAAAGTAATCCGGCTGCAGCAGAACCGGCTTGCCAGCCTGGTTGTAATCCCATACACCATGCTGACGCCAAATGCAGCCGCGCCCATCCGACCAGGCGCTCTCTCTTTCCTGGTTGAGCAGCGGCTTCCCGGTTCTTACAAAACCCGTCAGACCAATCTTCCAGGTATCCACCTGGAGCGGGTTGCCGTCTCCCAGCACCATACCCTCATAAGGCGTGGGGCAGTATCCCCAGCGTACCCTGAGAGGAAATTTATCCAGGTCCTGGATGCCGATATATCCGGCAGATGGCTCGTTCAGGGTGTCATACCCGATCACATGAGGCATGTCTTTCAACCGCATAGCAACCTGGCTGACCGCCTGGATGTAATGGTTCTGCAGGTAATCCTGGATGGGCTGCCCATCTACCTGCAATTGCGGTGCAAAGTCGTTGCCCCCGAAGAACAGGGTGAACATGGTGCTACAGGCAAGCTTGGCGGCATTCGTCGCCCAGATCATGCGCGGCAGCGGGTCGCCCACCTGGCTGTGAACTACAGCTGCTCCATTTTTGGTGAAGCGGGTCATCTCCAACCCGGCCGCTTCCAGCGTCCATCCGGGAGCGCCGTCTCCGCCGGTGAAACGGCTCCACACGTCCTGGTGGGGGTTGATGAACACGGAAAAACCATATTCTCCCGCCCTGCGGACAACTTCCTCAATATAATCCAGGTACTCCGTGTCGTACTCGCCTGGCCCGGCATACTCAATGGCTTCCCAGGTGACCAGGAACCGCAGCAGCGTGAATCCCCAGCGGCGCAGGCGGGAAAAATGCTCATCTGCCTCTTCCAGCGGGAAAGGCCTGCCGACAAAGGAGACATTGCGGTGGTCAAAGAAGCCTTCACGGCGGTAGGTTGAACCGTCGGGTCGGTATGGCACTTTGGAACTGCCCCCCAGGTTCACCCCCCGCAGCAAGAGCTGCCTGCCATGTTCATCGATGAAAGTGTCGCCTTGAATGTGCATTGCCTTCTCCCTGTCGAGCAATCGTCCCTACTATTATATACAAGGCCGCCTGTGCCTGCCCCCTACGCATTGCAAGAGGTCTCGCCTCGAAAAGTCCAATGCGAGATCCTTCGGTCGCAAGCTTCCTCAGGATGACAAAAAGGTACATCCTTCATTCACATTTTTCTGTCACTCTGGGCAGAGCGATGAATCCCGGCTTGCTGTTTTTGTCACCCTGAACGCAGTGAAGGGTCTCGCCTTTACCCGTTTGTCATTTTGAGCGAAGCGAAAAATCTAGCCTTGAAAGAATCAGAGCAAGATCCTTTGGTCATTCTTCCCTCAGGATGGCAAATACATATAAAAGAGAGAGCGGATCATCTCCGCTCTCTCTTGGTTTCGGTTCGCTTACATTACTTCCACAACCCAGTCCAGCTTCAGTTCAGCCAGTTTTTCGGGGGTAGGGTTGCCGGTCTGGATATCCCAGCCCATCAGGCGGTAGTATTCATCCTTCATCCCTTCGAACTCTTCGCGGGTGTAATGGATACCCTTGGAAGGCCCGGTGCCCTGCAGCGGGCGAAAGAATTTGGGTGCCAGGTCATCATCCTTGCGGGTGAAGCCCTCGCGCATATTGAACGCCCGCAGCAAATTGATACGCCGCTCGCCGTACTCAAAGACATCTTCCATGCTCAGGTCCCACCCGGTAACCGCACGCAGCATCTCAACCAGTTCAGCCGGGAAGTAGAGCACCCAGCCGACACCCCAAACGAAGGAGCATAGTCCCATCATATCCACACAGGAGAGCACTTTCTGGGTCACTGCCACGAGTTTGGAACGCTCTTTATCAATAACACCCGGTTTGATGAAGTTGGTCATGCCGATCTGGCTCATGCGCAGGCGGGCATCTTCACCGGCTGTCTCTTCAATGCTGCCGTCATGCTCAGTCTGGGTGTGGTCAGCGCCGAAGGGGTTGACAGCATAGATCAAACCCATCGACCGTTTCACCTGCGGCATGTGTGCCGGGGCTTCCTGCCCTTTGGCGGTTGCCAGGTTATCCTCAGTGCCCCTACCGATGATCTTAGATGCCTTGGCCGACCCTTCAGCCAGGATGTTTCCGAAACCTTCGCGTTTAGCGATCAGTTCGACCATCTTTAGCATGGCATCGGCATTGCCGAAATGCAGGTCAATCCCGCCGGTATCTTCCAGGGTGAGCTGTCCTTTTTCAAAAGACTCCATCGCCCAGGCAATGGTGGCGCCGCAGGTGATGGTGTCCAGCCCGTTCTGGTTGCACATCTGGTTGGCCAGGGCGATTGCGCTCAGGTCGGATATGGCACAATAGGAGCCAAAGGTGCCGATGGTCTCATACTCGGGGCCGCCAAAGCGCCCTTCCACCTTGATGCCCTTGTACTCGGTTTCGACAACCCTCTTGCAGCGGATGGTGCAGGAGAAGCAGGTATCGCGCTTGACCAGGATGGTATTGGTCATCACATCTCCGCCGATGGTCTCGTGGCCTTCAAACTGGCCCTCGTTGTAATTGCGGGTGGGAAGCCCGCCGGTAAAGTTCTGCCAGCCCACACCGCCGGCGGTTCCATCGACATGCAGGCCGTGGCTCGAGGGGGTATCTGGGATGCGCTTGGTGCCGCGCAGGAAGAGTTCGGTCAACGCCTTGGGGTCTGCAGCTTTCTTCCTCAATGCGCCCTGGACAACAATAGCCTTGAGGTTCTTGGAACCCATGACAGCACCCATGCCGGTACGCCCGTTGGCGCGGTTCATCATACTGATGATGGCAGCAAACCTGACCTTGTTCTCGCCGGCAGGTCCAATTTGCAGGATCTGCACATTGGTGTCTTTAAGCTCCTGTTTGATCAGCTCTTCAGATTCATGGGTTTGCTTGCCCCAGAGGTGGGCAGCATCACGGATCTCAACCTCGCCTTCGTTGATCCACAGGTATACCGGGCTGGCGGCTTTCCCCCGCACCACGATCCCGTCAAAACCGGCATGTTTCAGCCTGGCAGGGAAGAACCCGCCACTCTGGCTGTCGCCGATTGCGCCGGTGAGGGGCGACTTCGCGTTCACACTGATCCTGGATTGCCCGGAGATGAGCAGCCCGGTGGGCATACCAGTAAAGAAAGTCATTACATTGGCAGGATCGAAGGCGTCAATACCCTTGGGGGTCTCTTTGAGGATGTAAGTTAACCCCATCGCGCTTCCGCCGCCATAGGTGCGATAAAAGGATTCCGGGGGTTCTTCTACCCACGTAGTCCGTTTGGTGAGGTCAACGTGCAAAATCTTTCCATTGATGCATTCAAGTGCCATAGCGCTTTCTCCAATCTTAATCTGTTGTGTTAAAAGTGTCCTTTGCCAGGCCCCGGAGGGCAAACCTGCACCCTACCCGCCGCCGACCGGGCGGAAAACCTGGACGGTATCATCGGGCTTCAAATTCATCTGGCGCCCGGTAACGATCTCATCATTAATGGAAACCGCTACTTCCCCCTGGATGCCAAGCTGGTCGAGCAAGTCTTGCAGTATTGCCTGATCATGGATCTCAAGCGCGCCCTTCCCGTTCTTTTCAGGCGGCAGCAATAAGCGTAATGAGGAATAGAGGACAACATTAACTATCATAATTTCCCTTGTACCAAGCAGGCTAAACCATTTTACGGGAAAACGCCGCTTAATAACAGGGCATTCGGGTATTTCATCATGGAATGCTTAATTTGACTGCAGGCTCCCAAAAATATATCCTGCCGGCATAATCCAAACAATTCACAGCCGCCAGCACTTAAGACTGGCTGGATGAGGTTTTTTCCAGTTTTTCCCGCAGGGAGAGTGGGAAAACGATATTCCAGTCATAGCGCGGACTACGGGATGGTTGTTTCATCGACGCGATATCGATATCCCCGGCTTCATAATCTGCCATAAACCGGATCAATGCCAGCGAGACAAACTGGCTGGCAGGGATATGCTCCTGCTCACTCAAATTCTTCAGGTACTTGCGCAATTCTGGCAGGATGTCATATGTTGCCCGGTTCTCTTTGCGGGCCTGGATTTTCATCCGTTCCCTTTGCTGCCGTTTTTGCTTTTTCTCTTCGCTGGGCGGCTCATTTGCACCCTGAATGGACGCATTTACCAGCCCAAAAATGGAATTATCCGCATTAGCATCTGAAGTGTTCATGCGCATAAGGATAACACAAATTTCAAGGGACGCCCCTTCTTATACAGGGAAGTAAATGCGTTGCTGGACACTACTGGAACCCGGGTTATTCGGGTCAATACTCGCTGGCAGATCCCTCTTCGCGCAGCTTGAGATAGGATTCATAGCGCTGCGGGTGAATCTTGCCCTTCTCTACAGCCGCCCTGACGGCACAACCCGGCTCGGTACGGTGGGTGCAGTCATTGAACTGGCAGTGTTCCACCAGCCCCCTCAGTTCAGGGAAATACCCGTCCAGTTCCTCCGGGGAGGTATCCCACAACGCCAGCGAGCGCAGCCCTGGCATATCTGCCACATAACCGCCGTTGAGTAGGGGGAACATCTGCCTTACCACGGTGGTGTGCCTGCCCTTGTTGTGCCAGCTGCTGACCTCGCGGACGGTTAATCCCAATTCGGGCTGGATAGCATTCAGCAGGGAAGTTTTCCCCACGCCAGAAGGTCCGGTAAAGGCGCTTAATTTATCCTCCAGCAGGGCATGCAACTGGCCGATGCCTGTGCCGGATTTTGTCGAGGTAAAAATAATGGGGTATCCCAGGGGTTTATACAGCGCAAACATTTCGTGCGCCTGGTCTTCCCCCACCAGGTCAATTTTGTTTGCCACGATCACTGCCGGTAGCGACTGTTTTTCGCATACCACCAGGAAGCGGTCCAGCATGCGTAAATGCGGTTCAGGGCGGGCGCAGGCAAACACCAGCACAACCTGGTCGGCATTGGCGAGCATCACCTGGGGCTGCATGCCGCCCGGGGTTGGGGCCAACCTCACCAGGGCAGACCGGCGCGGAAGCATCTCTTCGATTGATCCGGTTCCGTCATCCTGCAGGGAAATTTTTACCAGGTCGCCAATGGCAATGAATTCCTGGCCGCTCAAGCCGCGTTTGATCCGCTTGCGCATCTGGCAGGTGACCTCACCCCGCCCGGTTTGTACCGTATAAAATCCAGACTGCAGCCGCAGCACCTGTCCCTCGAGCAGACCAACTGTTTCAGGCAAGGAGCAAAAACCCTTTCATAAACAGGAAATCTGCACGGCGGAACAAAAACGGTGCGGGTATCATCATGGGGTGGGTGTCACCTCGGGCGTTTCGGTTGGTTCAGGTGTATCGGTGTACAGCGGTGTGGGGGTCTTGGTGGAATAGTAAGTCGATTCCCAGGGGTAGAGGGTGGTCGGCGCACCGCGGTAGTAAAGTTCCAGCACCCTGCGGAAGATCGGGACAGCAAACTCTGAACCCTCGCCCACGTTCTCAACCAGCACCACAACGGCGATATCAGGCCTGTCTGTGCGGTTGTCATCGGTATAGCCGGCAAACCAGGCATGCGGTTTACCCATCGGGTTGGTGGCAGTGCCGGTTTTGCCGTAAATGGTATAGCCGGTAGTCACCAGGCGGTGGGCTGTGCCGCGTTCATGTTCCACCACGCTGCGCATGGCATCCTGGATGATCTCCAGGTTTTCCGTGCTGATGGGCAGCTTTCCGCGTGTCACCGGGCTGAACTCTTTGGTTACCGTCCCGTCAATGGCGACCACTTTATCCACCACCTGGGGCTGCAGCAGGGTTCCGCCATTGCCGATAGCTGCAATGAAATCCGCCACCTGCAGGGGTGTTACCAGCATGGCGCCCTGCCCGATCCCCTGCTGGACAGCATCACCTTCGTTTTGCGGGTAAGGAATGCTGCCGATATCTTCCGCTACCTGCCCGATACCGGTCGCGGAACCTAATCCGAATCCTTTCGCCATTTCCGTCACTGCATCCGGCTCATTCTGGCGGAAGAGCTCCAGCCCGATATGGTAAAACCACGGGTTGCAGGAGCGCATCAAGCCTTCCGGCAGGGTCAGGTCGCCGCTGGGAGCAACACCCCTTTCATAGGTCCAATCGTAAAAAACCTGCCCGGGCAATTCAGTGAATTCGTGTCCGCAATAGTAACTGGAATATTGGTTAAATATCCCGGTCTCAAGGGCAGCGGCCATGGTGACGATCTTGAATACCGAGCCAAGCGGGTACCCGCCTTGGGTAGCCCGGTTGAGCAATGGCTGCTCTTCAGAGGCAAATAGGTCCTGCAGCAGGTAACTGCTGTTGGCATTGGAGGTTTCAAAGGAATTGGGGTCAAAGGCGGGGGAGGAAGCTATGGCAACCACTTTGCCGGTATCGACTTCCAGAACCACAATGGCGCCCCTGAACCCGGCAATGGCTTGCTGCACGCCGCGCTGGAATTCGCTGTCGATGGTCGTATAAATAGTTTGCGCGGCGACCGAATCGCGTTTCCCGAGGCGGGTTACAATCTGGCCTTGCGGATCCACCACCAGCAAGCTGGCCCCACGCGTGCCGGCCAGGTATTCTTCACCCCATTTTTCAATACCAGCCGCACCAACCTTCTCATCGCCGCGGTAACCCAGTCGGCGGTATTCGTCCACCTCTTCTGCAAAAATTGACTGGACATACCCGATTGTATGGGGGGCAACCCCGCCGTAATTGTAAAACCGGGCGCTGTACTTGGTCATCCACAAGCCGGTAAACTTCGAAAGGACATTGAAACGCGCCTCCACTTCGCTGGCAGAAGCTTCCCCAACCGGGACATACCAATTTGCATCGCGGATGTCATCGTACAGGTTTTGGATGGCAGCGATGGGTTTATCGATCAGGTTTGAAAGCTCTGCGAGCAGCGAGCCTTCTGCGTCCCCAATTTCAGCCGGGACAACTCCCAGCGCTACCGCATCCTGCTGGGCAGCCAGCGGCTCACCGTTCCGGTCAAAGATGATCCCGCGCGAAGGGACGGTAATATCCATCATCAGGTAATTGCCGCCCTTAAGCTCCGGCATGATCATGCCATCATCCCACAGGATCTTCCAGGTACCGTCCCCCATTTCCAGGTTCATGACCATATCCCGCTCCAGCGTTCCCACCATGCTGGTGTTGTATGTGACACCATATGAAACCTGGGCATTGCCGGGGTTGGTGAGGGTGGAATTGATCTTGTATGCAAGCGAAACCAGGCTGAGGTTGATCGCGGTGTTGTTATACCTTTTTGTGAAATCTTCCTGGCTGATGGCATCCTGGCTGACGCGCGCAAGCATGGCGTACATGGCCGGATAATCTTCAGCGGCCCAGGCATCCAGAAAAGCCCCGGCTGCCGCGGCGGCATCCGGCGCGCTGGTGACATTCACCACCGGCGTGGGAAGGGAGATTGTAGGCGTACCTGTTACCTCGCCTGCGGGTGGATTAACCGAGCAGGCGGTGATCACAATCAAAACCAGTATCGACCAGATGCGTTTTTTCATTCTTTGTTACCTGTTATGCTCTCTGCTTGCTTGTATCTGCCCTGCCAGCCAAGTACCTGTGCATACACCGGGCAGGCATAATTCAGGTTCTGCTGGCAGATCCCGGAAACATCCTGCTGGAAGGGCATACCTGCACTCTTCAAGGACCGTGCCAGGTGGCATAAAGGCATCCCCATGATGCAGGCAAAACAACCATTGAGCGAATCAACCGGTTTGAAACCGGCATGCTGAATAGCGTAAGCGCCGGCTTTATCCAGCGGGTCTCCGCTGGCGATGTACGCTTCCATTTCAATGTCGGAATACTTGCGCATGGCAACATCTTCGCAACACAGGTCCTGGACCGGCTGGCCTTTTCCCACAGGAATGACGGCAAGCGCGGTATAGACCTGGTGCACCCTGCCGCGCAACTGTACCAGCATGCTGCGCGCTTCAGCCTGGTCCTGCGGTTTGCCCAGCAGGGTGGGTCCGTCGGCCACGATGGTGTCTGCCGCCACAACCCATTCAGCGGGCTGGGCGAACTTGCGGGCAGAAACGGCTTTCTCGTATGCCAGCCGGCAGACATAACGCGAGGGGTGTTCCCCTGGGAGGGGGGATTCATCCACATCCTGTGCCTGCACCCGGAATGTCCATCCCAGCCAGGAAAACATTTCTTTCCTGCGGGGCGAATTGGATGCAAGCAATAATGGTGCATTTAACATGATGGTATGGATTCTAACACAACCGGAATTCGATTTTGGAATGGATGGGAATTGGGTGCAGCAGGCTATTTGGAGCCGGTAGGTGTTGGCAGGGGTACGTTTTCCAGAGGGGCAGCCACAATGATCAGGCGGTGGGTATTGGAGGTTTCGGGCCAGCAGGTTACCACGGTCAGGCGCTCATCCGTTGATGGCATCAGCCACTGGGCGTTTTCCAGGCGTTTCTCCACGGGCATATCGCGCTCTTCCACCAGGAGCTTGTTGACCACCTCATAACGGTACAGACGCTCTTCCCCGTACACTTCTATCTCATCTCCCGGGACAAGGTAGATCAATTTTTCAAAGACCTTGCCATATACGTTGTGGTGGCCGATGAGGACGGTGTTCCCGGGTACGCCCAGCCCTGCCGATGTTGTCTGCCAGCCGGCCGCTTTTTCATCCGGCGCCGCCCATTGCTGGAACACCTTGCCATCCAGTTCCACCAGCTGCACCAGGGCAGAAATAACCGGGGTGTCGATTCCAAGCTCCTTTATTACAAAGCGCTGCGGGGTCTCGCCTACCGGTACCGGCGTGGCAGATGGAACAGGTGTTGCTTCTGGCAATCCCGGGTTACTGGTTGCCTCAGGATTGGCTGGCAGCGTAGCAGTACTCACCTCCAGGGCATAAGGCACAAAGCCGGTGGCAATGACCTTCTCTCCCCCCGAACCGCTCTGGCGCTGCATGCGGAAGCCGTTCTGAATGGCAATCACCGTGCTGGCAATCCCCCAGCCGAGCAGGAGGAAGCCCACGCCGTACAGCATATACCCTTTAAGGAACTCTTTCAGTTTACTCATTGCGTGGATTGATTATAAAAAATGGAGTGGACAAATGCAATAGGCAATTCTGACGCGCCTAGACTGCTGGCTGGAAAAAGCCAGCAGTCTATGAGTTGAACTCTCTTCTTATAGCAGAAGATTAATGATTCTTGCTGATGCGGTATGTAACTGCCTGCAACACCATGGCCATACCAAAGAACAAAATACTCAAGTTCATAGTCAGGCTGCGGGCAAATGGGATAACATTGCCTCTAATATCTACACCGGTTACTGGGATCAGGACTCCCGCCGGAGGATTGGGATCCTGGGGCGGCTGCTGTGTTGGGTCTCCTGGTGGTACATCCGTAGGATCCTGTGGCGGATTGTCAGTTGGTACCTGGGTAGGGACATCAGTTGGTACCTGGGTAGGGACATCAGTTGGTACCTGGGTAGGTACATCGGTCGGCACCTGGGTCGGGACATCGGTTGGTACCTGGGTCGGGACATCAGTTGGTACCTGGGTCGGTACATCAGTCGGTACCTGGGTCGGGACACCAGTGGGTACCTGGGTCGGGACACCAGTGGGTACCTGGGTCGGGACACCAGTCGGTACCTGGGTCGGGACACCAGTGTTCACAACGCATGCCCCGGAGTGATCCCCTGCATGCAGGATATTACCCGATGCATCAATGTGACCGCCTTGCCCATTACTAATAAGTGCATTTATGGATGGTGATATCGTGTTGCATTGTCCATTGGGCATGCAGTGACACCAGATAATCTCGCATGTGTTATTGTAATCATTAGGGCAGGGATCCCAGGAATCATCATACCCGTCACCATCGGAATCTGCTGCCTTGACGGGGATATTAACCATCCCAAGTACCATGGCTGCCAGGAGCAGGCCCGCCCCGCACACATACAATATTCTGGTTAGTTTACGCAACTGGGTTAAATGCTTTTCGTTCATAGCGTCTCTCTTTCTCTACGTTCACTTGTAAGACAAATTCAGCAGTTCTTACTATCTATTCAATCCTCAGCTTATATCCCAGGCGGTCCACATTGATCAGGAGATCACTATCTGGATAAATATCGGCAAATTTCTGGCGGATCAGATAAATAAGGTATTTAATTCGGCGATAGGTTTCTTCTGAATCAATGCCCCATACCTGCGTGGCGATAGCCTGGTAGGACACTACCGTCGGGGCTGCTTTAGCAAGAGTTGCCAGTACTGCAAATTCTTTGGGGGTCAGGTCAATAAACCTCTCTCGATATTTCACCTCCTGGTTTACCATATCAATTACCAGCTGCACCGCCGGGAATACCAGGCGGGTAACTTCACTTTGGCTGCCAGCCCGCCGCAGCACAGCTTTTACGCGCGCCACCACTTCGGAATTGTAAAACGGCTTGGTGATGTAGTCATCCACTCCCTCTTGCAGCCCTTTGACCACATCTTCCTTGCTGCCTAAAGCCGAGATAATAATCACCGGAACATCAGTCATGGTGCGCAGATGCTGCAGGGTCTCCCAGCCGTCCATCTCGGGCATCATCAGGTCGAGCAGGACGAGGTGGGGCCTATCCTCCACCACCTTCCGCAGCGCTTCCTTTCCGCTGCTGGCGCTCATGACGTTATATCCGCCAACCTTCAGGATATGCTTCAACAGGTAGGTGGTGTCCAGATCGTCTTCCACGATCAACAACCTCGGACGTTCGACTGCCATCTGGTCAAGGTCTACCCCCATCTCGGCTATTGGTTGGCTCAGGTTAAAGGCTGTTGTCACTGCTACCATTGTTTACCCCAGATTTACACAAATTAAAATAAAAACCGACCTTGTGTGTGGCCGGTTTCGCTGCTCTGCTCCCCAGGTGCACCGCTTATCAAAAAAAATAAGCAAGCGACCAGATTAGTACGCCTGGATCATCGCATCCATTTTCTATGCAATTTGAAAACAAGAAATTCAATAATGGAACTGCAAGGTTTTATTACTGTAAAAATATTATAGCAGACTAGTAACGGTATGTCAACAATCAATTTTTACATTACCAGAAAATAACCGTGTTTTCATGCCAGTACAGGGAAATTAAAGGCGTACCAGCGGGATGGCGCCCGCTGGTACACTCTTACAAACCTGCCTCAACAAAAGAAGGAGGGGTTAATTCAATTTTTTACTGACTGCTGTCAAGACCAGAGCCAAACCCATGAAGGCAAATCCAAGGTTGAATGACAACTCTTTCATGAAGTTGATTGACCCGAATGGATTGCCGGTCAAATCAATGCCAGTGACGGGGATCAGTACACCTGGATCACCCTGGACCACGGGTGGGGGCAGGTCCGGATCGCCTGGATCTTCAGTTGGGTCCGGGGGCACTTCCGTTGGCACCTGGGTGGGTACAGATGTTTGGGTGGGAATAGCAGTTGGACCACCCGGAGTATTTGTTGGCGTATAAGTAGGTGTTACCTTCGGGGTGTCAGTCGGTGTGCTGGTTGGAGTATTTGTAGGTGTGCTGGTAGAAGCCACCGGGGTATTGGTAGGTGTATTGGTGGGGGTGGCTGTCGGCGGAACCGGGGTGTTGGTTGGAACTGGAGTGGGCTCTTCTGTAGGATCCTCACAAGGTCCTTCATGGTCGCCCGCATGCAGCGGCGATCCTGAGGCACTGACATGCCCCGCATTAATCAATGCTGCCATTGCCAAATTCAATGTCTGGCTGTTGCCGTTGGGTTCATAATGGCACCAGGTAACAATTTCCTGTTGTGCCGCAACAGGTGTTCCAACCATGCTTAAGATTAATCCTGCAAGCAGGAACGCTGAACCGAGCAGATACGATCCCCTCATCGCACGCCGGATGATACTACTTTTCGGTTTCATGACGTCTCCTCTCATTGATAAGAACCGATAACTACAAGAACAATACAGATAAATATGATAATATTTATCCTAATATTAGAGTCATTATAGCGTTTGAAATGCGTTTGTCAATAGTCAATTCTCTGGATTCGAAAATTCTAATATTTCAGGGTGTGATATACTTTAATTTCGAAAGTATCCTTTCCATCATCATCCGGCAGCAATTTCCGCCAGAGAGGTCGCCCACAGTGAAAGTTACCGTTTCGCAACAACAACTTGCTCATGGACTGAGCCTGGTCTCAAGGGCTGTTGCCCCCCGCAGCACCCTGCCTGTACTGGCAAACATCCTGGTTGCAACCGATGAAGGCCGGGTGCGCCTTTCGGCCACCAACCTCGAACTGGGGATTTCCTGCTGGATCGGCGGTCAGATCGCTGAAGAAGGCGCCATTACCGTGCCTGCCCGCACCCTGAGCGACCTGGTAAACACCCTGCCGAACGATCCCGTGCTGCTTGAATTGAATCCGAAGAACCAGGTCCTCAACGTCCGCTGCGGCACCTCCATAACCGACATAAAAGGCATTGACGCCCAGGAATATCCTCCTATCCCGGTTCCTGACCTGGCTGACGGGCTTGAACTGAACGTCAGCGACTTTAAAGAAATGATCCAGCAGGTGGTCTTTGCGGTTTCCACCGATGAAGCCCGCCCTGTGCTGCAAGGCGTGCAGATGTCAGTGAACGGCACCTTCATCACCATGGCAGCCACCGACGGCTACCGCGTTTCTGTCCGCAAGGCAGAGCTTGAGCATCCTGCTGCCAGCCCTTTTTCCATCATCATCCCAGCCCGCGCCCTCAGCGAACTTGCCCGCATTGCCTCTGACGGAGACCAGAAGATTGTCATGGTCACCCCACCCGGGCGAGGGCAGGTGCTTTTCCACCTGCGGGACGCTGAGCTGGTTTCCTCGCTGATCGAAGGCAATTTCCCGCCGTATGACAAGATCATCCCCACCAGCTTCAAGACCAAAACCATCTTATCCACCGCCGAGTTCCTGAAATCCTGCCGCCAGGCGGAGATCATCGCCCGCGACGGCAACAATATTGTCCGGTTGGATATCCAGCCCGCAGTCGAAGGGGCACCAGGGGTGGTGGAAATCTCCGCCCAATCCGAAGAAACCGGTTTCAGTGAGATCAAGCTGGCTGCCAACGTTGAAGGACCCGGACTGTTAATCGCCTTCAACGTCCGCTTCCTGCGGGAAGTACTGGATGTGATGAAATCGCCCAATATTGTGCTGCAGACCAACGCCAACAATACTCCAGGTCTGTTGCAGCAGACCGGCGATGACAGTTTCATCCATGTCATCATGCCGATGCATCTCGGCTGACATGTACTATGCCAGGCGAAGTCAGCTTTCTGCCCAGTTCTAACGAACGGTACCTCTCTATCGCCCTGGCTTTAGCCCAATATCCGATACTCAGTAGCCGCATCCGTGAAAGGATGCGGCAGTTCTTATTCACCAACGGTATCATCCAGCACCAGGTGTTTGAATCCCAGGTGCGCGAGGCTGCCATCCGCTCGCAGCAGCGCGAAGGGATGGAGCAGCCTTACGAGGAAGAGCCAACGGAGATATGGGAGCTGCGCGTGCAGCGTATGCGCGACCAGCTGACCGACTTGCGTTTCAGTCACTTTTTCAAGTTTGAGACCTTTGAAAAGATCGTCAACGAGGTGCTGGAAGAACGCGGGCTGCAGGTGGATAACCTGATGTTCTCGATGAACCCCGAACTGGCGCCCCTGGAAACGGTTTTTGAACAGGCCATGTCGCTCGAGCGCATGGACCTGAGCCAGAGGCAACACTATGCCCACCGGCTGCAGGAATTAAAAGTCGTCCTCATCCGCGCCTTGATCAGCGACCAGCTGCGTTACATCAATATAGCCAAGGAATGGTTCACCATTCATGACCTCTCGGATATCCGCCGCAGGCGGATAGGCGCCGGACGCATCGGCGGAAAATCGGCCGGTATGCTGCTGGCCACTCGCGTTATCACCGACAGCCTGGAACTGCCGCCTGATGTGACAGTGGACACGCCCGAATCGTATTACATCGGTTCGCAGGAACTGTACACCTACATGTCGATTAACAACCTGGCGCACTGGAATGACCAGAAATACAAGACCGAAGAGGAGATGCGCGCCGATTACCCGACCATTGTGGATGACTTCCTGAAGGGCGAGCTTCCCCCGGATATCACCGCCCGCCTGGAAGGCGTTATGGCTTCGGTGGGCAAACGCCCGGTTATCGTGCGTTCATCCAGCCTGCTGGAAGACAACTTTGGCACCTCTTTTGCAGGAAAGTATGAAAGCATCTTCCTGCCCAACCAGGCATCTCCAGCCGAGAATATGCACGCCCTCACCCGCGCCATAGCCCAGATCTATGCATCCACCCTTAACCCCAACGCCCTGCTCTACCGCCGCAGCAAAGGATTGCTGGATTATGACGAACGCATGGCCATCCTCATCCAGGTGGTGCAGGGTGAATCGTACGGGAAATACTACCTGCCCCAGGCAGCCGGGGTTGCGTTCAGCCACAATCTGTTCCGCTGGTCGCCCCAGCTGCGCAAAGAGGATGGGTTTGTGCGCCTGGTGTGGGGTCTCGGCACCCGGGCAGTGGACAGGGTGGGTAACGATTACCCCCGCCTGGTCGCCCTCAGCCACCCACTGCTGCGCCCCTCCACCAAGCCGTCTATCATCCAGCATTATTCCCAGCAGTACGTGGACCTGCTGGACCTGGAAGAGAATGTATTCAAGACCCTGCCTGTCCATGAGGTGGCAAAACAGGATTACCCGGTGCTGCGCTATCTCTTCCAGACCTTCGAAGACGGCTACTTTACCACCCTGCGGTCCAACCTGCTGCCTTCAGATAACCACAACCTGGTGTTGACCTATGATGAATTCCTGCGGTCCACCCCGTTTGCTGAAAAAATGCGCCATATCCTGCAAACCCTTGAGCAGGTCTACCACGCCCCGGTTGATTTGGAATTCACCGCCCATTTGCGGAAAGGTGAGGGATCCAGGCGCATCCTGCAGATCACAGTCCTGCAATGCCGGCCGCAAAGCCAGCTGGCTGCTACCGAACAGGTGCCCTTCCCGACCGGACTTAAGGAAGACAAGGTCATCTTCTCCACCCGTTTTGTGGTGCCTCAAGGGTATATCGAGAAGGTCGATTATGTGGTCTATGTACCGCCGGAAGGCTACTTTGCCCTGCCGACGATGAACCTGCGGATCGAACTGGCACGTGCCATCGGCAAGCTGAATGCCGCCCTGGCAGATAAGTCATTCATCTGCATTGGGCCGGGGCGCTGGGGCAGCTCAAACTCCGACCTGGGGGTGCCTATCAGCTATGGAGATATCTACCACACCAAATCGCTTGTAGAGCTTGCAGGTCCGGGCATCGGCCCCGAACCGGAACCCTCCCTGGGCACCCACTTTTTCCAGGACCTGCTGGAATCGCAAATCTACCCCCTGGCGATCGAACTGGATAACACCAACAGCTCATTCAACCATACGTTTCTTAATGAAAGCCCAAACCGGGTAAACGAATTCATCAAGCTGGATGCCTCCCTCAAGGATTCGTTGCGCCTGGTGCGGGTGACAGATTATGCCCCCGACCATCATATTTGCATCATAATGAATGAGGAAAAGGGACAGGCATTAGCCTACCTCGAACCCGAATCCCCCTTCTAACCACCCGATGAAAGTCTACTGTCCCGCTTTCCAGCCCAGGATAAACTGGGACTGGGTTTCTGTTTCTGGAGACGAGTATTTCCCATAAGGCATGTGTTTGCGCAATTCATTCATACAGGTGATAGCCTGGTCTGCGGGGATGCCGTGGCGTACCAGGTGGCACCCAACCACCATGCCGGTGCGGCCAATGCCAGCCATGCAATGCACATATACCGCCAGGTTATCGATCAGCGCCTGGTCGATCCTGTCCAGGATGGCAACCATTTCGTCTTCAGTTGGCACGCCCATATCTTTAATGGGCATGCGGACATGTTCCACTTTTACATTATGGCGGCGGGCTTCCTGGCGGAGCAGGTCACGGTAATCTTCCCCTTCACCCGGCTTACTTAAGTCGATGATCACATTGATATCAAACTCCACCAGCGCTTGCATGCGCTCGCGGACCATATCATCGGTGCGGAAGACATAACCGGTACGCGAACCCGGATATTCTCCCGCCAGCAGCTGCCCGGGACGCACCCAATAAGCATTTTCAAAAGGGGTAGCAGGGATGTTTGTCATGGTAATCTCACGGCGATTATAGCCCAAACCGGGAAGTTTTTCCCAGGGCAGCAGGTAGAAGCAGCGGCTATTCGCGTAGCCTTAACGGTTCATTGCTGTGCAAAAGGGATTGGATAACTGATTTGAAGTCCATAGTGAGACTTTGCCTTTCAATCAACGCACAACCCATCCTGGTCGGGATCTTCATATAAAGGGATGGGCTGGCCAAGGCTGATATCACCTGCTTTGGTAACCGTTACATCAACCCGGTAATTGGGATGCGGTCCGCAAGTGAAGACTATGTTTTGGTGCCGCATTCTGCACAGAACTTGGCTCCCGGCTGAAGCGGCTTGCCGCATTCCTTACAATATGAACCTTTCAGGCTAGCGCCGCAGTTGGGGCAGAATTTTGCATCTGTAGCCAGGGGAGCTTCGCATTTCGGGCAGGTCGCCTTGATGTTTTCCTTCCAGGTCTCTGCTTTCAAGTGCCGGTCGCCATCAGCCATACGGGCATGGCGGTGAATTTCTTCCACCGACCTATCGGATTGGGCGGCTGCCATTTCTACCCCGAGGTCGGGAGCGCAGCTTTTACAGAGCCCGTGGGTGCTGTTCCAGCAGGACTTGCGGCACACCCAGGCGGAACAGCGCGGGCATTGGATAAATTGCGGGCGGATTTCTTCAACCGCTTCGGCGAAGGCATTGTCATGGGCTTTCTGCCAGGCTGCTGAACGCGCTTTCTCCCCCAGGGTGGCAGCCGTGTTCATAAACCCGCCGAACAGGCTGCTGGCGGTATCCAATACATTGGCAACACTACCCACAGCCCAGGCCTGCATTTCGGTGCGGTAACCACTCCCGCAGCGGTTGCACTCGAATTCGAACTGAAACCCGTGTTCTGTACTCAGGTCATTGTAATTGCTGACAAACTCGATGTATTTTGCCATCAAATCCTCCCGGTAAAGAATGATTTCCTTGTGTTGTTTATCGGCGTTTTTTCTTAAAGAGAACCATGAAGAGCAGCAGGAATGTAGACAATGGCCAGATCCAAGCCAGGTCTCCCGGGCCGTCCTTGCCTGTCCGGGCAGCGCTGGGGCGCAGCCGCACGATCCGGTATATTTTCAACAATTCTTCCAGCTCTTCAGGCCGCATGGTTTGCGGATCGAGGTCGAACAGGCGGGAGACGAAACCGCTGGCGATCAGCACCTGGCGCAGGATCTCTTTCGCCTGCGGGTGGCTGCTGGCATCCTCAGCGGTCCCAACCCACCAGCCGTCCGGCATCCACAGCTCCACCTGGGGATTTGCGAGGATGTTCCGGTACCAGTCGGCTTTGCTGCCAAACCCTGCCGTGCAGTAAACCTCATCATTCACCACGGCATAATTTACCGGTGTACGGTATTGCTTGCTGCTGTTCCTGCCTTTATGGGTAATAACCAGGATCTGCCCGCCTACCCTGGGAGAAAGATTAACCCAGCCTCCCAGCCCAAGCCGCCAGAGCCCTACCATGAAATAATTAAAGACCTTAAACCCGCACCGCAGGCGGTCCTCAGTTTCAGGATTTGAAATGGTCATTTCTCTGCCTCCTGTTCTACTGCTGTACCTTAATCATACAACGGGATTGGCAGGAATGGAAATGCAAACCGGGATTATTCGTCTAAACCGTGGAAATCTTCAGGAACCGGGCGGGCGGGAACCAGTTTGGCAGCCTCCCCGTGCAGGTGGTCTGCATTCGCCCAGTCCACCAGGCTGGCAAACAGCATACCGTCCACTGCTTCAGCTTCCATCGTGGTAATCGAACAGTTGTGGTTCTCTTCCCGCTTAAGCATATGTCCGCTTACGTTCTGGCAGATATCATTCAGGGTGAAGTTGAACATGCCGAAATGCCCCACCAGCGCCACCACACTGTTGGTATGCCCGTGGATTACCTTTAGCAGCCCGGCGCGGGTACGCCCGAGCAGGCTGTGGTAATCATCACCACCGGGGAAGCGGGCATCCGGTTCGCCGTGCTGCCAGCGCTCGATAATGGCATCATGCGCCTGCCAGATCTCATATGTGGAGCGCACCTTTTCCATTTCGCCGACATCGATCTCAATCAATTCATCCAGCACGGTTGGCACCAGCCCGATGTACGTGCCGACGATTTCGGCTGTCTGCTTGGCCCGCTTCAGCGGGGAACAAAACAGCGCCTTAATTCCCCTTCCCGCCAGGGCTTCGCCTGTCTGCTGTGCCTGCAAAATTCCTTTTTCAGTCAGGGGGTAGTCAACCAGTTTGCTCGAAAGCTGCTTGATCAGGTTGGCATGGTTTTCTCCATGCCGGATGATGTAAATCGTATTCATTATGCACACCTTTATATCAGCGCAGCCTGTTGCCCTGCGCTGTGGAAGTTCACTTTCACATTCGCATGAAACGGGATTATTCTATGCAGCCGTGCTGGCGCAGAAAGACCGCCGCCAGTTCATTGCCGTATTTTACCGCAGTCCCCAGCGGCGTCAACCCGTCGGCTTCAAGGCGGGGGTTGGAGTCCGGATGGTGGTCCATCAAAAGCTTCAGGGCTTCCACATCTCCATTTTGGGCGGCAATATGCAACGGCGTGTACCCGCCGGATTCTGCCAGGTTCACATCTGCCCCATGTTCCAAAAAGACTTTCACAAGGGTGTTGTTGTGCACAGCCAGGGCCGAGTGCAGCGGGGCAGCTCCCAGCGCATTCTGTGAGCGGCTATTCACCTGGGCGCCTCGCTCCAGCAGCAACTGTGCCATGGCATTGTGCCCGAAGAATGCTGCAAGCCCGAGCGGCTGGAACCCGTCAAAATTGAGGGCGTTTGCCAGGTCAGGATCCTCTGCCAGCAGGGTTTCTGCCTGGCGGGTATCCCCCAGGGAAGCCGCTTCGAAAATATCCAGCGGTTTAACATACTTGCCAAGGAACCGGGCAATCTCCGGCTGGTTGTAATACAGGGCAACCAGGATCGCGCTGATCCCCTGCTCGTTGCGGGTGCGGGCAAGCGCAGGGTGGTCGCCCACCAACTCTTTTACCAGCGCCTGGTCGCCTGCCTGAATGGCAGAAAAGAGAACATCTGGATCTGAACCTTGCATACGCCATCCTCTCTTTCTATGGACGGTATTTCCAAAAAATGCCGGTACATTCCGGCAGGGTCACTTCGCTGCCAGCCTTAATCCGGCTGAGCATTTCTTCCCCAAAAAAGAAGCGGGTGAGTGTTTCAGCTTCCTGCCGCGATTCAAACCGGTAATCGGTGCGGATCCAGTCGAAATTGAAACCTGCCTGGTGCAGGTAGCCCAGGTATGGCAGCATGTGGGCCGGCGGGTCTGGCTGCTCCCAGCCGGTGCCCTGGGTCTCAACCAGGAGGATCAGCCCCCCGGGCTGCAACACCCGGGAAATCTCCTCCAAACCACGTTCCAGTTCGGATTTCCAGTTTTCCGGGTTCCAGGTCGCCAGGTAGCACACACTCCAGCCTGAAGCTGCCAGTGTCACACTTTGCGCGGCAACCGGCAAAGCCCGGTGGTCAGCTGCGGCCATGAGAGGTAGGGGCGCGGCGGATACACCAGCCAGGTATTCGCTGGCCTGCACAAGCATAGCCGGGGCGAGGTCCAGCGCGGTCACCCTGCTGGCGTGAGGGGTGATCATAGCTGTCAGCCGGCCTGTTCCAGCCCCCAGTTCCAGCGCCTCCCACACTCTGCCGGCCAACAAACCGTTTACCGCCTGTTCAAGGTTATGCTGGTAATCCTCACGCATAACCAGCAGGTGATAAAGGTCTGCTTCACGCTGGTAAGCTTTTTTGTGGTCCGGCATGCTGTTATCCTTCATGTTCACTGGCTTTCTTTTAACAGGCGCTATCCCCTCACAAAATGGGGCATATTATCCGGTATTTCCAGTGACAACTCAACCAGTCCGGCAAATTCGCCATCCTGGTACCACGGGCTTTGGTAGATCAGCTTATGTTTGCCTTTTTTCTCAATTGTGTATACATTCTTCTCAGCCTTAGCAAGCATCTGCCTCAGCTTGGCCCGTGCCGGCTCGGGGTGGCAGTCCAACAGGTTGCTGCCAACCAGGTCGGCATCCCCTTCCTCGGTAAATGTGCTGCGGGATTTATCATTCATGTACAGAATGATGCCGTCACGGTCGCAAACCGTAACCGCTCCCGGAAATTCTTGCATCCAGTCAGTGTTCATGGGTTGTCCTTGTTCTTGGGTTCAATGCGATGGTTTTTACAGTATACCGCAGGTGAATGAAAGAGGATTGTTGCCTCTAATGGTGTGCCTGGCGCGCTTCTCCCGGGCGCAGGGCAATCAGCAGGATTGGGCCCAGTACCGGGATAACCAGGGCTACCAGACCCCAGAAAACATACCCTGCCGGGGGCAGTTCGCGTTTCCACAGGTAACCCAGCGCCATGCCTGCCAGCAGGAGAATGACAGCGAAAAGGAATACTTTGATGACGGTTTCAGCGGGCAATCCAGGATCTCCGTTTGTTATTGTATGCCGGGATCAAGTTTTGGACAAGCCGGCAATCCAGCTTTCCTGGTTTTTGCTGCTTCTTACTGTTTCCTGCGCAGCAGCAGCGGTCCGGCCAAGTCCACTGCCCAGCCCGCGGCATTGTACAGGGCAGGCACAATCCCGATCCAGAAAGGCACATACACCACCTTGCGCGGCCGGCGAATCAAGCGGGCAACCGCTTTAGCCACCCGCTCGGCTGGTATGGCAAACCGTTCCGCCGGGATTCGCCGCCCGTTTGGGCTTTGCTCAGTGCGGTCGAAGAATTCGGTAATGATCGGACCGGGGCGCATCACGCTGACGGTCACCCCGCTCCCGCGCAGTTCACGGTAAAGGGAAATACTGAAGGTATCCAGGAATGATTTGGATGCGCTGTACATGACGGTTCCCTGGGTCGGCATCTTTCCGATGATCGACCCAATGTTCACCACCAACCCGCTACCGCGGCTGACCATCCCGGGCAGGAAGCGGCGCGTCATGTGCATGACAGCCTCCACGTTGAGCTGGCACAGGCTGCGGGCGGTCTCCCATTTCATTTCATGGTAGTACCCGTACCAGGCTATCCCGGCATTATTGACCAGGACATCCGGTGTACCCCATTCCCGGGTAACCTGATCAAATACGCTTTCCCGCTCTTCAAGACTGGTAAGGTCTGCCCGAATGAAGGCGGCTTCACCGTTCTTTGAACGGATTTCGTCCACCAGGGATTCCAGTCTGTCCTGCCGGCGCGCCACCAGGATGACCATCAACCCCTCCTGCGCCAGACGCAGGGCAGTGGCAGCGCCTATCCCGCTGGATGCACCGGTGACCAGGGCGGTCTTTTGTGTTTCTCGGGTTTCTGGTATCACTTCCACATCAACTTCATTGTACGTCTTTAAGAAAAGCAGGTTATCAAAACTTGCAGTAAAACAAACAGCGCCTCCATGATAGTTCATGGAGGCGCTCTATCAATTGTTTGAATTATACCCAGCCGCGCAGCTGCATGGCCTTGACCACCTTGGCAATGGCTACCATATAGGCCGCATCGCGCATATATGCTTTGCGCTCGAGCGACATATCCAGCACACTCTTGAAGGCTTCGGTCATCTTGGTGTCCAGCTTTTCGAGGACCTCTTCTTTGGTCCAGTAGAAGTTCATATCGTTCTGCACGCCCTCAAAGTACGAAACCGTCACACCGCCGGCGTTGCACAGGAAATCGGGCACCACGAAGATGCCGCGGGATTTAATGACCTCGTCGGCTTCAGGGGTGGTGGGTCCGTTGGCGCCTTCAGCGATCAGTTTGACCTTCGGGCTGATCTTGTGGACGGTCTCTCCATTGATCTGCCCTTCCAGCGCAGCTGGGATGAGCACATCTACATCCTTGCTGATCCAGGCATCTCCTGGTTCGATCACATACCCGGCTTCGCGGGCTTTATCCTTGTTGATGCTGCCATACTGGTCAGTGATGGAGTGCAGGAAGTGCGGGTCGATGCCGTCTTCCTTCGAAACAGTATAGCTTACCCGGTCTTCGCGGTCCCAGTAGGATACACAAACCACAGTCCCTTTGAGTTTTTCAATAAACCCGATGGCTGCATACTGGGCAACATTGCCAAAACCCTGGATGGCTGCCTTGCATTTGGAAGCATCGATCTTGAGGTGTTTTAACGCCTCGCGCACGGTGAAAATTACTCCGTACCCGGTGGCTTCTGTGCGTCCGAGCGAGCCGCCGCCGCCAACTGGTTTGCCGGTGATCACGCCGGGAGTGTACTTCCCGCTGAGTTTGGAATACTCGTCCATCATCCAGCCCATCATCTGCGGGGTGGTGCCGACGTCAGGCGCAGGCACATCGTTGCGCGGGCCAATGTTCTTCCAGATCACCTGGATATAACCGCGCACCAGGCGTTCTTTTTCTGAATCTGACAAGGTGGCAGGATCCACTACCACGCCGCCTTTGCCGCCCCCCAGCGGAATATCGGCGACAGCGCATTTCCAGGTCATCCAGGTTGCCAGGGCACGGACGGTGTCCACTGTCTCGGCTGGATGAAAACGGATGCCGCCTTTATTGGGTCCGCGGGCATCGTTGTGCTGAACGCGGAAGCCCTGGAAGACGCGGATGCTGCCGTCATCCATGCGGACAGGGATGCGGAAGTGGTATTCGCGCATCGGCCAGCGCAGCATTTCGCAGACTTGCGGATCAAGCTGCAGCATTTCTGCAACATGATCAAATTGCGCTTGCGCCATTTCAAATGCATTGGTTGTTGATGCCATTCATTCACTCCTGAACATAAGGTGATTTCTGGATTCATTGCAAGGAAATAACTGGCTGATGAAAAGATGATAAGCGGGCACCACGGTGGTGCCCGCTCTATTCTTTCAGCCGGATAAACCCTGCAAAAGAACCTCCCTGAGCCTTTGCTCTGCATTAAGGGTAGCAAAGTTGAAGGCGTGAGTCAATATGATGAAAGTCGGATTTAGGGGGTGTAGAAAGGAAGGATGTTTTTAATACAAACGAGATAGATATTCAACCCAGGTTTACTTGCATTTAACCTGGACTGCATTGCTGACCGGGTAGTACTGCCCGGCGTACCAGGCTTTCAATTGAATGCTGTACCTGCCTGGAGAGAAATAGCGGTATTCAAATTCATCTTCAGCATCCCGTTCCAGCACAATTTGATCAGTTCCGAGGTCAGTCACCACCCAGGTGAGCATGCGCACAGGAGTATACCCCTCCACCTCAGTCCTGGCCACACTGCACCCGTCAACCTTTACCGTGATCTCGGCATACGCATCAGGCGCCGCCTCCGGGATTGCTGTTTCCTGCACCACAGAGCGGAACGAAAAGACAGCTGCGGCTGCAGCGGCAACACACAGGCACACCAGAACCAGGGCACCAATGCCAACGATAAGCAGGGTTTTCCCCTGTTTGCTTTTTTCTGGAGGATTAGCGGTTGCTGAAGTTGTCATAAGTGGGAAGTTCTTGTTCCATACTAAAATTCAGGCCGTCTGGTATGCCAGTCTGTAAAAAGCTGATAGGTATGAGCAGCCTGCAGCAGAGTCTGCTCGTCAAAATGGCGCCCCATCAGCTGCATCCCAATCGGGAGCCCTTCCCCGTCAAACCCAACCGGGAAGGCCAGCCCGGGCACCCCTGCCAGGTTGGCCGGAAGGGTGAACACATCCTCCAGGTACATCGCCAGCGGGTCTTCATTATGTTCGCCGATTTTGAAAGCGGTGCTCGGGGTGACGGGTGCAGCGATTACATCCACCTGTTCAAAGGCTTTCTCAAAATCCTGCTTGATCAGGGTGCGCACTTTTTGCGCCTGCCCGTAGTAGGCATCATAATACCCGGCTGATAGCGCATAGGTCCCCAGCATGATGCGCCGTTTTACCTCCGGCCCAAACCCTGCCCCGCGGCTCTTGCGGGTAAGGGCGGTCATATTCGGGTCATCCACCCGCAACCCAAAACGCACACCGTCATACCGTGCCAGGTTGGCAGACGCCTCAGCCGGGGCGATCAGGTAGTACACCGGCAGGGCGTATTTTGTATGCGGCAGGGATATCTCAACAACTTCAGCGCCCAGGCCTTGCATGGCAGTAATGGCATTCCTGACTGCCTGCTCCACCTCATGCTGTATGCCGGTGATGAAGTATTGCTCCGGTACACCAATCCGCAGCCCGCGCATATCACGTTTATCCTGCAGGCTGTACCGCGGCACAGGCACATCCATGGCTGATGCATCCAGAGGATCATACCCTGCCATGTGCTGGAAAAGCATGGCTGCATCTGCCGCGCTGCGCGCCAGGACCCCCACGCTGTCCAGTGATGAACCGTAAGCAATCAATCCATAGCGCGGCACCCTGCCGTAGGTCGGCTTTAACCCTGTAACGCCGCAAAAAGCTGCCGGCTGGCGTACGCTTCCGCCCGTATCTGTACCCAGCGCCAGGGGAGCCATTGCACTCGCTACCGCCGCTGCTGAACCGCCGCTTGAACCGCCCGGGACGCGGGTCAAATTCCACGGGTTGCGGGTAATCTGGTAGGCCGAATTCTCGGTTGACGAACCCATCGCAAACTCATCGGTATTGGTCTTGCCCAGCGTGACCACCCCGGCATCCAGCAAGCGCTGGACCGCTGTTGCAGAATAAGGGGGAATGAAATTCTCGAGGATGCGCGATCCGCAGGTTGTGCGCACCCCTCTCTGGCAAAGCAGGTCCTTGATCACTATGGGCAGCCCGGTAAGGGGTGGAAGGAGTCTGGCTGTATCTTTACGCCACTCAAAGAGCACCTGGTCTGCCAGGTCCGCCTGCTGCAATGCCAGATCAGGTGTCAAGGTCAGGAAAGCCTGCAGCTTTGGCTCAAGTGCATCAATCCGTTCCAGGTATGCCCTGGTAAGCGCGCGGCTGGAAACCTCGCCTTTTCGCAGCGCCTGGCACAGTTCAACAGCAGAAAGTGTACAAACATTCCCCATGGGCTATTCAATCGCCGGGGGAACCCGGAATTGTTTCTGATCCACGCGGGGGGCATTCCGCAGTACGTCATCCAGGCTCAGACCTGGGCGGGGCTCATCCGGCCGCAAAACACCGTGCGGCGGCAGCACACTGGATGTCGGGGCGATCTCGCTGGTATCCAGTTCCTGCAGGCTGGCTGCATATTCCAGGATGGCAGAAAGCTGCCGGCGGTAGAGCTCGGTTTCTTCTGCGCTTAGTTCCAGGCGTGCCAGCGCAGCGATATGTTCCACTTCTTCACGGGTCAGCATTATGATGTGCATTATATCAAAGAGATTCGGGCAGGCTGGAGATATAAAAAGCGGCAGCCAGGCAGCCGCCGCTTATTCCGCTTAACAACCAGGCTAGACTACTTTGGTCTCGCGTGCATCCAAAATTTCGACAATAAAGGGGGCGATTGCTTCCTTTAGAACATCCATGCTTACACCGGAGACTTTCATCATCATTTCCCCGATCCCGCTCTGGCTGCCGGTAAAGGTTCCCATGGTGATGATATCTCCCCCGATCTCGCTGACGGCATGGCTGAGTTTGGCCAGCTGGCCAGGTTTGTTGGCGATCAGGAAGGAAAGGCGGATGCCGCTTTGCCGGGCACCCATCATCTCTAAGAAAACTTTGAAAATGTCCGACTCAGTCAGCATTCCCACCACTTTGTTTCCGCGTACTACAGGCAGACCGCTGACTTTTTTATCTGCCATGATGCGGGCAGCTTCCTCCAGCAGAACGTCTTCCGTCAGGGTGATCATTTGCCGGGTCATAACCTTTTCCACCGGTAAGGTGCTCATCAGGCTCTTGATCTCCCATTTATCCAGCAGAGTCGCTTCAGAGGGCGAGGCTTTGATCAGGTCCTGTTCAGTAACGATACCAACCAGGCTGCCATCTCTATCCACCACCGGCAGGCGGCGGACGTGCTCCTTTTCCATGATGGACAGGGCATCATCCAGGGATGTTTCCGGTGATATGGTGTAAACAGGTTTACTCATGCGGTTACCAACTAACATCATGACCTCTTTTCTGTGTTCTACAGCCAGGATTATGGTTTAAATATACTATGAATATTAGCAGTCTTTTTACAGAAGGCAATAGGGGAATTTTACTAAATTTCTGCTGTGCTTATGGCGATAGCACTTCACCGTACCAGAGCAGGTAGTCCCTTACATGTGCCGACCAGTATTCATCAGCATGCACTCCCGGCTGCACCACCCACTCATGCGGGATCTCCAGCCGGTTTAATAACGCATCAAAATCCCTGGCGTTCCTGTACTCTACATCTTCGGCGCCAATATCCATGTACAGCTTGGGCATCGAACCGGGAGGGATAGTTCTGATCCACTCCGCCAGCGGGAGGAATGGCAGCGGCATGCTGTGCAGCCCGGCAACACCAAACACCTCCCAGCGGGTGAAGACCAGGCGCGCCGCCCAGCCAGCCCCGCGCGAAAGTCCCCCAATTGCAGTGCATTCCCTCTCCTGGCACAGGTTGTACTGGCTGTGAAGATATGGCAGCAACTCATCGACCAGAACTTCCGCAAAGGTCGTTTCTGCGTAAGATTTAGTGTTGTAATACTCTTCCGGTAAGATAATGACCAGGGGGTCAATTTTCCCATCTGCTATCAGGTCATCTGCTGCTTCCAGCAAGCCCAGGTCTTCCCACTGGCTACCTTTGCCAGTCAATCCATGCAGCATTACCAGGACAGGATAAGGCGTTTTACGGTCAGGATCGTAACCCGGCGGCAGATAAACCCGGGTTATGATGTCTTTGGGATAGTTGCTGCTTTCGAAAAAGAGGACTTCCACCCTGTTGGTCGTAACAACCGGCCGGGAGGGAGAAGGGGATGGTGTCGCTGGCGGCACGGTAACGGTTGGTGTTGGTGGATTACCTGTTTCTGTCGCTGGTATTTTTACTTCAGCTTCAGGCTGAATGAATCCAGAGCATCCTATGAGAACCGCAAGGAGCAGAAGAACGGCGAAGATCCGTAATGCATTTTTCTTTCGGACCAATAAGGAGTTCATCAAACGCCCGCCGGATCACTGCCTTGTTTTTTTGAAAATATAGTCCTTGACGCCTTAACGTCATTCCGATTATACTCGATGGGTCGGGGTGTAGCGCAGTTGGTAGCGCACCGTGTTTGGGACGCGGGGGTCGGCGGTTCGAGTCCGCCCACCCCGACTGGACAGCCGCCGGATCATTTCCGGCGGTTTGGTATAACAGGGAATATAATTACCATAACCATCATGGAAACCCCTTTCCTTTCCCTTATTTTTCCTGCCCATAATGAAGAAGAACGCCTGCCGCAAACGCTGGAGGTGGTTGACCGCTTTCTCAAACAGCAGCCTTACACGGCCGAAGTGATCGTGGTGGAAAACGGCAGCAGCGACCGCACACTCGAGCTGGCAAATGAATACCGATCGAGGATGCCCGCGCTGAAAGTGCTGCATGAAGATGGGCGAGGCAAAGGGCTGGCTATCAGGCGCGGTATGCTGGAGGCCTGCGGGGAATACCGCTTCTTCCTGGATGTGGACCTTTCCATGCCGGTCGAACAGGTCAACCGTTTTCTCCCGCCTGAGCTGCCGGAAGTGCAGATCGCGATCGCCTCGCGCGAGGGCAAAGGTGCTGAACGTTTCAATGAACCTGCCTACCGGCACTGGATCGGGCGCGGTTTCAACGCCCTGGTGCGGCTTATGGCTTTACCCCGCCTGCACGATTCACAATGCGGCTTTAAGTGCTTCCGGGGCGACATTGCAGATGTGCTCTTTCCCATGCAAACCATCATGGGTTGGACTTTTGATGTCGAGATCCTGTACATCGCCCTCATGAAGGGTTACCGGGTGACCGAGATTCCCATCCCCTGGTACCACAACCCTAAAAGCAAGGTGCGGGTCTGGAGGGATTCGATCCAGATGGCACGCGACCTGCTGTCCATCCGCCGCAATGCCCGCCGCGGGCTGTATGGCTAGCCCAGTCTCTGCTTTCAGATATTCAAAAAATGGCACATCATATCCAACCAGACCTGCGGTATGAAATCCCCTTCTGGCAGGCCGGGCTGCTGCAAATCTGCGGGATCGATGAAGCCGGCAGGGGTGCACTGGCCGGTGCGGTGTTTGCGGCTGCTGTCATCCTTCCGGCAGATGTTCAGGTATTGCAGGCGCTGCCGGGCGTGCGTGACTCAAAACAAATGACGCCTGCCCAGCGCGAGGCCTGGGAGAGTAAGATCAAAGATACATCCCTTGCCTGGGGAGTGGGGAATGCAACAAACCAGGAGATTGACGCCTTCGGCATCCTGCCTGCCACCCGCCTGGCCATGCAGCGCGCTGTAGAAGCCCTGCAAATTACCCCTAATCACCTGTTGATCGATGCGGTCATCCTCCGCCAGGTCGATATCCCCCAATCTGCGCTGATTAAAGGGGATGTGCACTGCCTGAGCATCGCCTGTGCATCTGTGCTGGCAAAAACGGCCCGCGACCGCGAGATGACCGGATTGGATGCGCTTTATCCCTTGTATGGATTTGCCCGCCACAAAGGCTACGGAACACTGCAGCACCGGAACGCATTGAAACACTTCGGCGCCTGCACCCTGCACCGTATGAGCTATGAACCTGTGCGGTTAAGTTTACCGGAAAACCAATCCTGCCCTGATTAAACCTTACTTCATCCAGCCCTGCAGGCTGTACACTGCCATACCGATATATTCTTTCATCACATTGGTGGTAAGGGCGATGTTCCCGCTTGAAGGAACCAGCCCAGTCAGGATAGACTCAAAACTGCTGGACCACAACGCCTCCCAGCCTTGCTGGGTTACAGTGTAATCTGCTGGGGCAGGGATAACGGTGATGCCCTGAGCCTCAAATAACGGGACAGAGCGCGGCATATGCATGGCGGAAGTGATCAACAGCACTGTATCTACATCATGGTCCCGCAGGATCTCTGCACTGAAGAGGGCGTTCTCGTAGGTATTTAATGAATCCGGTTCGATCCACATGGCGCTTTCCGGGACACCCATCAGCACCAGGATCTCTTTCATTTCCTCCGCCGGCGAGAGCCGTTCGCTGCCAGCCCAGGGGATGTACCCGCCCGTCAGCAGGATGGTGTCAATCTTTCCCTGCTTGTAGAGGTTCGCAGCATACAGCACCCGGTCCCCGGCGCTGTTCAACTCGACCATCGTGCGCGGGTATTGCATTGATTCAGTCCCTCCGCTCAGTAAAACCGCCACCCTGGTATCAAGGAATTCTGCCGGCGGGAAGTAGCGCCATTCAAGTGAGCGCGCCAGGCTCATTGCCACCCAGCGGTTGCCGCTCAGGTAAATCAGCAACAGGGCAAAGATGATCAGCCCGTTGCGCAGCCGTTTCTTGTTGCGCAGGATGAGCGCCAGGGTGAGCAGAATGAAGGTCAAACCAACCGGGTAGATGAAATTGGGCAGAAATTTGGATAAAAAGACAAACATAGTTGTATTCTATCCGAAAAATCCGCTGTTAAAGCTGGAAAATCTACACTTGACTGGTCTTCACTTATATCGTATATTTACGATATAAAGAAACCATACAAACTATGTCCCCTCAAACAATTACACCTGAAAAAGAACGCCTGGTTGCCATGTTAAAGGCTTTGAGCAATCCTATACGATTTCAGATCATGGAGATGCTGGCTGAATGCCAGACTTGCATCACCAATGATATTGTCCTTCAGACACCCCTGGCCCAGGCAACTATCAGCCAGCATTTGAAGGTACTGCGCGAAGCAGGCTTGATACAGGGAACCACATCAGGGCCTGCTACCTGTTATTGCATCAACGATGAGAGCATCCACTGGCTTAAAGAACAGATCGGGCAGTGGTTGCCGGATTGCTGCCATCAAGGAAAGGAACACCAATGACCATCGAAAACAACATAAATGGTGAGGCTAATCCAATCAATACCACAGGTGCACAGGGGGAAAATTCTGCAGGATATGTGGAAGTTATTATCCAGAAAGCATACTTGCGCCCGGAGTATGCCGTATTGCTCTCTGGAGGAGTATCAGGCGAAATGCTCAGGCAGGCTGCATCCCAGGCTTACAAAGTTTACCTCGCGGCGGATGCCGCTAAAACCATAGACGAATTCAATGAAACAGGTATGACTGCAAGCGTGGAAATACTGCAGCCCGTTGAGGTGCAGGCGCAAATTCCGCCCGAAAGCATGGATGCAGTTATAGCCGTAATTGACCCGGAAAATGGAAACCAGCCGCTTCCTTTTATGAAAACTATGGCTGCGCTGCTTCGCCCTGCTGGCAGGCTGGTGCTGGTTGTCAAGGAACCGCGTTCAGGATCATGGGACTTGGATGGAAGTAGACTAAAAGTCTTGATGCACAAGGCAGATCTGGTCAATGTCATCCTGCAGAGTGAACCGGATAAATTAGCAGCACATGATACCTCAATCCAAGAGTGCTTTTTCCTGGCAGGAAGTAAGAATGTTGCGGGTGCACGGAGCAACGTGAGAAAACGCTATCAAAGCCTGGCTGAGGAAAGCTCTTGCTGTGGTGAGACTGAACCATCCTGTTGTTGCTCTTCTTCCTGCTGCTGCGGCACGGAAGAGGTGGATTCCACTGTAACCTTCAATACCGGTTATTCCATCGAGGACATCCAACCTTTGCCGGAAGAATCTGCCAGCCTGACCCTGGGCTGCGGCAATCCGATCGCCCGAGCAAACTTGCAGCCGGGAGAACAAGTCCTGGATATCGGAAGCGGGGCAGGCATTGATGTGCTGCTAGCGGCTCGGATCGTAGGGGAGAAAGGAAAGGCGGTGGGGGTGGATATGACCCCAGCGATGCTGGAAAGAGCGCGCCTGGCTGCCAGCAAAGGGAAGTTCTCCAATGTCGAATTCAAGATGGGTCATGCTGAGGCTTTGCCGTTGGAGGACAATACCTTTGATGCAGTTATTTCCAATTGTGTCATCAACCTGTGTGAAGACAAGGGCAAGGTGTTTGAGGAGATTTACCGGGTTCTCCATTCCGGCGGGCGCATGGTGATCAGCGATATCGTCACCGATGGAGATCTACCGCTGGAAGCCCGGCTGGAAGCTGCCGGCTGGGCAGCCTGTATTTCTGGCGCCCTGCCTCATACCGAATACCTGGGCCTGTTGAAACAGGCTGGTTTTTCCATTGAAGGTGTCCAGCAAGGCATCAGCGGCGGAACCCTGGGCGATACCCGGGTTTACAGCCTCGAGATCACCGCCTGGAAACCTTGACAACCATACCCGAACCCGTCATTTGGAAACCGCCTTTTATGCGTATAATAGTAATATATGCAAGAAAAGGATATTATGACTACTTTAAATAACATTCCCGGCGGACGCCGGATTGCCGTCCTGATCGACGGTGATAACGCCCAACCCTCCCTCCTGGAAAAAATGCTGGCTGAAACCAGCAAGTACGGTCTCGTGACCATCCGGCGCATTTACGGTGATTGGACGACCTCTAGTATGGGCGGCTGGAAAGATGTGCTGCACACCTTCGCCATCCAGCCCATCCAGCAGTTCCGCTTTACAATCGGCAAGAACGCCACCGACAGCGCTATGATCATCGATGCCATGGATATTTTGTACACCGGCGGGGTGGATGGTTTTTGCCTGGTCTCCAGCGACAGCGATTACACCCGCCTGGCTACCCGCATACGCGAAAAGGGGTTCTTCGTAATGGGCATCGGCAAGAAGACCACCCCGCGTGCCTTCGTGAACGCCTGCGACCTGTTCGTATACACCGAGAACCTGGTGCCCCGCAAGGAACCGAAAGAACAAAAACCGCATACCCAGAAGAAGAAACCGGGCGCCGAACCGGTTGAACAACCTGAGCCTGTCACCCCCGATCCGCTGCCCCTGCTGCGCGATGCTTTCGACATTGCAGCCCAGGAGGACGGCTGGGCATTTCTGGGAACCCTGGGGCATCACATGCGCCAGCTGGATCCCGGCTTTGACCCCCGCACTTACGGGTTCAAGCAGCTCTCCCAGCTGATCCGCGGCTACCCCAAAGTGTTCGACGTGAAAGAGAACCGCGGCGAAGACGGCACACTGGTGATCTACGTCCACCTGAAAGAGTAAAAGACCGCACCTAAACTGGGTGCCAAATTTCAAGCAAATAATAAACTTCCCGGGAATTCACACCCGGGAAGTCCTATGTACTCCTAAGAAGTGGTACTGTAAGCGTTCAATTGTGCCGGTGTTCCATTTCCCATTCAATTACAACCGGGGTGGCATTCTGGGGAACCAGGTCATAAGCATCCGCCAGGTTGGTTCCCCTGGCTTTACTCAGCAGGGTGGCAAGCGACATGCCATGCGAGACCACCAGCACACGCTCCCCCGGGTGGGACAGGGCAATTTCGTTGGCAGCCTGAACCATCCTCCTGGCCAGGTCGCCGTAGGTCTCTGCCCCTTCCGGTGCAAAGTGAACCGGGTCTGACTTGCGCTTTGCGAACATTTCAGGGTACCTATCCTGCACCTGTTGCCAGGTCAGGCCTTCCCACAACCCCAGGCTGATCTCCTTCAAGCGGTCGTCTGTACGGATGGGCAATCCGAGCAGCTGCGCAATGGTAGATGCAGTCTGGTGAGCCCTTCTGGCAGGGCTGGAGTAAATCGCATCAAAATGGGTATCTTTCAGCTTTTGGGCAAGAGCATGTGCCTGTTCAATCCCGGTGGCATTCAAGGGCTTATCGATCGAGCCCTGTATCCTGAATTCAGTATTCCAATCGGTCTGCCCGTGCCGAACGAGCCAGAGTTCTGTCATGTTCACCTCGAAAAAAGCTGAGGTATTGTACCAGACTCAACAGGCAATACTAATAATCTGCAGTTACGGTATCCACACAGGATCAGACTCATCTGCCAGGGAATTCATCACCCTCAACTGGTCAGCCCCGGTTGCAGTCATGCGGTACAACTGGAAGACCCCGGTCTGATCCCGGTCGGAGATAAAAAGCAGGGCAGAGCCGTCCACCGACCAGGCCGGCTGCATGTCAGCAGCCAGGTTGCTGGTCAGGGTTGTGACCTCGCCCGTATCCAGGGTGTACAGGCAGATTTCCCAGTCCCCGCCAGCCAGGCGGGAGAAAGCCAGCATGCTGCCGTCAGGCGAAAGGGAAGGGTCAGCTTCATCTTCGGGGCTGGTGAAAACCGCTTCAACCAGGGCTTCATCACCAGGTTGAAAGGTCTCTCCGATCCGGATGATCATGGGGTCTTCATTGCGGATAAAGACGATTCCTTCTGCTCCCCAATCCGGCTGGCTGTCCATATCTGCTCCGCTGGTCAATTGCAGCGGAAGAGCCCCTGCAGTCTCCATATCGAGCAGGTACAGATCGGCATTACCGTCCATCTCGTTGCTGAACACCATCCACTTCCCTCCTGGAGAGAGGGAGGGGCTGCGGTTGGAACCTTCAGGCAGGCTGGTTACCAAAACCGGGGCTGCAGCAGTGTCTCTCAAATTCAATTTACAGATACCGGTTAGTGCCGGCGACCCGCACATCCCTTCAAACAGCAGGCTGGAACCATCAGGAAATACTTCTGCACTCAGGCTAGGTATATCTGGATATGAATACAGTTGTGTCTGGCTGCTCACCGTACTGCCGTATAAACCGGCTTTCCACAACGAACTGACATACCCTGATTGAGATGGAGCAGAAAAAACGATCCATTCCGGTGTCTCGGTTGCAGTGGGAGAGGCGGTGGGCGATGGAAGCGTAGCTGTTCTGGTTGGGCTGGGCGATACGGTGGGAGTTAAGGTAATGGTAGGTGTCAGTGTAACCGTTGCGGTCATAGTGGTGGTTGCTGTGACTGTGGCGGTATTCGCAGGCTGTGTTTTGGTTTTGGTGGGGGTTCGTGAACGGTAATAAATGGAGGTCCTGGTCCAGGGTTTGGCGGCAGTTGGGAACTTGATCCCCGTAACAACCACCGTCTTGCCTGGCGTTTTCGCAGTTGTAGACCGGGTCGGCTGGATACTGCTGGTTTTCCTGGGAGGTTGGGTCATTGACGGGAGAAAGGTACCCATTGCAGCAGCACGGGTTATGGTTTGCGCCTGCATGGTGCTGGTTACAGAAGGCAGGGGTGTGCCTTCCTGCCAGACCAGAGTGGGCGTTATGGTATTGAATAAAACCGTGCTCACCTGTGGGGTATTTTCGAGAGGCTGGGTAAGTGAACAAGCCAGCATAAAAAGAATGAAAACAGGCAGGATGATCAGCACCCGCCAGGGTGAGTTCCTTGCCTGTATCGATGAACCAGTTGTTTCTCTCTTCATTCTTAAGTCCATTATAACGATTTCCAAAAAAACGGTCTGCGGTAAAAAATGCCCCTTCCAGAATTACCGAAACCTGCACATGGTATAATCTCGCCATGCAGCCTACTTTCCCCCAAATAGACGATTCAACGCAAACAAAAACTGAAATAAAGAACAGGAACGGGACCTGGTTGTATTACTTGCTGGTGGGGCTGGCGCTTGCTGCCGGGCTGGCACTGGGATATTTGTTCTGGGGCAGGCAATCTTTTATCCTGCAAAATACATCCAGCCAGGACCAGGTCTGGCAGGCTTTGCTGAAGGATGCCCCTGCGCTGGGTCCTGATGATGCACCGGTAACGATCGTGGAGTTCAGCGATTTCCAATGCCCGTTTTGCGCCCGCTGGCACCAGGAAGTATGGCCGCAGATCAGCGAAACCTACCAGGGCAAGGTTCGCCTGGTATACCGTGATTTTCCCCTGGTGCAAGCCCACCCTTACGCACAAGATGCTGCTATTGCTGCCCGCTGTGCCGGACAGCAGGATCACTACTGGGAATATCATGGTCTCCTGTTTGCCGGAGAAATGGAATTAAGCGATTTGGCATTCGATGCTTTTGCAGCCCGCCTTGAGCTGGACCAAACTTTATTTGATAAATGCCTTGCAAATCCTGAAGTCTTAAGCCAGGTTCAGGCCGACCTCAGCCTGGGCGAGATGGTTGGTATCGATGGAACACCGACCTTCTTTATAAACGGGTACCGCATCAAAGGCGCCCAGCCGTTTGAAGAATTCCAGAAAGTAATCGATTCCATCCTGGTCGGGTTGGAATAACCGGGGGCAGGTTATGACAAAGAAATTCATCGTGGTAGCAGGCAACATAGGGGTAGGAAAATCCACCCTGGTAGACCTGTTGTGCAGCCGGCTGGGGTTTCAGCCTTTTTATGAACCGGTCACAGAAAACCCCTATTTAGCAGATTTTTACCGCCAGATGGAATCCTGGAGTTTCCATTCACAGGTATTCTTCCTGGCACACCGGCTGCAGCTGCACCAGGATGTGCTGCGATTCCCATCATCCTCCATCCAGGACCGTTCCATTTATGAAGATGCCGAGGTGTTTGCCCGCAACCTCTTCCTGCAGGGTCACATGAGCCAGCGCGATTTTGAAACATACAGCACACTGTACCATTCCGTCACCGGCATGCTGCCCCCGCCCGATCTTGTCATTTACCTCAAAGCGAATGAAGACACTTTACTTAAAAGGATATCCATGCGTGGCAGGGAGTATGAGCGTAAGATCAGCCGTGAATACTTATCCCAGCTGAACGGTCTTTACACCCAATGGATCGATGACTTTACCCTGTGCCCGGTGCTGACCGTACCTGCAGATAACCTGGATTATGTTGCCCAGGCACGCCACCTGGAACTGGTTGCTCAAAAAGTGGAACAAAAGCTGACAGGAAAAGACGAAGTCGTGTTTTCGGATCTGGAAGTCAACGGTTTCAAATAGAGAAAAAGATACACCTGTCAGTAAAACAGGTGTATCGGAATTTTCTTAATCAACTAGCGGGGTTCAACGACCAGTTTTATTGCGGTTCTTACTTTTCCTTCTATATCAACATCCACAAATTCAGGCACGCAGACTATATTGATGCCATCTTCTGCCAGGTAACCGGTGGCCAATACGAGCGCTTTGATTGCCTGGTTCACTGCGCCAGCTCCGATTGCCTGAACATCAGCCCTTTTATGTTCACGGACTACACCGGCGATTGCTCCTGCCACAGCTGCGGTACGGGAGTTAGCTTTGACTTTTATGATGTCCATTGTATGCCTCCCAGCAAAGTATTCAATTGAGATCCAACACTGTTTGATGATGGAATGATGGTGTGTTTTTCTCGCCTGGATGCATAATGATTGTACAAAAATCAACAGCACTTTACAAGAACCATTAATTAATGGAATTTTAAGTAATCTTGACAACTGTTACCACTGTCCACATATTAATAAACATGGATGTTAATTAAATAGTAGTAGCAGTAGGGGGTGTGTATATGTGGATGTTCCTTGGAGAACTGAGAAATTCCCGTATATATGGTGAACAGAAAGTATCAGCTTCCATATATGGTGGATTAATTCTATTTAATTTCCACAGGGTAACAGGGACAAACAGGGGAGGAAAAAGGATAACTTCAGTCACTTTCCACAGGGTTATCCACATCCCCTATATAAAGATTTATTTACCTTTTCTTCCCTTTATCCAGGAGGTTTTCTGCGAAGTTTTCATAACTTTTATAATAGTTTTGAATCTTTTTCCACAAAAAAGGAGAGTTATCCACAGATATAAACAGGTTATCCACAGCCTGAGGTGGACGGATAAAAGATATTATTTTTCCTACTCTTCAGACAGGCTGTTCTTGCGTTTGAAAGAATCAAAATAGGCTTCGATCTCTTCCAGGAACCGGTCCAAACCAGCTATGCGCTGGCTGTAATATTCAGGGCTTAGTTCCAGCAGGGAACACATGCCATTAAAAGTATCCAGGAGAGGGGAATCTTTGGGAAGGAAGGTTACAGCGTCCGTCCAGGTTTTCACCATCAGCCATATGGCTCCCGCCGGGGATTTCTCCCAGGTGGAACAGGAAGCGTTGAAAAGGTAAGGATGGCGGATGGAAGAAAGTTCGACCGGGCAATTCTCCTGCGAGGATACCTGGGAGAGGCAGGCTTTCCATTCTGGCTGCCAGGCCAGCCAGGCTTCATCAGTCACCGCCGGGGAGGTCACCAATTCGGCCAATGAGCCCGCCAGGTTGGGAAGTCCTGCTCCCTGTGCCCGCATGGCAAACTGGGCGAACATGCGCCGTTCAGCCAGGGGAAGGCCAACCAGGCATGCCAGGGCGTTGGCTGCGTCTTCAATGCTGCGCAGGTAAGCCCTGAGGGTAAAAACACCCGGCTTGTGGGTGCCCGAAAAACATTCCATCCAGCACTGCCGGGCGCTGTCGATCAAAGGCTGGGCGCGCTGCAAGGCATACTCGGGGCGGAAGAACTGGGAACACACACTGGCCTGCGTAAACTCAAACCAGTGTCCATTGTCATGCAGCACGAGCGGGTTCTCGCATAAAAACGAACCGATCCAGACATCACTGCGCAGCTGGCGCGGCTGGTCAAAGCGGGTGATATCATAATGGCGGATATCCAGGTGTACATCCGGGGTTAGGGGGATCAGTTCGCGCTCCACTGCAGGCTGAAGGTTGTGAATACAGACGAGGTCGATATCTGTACAACCACCCAGAAGGAAATCCTCTGTACAGACAGAGCCAGTCAGGTAAATGCACAGCGGGCGGGGTTTCTTTTGAAGCCTCTCCGCAACGTGGGTTTTGGCAAACCGGATCAATAAGTCTTTGGTCAGTTTCATACAGAATTCCCCACTACATCTAATCGCTTAATCCACCAGGGGCAGCTGGGGCTGATAGGGAGCAAGTTGGAGAGCCTGGCGGATGCGCAGGTCAACTTTTTGCAGGTCTTCAACCCGGTTCACAAAATCCAGGCTGTTGGTATCGATGGTTAACACCGGGGAGGGATGGCTTTTCTCCTCGATATAAAATGCATCATATGCCAGGTTCAGCTCATCGATATAACTGCGTTCCATCTGGCGTTCGTACGGCCGGTCGCGCAGGGCGATGCGCGCCATGAGGACATCTGTATCCGCCCGCAGGTACACCAGCAGGTCAGGGCAGATGATCTTCTCGCCGAGGGCTTCATGCACCTTGTAATACATTTGCAGTTCATCGCCCACCAGGTTGATGCGGGCAAACAGGCTGTCTTTCTCGAAGGTGTAATCGCTGAAGAGATGTTTTCCGCTCTCTAGCAAACCTGGCACAGCGGCGCTTTGCTGCCTGTAGCGGCTGAGCAGGAAGAATATCTGGGTCTGGAAGGCATACCGCTGCCGGTCGGCGTAAAAATCACTTAAGAAAGGATTTTCTTCAAAAACCTCGAGCAGGACATTTGCATCAAATGATGGTTGAAGCAGCCTGGCAAGTGTGGTCTTGCCCACCCCGATGACACCTTCAATCGCAATGTACATGCTGTACCCTCAAACTTGAAGTGATGAGAGAGCCCTGAAGCGAAATCATGCCAGACAGGGCTCTCTTGTATTATATAACGGTGTAACTGCAGATCGGCAATATCAGGCTGGTTAACCCTGCAACTCTTTCACCATCTCGGCGATCACATCAAAACCGCCCTGCCAGAATGCAGCCGAGTAAACATCAATGCCGGCAGCAGACAGTATCTTGATCGGGGCTTCGGACCCGCCGGCTGCCAGGAGCTGGATGTAGCGCGGCTTGAAAGACTCGCCCTCTTCCTTGAACTGCTTGTAAAGCGAAAGCACCAGCAGCTGCCCGAAGCTGTAGGCATAGACATAGAATGGGTAATTGTAGATGTGCGGGATCGAAACCCATTCCCATTTGAACTCGTCGCTGACATCCACTGCATCCCCAAACTGGGTGCGCAGGTTTTCCAGGTAAGCGGCTGCCATTTCATCTACCGAAGCGCCATTGATCACCATTTCATGCGCTTCGCGTTCGTAGAGGGCAAAGAATGCCTGGCGCTGGATGGTGGCATAGGCATCATCCACCTGCCTGAAGACGATATCGCGGCGTACTGCCGGATCGGGTTCTTCACGCAGCAGGCGGTCGACCAGCATCATTTCGCCAAAGGTGGATGCGGTTTCTGCCAGAGGCAGGCAGGAATGCTGGGTGAAGACGGTGTGGTGCTCAGCCAGCATGGCGTGGATGGCATGCCCCAGCTCATGCGCCATGGTGGTAACGTCATCTGAGCGGCTCTGGTAGTTCAACATCACCCACGGGGTAAGGCTGGGGACTGCGGTGGCACAGAATGCTCCGCTGGTTTTGCCTTTGCGGATTTCGCTGTCGAGATGGTTCTCGTCGAACACCCGTTTCGCCAGTTTTGCGAAGCGGGGATGGAACTCTTTAAATGAATCGAACACCATCTTCGCTGCTTTGCTGTAGGGGTAACGTTTGTCCGACTTGCTGACAGGGGCATAAATGTCGTACCGGCGCAGGCGGTCCACTCCCAGGATCTTGGCTTTAGCTTTGAAGAAACCCTGGAAGACGCCGACATTTTTCTGGCTGACGTCCAGCAGCAGGCTGACCACATCGTCAGGGATGTCGTTCGTCAGGTTGCGGACGGAGATTGGGCTGGCATACTTGCGCATGCCGATGTTCTCATTGCGCCAGTCGCGCACGATGTTCTGGTAGATCTGTCCGAGGATTGATCCATCCTGTCCGTACACACGGTAGAGCTCCTTGTAGGCAGCTTCACGCAGGGCGGCGTCGTGATGGCGGGCATACACCATCAGTTCACCGCGGGTAAGGTCCAGGGTCTTGCGCCCGACCTTGAGTTTGAAGGTGTAGCGGTTGGTGATGGAATCGTACAGCATGTTCATGGCGTTGAAGCCGGTCACGTTCTTGGTGTTGATGACCTTTTCTTCAGGCTCAGTCAAGGTGAACGGTTTGAACAAGCGCATGGCTTCAAAGTAATAGCGGTAATCGCCGGTCACCGCCAGCAATCGTTTGGCATTGTCTTCATCGAGGGCTTTCCACCACAGGTCAAAGAAGAGCGTCTTGTTCTGCAGTTCAGAAACGAACTGCATCGCGCGCTGCAGCAATCCTTGGGCTGCCTGGTCCTGGGTGTTCTGGTTAAAGGAAAGCTCTGCAAAGGCATACAGACGCTGCACCTTATTGACGATCACATCCATTTCTTTCACCAGGCTCATGAAAGCGCCAGTGGAAATTGCGCTGGTCAGGTCGCTGCGGTGCGCCTCAAATGCGGTCACACTTGCTTCGAGGTCTGTAAATGCTCCTTCCAGCTCGGGGGAATCGATGGCCGGGAAAAGGTCGGTCAGTTCCCAGCTGGTTTGTTTATATGCTGCCATAGGTTTTCGCCTTTCTATGGGGATGGAAATATCTTGACCAATTCATTCTACCATAAGCATAAAACCTGAATTTATGGATCGGACTCAAATGAGTTTATGTGTTGCTAATTTCTTAATTGCTTAATCTTCGGAGATAGTTCCTAAAGCATTTTCTATACTATCAAACCAGTATTTGCGATATCCCTCTGCTAGATACTGACGATCAGCAGTGTAGAGGAATACACTAACAACAACTTCCCTCCCTTGATGGCGAAATACCTTGGGTACCCCATTCTCTTCAAACAAAGCGCGGTATCCATCCACCTTATGCTCGTATTCTGTTCGTCCTGTCCCTTTCGGATCGATGTACAAGATATGGTATTGATCTCCCTTACTTAACCAGAAGATGAAATCGGGCTTGAAATTGGCAATGCGATTCTCAATCGGGTAATAATATGGAATGTTGATGTCATCAACCGTTTCATCAACGCGACTGAACAACCACCAATCGAAGTTCTTAAATCGGTGATCCTTCTTACGTAGATATTCTTCTAAAGAGCGCAAGAAGCGCACTTCACTTTCCACGTGGATGACACTGCGGATATAATCGATCCGCTCATTTTCACTCAATAAAACAGGGATGTAATAATGGTTAGCAATTCGCCTGATTTCCAGTTGGGCATTATTGGCAAAAAATGTGTCCGATTGTTGCTGGCGAAGATCATCAACCTCATTTTCATAGTCGTCAAATGAAAGTTGGCCAGAATTATATTTAGCTCTAGCATCCTGAATCAGTTGGACGGCTTGCAGCACCCTTTGAATTCTGCGTTCCAGATCCCCGATTTTTTCAATGGACACTTTGATATGTCTGAAATGGTTGATCTCGTTTTCCAATTCTTTGAATCCGGTCAGATCCTTGTTACGCAGGTTGAAATAATTGGATGACTGACGGATAAGAACCGGTAGGTTGCGGTATGGACGCGGATTATCCGTTCGATATGTTGCGTCAGGATTTTGCAAGCTGGCACGCAGGGCGGTGATCTGGATTGGCGGGACTTCGTGCAAAGCGAAGAATACCCGGTCGTCATCCACATAGTTCATATAGTTTTTCAGCAAATCCAGATTTTCGGGTGTCAATGAAAATTTTGCCAGCTCTCGTTCTTTGTAAAGTAACGCGGAACTTTGAGCATAGGTCGGGATCAATAATAGTTTGCCCTGCGTGGCTTCTGTGTTGAGTTCGAGCGAGATTTCCACCTCGCCAGCCTCTTTCTCTTCCTGATCCAGGCCGCCAATCACCAGGTTGAGCGCTTCACGATTGGTGCCAAAGATAAAAACACTCTCCAGTGGTTGGACATCATTCTTAATCCTGTCAAGCACTTCATGATCTTCCTCTGGCAGCGTATTGCTGGTGATCAGTTCACGCAGACGTTTGCGCTGGTTTTTAAGCGGTTCAATCCGTACGCCACGCCCGACGGATTGCAGGATAAACTTCTTGGCTTCCGTAGCGGTGCCGATATTGATATAGGTAATGACGTTGGGGCGGTTGGAATCCCACCCTTCATAAAAACTGCGCGACCCAAGCAAGATATTGATATCCGAATCGGGCTGGTTCAACCTCTCAAAGTATCCTTCATCGGTGAAATGCTGATTCACTTCATAGCCTGAGAGTTCTTTCTTTAACCAATCGGTAATATCCCCGATGCGGATCAAGGCAAACGGGTCGTCACTGGTTTTGAGTTTAAAGGCAACTTCCTGGCGGTCTGAAGGACGTGTCAGGACTTCAATTTCACCAGCTGAGGTTGCGTTAAACACCTCGTGCAGTAAATCCGCCTGGGAAATTCGATTAAACAACTGATCATCCACCCGAATTGCGGTATCGCTTTCAAATATAAATTCTGGACGGTCACGCAGTTCGCTTAAAAGTTCCCGCTTGGCACTCTCCCAGGTTTCGGCGTCAATTTCTCCTTTGCCGATGTGCACCAATTCTCGGAAGAAGAGTTTAAGATCGGCGTCTTCTGTGTTGACCGAGTTGACCAGGGTCATCATCAGCGGACGATGATACAGGTCAGCGCGCACCTGGCGCACCCTGGCTTCGATGATGCGCGAATAGGTGAGCATGATTAAGGCTTTGAGTACGATCTTCTGTTTTTCAGCGTCGGTGTATTCATCCCCTTTTCTGAAGGCGCGCACTTCCTGTTTTAGGACAGCAATGTGCTTGCCATAGCCTTTGCGGATAAACTCGCTCAGGTTGAAGTTTGCTGCGGTGGTGATGATGTCACGCGGGTCGGTGAAGGTGGCGGAAAAATTAAAGAGAAAGCCATTGCGCGAAAGGATGGAATAGAGGTACTGCCGTTTGGAATCTTCCTTGTCGCCTTTGTGGGCTTCATCCAGCAGGATATACCAGTTTCCGTTGTTATCGTAGCTGCGGAAGTCGATAATCTTGTCTTTTTTCTCATCGCTCAAGTTATCTGACCGGTAGTAGAAAATATTCAGTTCCTGCCCGCGTAGCAGCGAGGGGGATTGACGTTTGACTTCGGCGTAGTCACGCAGTTCATGCAGCCGGATAAACAGCCCTCCGCCGGCATTGAACTCATCCACGTGGGTACGCAGCTGCTCCAACAGGTCATCACGATAGGTGAGAACAAGAATGTCATGGACGGGGATTTCCCCCATTTGCATAAGACCGTTTAATAATTCGATCAATTTGACGATCACAAGCGTCTTGCCCGAACCAGTCGCCATCCAGAAGCACATGCGATTGATGAACTGCTCGTAAGGCATGCGATCATCTGTTTGGTTGTAATAGGTTTCCAGCAGGGCTGCGAGTTTACGCTTGGCAGCCGAGGAGCGATCCAGCGGCAGATCGAGGTCTGCTTCCAATCCGAAGTCGTGGTACCAGGCCATAAATACCTGCTTGCGCTCGCTCTCAGGCTGTCCGGGCGTTTGGTAATACTTCCATAAGGCCAGGAGCGCATTATACAGGGCTTGCTGCTGATAATCCCACAGCACCTTGCCGCGCGAGAAGGTCGCCAGGTCGAAACCGGCCCAGTTGGGCGGCAGAGACCCTTGCGGCAGGTTTTCCAGCATGCGTTGCAGGTAGATGCCGGTCATACTACTGCCACCAGATCAGGGGTTTAATCGTCTGCCAGTCAGGATCGGTCAGGCTCATGCGCTCGCCATCCTGGAACTCGACATACTCGGCAGTGATACGTTTGATCCACTTGCCGCGCCGCTGCGAGAGGGTTTCTGCCAAGTCGATACTTGTCCCGGATGGTTTTGTGGGATCGGGGTAGAGGCGTTCAGGGTGGAAATGGGCTTTGTTCTGTTCTTCGTCGATCTCGACGGAATCGAGCATCTTCAGGTCGCGCAGGAAGACATAGCTGTGATAAGGGTCTTCGTAAGGATTGTGGAACAGGTCGGCGTCAGCGTAGTGCGCACGGCGCAGCACATCTTCGTATTGCTCCAGATCGTAATATTTGACAAAATGGCTCATCCCCTTGCCGCCATTGGGCTTGCCCTCTTTCCACTTATCAGAAAAAGCCACCTTTTTGATCCGTGGCAGGATGACGGTGTTGAAATGTTCGTCCAACTCCACCAGGATGTACTTGCGCTTTCGGCCATCGGCGCGGTTGAGGTTCATCACTGCATGGGCACTTGTCCCTGATCCCGCAAAATAATCCAATACTATTGCATCAGGTTGTCCTTTCATTAGGGAACCAATAATGCTCTCGTATAAAGAAACTGGATGACAATATGGAAATGCAATACCTAAAGCATCAACATCCGCTTTTCCTTTATTTCCGTTTTGAATTACTGAAGTTATTTGTTTTTCGGTTTCAGGAGTCAAACGCGCCTTCTGTCGTGGTTGAACTCTTTCGTCCTCACCGAATAGAACATCTCCTGCTTCAATCATTGACTGAAGAGTTTCAGGTGTCCTAGAAAAACCATTCGGAGGTACTGGGCAAGGTTTGCCTGTTACCGGATGATTTAATGGAATAAAAAATTTTGGATCAGTCCGCTTTTCAGGTGCACGCAAACTGACACTTTGATAAACAGAACCATCATCATCTATATATTTATACGGAACTTCCCCGCCATATCTTTCACTTAAAGTTTTTAGCCAAGCAGTATATTTCTTGCGAACGCTGTTATTTACCTTACCGCCATTAGCTTTAATTAAACTCTGAGCTTTCTCTAGTATTTCAACAAATATTTTGCTATCTATATTCACAACCACATCATTCGAGTTGCTACTTAATATAATATATTCGTGTTGGGTAGCTATACCTTTTCCTCCAGTCATAGCATTTCTTTTATCCCAACTAAGAGTGCCTAAATTATTGAAAGCCATATTTGAAAGCAGCAGCCATAAGCGCTCATATTCATTTTCGTCAATGTGACAGGCCAATACACCCTTATTGTCTAAAAAGCTTTGTGATAATTGTAATCGGTCAAACATCATTGAAAGCCATGAGGAATGTTGGAAGTTATTTTTATATAGAAATCCACTAGTATTAGTGTTATAAGGCGGATCGATATGTATACATCTCACCCTTCCGTTAAACTTCGGAAGTGTTGTGTTCAATGCTTGATAATTCTCGCTATGTACCAGCCAGCCATCCAGGGCAGTATCCAGGTCGTCAAACAGCGCCAGAATATCCAGCTCCAGATCAGCGAAGTGCTTTGTATCGATGGGCAGGTACAGGTACTGTTTATGCAGTAGTGCACCGGTCAGGTCTTTCTGGGTGAGCATTTCCAGCTTGAAATCCGCGCTAATCATGCCCAGGTCGCGCCATTCCTGCACCTGCTGCGGCAGGTTGGGATGCGCCATCAATTTTTCCATCACGGGGCTTCCGGTCAGCTTATCCAGCGTCAGCACGTAGTGGCTGTTGCGCACGAATTTAGGCTTGTTCCAGATCTTGACCAGCTCGTCTTCAAACTGGCTGATAAAATCGATCACTTTATAGGCGATCGCTTTTAAGACCTGCAGCTGCGCCAGGCGTTCGGTGCTCCACACGTTCTGCCCGGTAAACAGGTATTGATAAAGCCACAGGTCGAACTGTTCCTGCAAAAAGGCGCGGGCATCCTTGTTTATGAAGAAATCCACCTCACTCTGCTT
>DHHC01000021.1:71726-72832 GCA_002403095.1 Leptolinea sp. UBA4782
TAAGACACATCAAAGACCAGCGTGCCGTCTTCGGGCTGAACCTTGCGGAAAGCATAAATGACTTCGCGCTTCTCGTTGGATTTCTTGAGCGTCATTTTGGATGCGTCGAAGAAGAACTTGACCCCATCCACTTCCACGTTCAGGCTGGTGAAGATGCGGTCCGTTTTGACGTAATACAGCATGTGGGTTTTCCAGAACAGGATCACATCACGGTCATCGGTATAGACTTTTTCGTAAACGTTCTGGTGCAATGCCGTATAGCGGAAGTAGATCGAGCCGCTTTCGCTGAAGTAGCGCTGAAAAAAGGTGAAGAGCTTGTCAAACAATTCTTCGCGGAAATCGGGGAAGGGCTGCAGTGCGGCAGTGATATCCTTCTGTAATTGCGGGAAGACCCCCTGCTCATAGTAGCGTGATTTAATATGCATAAGATTCACGTAACCCGAATCACCTTCGACCTTTGCACCTACAAAGATATCTTGCAGGGCATTGAAAAACTGCTTCTCAAATCTTTGCGTTATTGGCATGATTGTTACTCCTGATTCCTTTATTATTGTACTCAAGAAACCGGAGCATAGCCGGGTAGAGAAATCACAAGTAATCACACCATATAAAAGTCCAATTCAATCAGGAAGAAAGATTCTGTTTCGCTGGTTCAAATAAAAATGCCTTCCCTGGCGAGGAAGGCATCAATTCTATTGGTACATTCAGCTTTCGGATATATCGATCTTGAGGATCTTTACACCGGGGTACTGCGGCCGCTGGGGGTCGCGCGGTGGGATGGACATGACCACGTCCATGCCTTTGACCACCTGGCCGAAAACCGAGTGCTTCAAATCCAGCCAGGGGGTGGGGACATGGGTGATGAAGAATTGCGAACCGTTGGTGTCAGGTCCGGCATTTGCCATGGACAGTACACCCGGTTTGTCGTGTTTTAATGACCGGTCAAATTCATCAGCGAACTGGTAGCCGGGGCCGCCCATGCCGGTGCCGGTCGGGTCGCCGCCCTGTGCCATGAAATCTGCAATCACGCGGTGAAAGATGGTGCCGTCATAATAGCCCTGGCGGGCGAGGAAAACAAAGTTATTGACAGTATTGGGCACCTTATC
>DHHC01000021.1:72948-104053 GCA_002403095.1 Leptolinea sp. UBA4782
AAACCCGCCTTCACGAATGGCGTACAATAACAGCAAGAATGTGTGCTGAGAGGAATTTCCCAGTGGTAGACGGCAAACAGGCGAGGCAAAGCAAGTTCACCCTGTGGTTCAGCCGGGTATTGATCGGGGTGGTCTTCTTTTTCAATGTTGAATGTGCCCTGGCATTCCTGGCTGCCCCGCACGCATACGCGCCTGCCTTTGAGCTGGCTGGTGAACCCGGGGCAGGCATGGTACGCGGGATGGGCATCCTGTTCCTGATGTGGAATGTACCCTATGCGTTTGCCCTCTGGAACCCGCTGCGGTTCAGGGTTTCCCTGCTTTCAGCCGTCATCATGCAGGCAATCGGGGCAGCAGGCGAGACCATGCTGCTGCTCACTTTTCCGCCGGGGTATGCGCTGTTAAGAGCGTCGGTACTGCGTTTTATCATTTTTGACACAGCCGGGCTGGTATTGCTGGTCATTGCCGGCGTCCTGGTACGCAGAATCAGCCCGAAAAGCGGCAGACCGGAATGAGCACTCCGATAAAAGCCAGGGCAGCGCAAACCGTGCCTGCGATCATCAGCAGAATGCGCACGGTTTTGGATGGCATGTTTCTGGCAGCGAATTTATCGGACAATATATATCAAATATATCTTAAATATTATCGATAAACGAGAGATGTTCCGGTATGGGAGATGGCGGGGTGAGGTTTAATCCCCTGCCGCACTGACTGCTTCAGCAAAGGTCGTTTTATAAGCATACAGGAGGGGATACACCCCCGGGCTGGAGTACGGGTAGAGGCGCGGGAGGTTGTACCGCTGGGGGTCATTTACCGTAGCGCCCATGTCTGGGCGGTTATTGCCGTCAATTCCCAGGATATACCCGCATTCCGGCAGGATGGTTTGTGCCGTCGCAGGGGCAGAATCGTAAGGGTAAGCCAGAACCACGACGGGCTGACCGAACTTTTCTTCGAGAATTTGCTTTGATTGGCTCATGTCCTGGCGGATGGCGTCGCCAGAGATGGTAGCGTAATCGGGATGGGTCATGCCGTGCGAGCCGATCGAGATCAGCCCTTCGTTCATCCAACCACGCAGGTCGTCCCAGCAAAAGACATTTTCAGGGTGTGAGCAGTCATCCCGTACCACGCTGTTATTCACCAGGATGAAGAAGACCGCTTTGAACCCGTGCTGGCGCAGCTGGGGGATGACCAGGTCGGCATAATCGCTGTACTGGGCAGTGCCGAGGTCGAAGCTCAATACGATGGACCGCTCTGGAAAGATGCGCTCCCCATTCACAAACGCAGCCAGTTCGTCAGCGCTGAGGGTGGTATACCCATTGTCTGCCAGCCACTGTAATTGCTCGCTGAACCAGGCCGGCTGCATCTGCACCTGGGGATTCATATTGAAGGTCGGGCTGTGGTACTCGATGATGGGAATGGCTGCTGCCCGGCTTTCTGGCGTGGCGGTGGGAACGGGTGTTTCGGTGGGGATAGGGGTCGGGGTGGAGGTCGGGGTCGGTGTCGCCAGGATAGCCTGGAAGGGGGTCAAGGAAGGCGTGGGGGTATTGCTAACAGAAGGCTGTACTGGGATGTAGCATCCAGAGAGCAGGATTACCAATGCAAGGATAAGGGGCAGGCGTTTGATGGGCATGCGGTAGGGCAATCTTCTTTGTTAATGAATTATCTGTTTGTATTCTATCATGCACACCTGTTATATCCCGGAATGAAGCCCTGGTTGGCATCCTGAACAACGGGTAGGATCTTGCCCTGAAAAGATAGGAGTGAGACCCATCGTCTGTACCCCTGGGGATGTCAGGGTAATTCTCCCCTTACGTGTCAGGCCTGATAAAAAACACGGGAGAGGATGACCCTCTCCCGTGCCGCATGCAATCTTTCCTGTCTTATGCCGGTTTGTCCGGGTCGGGTAGCGGCTCTGCCGCGTCTGCAACCTGTCGGGTTTCTCCCGGCAGCACTTCCCGCGGCTCAGGTGCTTCTGGCACTTCCGGTATGACTTCTGCAGGTGCGGCAGGTTCTACCTCCTCCACACTGCACAATTCCTTACCCATCCTGCCGGTAAGACGGCGGTAGAGCAAGGTCCAAATGGTTCCCAGGTAAGCCTGCACGCCAGCGCCCAGGATGATCACCACCACCAGGTAAACCAGGAACAGGAAGGCAGTGAGGATAATCCAGACGGTCAGCACATCTGCACCAGTTGCAAGCCCGATGAGCAGCGGCAGCACCGTGAGCAGGAACGGCAAAGCCAGGACAAGCCCGACGATCAGGGTTCCTACTGAAACGATCAGCGAGAAGAGTGTGATCCGCCAGAAATTCTTGAACAACAAATCCCAACTGTGACGGAAGGCATCCATAACTTCCATCTCATCACCGATGATGGCAACCACACCCAGCTGCCACAGGGCGGTCACAGCCCAGCTGAGGACGATTAGGGCGGGGATGATAAAGATCAACCCGCATAAAAGGGTGACCACTGAGAACAGGATCACCGGAACGATCAGCAGCAGGGTCAATCCAAGGCCGATCAGCCAGATCAGGCCGGTGAACAGAAGCACTTTCCAGAAATGCTGGACACCGCACTTCCACAGCTCTTTAAAGGTGATCTTCTTCTTACCTTCATCAGCATCCCAGGCACCCCACGCCAGTCCGCCGCGGCCGATCGTGCGAAAGACCAGGGTGAGCAGACCCAGGACTGTGGCTATGACAAAGAGAACAATGATCGCGATGATGATCCAAATCCAAACCTGTTCATTGTCGAAGAAGTTCCAGTGTCCCCATTTTCCCATCCAGCCGGGCATCGGCCCATTGAATAAATGGTTTCCATTGCCAAAGTCCCTTCCGCTAAACTGGAAACCGGTGTTCCCGCCGCCGCTGCCATAGACAGCGCCGCATCCTGCCAGGAAACCCAGTACCCACAGTACTTTGAATTTCTTGATGATCTTCCAGGCTTTACTAAAAATCTCTCCGAATTTCATTCTTCCTCCATTTTCCTTTCCAGGAAATATCCGAATCTCATCCCGGCAGGAATACTCACTACACTATATACGCAGGGGCACATAAAAGGTTGCGCCACAGGCATACTGCCTGTTACATTCATCATATCCGAAAATTAAGGTTTTGTATCCAGAAAATTTAGATATTTATGTCTGATTAATCCCCGCCCGCAAATCGATAACTTAATCCCAATCTTTCCAGCCTGCTGATACCCCGTTTCTCAGTTTGATACCGGTTGAAAGTATCCGCTTGATTTCTTTGATCAAGAGCGTTCCTACAAATCTTTGCCAGTGAGTCCCCCTCGAGCTTTTTATCTTCTCATGGCCTCCCGCTTTTTCTCCCCGGGCATCTTCTCAATCGCGTATCGCAACGCAGTCCTGGGCATGACAGATTTCCTGTCAAGGATATACTGATACACTTCTTCTTCATAAGTTTCGGCGAGTGATTTAAGCATCCATCCATACCCCTTTTGAACCAGGTCATCGGAATCCAGGAGTAAGATATTGGCGATTTCAAAAATAATTTCTTTGAAAACCCCTTTTCTGGCGGGAAGAATAACAGATACAGCGGAAGCCCGCCTGACCCACCTGTTTTGCGAATGGCTCCATTCCTTCAGACTGTTTGCGTAACCCGGATACCGCTCCAAGAATGCCCCTATCGTGTGGTTGCACAGGGTGTCGCAGGAAGCCCAGTTAAGGTCTTCGGATTTATTCCCACTCGATCGTGGCCGGGGGTTTGCTGGTGATGTCATACACCACCCGGTTGACCCCGCTGACCTCGTTCACAATGCGGTTGGCAGCCTTTGCCAGCAGGGCATGGTCCAGCCTGGCCCAATCGGCGGTCATAAAATCCTCGGTGGTGACAGCCCGCAAAGCAACCGTCTCCTGGTAGGTGCGCTGGTCGCCCATTACCCCTACTGAGCGTACCGGCAGCAGCACGGCAAAGGCCTGTGACACTCCCGCTGCAGTCTCTTTTTGAAAAAGCAAGCCTGCCTCAGCCAGTTCGCCTGTGAAGATGGCATCTGCCTTGCGCAGGATTTCAACCCGTTGCGGGGTGACCTCGCCCAGGCAGCGTACCGCCAGGCCGGGGCCGGGGAAGGGCTGGCGCCAGACCAGCTCACGCGGCAGCCCGAGGGCTTCTCCGACAGCCCGCACTTCATCCTTGAACAGATAACGCAGCGGCTCTACCAGCTTAAAATCCAGGTCCGGCGGCAAACCGCCGACATTGTGATGGCTTTTAATGCGCTGGGCCTGCGACCGGTCAGGGGCGCTCGATTCCACCACATCCGGGTAGATCGTGCCTTGCACCAGGAAGGGCGGTTTGCCGATCAGGCGGGCTTGCGCTTCAAAGGTGCGGATGAAGGTCTCGCCGATGATGCGCCGCTTTTCTTCGGGCTCGGTAACGCCTGCCAGTTTACTGAAGAACTCCCGGCTGGCATCCAGCACGTGCAGGCGGGCGCCCAGGCTGCGTTTGAATGCCGTTTCGACTTGCCGGGGTTCGCCCTCCCGTAGCAGGCCGGTATCGACAAATACCGCATCCAGCTGGCTGCCGGCTGCCTGGAGCACCAGGGCGGTTGCCACACTGGAATCCACCCCGCCGGATACCGCTGAAAGGACTTTTTCCTGACCCACCTGTGCCTGGATGGCTGCAATCGATTGCTCGATCATGGATTGGGGGGTCCATTCCGGTTTTACCTGGCAGATATCCAGGACGAAATGCTTGAGGATCTCCTGCCCATCCTGGGTGTGGCGCACCTCAGGGTGGAACTGCAGACCGTAGTATCTGCGGCTGTCATCGCCCATTGCTGCAACAGGGCTGTGGCTGCTGTATGCCAGGACCACGAATCCTTCAGGTACCTTTCTGACCCTGTCCCCGTGGGACATCCATACCTGGAGAGAATTCTGCTGGATGAGCGGGTTGGATGCAACAGTTTGGATCTCCGCCAGGCCATACTCACGCCCGCCAGCCGGTTCCACCTCTCCCCCGAGGGCTTGCGCCAGGGATTGCATCCCGTAGCAGATGCCTAGGACTGGCAAGCCGCTTTCCAGGATATAGGCAGGGATGAATGGTGCATCTTTTTCATATACCGAAGAAGGTCCGCCGGAGAGGATAAATCCTTTTGGCTGGATATGGAGGACCTTTTGCGGGTCTGCGTTCCACGGGAACAACTCGCAGTACACCTGCATCTCGCGCACCCGGCGCGTGATCAGCTGGCTGTATTGTGAGCCGAAATCAAGTACGGCAATAGCCTGGGGTACTGGATTCATGGCTGTATCGAACTTTTCACCCGGCAAATTCGAACTTGCCGTTGTCCATCGAGCTGATGGCAACCAGTGATTCCACCGGGATGCCAAGGGTACTTAATGCCTCCCTCCCGCCCTCGAAGGTCTTTTCGATCAGGGTGCCGATCCCAACCAGGCTGGCACCGGCTGCCTGCGCCAGGCGGGCAAGCCCCAGGATGGTAGCGCCGGAAGCCAGGAAATCGTCAATGATCAGCACCTTTTCGCCGTTTGCCAGGTACTCGGGTGAGACGATCAGCTCCACCATGCGCCCTTTGGTGTGAGAGGGTGCCAGGGTCAGGTAAACCTGGTCTGGCATGGTGACCGGTTTGCTCTTGCGGGCATACACCACAGGCAGGTTAAGGAATTTTGCGGTCATCAGTGCCGGGGCAATGCCCGAGATTTCGGCGGTCAGTACCTTGGTAGCGCCTACGCTTTTGAACCGGCGGGCAAGCTCTTCTCCGCAGGCTTCCATCAGGATGGGGTCGACCTGGTGGTTAATGAAACTGTCCACCTTGAGGATACCACCGCCCAGGTTCTGTCCATGTGCGAGGATACGTTCTTTTAATAATTTCATTTCAATTCTCCGAAGGGGTTGATTAAGGATTGTACTATAAGATCATAAGTCGTATTTGCTTAAGGTAAACACCCATACCGGGAGCATGATTTCAGGTGCTTCCACTGGAAATGGTAAAATGGAAGAGCTTGACGCCCAACAGAATGAACTGAAACCATGAATTACCTTGCTGATATCGGATTGGAAGTGCATGCCGAGCTGGCTACCCGCTCGAAGATGTTCTGCGCCTGCCCGGTGGTGGATCCTGCCCTGGCGCAACCCAACCAGGCGGTTTGCCCGGTGTGCCTGGGGCTGCCCGGTACGCTGCCGGTGGTCAACCAGCAGGCTGTGGAATTTGGCCTGCGCGTGGCGTTAGCGCTGGACTGCACCATTGCGCCAGTCAGCATTTTTGCCCGCAAGAATTACTTTTACCCCGACCTGCCCAAGGGCTACCAAATCTCGCAATATGAAGAGCCCCTGGCCGAGCATGGTATCCTGCCCATCCGTACACCGCAGGGTGTGCGCAATATCCGCATCCGCCGGGTGCACCTGGAGGAGGATACCGGCAAGCTGACCCATGTGCTGGCTGACGGCGAAGCTTATTCACTGGTTGACCTGAACCGCGCCGGTGTGCCCCTGCTTGAAATCGTATCAGAGCCCGACCTGCATACCGTGGAAGAGGTCAGGGTATATGCTGAATCTTTACGCAGCCTGCTGTGCACCCTGGGTGTTAACTCCGGCGATATGGAAAAAGGTGCCATCCGCTTTGAGGCCAATGTTTCCATCCGGCCGGCCGGCAGCTCCGATCTGGGCACCCGGGTGGAAATTAAAAACCTGAACAGTTTCAAAGCCATGGAGCGGGCGGTGGCTTACCAGATCGGGCAGCAAGCCAGGCTGCTGGATGCCGGCAAAGCGGTTGAGCAGGAAACCCTGGGGTGGGATGCAGACCGGGAGGTTACTTACTCCCAGCGCTCAAAGGAAGAAGCCCACGACTACCGCTACTTCCCTGAGCCGGACCTGCCGCCCCTGGGAGTTGAAGCTGCTCAGGTGGAGCGTATCAGGCAAAACCTGCCCGAGCTGCCTTTTGCCCTGCAGGAGCGGCTGATACAGCAATACGGGATCAGTGCAGAAGAAGCCCATTTGCTATCAGTGGACGGCAACCTGGCCAACTATTTCGAAAGCTGCGTACGGCTGGCCGAGGATATGCCTGCCAGGATCGTCCTGAACTGGATCACCGGAGAGGTGTTTGCCTGGATGAACCAGACCGGTGAATCGATCCAGCAGATAAAAGTGCCGCCCGAAGCGCTGATCGGGCTGTTGAACGAGGTACAGCAAAAGATAGTCAACCTGAATACGGCAAAGTCGATTATGAGCGAGATGCTGCAAAGCGGGCAGACCGCCCAGGTGATCATCCAGCAAAAAGGCCTGCAACAGGTAACCGATTCCAACCTGATTGCCGCGATGGTAAAGGAAGTGCTGGCAGCGCATCCGGATGAAGTAAAAGCTTACCTGGACGGCAAGGAAACCCTGGCGAACTGGCTCTTCGGGCAGGTGATGCGCCGGGCAGGCGGCAAAGCCGATCCGCACATGATCCGCACTGAACTGGAAAGCCAGTTGAAAAACATGACAAAAAATACTTTACGACGAGAGGGAGAGAAATGAAAAGTAGATTACCTGGAAATACTGCAGATTTGCTGAAAGCAAGCTGGGCGGATTTTGAGGATGCTACCCGGGAACTGGCAGAAGCTGAACTAAATGCTGAAAACCTGAAAGCCTGGATGGCTGACTGGAGCACAGTTGCCAGCAAAGCCCAGGAACTTTACAGCCGGCTGTATTGCGATACCACCCTGCACACCAATGATAAAGCAGTCGAAGAACGCTTTACCCGCTTTATGGATGAATTCTTCCCCAAAATGATGGAAGCAGACCAGCGGTTAAAAGAAAAGCTGCTTGCCAGCGGCCTGGAGCCTGAAGGTTTCAACATTCCTTCGCGCAACATGCGGGCAGAGGCTGCGCTTTTCCGCCAGGAGAACCTGCCGCTCATCAGCGAGACACAAAAGCTGTCGAAAGAATACGATAAGATTGTCGGCTCACAGACGGTGCAGTGGGACGGGCAGGAAGTTACCCTTAGCCAGCTGCGCCCAGTATACCTGGAGCAGGACCGCAGCCGCAGGGAATCTGCCTGGCGGCTTTCTATGCAGCGCTGGTATGACGACCGGGACAGAATCAGCGCAGTCTGGCAGAAATTGCTGCCCTTGCGCCTGCAAATCGCTTCCAATGCCGGCTATGGCGACTACCGCTCTTACAGCTGGCAGGACAGGCAGCGTTTTGACTATACCCCTGCAGACTGCATGGCATTCCATGATGCGATCGAGGAAGTGGTGGTGCCGGCTGCCAAACGGATTTACGAGCGCCGCAGGCAGAAGATGGGATTTGATACCCTGCGCCCGTGGGATATCGACGTGGATCCGACCGGGCTGCCGGCATTAAAGCCCTTCAGCAGTGTGGAAGAGTTGACACAAAAATCTGAAGCCATCTTCCACCATGTTGACCCTGTGCTGGGCGGGTACTTCTCAACCATGGTGCGCGAGAACCTGCTCGACCTGGGCAACCGCAAGCACAAAGCCCCCGGCGCTTACAGCATGGACCTGCCGGATATCAAGCGCCCGTTCATTTTTGCCAATGCAGTCGGTGTACATGACGATGTAGCGACTGTACTGCACGAAAGCGGGCATGCCTTCCATTACTTTGAATCCAGCCGCCTGCCGTACTACCAGCAGGTGAACCCGCCCATGGAATTTGCCGAAGTGGGCTCGATGGCAATGGAACTGCTGGCTGCCCCTTATATGACCGCGCAATTCGGCGGTTTCTACACACCGTCTGAAGCCGCCCGTGCCCGTATTGAGCATATCGAAGGCAATATCCTCTTCTGGCCGTACATGTCGGTGGTGGATTCCTTCCAACACTGGGTGTATGAGAATCCGGAGGCCGCCCTGGATGCGGATACTTGCGACCGCGTCTATGGTGAGATCTACGACCGGTTTATGCCGGGCGTAGATTGGAGCGGGTTTGACCAGTTCAAGGTTTCGCGCTGGCAGCGCCAGAAACACATTCTTGAGTACCCGTTTTATTACATTGAATACGGCCTTGCCCAGCTGGGGGCAACCCTCATCTATGGTAATGCGGTCAAAGACCAAAAATCAGCGGTTGCCAGCTACCGTAAGGCGCTGGCGCTGGGCGGAACAGCAACCCTGCCCGACCTGTTCAAAACAGCTGGCGCCAGGCTGGCATTTGATTCCGGCACCCTGAAAGAAGCCATTGATCTGCTTGAAGCCGAAGTGGAGAAGCTCCAGCAGCTGATGTAGTCTATTCGGTTGTAGGGATTGTATTCAGGGAATGAAGCACAATTAACCCTGGCGGTTTTCCGCAGGGTTAATTTTTTTATGGGGATTGAAAACGAATATACGCCATCACAAAAGTTACTGCAGGTTCTTATTGGATGATTTGTAAAAACCTGCCAGGCAGCAAGCTGCAAACATGAACCCGATCAATCCTATTGGAATATAAATTATACCAGCCATTTCGCACCTCCGAATCAACAGCCATATTACATATACGTATTAGACCGAAAAAAGTTCCCCGCTGGTATGTTTGAATCAATAAAACCCTTATCCTGCGAAAAAGGTATGAAAAAACTCCCCGAATGCTGAATTCGGGGAGTAAATTTCAGTTTTGTAAGGCGCTGCTTACATGTCCCGGCTGGCCAGGATATCAATACCCGTCCCGAGCACGTCGGACAGCACAACTGAACCTGAGCGGACAGGCGCGTGCACAGTCACCTGGCGCAACGCGCTCACCAGCTCAGGGATGCGCGGCTTGGGGAAGGGCGCGGCGGTGTACACCGGCAGCAGGGGATGCCTGGCGCCTTCGATCTTCACCGTGCTTGCCACCATGCGGCGCGGATCGGTCAGTTCCTGGTGGGCGTAATCCTTACCGCGCTTGCAGCCGGCTTTAACATCCACAATGGTCTCGCCATCCTTGCTGATGACCAGGGTGCAACCCTTCGGGCAGGTGGAGCAGATCAGTTCACTCTGTTCGGTTGTCATCGTTTTACCACTCCCACCACCAGTTCGGCGGCTTTTTGGACCTCATCGTATGCCTTGGGGGTAAGGGTCAGGGTGATGATCTCGCCCGGGCGGGCATACGGTTCCGCCTTGCGGGCAACCAGGTTTCCGTTGCTGCGCACCTCAACCCAGACAGGAGATTCGACAGGGCTTTTTACCCTCATTTGCAGCCTTACATTGCCTTCCGCCAGGCTGTCCTTATCCAGCGTATGCGGCACCACGTAGCGCACGGTCTCATCTGCTCTCAATGGCACATGCCGGATTTCCTTTTCCCGTTCGTGCAGAGCGAACAGCGCAGCGCTCTTGCCGGCGGCATACCCGGCTTCGGTTACCCAGTCCACCAGGTCATACACGTGCACCACGTTGCCGGCAGCAAAGATGCCGGGCACATTTGTCTCAAGGTGGTCATCCACGATGGGTCCACCGGTCAGGCTGTCCAGTTGCACGCCGGCTTTGCGCGAGAGTTCGTTTTCAGGGATCAACCCGACCGACAGCAGCAGGGTGTCGCACGGGATAATCTCGGAGGTTCCGGGAATAGGATTCCAGCGCTCATCCACCTGGACCGATTCGATCGCCTCCACCCTTTTCGAGCCGATGATGCGGTTGACGGTGTGGCTGAGTTGCAGGGGCACATCGTAATCCAGAAGGCACTGGACGAAATTGCGGGTCAACCCGGTCAGGTAGGGCATTACTTCCAGCACGCGTTCCACGTGGGCGCCTTCGAGCGTCAGGCGGCGCGCCATGATCATGCCAATGTCGCCCGAACCCAGGATGACAAAGTTCTTGCCGGGCATGTACCCTTCCACATTCACCCAGCGCTGGGCGGTGCCGGCGGTAAATACGCCTGCCGGGCGCATCCCGGGCAGGCGGATCTGGGCACGCGTGCGTTCACGGCAGCCCATGGCAAGTACGATTGCCCTGGCTTGGATATCCACTACACCAGAGGACTTGCCCGCCGCCAGGATGCGGCGCTGGGGTGTAATATCCAGCACCATCGTATCCAGCAGGACTTCCACACCCAGAGAGAGGGTCTCGTTGATAAAATGCTGTGCGTACGCCGGTCCGGGCAGGTCTTTCTGGAATACCTCTACCCCGAAACCGTTATGGATGCATTGCAGCAGGATGCCGCCCATCTCGAGGTCGCGCTCAATGATGAGCACATCCTCAGCGCCGTTCTTTTTTGCTTCGATCGCGGCTGCCAGCCCTCCGGGGCCGCTGCCGATGACGACCACATCATACTTGCTTTTAGCGGGCATGCGGCACCTCCCCTTTGGTGGTGCGCAGCAGGAATTCGCTGCCGGGACCTTTCTTGCTGACCTCAAACGGGCTGATTTCCAGTTCCCTGGCCAATATCTCTACCACGCGTGGCATGTCAAAGGAGCCCAGGCAGCGCCCGGTACCCAGCCAGGTGCGGCGTTTGATGGCATCGTATGTGCTGGCAGGCAATGGGGCATGGATCTCCTGCAGGATCTCGGCTTCGGTCACGTTCTCACAGCGGCAGATGATGCGGCCATAGGCTGGGTTTGTTTGGACAAGCTTAAGCTGTTCTTCCAATGACAGGTTGCGGAAGCGCGGCCGGGGCGGACGGATGGGATTCCAGTCCGGTTTTTCCTCCAGTTTTTCGCCGGCATCCTTTATCAACTCGATCACCCGCAGGGCGATGGCTGGGGCTGCGGTAAACCCGGGGCTTTCGATCCCGCCCAGGTTGACCAGCCCCCTCACTTCCGCCGGAATCTCGACCACGAAGTCGTGGTTGTGTTTGACACGAGGCGTTTGGCAAGGGGCGTTGCCCATGGCGCGCAGCCCGGCGAAGACTGCAATGGTGTGTTTGGGCTGCAGCGTGGGTACCAGTTTGCGGGCTCCCTGCCAGATCTCCTGCAACCCGCCGGGGGTGACCTCGCGGGCTTCCTTATCCTCGATCACCTCTGCGTTTGGCCCCAGGATGGTGTTGCCGTGCAGGGTGGCGGTTACCAGGATGCCCTTACCCTTGTCGGTTGGAGTGGGAAAGAGCACATTGTTGATGGTTACTTCTGCCCGGTCCAGCACGCAGTACTCGCCCCGGCGGGGGGTTATCTTGAATTCAGGCCGCACCCCGGCTTTATGCATTACCTCATCAGCGTTGATTCCAGCGGCATTGACCGCCCAGCGGCAGGCAAAGTCGCCCCGGCTGGTGCGTACGCCGGAAATGAAGCCGTTCTCAATGATGAAGTCTTCAAATGCGGTGTCCAGCAGGACGGTCACTCCGTTCTGGATGGCATTTTCAATGGCAGCCACGGTGACCGCAAACGGGTCGCACAACCCGCCGGTGGGTGCCCACAACGCACCACTCACGTTGGGGCTGATGACTGGCTCGCGGCGGCGCATCTCTTCTGCGCTGACAAGGTGCAACCCGGGTACCCGGTTGCGGATGCCCTGCTCAAGCAGTTTATGCAACGCCGGCAGTTCTTCCTCTCCCACTGCAACCACATAATCACCGCGGCGCTCGAAGGCAAAACCAAGTTCGCCCGAAAGCGCATCCCACATCGGGTTGCCGAGCACATTTAGCTCTGCTTTCAGTGTGCCGGGTTCCGGATCATAACCGGCATGCACGATGGCTGAATTTGCTGCGCTGGCTCCCATGCCGACATCGGATTCTTTTTCAATCAGGAGAATTTTCAGCTGGTAACGGGAGAGGAAGCGGGCGGTCATGCTCCCCACCACTCCTCCACCGATGATGATAACATCGTAGGTATCGCTCAATGACTGCTCCTTGGGGTCGCGATTATGAAAATTATACACCAGCAAATATTCTAGACTGGCAGCTGGAACATTGCTGTAGGTCGTACCTGGAATGCTGTTGAACCGTACAGCCGTTGCGCTATAATGAGTTTGACCATGAATAACGAACCGGTTGCCAATCTGCTGGACAGGATGACCGCCCCGGGTGAATTGTTTGAGCACCTGGAGGGCGGGGTGGTGCAGTGCCATGCCTGTGCCCACCGCTGCCTGATCAAGCCTGGGGGCAGAGGTATCTGCCAGGTACGTTCCAACCGGGATGGTGAACTGCGGGTGCCCTGGGGCTATGTTTCAGGGTTGTACCCCGACCCGGTTGAGAAAAAGCCGTTCAATCACCTGCTGCCGGGCAGCCTGGCGTTTACCTTCGGCATGCTGGGATGCAACTTCCACTGCGATTTCTGCCAGAACTGGGTTACCAGCCAGACACTGCGCGATCCGGCAGCCAATTTTGGGGCTGAATACATCCGGCGCATCTCCCCGCAGCAGGTAGTGGATGCTGCCCTGCGCAGCGGTTGTGCCCTGGTGGTATCTTCGTACAACGAACCGCTCATCACCAGCGAGTGGGCTGTTTCGATCTTTAAGCTGGCGAAGGAAGCAGGGCTGCGCTGTGCGTATGTGTCCAACGGGTATGCCACCCCTGAGGTGCTGGCTTATCTGCACCCGTACCTCACTGCCTATAAAGTTGACCTGAAAACTATGCAGGAGAGCCAGTACCGCCAGTGCGGCGGGAAACTGCAGCATGTACTGGAAAGCATCCAGCAGGCGCATGCAGCCGGCTTGTGGGTGGAGGTAGTCACCCTGGTTATCCCGGGTTTTAATGACAGCACCCAGGAGCTGTGGGATACATCCCGCTTCATCACTTCAGTTTCCAGCAATATCCCCTGGCATGTTACGGCTTACCATCCCGATTACAAGCGCGAAGCCCCGCCCACCAGCGCCAAGAAGCTGCAGGAAGCAGCCGAGATCGGGCAGGAAGCCGGTTTAAAGTATGTTTATGCGGGCAACCTGCCCGGCCGGGTCGGGTCGCTGGAAGATACCCATTGCCCGCACTGCCAGAGGATACTGATAAAGCGACGGGGTTATATCGTTGTTGAAAACCATTTACAGGCTTCTAACCATTGCCCATCTTGTGGAACAGAAATAGCGGGGGTCTGGTCATAATTCGGGAACATACCCGGTTTGGCTTAATTACCTGAAAAGGGAACGGAATCATGGCAAACAAGGGTACATTTACGAAAATCCTGGCTGCAGCGGGCACCATCTTCATCTGGCTGCCGGTGCTTGCGCCTTTCCTGTTTGCAATCGGCGGGTTTGCCCAGGAACGGGTCTTCCACTTTGATTTTCTCATTCCAGGTGAGCTTTTCATTGTCGTGGTGGCAGGCGGGTTGATGCTGCTGTGGGCGGCAGTTCGTGCGAAAACTTTCAGAGGTTTTATCGGATGGAACCTGCTGGCAGCTGCAGTTTTGTTGTTTGGCAGCCAGGGTGTTGCGGTTGCCACCGGGATCGCATCCGGCGAGCGCGAAGCTGCGGGTTTCTGGTGGATCCTCGTCACGGGCATGTTTATACTTTACGACCTGGCAGTGGTCATTCTAGGTATTGGGGGAATCCGCCTGCTGCGAAAACTATAAAACGCGTCTTAGCAAGCCCCTAAATACAGACTTTTGTTGCTGGTTTCTATGGAATATTACCGGTCGGCTGAACCCAGGGTGTTGGCTCAGGCTCGGGCGGTGGAAAATTGGTGATGTCATCGACATAGTCAACCGAACCGGGGCAAAAATCATCCAGGTAATACCCCACATGAGTCCAATCAAGCGGGTCGCCCCCGCTATATGCGTCATCCAGGGCGTTGGCAAGGCAGCCCGAGCCGGCATTGTAGTTCGCCAGGGTAAAGCGCCACAAGTCTTCATAGGCTGCCACTTTACGGGTTTCCTTTTTCGTAATGTTTTCCAGCATCTGGTTAACCTGCTGGCAGTTGGCTACCAGTGAGCTGGCAAACACATCCACACTGAAATTGGCCTGGCTTAAATCAATCCCCAGCGGGCAGGTGGCACAACTGGCATCCACGTTCTGTACCAGGGCGCCGCGCAGGATGTCCTGCTGGTCTTCGGTCAGCTTGAGGAAACCCTGGCTGCAGGTTTCCTGGGTGAACACCAGCGGGCAAAACTGGTTATAGAAACTGGGATTCCAGAGCAGGAGGGTATCTGCTCCGTATTCCGACATTTGCCCCAGGCCGGCTTCCAGGTAAGTATGGTATATACCCGGCCAAAACTGGCTTTCCTTGCTGAACAGGTTTTTCAACAGCTGGGCGGGCACCCCGCTTGTCTGCGTGGCAGCCAGGATGTCCTGGTTGAAGGTATTCTGCCACTCGTCCAGCAGAGCCTGGCTGGCGGCAACCCCGCATTCTGAAGCGACCTGGGAGTTTGCCAGACCCCCGTCCGCACATTCAGACACATCTACCGCCCCCTGGTTGATCAGGCGGGCTGCCAGGTAGTAATAGGATACACTTGATTCAAGGTCTGTACTTTCCAGGGGGGTCTGCAGCCACTCCGGCAGCCCCTGGGTTTGCGGGAACACCTTCCAGATATCTGAGCATGAAGCCGGGCGTTCGCCGGTCCACTGGCTGCTCAAAACATCTGCGGTCCATTTGGGGGTGTCGCTTCCCTTTGCTTCCGGGTCGCTGAAGTCACCCTGGGGGATAGCCCGCGCCAGGGCGGTAAATGTTTCGCTGGAATCACCGTAAGAGGATTCAGCCCAGAACTCGAGCTGGATGCCCTGCTCGCCTGTGGGGGGCAGCGGAAGGGCGCAGGCACTGCCCGGGCAGGTGAACGGAGCCCCGTCAAGGGTACCGTTAATGGCGATTATGGTCTCATTCGGCAGCGGTTCCTGTCCTTCCAGAACCAGGTAAGGCTGGCTGGTGCAGGTGTATGAAGGCGACTGGTACTCGCAGCCGTGCAGCGATACCCACACTGTGGGCAGAGGCAATTCAACTTTCACTTTCTTGGTTCCGGTGGTCTCGCTGGCAAAATGCAGGTATACCCCCTTGCATTCAGATGTATCTCCACCCTGTTCTACCTGCGGGCAGGGGAGCGTATCGATCCAATCTTCGTACAGCTTGGGTCCACACGCCGTGTAGATCTCCTGGCCAGAGGGCAGACCCTCATGTTCGAGGTAAATGCTGCATACATAATGGCTGTCGCTCCAGCGCAGCATCCACCATTCGTAGTAATTTACTTCAACGTCAAATTCGGTGATGCGGGTTTTTGGTTCGGGTGTAGGGGTGGGGGTTGCTATCAGGCGTGAGGACGCAGAAGCTGCTGGAGAAAGTACCCCCAAAGCCAGGATTAAAACCATCATCCCCAGGACTGCAAAGCTGCGCTTCGCCATATTGCCTTTCTCGGGAAAGGAACCGCAATGAGTAACCCAAGTTTAGCAAACAATGGCGCGTGTTACAAGTAACCTGCAGGTGCAGATTCAAGCTTTTTTGGGGCGCGGTATCAAGCCCTGCACGACCAGTCCAGCCAGGCAAAGCCCCCCAAAGACCGCCCAGGCCAGCAAGTTTTGCAGATTCAGGGTAAGAACAATGATCATGGAGCCTGCCAGCGATGAGACCAGGATCAGCCCCCAGTTGAAAACCCGGAAGATCAGCAGAGCTCCCAGCAAGCCGATAATGATGATAACCGCCCAGCGGTAAGCGCCCTGGTCCAGCTGCAGCAGCCGCAGCAAACCCATCCCCAGGTAAGCCCCTCCCAGGAAGCCTGCAACAGTAAGGCTGACCTTTTGGATCGTCACAGTCAGCACCGCCCCCAGAACCCCAAGCCCCAGGGCAATCAGCAGGCGTGTAGTTCCAGGCATGTCTGAGAAGAACCGGGTGGTGAGGAAAAGCCCGCCTAAGAATCCAAGTAAGCCAACCGCAAACCAGTACAGCTTGCGGCCGAAAATCACCAGGGTAGAACCGGTTAACAGGAGAGGAACTGTCAGCATGCCTGTTACAGGAGCAAGAATCGTGCCGTTATTCGGTTGGTGTCAGGGTCTCGGTTGGCGCGAGGATGACAGTTGGCGCCAGCGTAACCGTACGGGTCAGAGTTACGGTGCGGGTCCGGGTCACTGTCCGTGTAGGTGTCCGGGTGCGGGTGGGCGTGATGGTGGGGGTGGGGGTGTCAGTCGGGGTGGGAGAGGTGGTCATCTCGTAGACCAGGGTCGCTTCCACTTCAGACTCTGGTGCAGGTACCTGGAGAAACAGGACAGCCTGCTCCGCCAGGTTGCGGATGGCGCCTGGATGGGGGAGGAAGACTTTTGCTGCCGGCCGTTCTATCAGCTGGTAGGTTTCCATTTCCTCTTCACCCAGGTTGAACCTCCCGATGCGGTCAGGTCCGCCCAGCTTTAAGCCGAAGGGGATCAGGCTGGTCAGGTACTTAAGGAAGATATCGGTTTCGACCATCTCCCGGTATTCCGGTACCCACTCGGGCAGGTTTACCAGGTTCCCGCTGCTGACCAGTTTGACCACCAATGCCTGCATGACCTGCAACTGGCGTTCGCTGCGGCTCAATTCATCCATCCCCTGGCGGTAGCGCACGTAGCATAACACCTGATCCGCCGAAAGCAGCCTTTCGCCGCTCTTTAAGCCCGGGCAGGTACCCTCCATAGCGGCAGGCACATCCAGCACCAACCCGTTCAAACGCTGGACCAGGTGGCTAAAATCATCGGTATGCACCAGCACATAATGCTCCGGGCGGATGCCGAATGTGTACTCCAGGGCAGAGGCGAGCAGGTCAAACCCTCCCAGGCTGTAGGCAATATTCAGGCGCTGGGTGGTGTACCCCGGCAGATAGACAAACAGGTCGGGTGGGATGGATACCAGGCTGACTTTAGCCGTTTTGGTGGAATACAGCGCCAGGGTGATAGCATCTGTCCGGCCGGGGTATGGCGCTTCCTGGTCAGACCCCAGCAAAGCTATTGCATGCACCCCGTCTGGCAGGCGCACGCGCTCTACTGGAGGCAGGAGGGTCACCTGCGGGGTTTCAGCCGGGGGAGGAAATGACCCCCACAGTGCGGGGGTGGGGGTTATGGTATGGACCACGGGCGACGCTGTGGCGGATGATGTCACCAAAGCAGCAACTTCCGCTGGAACCGTGCTTTCTGGTGCGGTGCAGCCTGCCAGCAGAGCCATCGTAATTACCAGGCATAAAAGAAAGGCTGCCAGGCAGGGGGACGTTTGCGTCTTGGTTCTCATGGATTCATTATACCCATCCGGGTTGCTGGAATACCTGTTATTCTGATGATATTCAGCCATTATTTTCGACAAGCAGAAAATGATACAATCTAACTGAACAAATTACCGACCAGAGGTCTTCGCTGACTATGAGCCGAAAAATTTCGATCGCAATCCCCATGGCAGGCTACGGCACCCGCATGCGCCCGCATACCTGGAGCAAACCCAAGCCGTTGATCCCCATTGCTGGGAAAACCGTGCTGGACTTTGTCCTGGACCAGTTCAAGAGCCTGAAGGATGACTGGGAGATCGAGTGGATATTTATCATCAGCCCAAACGGACGAGATATTGAAAAATACATGGATGCACACCATCCTGACAAGGTGGTGCATTATGTCGAACAGGAAGAAATGCGCGGCCAGTCGCACGCCCTTTATCTAGCAAAGGAATACCTGCAAGGGCCAATGCTGATGGCATTTTCAGACACTCTGATCGAAACCGACCTGTCATTTCTCCAACAGGAAAGCATGGACGGTATCGCCTGGGTCAAACAGGTGCCTGACCCGCGCCGCTTTGGGGCAGCCAAAGTTGATGACAAAGGCAACATCCAGCGCCTGATTGAGAAACCCCAGGATATGACGGATAACCTGGTGGTTGTGGGTTTCTACTATTTCAAATCAGGTAAAGACCTGATGAAAGCGATCGAAACCCAGATAGAGCGCAATGTTTCCCTCAAGAATGAGTTTTTCCTGACGGATGCCATCAATATCCTGCTGGAACAGGGGCACCAGATGTGCGTTAACCAGGTTGAAACCTGGCTGGATGCCGGCATTCCTGATACCGTTTTGGAAACGAACCGCTATCTGCTTGAGCACCGTGCCGGGCAGCAGGACCAGGGAGTGTACCCGTGGGTGTCCATCATCCCGCCGGTGTATATCCACCCCGAAGCAGACATCAGCGCTTCGGTCATCGGTCCGCATGTCTCCGTTGGCCCGGGCTGCCAGATTCATGACGCCATCATCCGCGACAGTATCATCGACAGCAATTGCGTGGTGGAGAATGTGATCCTGGAGCATAGCATCCTCGGAAGCCAGGTTTCCTTGAAAGGAAAATCTGAAAAATGGAACCTAGGGGATAACGCCGCATGGGAGAGGGAGTAGCGGTTTCCGTTCGCTGCCATTCGGGCTATACCTATGCCCAGAGACCGGTTCAAGTGTTTTGGCAGGGGGAGTGGCAGGATATCGTGGAGGTAACCAGCGAATGGCGTACGCCGGCTGGGAAAGCTTTTAAAGTTGTGACTGCAAACCAGGCTGCCCTGGAACTGCAATTTGATGAAGCAACAGAGGAGTGGAGCGCTGTATGAAGGATTCTTACCTGGCTGACCGGATCGTGACCTTGAAGCCTTCGGGCATCCGTAAATACTTTGACATCTCTGCCACCATGAAAGATGTCATTTCCCTCGGGATTGGGGAACCGGATTTCACCACTCCTGCGCCAATCCTCAAAGAAGGTATGCTCTCGCTTGAACGCGGTGAAACCCATTACACAGCAAACGCTGGAATTGCTGCCTTGCGCGAGACCCTTTCAGCCCACCTGGACCGGTTATATGGTGTCCAGTATGATCCTGCCAGGGAAATGATGATTACAGTCGGCGGGTCTGAAGCCCTTTTCCTGGCTTTGACCGCTCTGCTCAATCCGGGTGATGAGGTCATCATCCCCACGCCTTGTTTCGTCTCCTACCAGGCTGATGTGCATGTTGCTGGAGGTATCCCCGTTGAAATCCCCAGCCGGATGGAGAACAACTTCTCGCTTGTACCAGAGGAAATTGAAGCAGCCATTACGCCGCGCACCAAGGTCATCTTTATCGGCTACCCTAACAACCCTACCGGGGCGGTAGCCAGCCTTGAAACGCTTACCGAAGTTGCCCGCATTGCCGAGAAGTATGACCTGATCGTGATTTCTGATGAGATCTACGACCGGTTGGTATATACAGGCAGCCATGTCTGTTTTCCTGCTATCCCCGGCATCAAAGAACGCACCTTGCTGCTGGGCGGCTTTTCAAAAGATTACGCCATGACCGGCTGGCGCATCGGGTATGCCTGCGGACCGGTAGGTTTGATATCGGGGATGCTGCGGGTGCACCAGTACCTGGTCATGTCTGCCCCGTCAACTGCGCAGGCAGCCGCGCTGCAAGCACTGCGGGTGGGTGAGGAGTATGTGCGCGAAATGGCGGAAGAGTACAACCGCCGCCGCAAGCTGATCGTTACTGGATTCAATGAACTTGGGCTGCCCACCTTTGAACCGGGCGGGGCATTTTATGCCTTTCCGAAAGTGGGAGTGACCGGGTTGGATGATGAGACTTTCTGCACCCGCCTGCTGCAGGAAGAGCGCGTGGCCATGATCCCCGGCAACAGCTTCGGTAAGGGCGGCGAGGGGTTTGCGCGCGCTTCTTATGCTACTTCGTACGAAAAACTGGAACAGGCGCTGGAAAGGATCGGGCGGTTCTTAAAACGGCTGTGAGCGGGAGCCAGATCAGCCTGATGCTGTGCTCATAAAGAGGCTCATCAGGCGTTTTCCTTCTTCATAAAAGAAATTGATGGAACACTCTACCATGTCATGGTAGGCCGATTTTTCTCCGGTTTGCATGCATTGCATAATGCCGGTCACTGCGGCGCGTGCCATGGCAGTGTAATAGCATACTTTGGTGATGCCGGCTTTGATGATCTCCGGGTACATAGCATCTGGTAGGCCGGAAGCACCGTGCATCACGAGCGGAATGGATACTTTCTTGTAGACTTCCCGCACGATATCCAGGTCGATTTTTGGTACGCCATGGTAAACACCATGCGCATTGCCAAAAGAAATCGCCAGGAAATCCACGCCGGTCTTCTGCACAAAATCAGCTGCCACATCCGGGTTGGTATAATGGGCTTCCGGTCCGGCTGAAGTGTAATCCACCGCCGAGCCTGAAATGCTGCCTAATTCAGCTTCAACAGAAGCTCCGTGCGCATGCCCATAGGTGACAATCTCACGGGTCCTGGCAATGTTCTCTTCATAAGGCAGCGAAGATCCATCGAACATGACTGTATTGATACCCAGGGAGATAGCCTGCTGTACTTGTTCCAGGCTGTGCCCGTGATCGAGCACAGTAGCTACTGGGGCTTTGGATTGCCTGGCAGCATTCACGATCATGGGGATGGAATATTCCATCGGTATGGAGGGATTCACCTCCTGGTTGTACACCAGCAGCAAAGGAGACCCTGTGTCTTCTGCTGCCCGGCAAAGGCCAATGCACATTTCAATATCCGAACCCATCAGGCTGGCAACCCCATATCTCCTTTTACGGCCATCGACCAGGATTTCTTTGGCGGATACATGCGGCATGGTTCACTCTCCTGAAGTTACAAACACGCTGGAATGCTGGATATAGGCCTGATTAAGCACCATTCTATTCTTTGTTATCCATCTCAGGCGCAATTATCACATTTATTTTGCTATTATATCGGTTAATTTGTGATAGGAAATGAAGTATCTGACTAACGATTGCATAACTGGAAAGTGCAAACTGTGTTTAACAGGAAGACTTATGTTTTGAGTGTGCTCTTCTGCATCGGTCTATAGATAAACCTCATACCTTTACCGTGCCCTAATGCACTCGACACCTTGTCAGACAAATACTATAATGCGACCATCTCCCATAAGGGAGAAATATACTCTTTTTGGTGATAAAAATGACTGCCCCTGAACCGATTACCTGGATCTCAAATCCTCGTGCGGCAACCATCAGCCACAGCGTGGCTGTGGCAAAGTATTTTCCTGCTGGTATCTCTGAATCTACCCGATCATTTCATACCTTCATCCCCAGCTACCGTGTAACCCCGCTGAAGAGCCTGAACCGCCTGGCATCCCTGTTGGGAATCGGCAGCCTGTGGGTCAAAGATGAAGCAGACCGCCTGAGCCTTGGTTCATTCAAAGTGCTGGGTGGCTCCTTTGCCATCTACCAGGCCATTCTCAAAATGCTTGGCAACCCCGAGGGTTTTTCGTTTTCTGACCTGTCTTTGCCCGAAGTACGCCAAAAACTGGGCGATGTCACCTTTGCGGCGGCAACCGATGGCAACCACGGGCGCGGTGTGGCATGGTCTGCCACCCAGCTGGGTTTCAAATCGATCATTTATGTCCACGAGAACACATCCAAAGCCCGCATTGAGGCCATCGAGCGCAACGGCGCTCAGGTTGTGGTGATCGAAGGAACCTATGATGATGCCGTGCGCCAGGTCTATGATGATGCCCAGAAAAACGGCTGGCAGGTGATTTCCGATACCTCCTGGGAAGGCTATGAAGAAATCCCGATCTGGGTTATGCAGGGATACACCACCATGTTTGCAGAAGTGCAGCAGCAACTGGTTGCAATGGGCCAGTTCAATCCCACCCATATCTTTATGCAAGCCGGGGTGGGTTCACTGGCTGCATCAGCTTTCGGGTTCTATGCCAGCCTGTTTGGCAAGGACCGGCCGAAGATGGTGGTTGTTGAACCTGACCAGGCTGCCTGCCTGTTCCATTCTATGGAATTCGGGGACGGCAAACCGCATTCCTACCCAGGAAACCTGGATACCATCATGGCCGGCCTGGCTTGCGGCGATCCCAACCCGATTGCATGGGAAGTGCTCTACGATTGCGCAGACGGTTTCATCAAATGTCCTGATTACGTGGCTGCCAAAGGTATGCGCGTGGCGGGTGTGCCGCTCTATGGCGACCCGTACATGATCGCAGGCGAGTCGGGCGCTGTCACCCTGGGCGCGCTGATGTTCGTTTTGGAGCTGGACCGCTACGCGTACATCCGCGAAGCCCTGGGGCTGGATGAGAACAGCCGGGTGCTGCTGGTCAACTCAGAACGGAATACCGACCCGGATGAATACCGCCGGGTGGTCTGGGACGGCGGAGATCAGATCCCGCGCCAGTACCGCATGCACAAGAACCCGTTCACGGAAACATAAACCGGAATCAACACCAGAGGCTGCCCCAAATTTTGAGGCAGCCTCTTTGTTTGCCCGACATGAGACCTTCGGTTGTTCCTCCTCCAGGATGACAAATATACTTTCCTTTTGCCCAGAGAGCAGAGAATCATCATTTTTGTTCTATAAGTTCCCGGCAGCCAAATCGGACAATTATGGTAAGATTAATTATGACCTGGTTGGGAGGGAAGTATGTACAACACGTTCAGTGATGATTATGACCGCTTTGTAAACTGGAAAAACCGGCTGGCGTTTGAGATGCCGTTCATCGAAAAAACTGTCTCGCAGGCGCGCCGAGAAACCGCAAATCCGGCAGTGCAGGATGCTGCCTGCGGCACAGGCATGCATGCCATTGCCCTGGCTAAGCTGGGTTTTTCGGTATCGGGAGCTGATCTGTTCCCGGAAATGATCACGCGTGCGAAAGAAAATGCCGCCCGTGAGGGTGTGAATGTACACTTTGAACCGGCCGGATTTGGCAGCCTGGAAAAGACCTTCGGCAGCGGAAAGATGGATGCCCTGCTCTGCCTGGGCAACTCCCTGCCCCACGTTGAGGGTCCTGCCGGGCTGGAGAGCGCCGTGAGGGATTTTGCGGCAGTATTACGCCCGGGAGGAATTCTGTTGCTGCAAAGCCGCAACTTTGACAAGGTGATGCAGGAAAAGATGCGCTGGATGGACCCGCAGGCTCACCGTGAGGAGGAGAAGGAGTGGATTTTCATCCGCTTCTACGATTTCGATCCGGACGGGTATATCCAGTTCAACATCCTCACGCTCTACCGCGAGGATGCGGGCGGCTGGCAGCAGACCCTCCGCACCACCACGCTTTACCCAGTATTACAAGCGGATCTGGAGCCAGTCCTGCAACAGGCGGGATTCAAGGATATCCGGCTGTACGGCTCGATGGACGGCTCTGATTATGATCGTACCCGCAGCGAGAACTTGATTGTAACCGCAGTAAAATACTGACCTGTTACTTGATAAACGTGCCGTTTTGCAGGTCCCTGAAAGTTGTGCGCAGTTCTTCTTCGGTATTCATTACGATCGGGCCATACCAGGCCACCGGTTCGCCCAGCGGTTTGCCTGAGATGAAGAGCATGCGGACGCCTTTATCCCCGGCCTTGATTTGCACCCGGTTCCCGTCATCAAAAACCACCAGGCTGTGGTTTCCCAGCCAGGGTCCCCGCTCTGTATCGAAGTAATTGCTGCCTTCCACTTCGTAGGAATACGGGTCGGTTTCGCAGCTGAATTCAGCTTCGCCCTCAAAGACATAGGCAAAAGCGGTATGCCCGCGCACGGTTGGATGGAAATACTCAACTCCCGGCGCAAGACTCAGGTCTATATACTCGGGCTGGATGGCAACGTTCTTGGCTGGACCATGCACACCGGCAACATCGCCGCAGATCACCCGCAGCTCAACGCCCGGCTGGGGAGATGCCACCGGCACCTGGCTGCTGGTGATATCCTGGTAGCGGGGGGCAGACATTTTCAGTACGCGCGGCAGGTTTGCCCACAACTGGAAACCATACATGCGCCCCTCCGGATTGCTGAACGGCATTTCCTGGTGCATGATGCCGCTGCCGGCTGTCATCCACTGGATATCGCCGGGTCCAATCACACCCTTATTGCCCAGGCTGTCGCTGTGTTCCACGGTGCCGGCCAGAACGTAAGTGATGGTTTCGATCCCCCGGTGCGGATGCCAGGGAAAACCTTTTTCGTACATGTCCGGGCTGTCGCCGCGGAAGTCATCCAGGAGCAAAAACGGGTCAAATGTGCTGGTCTTTCCAAAACCGAAAGCGCGCCTCAGGTGCACACCAGCGCCTTCCAGGGTAGGCTTGCTCTTGATTACCATTTTGATTTTGCGGGTCTCATTCATATTGGCCTCGTAATTGTCAATCAGGGCAAAAAAAGAGAACGGGCGGGAATGCTGTCCCGCCCGTTTTTTTACTTCAGGTTACCTCCGGCGGAGCAGGCGCAGGATGATCAGCAACAGAACTGCACCGACAAAGGAAGAAATGATCTGGCCGATAATCCCGGACCCGATCGAAAGGTTCAGCTGTCCAAAGATCCACCCTCCGATAAACCCACCCAGAATACCAACCAGGATGGCTCCCAGCAGGCCGACCTTGATGCCCTTCACAACTGCATCTGCCAGGGCGCCTGCAATCCCGCCAACCAGGATGTAAACCAAAATGTCCATTAAACTCATATTCACCTCCTCTAAGTTACCGGTATTCTAACACATCAAAACACCCGGATTCAACTTATCCATAAAGGACCCAATCCAGCCAGGCAGAATCCCTGCTGTTTGATAAAATAAGGTAAGGCGGTTAAGTATTGTATCCGCCCGGGTCTTCAGGCAAGTTAGTGCACATACCGGGGAAAACATTTAATGATGTGGCAATCCCTTGAAACTTACCTTTTGCTGGCAGCGGCCCTGCTGATTTTAAGCGTGGTCGCAAGCAAGTTTTCCGACCGGCTTGGCATCCCAACCCTCATCATCTTCCTGGTGATCGGCATGCTGGCAGGATCTGATGGGCCCGGGGGTATCTATTTTGATGATGCCCGGCTGGCGCAGAACCTCGGTATCATCGCCCTGGTAATCATCCTTTTCTCGGGCGGGCTGGATACCTCGTGGAAGCGTACCCGGACGGTGATGAAAGATGGGCTTATCCTGGCAACTGCGGGTGTGCTGATCACTGCCCTGTGCCTGGGCGTATTTGCCCACTTTATCTTTGACATTTCCCTTCTTGAAGGCATTTTGCTCGGTTCTATCGTTTCATCTACCGATGCAGCGGCGGTTTTCTCTGTGCTCCGTTCCAAGGGGGTCCAGCTTAAGGGCAGGCTGAAGCCCCTGCTCGAATTTGAATCGGGCAGCAACGACCCGATGGCTGTATTCCTGACGGTTGCGGTTTCGCTGGTGTTGACCGACTCGGAGCGCACGCTGTGGGGATTGATCCCGATGTTCTTCCAGCAAATGATCCTCGGGGCGCTGCTGGGAATTGCAGCCGGCAAGCTGGCGGTTTTCCTTACCAACCGCCTGCGGCTGGGGTACTCCGGGTTGTACCCGGTGCTGACCCTGGGTGTACTCTTCCTGACCTACAGCGTCACTGCCCTGATAGGAGGCAGCGGCTTTCTGGCGGTTTACCTGGTCGGTTTGATGATGAGCCGCGAAGAGTTCCTGCACAAGCGCAGCCTGCTGCGCTTTTACGACGGCCTGGCCTGGCTGATGCAAATCGCCATGTTCCTGGCGCTGGGGCTGCTGGTGTTCCCTTCCAGGTTGGTCACAATTGTCCTGCCCGGGCTGGCAATGGCTCTCTTCCTGACGCTTGTCGCCCGCCCTGTGAGTGTCTTTCTCGGCACAGCATTTTCCAAGATCAGCCTGTCCGAAAAGGTGTTCATTTCATGGGTGGGGCTGCGCGGTGCCGTCCCAATCATCCTGGCTACCTATCCGCGCTTGATGGGCATTCCCCAGTCAGACCTGATTTTCAATACTGTTTTTTTTGTTGTCCTGATCTCTGCCTTGCTGCAGGGAACGACTATCCCGTATGTGGCAAAGAAGCTGAAGCTGGATGGTATCGACCAGGCTGAAACCCGCTACCCGATCGAATTTGTTGAAGAATCAGAATGGAAGGGCGAGCTGCAGGAGATTATCATTCCAGAGAATTCCTGGGCGGTGAATAAAGCCATTGTCGAAATCGGGCTGCCGGGTGAGTACCTGCTGGTGTTGATTTCACGTGGGTCAGAATTTATTATTCCCAACGGCAGCGTGGTTCTCCTGCCGGGAGATAAAATCCTCGGTCTGGCTGAGGGGCCTGTTCACCAGGATGTGGAAAGACTTCTTGCGTTGAAGGCAGAACCAAAACCCGTGCCTAAGCTATGAGAGGCAAGCAAGAAAAGTGTTGCTTAAAACGACCCTGCGCTTCGGTACGGAAAATATTGCCTGTTGCTCAGACCGGAAGAGCCGATGTTAGTCATCCTGAGGGAGGCACGACCGAAGGATCTAGCACTGGATTTTTCAAGGCGAGATTCTTCGCTCTGCTCAGAATGACAAATAAAAACGAACGAAGGATCTTGTATCGGCACCTTTCAAGGCGAAATACCCACTTCCTTTACTGTTCCAGTTTTTGAATCCTGTTACGACTTTAATAAAAAAGTAAAGACTACCCCTTCCTTCGGGGCAATCTCTACTTTTTGTATTTATTGAAGTATTAAGGCAATTTCGGGTCGAGGTCCCAACCGTACCATGGATCCCAGGGATGGGCTTCCCCCAGGAATTCACACTTGAGCGTGACCGGGTCTGGCAGGTAACCTCCGAAACAATACCCCACGTTCTGCGGCCGCAGAATATGGATTTCATCTGACCGGAGAACAACGCCTGCCGCATCCTGAAGCTCAAAGCGGTAATCCACTTCCCAGTAGGGCAGGTTAACGATGTATTCGTGGTTGGTGAAGAAATATCCAATTGCCGGGTTATCAGCTGCCCTGGTGAGCGGGTATATGAACCAGGGTTCCGGGCGGGTGTCATACAGGGCGACCTGCATCCCGTCAGGGATGGGCTGGTTAAAGGTGTAAATAAAGGTGCAGGATTGCACAATGCCGTCCACCTCGGTGAACCCGTTTTCCTGCCGCGCAACCTGTGCACCTTCAGGCATGGTATAACCCAGTTCTGTTGCATAAAGGCTGTTTGGCGCACACCAGGCGCTGAAACCGGCCTCCTTAACACCCAGGGTGGGCATGGAAGTGGGCACGGCTGTAAAAGTTGGTTCCGGGGTGGCGGTAGCAGAGGGTACTATGGTCGGTTCGGGGGTGAACGTAGTTGGTGGGGGAAAGGTGGCAACCTCGTCCGATGAAGGGACTGCTGGTTCTTGTGAATTGCTGCACGCGGAAAGCAGCAGTATGGTAACCAGGACAAAGAGAGCCAGGCGGAATTTGATCAGCATTGCAATAATCCCTTCAGTATCACAATTTGTTCAATTATAGACCCGGTTTGAAATTCTGGATCAAGCTGCTTTTTCCAGCAGGCTGGATGCCCACTGGGCGGCGTGCTCCAATTCGCCTTCCACCAGCGGTCCTTCCGATTCCTTTACAATGAACCAGGCAGGTCCGGCGGACAGGACGGCGCCTTTTTGTGCCAGCGCAGCTGCCATTTTCTCTGCCGCGTACCCGCCGCGTTTGACGATGAAGCGGGACAGGAAGAATTTGATTGTATCCGGGTTGATACGGGTGTCGAACACGGCAGTTTTTATGCCTTGCAAACCGCCTGCGGGTATTGACTTCAAAAATGCCTGGACCTGCTCAGAAGCATTGAATCCGCGGGTAGGGCTGCCCAGGATGAGCAGGTCATAGCCGCTGACTTGGTCGAAAGTGAAACCGGTGATCTTTACCGTTTCCACATCGGCTGAAGAAGCAAGCGTATCAGCAACAACCCGGGCTATCTTTTCGGTATTACCGAAATATGAATCGTACACAATCAGAACTTTCATTTACTTTCCTTTCAGGTAAATATGAATCTGGATTATGCAGAGAGACGATCGATTGAAAATGGAACTATTTTATTACTATTTCAATGATTGATCATGGAATGGATTTTTGGACAATTCAACTTGTGGTTTTGTTTTAATGATGGCAAGGATGATGTAAGAATATACAACAACTCCTGCAAATCCTAATAGAAAGTTGGTCAAGTTTTCAACAGGTGGTTTATGGAAGATAACCAGTAATATTGAGATGATTGATCCAATAATCCATGCAATTGGAAAACTAAAAACAAAAAAGTCAATTATTCGTTGAGAATTATTATTTACCTGACGATGTGCAAGAAATACCAGGAATGGCAGTAAAACCATGGCAGTGTGAATGTGGGAATGCCAGGATATCAAACAGGAAGCGGAAAAAATTGATAACAAGACCGCTACCCATTGTGAAGATAGCATCGCGGGTTTCTTTTTTAGCAGCGAAATCCACAGCGCCAAAGTAACCAGCGTGCCAAGAATTGTCAGAATCCAGCCCAGGGAGGAAGATGTCCAGGTGTTTATGTTTACGCCGATCATGCGCCAGTTCGCCATGTTTTCTGGAGCAAATGAAGAATTTAACTGTTCCGTATCAGTCCAAAGCCTAAATAAATCCAGAGAACCTTTTACTCCAGAAAGAGAAAAGGATGTTAAGAGTATGCCAACCGCGGAAAAAACGAACCCCTGTAAGATTTTCCAATTTTTCATTAAGAATAGTGCCAGAACAACCAGGATTAGCATCTGAGGTTTTAATAATAACCCACCCAGCCATAAACCGCTGATCACCGGTCTTTTATTAATCGCATGTCTTAAAAATTCTCCACAAAAGATGACATTTAAAAGTTCAATTTGCCCATTAATTAAATTTGCATAAACCGGATATGAAACAAGCAGGGCCATGAGAAGTAGATTCTGTTTGGATTGTAAAGTTCTACTTTTGGAAAGGTCTCTCATAAAGAACGAAAGGTAGAAAGCAAGAGCCAGGATGTTTACTACTGTCCAAAGCCAGAAACTGGAAGGAAAATCCAAAAAGGAGAGGAAATAAAAAGGGATCACAAAAACAGATAAATACAAATAGGGTATCAAGATGGGTGAGATAATACCCGGGGGGAGATTTGTGTTGGTAATGGTTTGATATTGAACCTGTCCGATGATATTCAAGTCATAGATATGTGAAAAACCTAATTCACGAGCGACTTTCCCTGCACTCCAATAGGCCCAATAATCACCGCCAACACCATTCATTATCCCGATTTCTAAGATCAGAGCTATGAAGTTGGCTATATATAGAAACGCCACCGCTGCCAGCGCCAGCTTGCGCCAGGCATCGGCGTTCAGGTTCTTGAAGGGAAGGGACTTGATTAACATATGAGGTAATGAAGGTTCAGATCTGTTTGAGCGCAGCCTGTTGGATTCTTTTAATGGTAATAAAAACTATTTTCAATTGAGAGACTATTTTCTTGCAGTGATCTTCTCGTACACTCCGGGAGTCCAAAACATGTTATATCCCCGTCCAGTCAATATGCGCTTGTACACTTTCATTGCCTGCCTGGAACCTGCCCCATACCAAAACTCAAGCAGGTGATACTTTGAATGGGCTGAAAAGAGGTAGTAGATGGCATACATGGCAAGGGTAAGGAATAGGACTCTCCCCAGGGGTACCTGTGCGTAGTTGATTGACTGTGAAAAGAACACTATGAAAGGCGTGAGCAGCAGAAGCCACGGCATCGGATGAAATATTGCCGAGCGCCAGAAACAGGCGTCACAAATCCCGGCTGCGCGGGATCCGGCAATTGTTACCTGGTAATTCTTAGTTAATACATCCCCTGCCACCCGCCTGCCGTTTCCGAAATAGAATGTGTAGTGCGTGCAGGGGTTGACCCTCCCGCACTTTTCACACTTGGACCCTTGCTGCCCAGAGTTCATATTCATTTCTCCTTGGAGTGTGGATGTGTACTGCTTGAGAAATGAGTATACTCGAAAACTCAACCCGACTTGTAATCTTAGAATGCGAAAGATATCGGCATTTCTGAGATTCTAGACAACTGAAGAAGAGTCTACTTTTTAAGGGCAGGCATAACGCGGTAATAGAATGTTCTGGCCCGAAGCCCGATTTTAATTTTATTGAATCAGATCAGTCTTCGAGGATGAAGGTGATCTTCAAATGGACCCGGTACTCGCTGATCTGGCCCTCCGGGCTGATGGTCACTTCCTGGTTCTCGATCCAGGCGGAGACCACGTTCTTGAGGGTTTTGTGGGCGCGGGCAACGCCGGCCTTGAGGGCGTCATCAAAACTGACGGGAGAAGATGCTTTGATTTCGGTGATCCTGGCTACAGACATGGAATTCCTCCTTTTTTCATTCGTCTGAAGGTATCTTATCCCACCCGGGAGAATTTTGCAACAACCTCTATCGAGCGTTAGGCTCCATGACCAGGACTCAAAAAAGGAAACTGGCGGCAAGATAAGTTTTCCTGTTGAGGAAAAGGAATAATAAAATATTGGGTGATATTGGGTGATTTGTGTATGGTCATTAAATTTGGGATAATATTAGGAATAAACAATGAATCAGTCGAAAAAGAGGGAAATTAATAGAAAATATTTTTTATGATACAATATTTTTCATAGATAAAGAGGTAAGTTGGTGTAACATTCTTTCT
>DHHC01000025.1 GCA_002403095.1 Leptolinea sp. UBA4782
TCCGACTTTTGGGTCAGCCTCTTGCTTTTTAATCCACTGTGAGCGTTTTGCTCAGGTTGCGGGGGAAGTCAGGGTCAAATCCCCTGGCAACAGCCACATAATAAGAAAGCAGCTGTAAAGGCAGCACCGCCAGCAGCGAAGCAAAAGCCGCATTTGAGGTTGGGATGGTTACCAGGTCAGAAGCATTTGCCTTCAAACGCTCGTCGTACTCGCTGAACACGATCGCCCGCCCTCCCCGGCAGGTCACCTCGTTAATCCCGCTGACGATCAGGGGCACATCTTCAGGTCCTGCAATGAAAAATACCGGGAAGCCTTTGGAGACTGCGGAGAGGGGACCGTGTTTGAATTCAGTGGAAAGCATGCCCTCGCAGTGGGCATAAGTGACCTCTTTGAACTTCAGGGCACCTTCCAGCGCGGTTGGATACGTGATGCCATACCCCAGGCTGTACAGGTCATTCCACTGGTTAATATCTTCAACCAGCGCCTGCACCTGCGGGTCTGTATGGGCAATCGTCTCTTCCATCAGGACTGGAAGCTGGTCCAGCGCTTTTACATCTCTTCTTCCCAGCCGGGTCGCCAGGTAAAGGAATGTGATCACCTGGTTGGTAAGGGTCTTGGTCGCCGGCACGCTGATCTCATACCCGCAGCAGAGCGGCAGCCAGGCTTCGGTCACGCGCGACAGGGTCGAGCCAATCACATTTGCCATCCCAAAGCAGGTCATCCCTGCAGCCTGGGCATATTGCAGCGCATTGAGCACATCTTTGGTTTCACCCGACTGGCTGACAAATATGCCCACATCTTCAGGAGTCACTGCCGGCAGGTACTGGGCGGTAAATTGGGGCGCCAGCACCGGAATGACAGCGGTGTTTGCATACTTCGCGAAATAGACCGAGCCTGCCATGCAGGCATGGTAGCTCGTGCCGCAGCCGATAAAATAAACATGCCGGGCTTTCTTGATCTTATCCAGGATGACCTGGACAGAGGCAGAGTTTTCCAGGAAGTGCAGCAGCTCGGCAGCCACTTTTGGTTGCTCATGGATCTCTTTGAGCATGAAATGGGCAAACCCGCCCTTCTGCACAGCACCCATCTCTTCAGTGATGATCTCGGGCTCGCGCTCGATCAGACTGCCATCCTTGACCGAATGCAGTTCTACCCGGTCGTGCCAGAGGGTGATGATCTCGCCATCCTCCAGGCGGATGACCTTGCGTGTCAGCGGTAAAATGGACGGCAGATCGGAGGAGACACAGGTAAATCCTTCGCCGATACCCACCACCAGCCCGGAGCCTTTCTTAATTGCATACAGCTTATCATCATCGATGCGGCCGATCACAAAAGCATAATCGCCTTGCAGGTCGTCGTACGCCTTGCGGATGGAATCGATAAAACCAAAGCCTTTATCAATATAGCGTTCGACGGCATGAATGCAGGATTCACCGTCATTGTGCGAGCGTACCGTCATGCCTTCTGCCATGAACTGCTCACGCAGCTCGACGTTGTTGACCACATTGCCGTTGTGGGCGCCGACCATATCGCCGTCAGAATCGAGGTGCGGCTGCGAGTTGACCTGTGACGGTTCGCCAAAGGTTGCCCAGCGCAGCTGGGTGATGCCGCGCTGCCCTGTCATCTCCTGCAAATTGTACCTGGCTGCCACATCATCCACCCGGCCGGCATCCTTGCGCAGGTCGATCTTGTCTCCACTGATGGTGGCTGCCCCAACCGAGTCGTACCCCCGGTAGGTCAGGCGCCGGGCAGCATCCACCAGGATCGGTCCCAAGTTTTGTTCTTTTTCCGTCACAATGCCAAAAATTCCGCACATAAAATTCCTCTCGAACAATAAGGTAATTTCAAAATACAGGGCAAGTTTATCATAGAGTGTTGCCCAAAAATAAAAAAAACAAAACCCCTGAATTCACAATAATCCAGGGGTCAGGCAGAATAAAAACGCGATCAGCTTTTCAAAGACTGCGAATCTTGTGCATGGACGGCAACAATGGCGTCATCGATTGGGCAGTATTCAACACAGGTTCCACATCCGTCACAAAGCTCTTTGTGGATGATGTAACTATCATCCACAAAGGAAATGCCATGCTGCTTGCAGTAAAGCCCACAGCAGCCGCATTCGATACATTTTTCGGTAATAACGTAGATCATGGCTGTCTCCATTCCCTGATCGCGGCGATGGCGCTTATGCGCCTTCACCCCTTGGCCAGGGTACCGGTTCACACAGGTAAGCATGGATCGAGGTGGCTGCCCGGCGCCCGGCGCCCATGGCGTTGATCACCGTGGCTGCCCCGCTGGCAACATCGCCGCCTGACCAGACCCGTTCTTTCGAGGTCATGCCGGTTTCCAGGTCAGTGACGATTGTTCCCCGTTTGCTAATCTCCAGTCCCGGAGTAGAAGCCGGTATGAGCGGGTTAGGACTGTTACCGATGGCATGAATAACGCAATCAAAATCCAGGACGAATTCCGATTCAGGTACCCTGACCGGGCTTCGTCTTCCGGATGCATCCGGCTCACCCAGTTCCATGCGGATACATTCAAGCGCTTTAACCTGGAAATGGTCATCCCCGATAGCCCTCACTGGCAGGGTCAGGTAGCGGAAGATGATTCCTTCCTCCTCTGCGTTCTCCACCTCCTCAAGCCTGGCGGGCAGCTCTTCGCGCGAACGGCGGTAGAGAATAGAGACCTCAGCTCCCAACCGTAATGCAGTGCGGGCACAATCCATGGCCACATTACCGCCGCCCAGAACAGCTACCTTACGGTGCTGCTTGACAGGTGTGGCTGCACTGGGAAAATCATACCCCTTCATCAGGTTGATGCGGGTCAGGTACTCGTTGGCGGAATACACCCCGTTCAAGTTGTTGCCGGGCATCTCCATGAACCAGGGCAGCCCCGCCCCGGTTGCCACGAAAACTGCATCAACCTCTTCCAGCAGGCTGTCAATCGAACGGGTCTTACCGATGATGTAATCCGTTCGCATTTCCACACCCAGCCGGCGCAGGTAATTTACCTCCCGGTCAACGATCGCCTTGGGCAGGCGGAACTCCGGGATGCCATATGAAAGCACCCCACCCATCTTATGCAAGGCTTCGAAAACAATGACCGAATGCCCGAAACGCGCCAGGTCAACCGCAGCGGTCAGACCTGCCGGTCCGCCGCCGATGATGGCAACCTTCTTGCCTGTTGCCGGAGCGATTTCTGGCGGAGCGTCGTCTCCCAGGATCGCTTCCCAATCCCCCAGGAAGCGCTCCAGTCTACCAATTGCTACGGAGGATTTGCGCTTTGTCAGGATGCAGCCGCTTTCGCATTGCTCCTCCTGCGGGCATACCCTGCCGCACACTGAAGGCAGCGCATTCTTTTGTTTAAGGATGTTCACACCGGATTGAAAATCTCTTTGGTCAATGGCGGCAATAAAACCGGGGATATCAATACCCACCGGGCAATTTGGCACACAACCGGGTTTACGGCACTGCAGGCAGCGCATGGCCTCTTCAATGGCGGTTTCAGCGGCATACCCCAGGGCAACTTCCTGGAAGTTGGTGATGCGTACTTCAGGCTGCTGCTTGGGCATTTCCCTGCGGTTCAGGTCCATCTTTTTTACCGGTTTGCTTCCTGTTTCATTCTGCTCAGTCATGAACATTATCCAATGATTCGTGGCGTTTCTTCTTATTCGCCCTTGCTTGAACGCAGCACCTGGGTTTCTTCCACCAGGTAAGCGCCCCTGCGTTTATTCAACTCATCCCAATCCACTTCATGCCCGTCAAAGTGCGGACCGTCAACACAGGCAAATTTAGTCGAACCGGACACCGTGCAGCGGCAGACACCGCACATCCCGGTGCCGTCGATCATCAGTGTGTTCAGGCTGACAATCGTGCGGATCCCCAATGGCCGGGTCTCCTGCGATCCACGCATCATCAAGTAATTGCAGCCATTGATGATGACCCGGTTCACCGGCACGGCTTGGCGGGAGATTACCCCGGTCAGGTTGTTGATATGCCCTGGCAAGCCTTTTGACCCGTCGCGTGTGATTACAATCAGGTCATCGCTGACCGAGCGCAGTTTCTGCTGCCAGTAAAGCAGATAAGAGCTGCGTCCTTCGATCACGATGGTAACCCGGTTGCCCAGTCGTTTTAGTTCGCGCGCCATGGGATAAATACTGGCCAATCCATAGCAGCCACCCACACAAACCACATGCCCGAACAACCCCATTTCCATCGGGTTGCCCAGCGGCCCGGCCACGGTTGCCAGGTCCTGCCCGGCAGTAAGGGCTGCAAACTCTGCAGTGGTTTTCCCGACTTTCATGTAAACCACACTGACTGTCCCCCGGGCTGCGTCCCAATCGGAGATGGTTAGCGGGATGCGCTCGCTGGCTTCAGTTGGACGAATGATCACAAACTGTCCCGCCTGGGCAGCCTTTGCCACATCCGGTGCGGAGATCAGGGCATGATACAAATTTGGAACCAGCATCTTGTTCTCAAGCAGGCGGAACATGCTATTTTCCTTCCTGTACCTGCAGGTTTAATTGCTTCAAACCGGCAACCATATCTGCCAGCGGCTTGCCCAGATAATCATGCCCGCCTGGCGCTGCCAGCCATCCCGGAACCCGTCCTGTCATTTGCCAGCTGGGCGCTGCAGAAACCAGATCACGGGTTACCTCATTTACAGAGACATAATCAAAGCCATTTATCGCCAGCAGCCGGGCTAATCGGCAGATGATTTCCCATCCCGGCAATCCTTCACCGGAAGGCTGGACTGCAGCTGTCAAATTTCGTAATTTCCCAGCCTGGTCAAACACGCTGCCACAAGTCTCGCCGAATGCCGCCATCGGCAGCAGCACCCCGTTCTGGATCTGTACTGCCGGCATGTGGGAATTCTGGTAAATAATAAATGTCCCGGGATGGATGTCCTTGGGGACAGTTGTTCCCAGCAGGTAAAGCACTTTCGGATTTGTTGCAGGCTGTGTTAAAGCAGTTGCCACCCTCAAGGCGCCGTACAGGTTTCCTTCAGCCGGAATTGCCACCACAGATGCCTGATAAGTTGTTACCAGTTTTTCTACCGCACCTGCCATACGCACCAGGTAGTCATCCCCGACCAGGAATACTGGATTTTTGGAGGCTTTTAATGCATGGATAGCATCCGCAACATCCCTCTTACCCAGTCCACCTGCCAGCCGGCCAAGCATGGTTTCCACCTCACCGCTTCCAGGCTGCAGCCACAGGCTGGCATACCTGCCCGGCACGTGCTCTTTTTCATTCAGGGTAATAACGGTTGCCCCACGTTCCATTGCCTGTTTCAAGAAGACTTCCAAATTAGCCTGGTAATACTGCAAGTCCATCCCCAGGCACAGGATCAAGTCTGCATCCTCGAGAATGTTGGGGGATTGGGAGGTATGCAGCAAGCGCTGCACTGCTTCAATTCCGTCTCCATATCGTGCAGCGGCATCCAGGATAGTACCCCCGCCAGTCAGGCTGCGCGAGAGTTTATCCGCCAGGAATAGTTCTTCATTGGTGCAATTTGCCGAAACAACCAGGGCTGCTTCGCCTGGACAACAGGCAGCCACCTTTTCAGAAGCCAGGTGGAGGGTTTCCTCCCAACCCGGGTGTGTTACTTCTCCCTGGCTGATCCGTATTGGAGTCTTCAACCTGCCCGGGTGATCCAGCAATTCCGGCACGCCAAAGCGGCCTTTCACGCATAGTGGTTTTTCAACCTGCGCCGGATAGCAGCTGATGATCCTGTCGACACCATTTGTTTTTATCTGCAAACTCACTTCACAACCCAGGGAACAGAACGGGCAGGTCGAACTGACCGTATGGTCCGGTTTTCCATCCCAACGGCTGGTCTTATCCCACAAAGCGCCGGTCGGGCAGGCATCCACGCAGGCGCCGCAAAAACTGCAGCCAACCTCAATATGGCTCTTGCCAAAACTGGTACCCACCCGGGTTTCACTGCCGCGTTTAACATATGCCAGGATATTATTAAAATGCAGTGATTCACATACCCGGATGCAGCGGCTGCACAGCACACACAGGTTGTAATCCCGGTCAAAGAAGGGATCCTCCCGCTCCACTGGTAATGCCCGGTAGCGTACCGGGTAGGCAACTGATTCAAGCCCGATGCTGTCAACCACATCCTGCAGCTGGCATTGCATGTCTGCCGGGCATGTCCGGCAGCCAGTGGTGACACTGGTCTTGCGCAGCGTGACCATACACTCCTGGCAATGATCATGCTCAGGGCAAAACAGGCAGGTGCCCGGATGCTCAGCCAGCAGCATGCGCAAAACCTCGACCCGCAATTCCTTTACCAACGGGGTATCAGTTTCGACTACCATCCCCTCCTCAACCAGGGTGGTGCAGGCTGTGGGGGTAATGCTGCGCCCTTTCACCTGGACAATGCATAACCGGCAGCTGCCATGCGGGGGCAGGCCGGGATAATCGCACAGGGTTGGAATATAGATACCATTCGCGCGTGCTGCAAGCAGAACGGTCTGCCCGGCTTCAGCCGCCAGTTGCTGCCCGTTGATGGAGAGGGATATGCTCATATCGCCGCCTCAGCCAACCGGGTTGTTCCCGCCTGGGTGCCAACCGGCGCACCCACAATGGCATGCACAGGACAAACCCGCACACAGGCATTGCATTTGACGCAGCGGGTGGTATCCAGGGTGTGCGCCTGTTTGCGTTCACCGTGTATGGCTGTTTCCGGGCATACTTTAACGCATGCCCCGCAGCCGGTGCAGCGCTCGGGCAGGATTGTGTACTCAAACAATTCCGTACACACGGCTGACCGGCAGAACTTCTGGTGGATGTGTTCTTCATACTCCTGCCTAAAGTACTTTAAGCTGCTGATAACCGGGTTGGAAGCCGCCTGGCCCAACCCGCACAAGGAGGCGTTGTTCATGGTTTCGGCAGCACGCTGCATTACCTCAAGATCTTCAGGCTCCCCCTCCCCGCTGACAATCTTCTCAAGTGTGTCCTTCAGGATGCGGGTGCCCACCCTGCAGGGGGTGCAATTGCCGCAAGATTCAGAGCAGGCAAACCCGACAAAATAGCGGGCCATATCAACATTGCAGGTGCTTTCATCCATCACGATCAATCCGCCCGAACCCATGATCGAACCCAACTCGCGCATGGTTTCGTAAGTGATGGGCGTATCCAGCCGGTCAGCAGGCAGGCACCCTCCCAGCGGACCGCCGGTTTGGATCGCTTTGAAAGGAAACCTGGTACCACCGCCGATCTCTTCAACCACCTGGCGCAGGGTCATCCCCAGCGGGATTTCAATCAAGCCGGTATAGCGCGTTTTACCCACCAGGGAGAAAGTCTTAGTCCCCGGGTTGGAAGCAGTTCCAAACTGGCGGAACCATTCTCCGCCCTCACGCAAAACTGCCGGCACTGTCCCAAATGATTCAGTATTATTAATGAGGGTTGGTTTACCTTTATAACCGCGGTCAGTCGGGTATGGAGGTCTTGGCCTGGGCATGCCGCGCAGTCCCTCCAACGATGCGATCAAAGCCGTTTCTTCACCGCATACAAATGCGCCTGCCCCTTCCTGGACGCGGATATCGAAGTCAAACCCTGAATTGCAGATATTGCAGCCCAGTAATCCCGAATTGTACGCCTGCCCGATAGCCTTACACATGCGCTTGACTGCAAGCGGGTACTCTGCCCGCATATATACAATTCCTTCACGCGCCCCGATAGCATACCCGCCGATCAGCATGCCCTCCAGGACAGCATGCGGGTCACCCTCAAGCAGGGCGCGGTTCATGAACGCCCCTGGGTCGCCTTCATCTGCGTTGCACACCACATATTTCGGCTTCCCAGTCGCCGTCCTGGCTGCCTGCCATTTACGAAATGTCGGGAACCCGGCACCGCCGCGGCCGCGCAGCCCGGCTTGCTGCATTTCAAGGATGATACCCTCCGGACCCAGTGTAAAAGCGCGCTCCAGCCCCTTATAAGCGCCGGTAGAAAGGGCAGAGTCAAAATCCTCAGGGTCAATGATCCCGCATTTCTGAAGGATGATCCGCTGCTGCGGTTTTAACATCGGCAGGTCAAAAAATGGCTGAATGCCGCTTGTTCGGGTAAAACTATCATCCCCAAAGTGACCGGCAGCTTTACCAGGCAACAGGTCGCCTGTAGTCAGGCAAGCTGCTAGAATTTGGCGTGCCTTTGCCGGGGTAACGTTTGCATAACTTACCCTCGCCAAGCCCGGCAAGGCAATATCCATCAGCGGTTCCAGGTAGCAAGGTCCAATACAGCCAACCTCAATGATGCGCGCTTCTTTGCCCAGGTCTTGCAGCGTTTCACGGATCGCTTGCAGGGTTTCCAGCGCGCCAGCTGCCCTGCCGCAAGAGGCTGTACCGATGTAAATAACAGCCTGGTTGTGGCTGGTGCGTTCCTGCCAGCGCTGCTGGGCTTCAAGCCGGAGCTTCTCAAGCATGCTGATGCTCCTTCAGCACTTTGCGCAGTTTTTCCCGGTTCATCTTGGCATAGATCTTTCCATTCACTTCCACCACTGCTGCCTGTGCACAGCAGCCCAGGCAGGCCACTTCTTTGAAATCAAACTGACCGTCAGGGGTGGTTTCACCATTGCGGATATGCAGGTGTTCATGGATCTCATTGGCCAGGTCAACCCCTCCCTGCACATGGCAGGCAGTTCCCAGGCAGACAAAAACATGGTTTTTGCCGGGTTTTTGAAATCTGAACTGGGCATAGAAAGAAGCAACAGTATAAACCCTGGCTTCAGATATTCCCAGGAATCCAGCAATAGCCTCAACCCCCTCGGGGGATATATATCCATGCGTTTCCTGGTAATACTGCAAGAGCGGGATCAGTTCTGCCAGGTCACCAGTAAAACCGGCTGCCCAAAATTCATCTCTGCTTTGGATTAGTCTTTCAACCGTCATGCAATTCCTTGAAAATGTGGTTTCTAAGCATTCACCTTGAGTTTAGGATATCCCCAAGAAGATGACAAGTGACGGAAAGCACAATCATTATAGTACGGATAAATAAAGAAAAGAGTTGCACCGTCCTTTCGTTCCACAACAATCTGTGCATTGAATCCCTTTTATTATTCGGACATCCGAATCCCATTTATGACAAATGTCACTACGGCATAGTGATATTTGTCGTTGAAATTGGGTTCCTTAAAAGCTATGATATTAGTATCTGCGCAAATGTTATGAGAATATTCTCAAAGGTTGACTTGGATGGCAATTCTCTTAAAAGAATGTTCCTATCTGGTCCAAAGCCCAACGCAAGTCGAGCGCAATATTGATGTCCTGATCGAAGGCAGCCGCATCACCTCGATTGGCAGGAACCTGCCCCACCCCCAGGATTGTGAAATTATCGAAGCCGGGAACCATGTTGTCATTCCCGGTCTGATCAATGCCCATACGCATCTTTACCAGAACATGATGAAGGGCATCTCTGAAGGGATTGAACTGGTGCCCTGGTGCAACCAGGTGTTGTTCCCCTCGATCGATTCGATGCGTAAATCAATCAGCCGTAATGGACGGGCGTTGCCGCACCTGTGGACAACCTTATCTGCCATTGAAATGATCAGGGGCGGTGTTACCAGCTGCATCAACATGGATACCATTTTCCCCGAGATCATCCACGCCTGGGAGAAGATCGGGTTCCGCGGTGTACTGGCCTACACACTGGCCAACAAGTGGGTTCCGGCTGAGTTGCGGGCGAGTGAAGATGCCATGAAGCAGCAGATCACCGATTTTATAGACCGCTATCACCACCCCGAAGGGTTGACCACAGTCTTTCCATCCCCTTCCACACTTTTCTTATGCACCGATGATTTCCTGCAATGGGCGTCACGCCTTGCACAGCAAAATAACCTGGGTATGCAGACCCATATAGCAGAGACTAAAGGCGAAGTCGAGGAGATGCTTGCTGAAACCGGCAGAACGCCGGTAGAACAGCTGGATCACCTGGGCATGCTGTACGATGGTTTCAGCGCAGTCCATTGCGTCCACCTGACCCCGCATGATATTGACCTGCTGGCTGCATCAGGAGCCCAGATGGTTCACTGCCCCAAGAGCAATATGAAACTGGCAGACGGCATAGCCCCCCTGGTAGAAATCCGCAAGAAAGGCATCCCGGTTGCCCTGGCAACGGATGGCAGCGCTTCAAATGACCTGCAGGACATGTGGGAAGAAATGCGGGCTGCCGTCCTGCTTGCCCGGGTTGCAAATAACAACGCCGCTGCCCTTTCTCCCAGGGATGCCTTTGACATGGCAACCGTCCAGGCTGCCAGGGCTGCCCACCTGGATGCCGGCCAAATCCAGCCTGGAAAACTGGCTGATATCGCCGTGATCGATATCCATGCCCCCCACCTGCAGCCATTCCACGACCAGGATATTTTTAATATGCTGGTCTTTTGCACGAAATCAAGCGATATCCGGCATACCATCATCAATGGAGAACTGGTGATGAAAGACCGCCGGATCACCAAAGTGGATGAAAATGCCATCCTGCAGGAAGCAGCCGCCGTGGATGTTGAGCATATGGCAGGACGTCAGGTTTTTCTCAACTCTGTTTCAAGTTAGGAGATAATCTTGAGTTCATTAATTTCCTACTACCCGGGTAATACGATGTTCCACCGGCTTGACCCGCGGGTCAAGATCATTTTCATGCTGATGTTCTGTACAGCCGTGCTGCTGATAAATGATATTGGCATTGCGGCTATGTTTTTCGCGGTGGTTGTAGCGCTCTGGTTCTCTGCAAGGCTCCCGGTGAAACTGTTTTGGAGTTTTATGAAAGTGCTGCTGCCCATCGCTGCCTTTCTATTTGTCATCCAGGCAATTTTCTACCCCGGTGAAACTCCATTGATCAAGCCCCTGATTCCCATTGGAAAGGGGATTGGCCAGGTAACACTTGAGGGAATCCTTTTCTCAGTATTACTGACACTCAGGTTGATGGCAATGATCATCATGCTGCCGCTTATCAGCTTCACCACCCCGGTGCAAAACTTCGCCCTGGGCATGGTAAAGATCGGGCTGCCATACACCCTGGCATATACGATGACCACCGCCCTAAACCTCGTTCCCCTGCTGCAAACAGAAACGCAGGTAATAGTCGATGCTCAAAAGCTGCGTGCCATGCAGACATTCGAAAAAGGCAAACTTGGAGAGAAGCTGAGGGCGTACCCTGCCCTGGTAACCCCGCTGGTAATCGGTTCCATGCGCCGGGCGCAATTGATGGCAGTAGCTATGGATTCCCGTGCCTTCGGCGCCACCAAGAAGCGGACATATATGGAAGATATCACTATGGATGCTGTAGATTGGATCTTCCTGGCAGCGACCATTATCTTCAGCATCGGGATCGTCTACCTTTCAGTTAAGCTTTAACTGATCCACAGGAGCAATATCATCAAAAAGCCAGTTATTGAATTCCAGGATGTTTCGTACCGCTACCCGCGCAGCAAGCGCTGGGTAATCACTCACCTTAATCTGACCATTAATGAGGGTGAGTTTGTAGCCATTATGGGGGAGAATGGCGCTGGAAAAAGCACGCTTTGCCAGATGACCAACGGCATTATCCCCAACAGCATTGGCGGTAAACTGGCAGGCAAGGTGTTAGTTCATGGTCTCGATACGCAGGAAGCAGGCATCTCCGTCCTGGCAACCAAGGTGGGGATCGTGTTGGAAGACCCGGAAACCCAGCTTTTCGCCTCTTCCGTCCTGAGCGAGGTTGCCTTTGGCCCGGAGAACCTAAGCATCCCTCCAGCTGAGATTCAGGAACGCGTGGCCTGGGCGCTCGAAACTGTGCGGTTGAAAGGCTATGAAGACAGGCTGCCCACCTCTCTCTCAGGAGGCCAGAAACAGCGCTTGGCCATAGCTGCCAACATCGCCATGCGGCCGGATATCCTGGTGCTGGACGAAGCCACTTCACAACTGGATCCTGTGGGTGTGGAAGAAGTGCTGTCAGTCGCACGTGAATTGAACCAGAAATACGGCATGACCGTTATCATGGCGACCGATGCATCGGAAATGATTGCTCGCCATATGGACCGGGTGGTCGTGCTGAACGAAGGCAGACTGGTTGCAGACGGGACTCCCCGCGAAATCTTCTCCAACCTCAACCTGTTTAAGAAGATCATGATCCGCTCACCCCAGGTTTCACAACTGGCTGGCCGCATGCAGGATGAGGGAAGACCATTCACTTCCTTCCCGATCACGGTGGAAGAGGGTAAGCAAGTCATCATTCAGATGGTAGGAAATGGGCATCCCGGCAGCACAGGGAGTAAACAGCCGGAAAGGTACACCATCGATGCACCCACATCGATCCTGGTGGACAACCTGGATTACATTTATCAGCCCCTCAACGTACATGCTGTCAAGGGAGTTTCCTTTGAGATAAAGAAGGGCGAATTCGTCGCCTTGATCGGGCAGAATGGATCAGGCAAGACAACTATCCTGAAAAACTTACTTGGGCTGCTCAGGCCAACATCAGGGAAAGTTCTGGTAGCAGGCAAAGACACCAATGTTACGGCAGTGGCAGAAATGGCGCAGCATGTCGGTTTTGTGCTCCAGAACCCAGACCAGCAGCTTTTCGCCCAGACTGTAGCCGAAGAGGTCAGTTATGGACCCAAAAACCTGGGGGTTTCGCCTGAGGTGATCGAAGAACGGATCGAAAAAGCGTTACAGGTGGTTGGTCTTGAAGGCAGATTGGATGAATTTCCGCCTGCCATGCCGAAAGGCGACCGGGCTAAAGTGGTTATCGCCAGCGCGCTGGCGCTCGATCCTGAGATTATCATCCTGGATGAACCCACCACCGGGCAGGACTACCGCGGCTGCCACCAGATTATGCAGATCGCCAAAGCAATGCACGAACAAGGCAGAACGGTATTGTTTGTCACCCACCACATGGCTCTGGTAGCAGAGTATGCCCGTCGTGTGATCGTTCTGAGCGGCGGCAAGGTCATCCTCGACGATGTTACGGAAGCTGTCTTTTCAAAACGCGAGGTAGTAAGGCAGGCATACATCATCCCTCCGCAAATTACAGAGCTTGGCCAGGCGCTGCCGCCCGAGTTAGGCCTGCCAAGGACACCGCTGACCGTAGAAACCATATGCCAGGCAGTATTACAAAAGGCACTCGAAACCCATCCACAACCTGAATTTGGGAGGAATTAACCATGGACGAAATTTTTGCCAACCTGCAATCCATCTGCGGACCCGGTTATGTGACCAATGAATATGTCGACCTGATTGCCTACCGGCGTGATTGCGGCCCCACCCCGGGTGAATTACCGGGATATGTCTGCCGTCCGCGTAGCACAGAACAGGTCGTGGAGATAGTGAAATTTGCCAATGAGATTAAGAAGCCGCTCTTCATCTGGGGCAGGGCAACCACTTTTGTGGATAACGGCGTCCTGAACGGTTGTATTGTCCTTGCGCTTGACCTGATGAATCAATTCGAGATCGACCTCGAAAACCAGGTGGTGCATGCCGATACCGGTACAGTCTGGCACGCAATTGATGGCGAGTTGAAGAAATACGGCTGGGAATTAACTGCCCCGGGCGGAGGAGGGTTATTCTCAGCTTCTGTCGGCGGGACAATCGCTTACAACGCCGTACCGCACGGAATCACTGAATATGGCATGGTTGGTGAACATGTTGTTTCTCTTGAAGTGGTGCTGCCCAACGGTACCATTGTCCATACCGGGTCAGCAGCCAATGATGCCAATGGCAATATTGCCATTGAGCGCGGCGCTAACGGTCCGGACCTCGCAGGCATGTTTATCGGATCTTGCGGCACGTTGGGGATTATCACCAAAGCTACCCTGCGCATCCGGCGTATCCCGGAGAAGGAAGATTACCTTTTCTATACCTTCGAGGAACTCGACGATACAGTGGATGCTGTCAGCGCATTGCAGAAGCAAAATGTGGGCACTTTTGTTATTGGCCTGTTCGGTGGTCCTCATCCCACCGGAGCACCAGGTAAATATAGTATTCATGTGATCATCAGAGACAGCCAGATCGGAGCAGCGGAACGGAAGCAAGCCGGTAAGGTGATCTGTGAGAGTTTTAATGGCATTGCTCAGGACTCCATCTCCACCAAGTTGTACTGGACCGAACATATGTATTCCTGGCTACGGAATGATGGTCCTTGGACTTATTACGGCAGCCGCCCGTACTACTGCCCTGAAGTCTCCGGATTTATCAAGACCCAGGACCTGAAGCAGGCAATTCCAGCTTTGAACCAGTACATCCAAGACACCAGCGAGAACTGGACTAAACACGGTATGCGCGTCAAAGGCTTTGATGTTTACTTCTCCAGGAACGGCGGTTTCCTGTGGGTGGATACGCTCTACCCTGAATGGAATACCGAAGCCCACAAATACGGGCTGCAGGTCAGGCGCGATATTGCTGAGATCATGTATAACAAGTGGATGTCACCTGGCGGCATCGTGGCAGGCATTGCCCCCTACATAATGCCCAAGCTGGGCACCAGCTACCAGTTGATGCAGATGCTTAAAGACACCATGGACCCCAACCACATCCTCAATCCGGGTGTCTTGATGCTGGCGGGCGACCCTGCCTTCGGCAAAATCCCGGACCGGGCTGCCCCGAAAGGTTACCATATTGAAAACACTGGCGACGCCACATTCCAATGCCTGCGCTGCGCCTTCTGCCTGGATGTCAGCTGGGTGGGCAAGAACTACCAGCTCTGCCCATCCTATGAAGAGGGCAGGTTCGAAAGTTATGCCGGGCGCGGCCGGGTAGCCACCGCCCGGGCCGTACTCGAAGGTGAGATTGAGTACGACAAGAGCGTGGCAGATAGGGTCTTCAGCTGCACATTATGCGGATCCTGCGGCGAACACTGCTTCAAATTCATCGACCTGCGCAAGATATACCAGGCGATGCGCAATGACCTGGCAGACCTGGGGTTGACTCCTCCGGGTCTCAAGCAGGCAGCCATGGACACCTATAATCAGAAGAATCCCTATGCCAAGGGACAGGATGACCGCTTTGCCTGGCTGAAAGATAAAACCCATATTGACAAGAAATCAAAGATTGCGCTGTTTGTAGGCTGTACTCCTTCCTATGTGCGCAAATCTGCCGCGGTGGAAGCGGTTGCCTTGCTCGATAAAATGGGTGTCGACTACACCATATCATCTGAAGAGTGGTGCTGCGCCCATCCCTTGATGTCCGCTGGTGAGGTCAAAAAAGCTGCCGAATTCATGCGCCATAATATCGAGGTGTACCAGAACCTGGGAGTGGAGAAAATGCTGTTTCTCTGCCCAGGCTGCCAGATGACATTCACCAACGAGCTACCTGAGGTACTCGGCGAAGCAATGCCCTTTAAAGCGGTTAATGTGGTCGAATTGATCGCAGAAGAACTGGAAAAGGGTCATATCGCCCTCAATTACATGCCGGCAGGCACTGTGATGACCTACCATGATCCCTGTACACTCGGTCGCCAGTTAAAGATCTACGATGCACCCCGCACCATCCTGGAAGCGCTCCCCGGTGCCCGTTTCGTTGAAATGCCGCGCAATAAACGCGATGCCTTCTGCTGCGGTGCCGGATCGTACGTCCGCTATGATTATCCGGAGTTGACCGACACAGCTGGTACGCAGCGCTGGGAAGAAGCGGTAGCAACTCAAGCCAACATGCTGGTTACGTCCTGCATTTCCTGCATGACCGAATTCCAGCAGGTGAAGAGCCAGAAGAAAGACAAAGTTGAAGTAGTAGACCTGATTTCTCTTGTGAACAAGCAGGTTGTAATACGTGAAGTAGTCCAGGAGTAAAACTCATTTTGTAAGAAGGAGAATGCCATGGAAAAGAAAAAGAAATTGATTACAGCCCATCCTGCAGTCATGGCGGTTTGGGCAGCATTGATGGCTGTTGCTTCGCTCTTGCCTGCTTTCCCGATAATCGGTACAGGTATCACGTTCAATATTGCCAACTGCCTCACCCCCCTGGCAGGTATTTTCTTCGGCCCGTGGGTGGGCATGATTGTGGCAGGAGTAGGAGGTTTTATCGGCCAGCTGATTGCGCCCCATACGGTCCTTTTTGGGCCGCTCCAGTTCACCATCGCCATGATGGGAGCATTGGGAGCAGGGTTTGCTATGCGCCGCAAATGGTGGGTTCCTTTGGGACTCATCCTGCTGTTTACAGTAGTCTGGTACTTGCTGCCGAATGGCCGCGCTGCATGGGCAACTCCGTTGCTTTACACACTCGGCCTGGTATTTATCATCATTGGCGCCTGGATCAGCCGCAAGAGCGATCCGCTGCTCTCTCCCGATAAAAAACGCATGTCGTTGGGCATCCTGTGCTGCTCAGTGGCAGGCATTGTGGTCACCCAGGCGATGGGTAACCTGTGGGCAATGATTTTCTTCCAGCTGCCACCAGCTATCTGGTACACCACCCTGCCTATCGCGCCAGTTGAGCGTATGCTCTTTTCGCTCGGCGCCATGATCATCGGGGTTCCTCTCCTCATCGGGCTCCCGAAGATCGGCGTACCGGTAGGACCGATGATCTACCAGGAAGAAAGCGATGAAGGCCCTGAACCGGAACCAGCAATAAAGGATGATGACCTTCCTCCTGATTAGGTGATGCCGGCTGATAAAAAAAGCTGTACTATTAACTGTAACAACACAACTTGAGGGGCAATGCCATGAGTAACGATCCTCATAAACCTGCAGCAGTCGCTGTCCTGGGTGCTGCAGCGGTGGACCTAACCATCCGGGTGAAGGAATTTCCTTCACCCGACGGGATCGTTATGGCTGAAGAAAAGCATTCCTCCCCGGGCGGCAGCGGAGGGAACGTGGCTGAGGGCATCGCTAGGCTGGGATACCCGGTCAGGTTCCTGGGGGTGGTTGGCGATGATGAAAACGGTTTGCTGCTTCGCCAAAGTTTCGAATCCGCTGGGGTGGATACCCGCTTCATCCGGATTGACCAAGGAGAATCTACGGCTTCATGCTTTATTGCCGTCAACCAGAATGGAGAGCGCCTGATCTTTTCTCTCGGCGGTGTTGCGATCTACACAAAACCAGAAGAGCTGGACCTGGCTGCGCTTGGTGATGCCGGCATCCTTTATATAGCAGATGCTTTCCCCGAAGTTGCCCTGACTGCCATCCATGCCCTGCCTGCTGAAGCCAGGACCGTTTACTGCCCTGGCGGTTTGATGGTGAACCTGGGCAAAACCTTTTATGAACCTGTGTTAGCCAGGGCAGATGTCGCTGTTTTCAACCGGGTGGAAGCCCAGGGAATCACTGGAATGGCAGAACCCCAGAAAGCCCTCACCCGGCTGACGGAAATGGGTGTAAAAATTCCTGTAATCACCTGCGGGGCAGAAGGTGCACTTTTCTGCGAAAATGGTCAAAGGAAGCATATAGCAGCAGTACCGGTAGAAGAAGTTGCTGATTCAACCGGCGCCGGTGATGCTTTTTCAGCAGGGCTGGTGGCAGGCATGGTTCAAGGATTTACAATGGCTGACTGTGTCCGTCTCGCTTGCGAGGTGGCTGCCCACAAAATCCAGATTCAGGGAGCCAGAGAAGGGCTGCCTTACAGGCACCAGGTCGCCAGGCTCGCAATAGTGGAGAAATGTTGAGATGACAGCTGTATTGGTCGGTATCGACATAGGAACCTCGAGTGTTAAGGCATCGGCTTACGATGCAAAGGGATTCCTGCTGGCTAAATCCTCACATCCCGTGGACACTTTTACACCGCAGCCTGGTTGGGCAGAACAGGAACCGGTCCAGTGGTGGGAAGCAGTGTGCACTGTCCTCAAAGATATCACCCGCAATGTCAACCCAGCCTCGGTTGCGGCAGTCGGCTTGAGCGGGCAGTGCCCAGGGCATGTATTGGTAGATGCTGCCTTTCAGCCGGTTGGAAGGGCAATCATCTGGAGCGACCGCAGGGCAGTAGAAGAAGCAGAATGGCTGAGAGAGAACATCACCGACCTGCAGGCTGAGGAGTGGGTTGGAACAACTTACCTGGGAGATCCATCCTGCCCGCCTGCCCGGCTCTTATGGCTCATCCGCCATCACCCGAATGTGATCGAAAAAACAATCGCACTGCTGCAGCCAAAGGATTTCATAGCGCTGCGCCTGACCGGTGAGGTGTGTACAGACATCCTCAGCGCTTATTGCCTGGTACACCCGCAGACCCGAAAATATGCGCCGGGTTACTTTGAAAAACTGAGCTTCCCGGTCAATAAGATGCCACCAGTATTACCACCCGTCTCTGCAGCCGGTAAAGTCTCAGATTATGCCGCCCGCCAGACTGGCCTGGTTCCCGGTATACCGGTGGTCATTGGTACCATTGACGCTTATTGCGACAACCTTGCGGGAGGGGTTCTGACCCCGGGCCGGGCAGTGGATGTAGCCGGCACTTCAGAAATCGTTTCCCTGGCTGTTCCCGGTAAGGTGTCTTCGCCAGATGTATTTTCGGTCAGCCTGGATGATAGCAGCGCATTCCTGTGCAGCCCCCTGCAATCCGGCGGGAATACTTTGGCCTGGCTGGCTGGCAGTTTTTACCCGGAGTTTGGGCAACCAGTCAGGTATGACCTGTTGGAGCAGGAAGCGCACAACGCCCAACCCGGCTGCAATGGATTGGTCTGCCTGCCTTACCTGAACGGTGAAAGGGCCCCCATCTGGGATTCTCAAGCCAGGGGGGCATTCCTGGGTATCAATGCCAGTCATTCCCGAAAGGACTTTACCCGGGCCGTGTATGAAAGCATCGCATTTGCCATCCGGCACACGCTGGATGTATCAGAGGCTGCTGCGGGTTTCACCGCCCAGGATTTTGTGGTTTGCGGAGGCGGCTCACGCAGCCATTTCTGGAACCAGCTCAAAGCAGATGTGCTGCAGCGGCAGGTTATCCCAACTGCCGATTCACAGACTGGCTGCCTTGGAGCTGCCGTCATCGCCAGCCTTGTGGCAGGATTTTACCCCGACTTGAAAACAGCTTGCAGCAATATGATCCAGTTCAAAAACCCGGAAGATCCCAATCCGGCAAAGAAGGCGGTTTACGAGGAAGCTTACAACATTTACCGTCAATCCTACCCAGCGCTCAAACCCATTTGGGCTGGAATTTCTTCTCATAAGGGGACCTGATACGATGCACTCAAAAAATGAAGTTGCATTGATGGTTCAGGTAGCCAGGCTGTATTATGAATATGGCCTGACCCAGGAAGATATTGCTGAAAAAATGGCAATAACCCGCCAGAAGGCATCCAGACTGTTGATTGCTGCAAGGACCCAGGGAATCATCAAAACCGTTATCGTCGATCCATTCCCTGCCGACCTTGACCTGACCAGGGAATTAACCACACGCTTCAACCTGAAAGACGTGATCGTTCTCCCCGGTGAAATGCTGGCAGGTGACCAGCTGCGGACGGGCATTGGGCTGGCTGCGGTTGAATACTTGCAGCGGACCCTGCAGGACAACCAGATCGTGGGCATTGGCTGGGGGAGGTCGCTCTACGACACCGTCAACCTGATCCCAAAGTCTACCCCGAAACGGATCCATGTTGTCCCCCTGATCGGCGGGATCGGAGACATCTCACCCTTCTTCCAGGTCAACGAACTTGCCCGAGTTCTTTCCTCCGTTTTTTCGGGCACATACCGCCACCTGTATGCACCAGCCTTCATCGAAAATAATGATGTGCTGGAGGACTTCTTAAAAACGCAGGAAGTGCTTCAGGTTTCGGATTTTTGGAACAAGGTGGATGTCGCCATTGTCGGCATCGGACATGTTGAGTTCCAGCGCATTTCCTCCATGTTCTTTGCCGACCATATCACCCGCCAGACATTAGCCATGCTGGAAGAACAGGGCGCTGTAGGCGATATTTGTGCCAGGTTTTTCAACAGCAAGGGAGTCCAGGTGCTGCCAAACCTGGGCGTTATTGGGATTAATCTGAACCAGTTGAAAGTAGTACCGCAGGTAATTGCGATTGCAGGCGGTATGGAAAAAACCCGGGCTGTCCTGGGCGCATTAAAGGGAGGTTACATAAATACCCTGATTACTGATACTGCCACTGCGCAGGCAGTTCTCGCAGAGGACCGAAAGGAGGTGATTAGAGAGTAGCATTTAAGCAGGTTTAAGTTGGTCATAGCTGTACAATCGTGTTTCCGGAAACAATAAGATTTTTAAGAGGAGTTGAAAATGAAAAAAAGTGTGTATTTAGTTTTGATCCTCGTGCTCCTGGCGGGCGTCCTCGCCAGCTGCGGAGGAAAAGCAGCCGAAGTCGGCGACGCGCTGATCACCGTCAAGGGTAATATCGGTGAAAAGAACTCAGGCGACAACTATGTCCTCGACCAGGCAGCATTTGATGCCAAATCTGTCGAGTTGACATATAACGATCCCTGGATGGGCGACGGCCTGAAATACAAGGGTATCCTGTTGAAAGACCTGATCGCCCTGGTCAAGCCGGGTTCAGATGTTAAAACTGTCAGCCTGATTTGCACTGACGGTAAAGCCTACGACGTTACCCTGGCAGATGCCCAGAAGTATGACATCATCCTCCCCCGCTGGGTGGATGGCGAAGCTCTCACCGAAGAGAACGGCGGACCGGTGAAAGTTGCGTTTCCTGATGATGCTAAAGCTACCTATGCCGATGAAAATTGGGCCTGGTGGGTTGTTGCAGTGGAATTCAAGTAACCTAACCACTCAACACGCCATTGAATCCAAACAGGTGGAAGGCATGGACATTTCCTTGTCCTTCCACCTGAAGGATAAAAAAATGCCACCTCTTATTGAATTTCAACATGTAACGTACGCGTATTCGAAAGCATCCATTCCCGCGATCAAAGATATCAGCTTTTCGGTCGAAAAAGGGGAATTCATTGCCCTTATCGGCCCATCTGGAGCTGGTAAATCTACCCTTTGCTATTGCTTCAATGGGTCTATCCCGCAGCTATTTGGAGGCACCATGTCTGGCAACCTCCAGGTTGCCGGATGCGACCCATTCCAGGACGGCACGCCGGTACTTGCGCAGCATGTAGGGCTGGTTGTGCAAAATGCCAGGACACAGCTTTTCAATGTTTCAGTAATCCAGGAAGTCGGATTTGGTTGTGAAAACCTCGGTCTCCCGCGTGAAGAGATCCTCAAGCGCGTTTCAGGTGCGCTTGAGTTTGTCGGTCTCACAGGGTTTGAAGACCGTGAACCAGGCGCTTTATCCGGTGGTCAGCAGCAAAGGCTTGCCATAGCCTGTGTTCTGGCCATGAACCCGGAGATCCTGGTACTGGACGAGCCTACTTCGGAACTTGACCCAATCGGCGGTGAACAGGTGATGGAAGTGATTGCCCGCTTGAACCGTGAGTTGGGAAAAACGATCATCCTGGTTACCCATGATATGGATTTTGTCGCCAAATATGCGGACCGGGTCCTGCTGCTTTGCGATGGCAGCCTGTTTATGAATGATGTACCTCAGAAGATCTTTTCCAACTTCGAGCTGCTGAAAAATGCACGAATCCGCCCGCCCCAGGTATGCGAAATCATGCACGACTTAAAGGAAAATGGATATCACTTACCTGATTTTCCCATAACGCTTGAAGGTACCCTCCAGGTGTTGAAGGAGATGCAATATGCCTGAACCGGTGGTGATCCAATGCCGTGAGGTAAGTTTCTTGTATCCGAATGGGGTCCAGGCGATCCATAATATTTCTCTCTCCATTTACCGGGGTGATTACATTGCCTTTGTCGGTCAAAATGGAAGCGGAAAGACCACCCTGGTGAAACATTTCAATGGCCTGCTCAAGCCATCCACCGGCAGTGTTACTGTATTCGGTGAAGAGACCAGGGATAAGAAAGTTTCATACCTCTCCAGAAAAGTAGGGTATGTTTTTCAAAACCCGGATGACATGCTGTTCAGTTCCAATGTGGCGGATGAGATCGCCTACGGTCCGCGCATGCTGAAAGTAGACCCTGAATTGGTCGAGGCGAAAGTAGAATCCATTCTGCAGGAGCTGGACCTGAAAAACCTGCGCGACACCCACCCCTTTGCCCTGAGCCTTGGGGACAGGCAGCGCCTGGCAGTGGCCTGTGCGCTTTCACTCGACCCTGAAGTTTTCGTTTTTGATGAACCAACGACAGGTCAGGACTTCTTCGGCAGCCAATCCATCATGGGCTTGATCGATGAGCTCCATCAGAAAGGGAAAACCGTCATCATCATCACCCATGACATGCCCATCGTGGCAGAACACGCCCAGCGGGTAATCGTCATGAACAAGGGCGAAATTGCCCTGGAAGGCTCGCCACAGGAGGTATTCAGCCAGGTGGAAAAACTACAAAGCCTGTCCTTAAAGGCGCCGCAGGTTACCTTGCTTGCCCGCGCCCTGGGCGAAAGCAGCCGGACCATCCTTCACATTCCTGAGATGGTGGATTGGCTGCAAGCCCGCTTCCCGGTAACAATTAAGTCTGGCGAGGAGCTACCCCATGTTTAGTGTCAGCCTTAAGTCTCGAAATTCACCGCTCCAAAAACTGGACGGACGCACAAAACTGATTTTCCTGGCGGTCATCTTCATTCTTGTGCTTCTGTTTACAGACCTGCTCTACATCACTGCGCTACTCGCGCTGGTCCTGGCTGCCTGGTTCATCGCAAAACTGCCAACACAGCCGTTGAAGGAAATGTTGCAGTTCTTTGTTTGGATTGCGGTCATTATCCTTGTTGTCCAGGTTTTCTTCTACCCGGGCACAACGAACCTTGTCCATATCTCAAAACCGGTACCTGCCATCGGGTTCAGCGGTTATCTTACCCTGGAGGGCATTCTATTCGGTCTGGCCATGGTTTTGCGCCTGGTGGTCATTATGATCGTAGCGCCGCTGATGGTGATGACCACTCCCCTTCCAGAGTTGATGCTTGCGCTGGTCAAATTGAAGATCCCGTATAAATTTGCCTTCATCATGACCACTGCGCTAAGCCTGCTGCCATCTATCCAGAACCGTTCTGCAATCATCCAGCAGGCGCAGCTTTGCCGCGGCATCTCCTATGATTCCGGCGGCAAATTTATAACGAAATTGAAAGCTTCGGTATCCCTGCTGATCCCGCTGATCCTGGGGGCATTCCGCGATTCGCAAACCCTCGAAGTAGCCATGAACTCCAGGGCATTCGGAGCACCGATAAAAAGGACTTTCCTTCTGGAGAGCCGCTTTACACCAGTAGATATTCTGGTAATTGCAGGAACATTCACACTCTTAACAGTTGGAGTAATGTTAAGAATTCGAGGATTTGGTGTTTATTAAAAGGAGCAATTATGACAGACCAAGAACAACCTAAAACAGAACTTGAGTCATCAACCCCGCTTGAACAACCAGGGTCAACAGTAACGCAAGTAAGAACGTACAAAGCCAAAGGACGGATTGCTGGTATGTCGATTGCTGTCCTGGCTATCTGGGCAGCGCTTTACATCGTTGCCAGCGCAATCCCTGCCCTGCCTGTACCTGGCATGGCAGGTATGATCACCCTGAACGCCATCATGACCGCCATCTCAGGCATGATCCTGGGACCGGCTGCAGCCATAGCCAACGCGGCAGGCGGCATTGTTTCCATGATTCTCTTCCCCTATGGCTTCTCAGCTGGCCCGTTGGGCTTCTTAACCGTCACTATGGGCGGCCTGGTAGCTGGCTTGTTCATGGCAAACAAATGGGTACCTGCTGCTATTGCTGAAATCCTGATCATCGGGTCATGGTTTGTTAATCCGCAATCCTGGCAAACAGGCATGTGGATGGTTCCATTGCCATACTCTGCGATAGCACTGCTGGTGATCGTGATCAAACCCGTGCGCGATTGGGTGCGCAATGCCATCATCACCCAGAATAAAAAGACCATGTGGCTGGCTGTGTTTGTGATGTGCATGATCGGACATGCTGCGGAATTCTTGACTACCAATACGATGGTCAACTGGATGTTCAACCTGACCTGGCAATACTGGGTTCCAACCCTGCCGTACTGGATCATGGTTGACACTGTAGTTATCCTTGCCTCAACAATTGTAGGAGTTGGCGTGCTGGTTGGGCTGAAGAAAGCCCGCCTGCCGTTGTTCCCGACTACACTTGAGAAGTGAACCTGAAAGATAAGATCCACGGCTGCCTGGCTGGATTAGCCATTGGGGATGCCCTCGGCAATCCAACCGAATTCCTGACTCCGCAGATGATCAGAGATGAATACGGCTGGGTCGACCGGTTTGTGCCAGTAGCCAGTTGGCACCCGCATCACATCATGCTTCCGGGCAGCATCACCGATGACACCGGGCAGGCGCTGGCAATTGCCCATGCCATTTCCGAAGATGGGAATTTGACTGCTGAATCGGTTGCATGGCATCTCCTCAAGTGGGCAGACGAAGCTAGAGAAGCGCTACCTGTGATCCTGGGTCCCAGCACCCGCAAAGCCCTCGATCGGCTGCGGGAAGGGGACTCGCCGCGCCTGACCGGTGCAAATGGCACGACCAATGGCGCAGCATTCAGGGCTGTTCCGGTCGGGCTGGTGAATTTTGACCAGCGCGACCGGCTGCTGGAACAAATCGTGGAAGCCTGTCTGCCAACCCACGGTACAACCACGGCAATTTCAGGAGCCGCTGCAGTGGGATTTGCTGTATCCGCAGCCATACGGGAGGAAAACTCGGTTGATGATGTCATCGCTGCCGCCTGCGAAGGGGCTACCCAGGGGCGTGAATTCGGAAAATGGCACTGGGCTACCCCCCTGGAAAAACGTATTGAGCTTGCAATGAAAATTGTTGCCAGTGCCGGCAATCCAGCCCAGGTCCTGGCAGACCTGTATGCGTATGTAGGTGTGGATATGCTTGTGGCGGAATCGGTGGCTGCTGTTTTTGGCGTGATCAAGCTTGCCGATGGCGACCCGGTCAAAGCCATGCAGTATGGCGCCAACATTGGCGGCGATACAGACACGATTGCTGCCATTGCTGGCGCAATCTGCGGTGCAATACACGGGATTAGCCCGTTTGACACGGAAATGCTTGCACAGGTTGAAAAGGTCAACCAGCTGAACCTGGAAGCAGAAGCTGACAGGCTGGAATCGATCATTGGGATGAAAGGGGGTTAGTATGGGCAATGCAATTTCAATTGGATTCAACATCCATCCGCGCTGGGTTCAGGGCTCCAGCCTGAAGGCATTTCTTGCCCCCTTGCGAGAAGCAGGTCTTAATTCGCTAGAGTTTGAACTGGATAACCACCTGCCCATGTGGGAAGACTTTGAACCCTTGATGGAAGAAACCGTGGCGCTGGGGCTGCAGTTGAGCTTCCACGCCGCCTACCGGGCTCCTCACACGCTGCTGGGGTACGCATCTGGCAGGAAAGACGAAATTCAACAGGATTACCGCCCCCTGCTGCAGATCGCTGAGAACTGGTCGCTGCGACTGGAAAAGCAGCACAGTGTGGTTTTTCATGCAGCAACCGCCCCTGCTCCATACGATACCCGGCCGATGGTGGAGGATACAGTGACTTTTCTTCAATGGGTTTGCGCGGAATTTCCCCATCTGAAGATTGCCCTGGAAAACAATAACCCATCCTCAGCCAACCTGGTGAAACTCGGTATTCAGCGCCAGGATGTACTAGCATTAATCCGCCTGATCGACCGGCCGCAAGTAGGCATCTGCTGGGATATGGGTCATGATGCCTTGACTACCCAGCCAGTAACAGCTCCCCAGGAGTGGGTACAAAAAGTGATCCATGTCCATTTGCATGATTTTGACAAGGACGGGCAGGACCATTACCCCTTGAAATTCGGCAATGTTCCCTACCAGCAATGGCTGGCGCAGCTAAAACAGGCCGGCATGCAAGGAATTGTGGTACTTGAGTTGAAAGGGGAGCGGTTTAAGGACATGGGAATTAATCAGATCATGCGTTCATTGGCAGATAGTTTCAGCGCAATTAGAAGGGAGGTGAGTTTATGAACTTGTCCATGTTAAAAGCTGACAAGACGGTCAAACAACAGGTGGCACCCAGCGCAAAGAAGCGCAAGAATAAGGAAACCTTTGAAGCTTACCTTTACCTGCTGCCCAGCCTGATCATATTTACAGTATTTACTTTCTTCCCGGCTTTCTTTTCCATGGTGGTAAGCACCTTCCGCTGGAACCTGCCTGGAAAGGCTATGTTTATCGGGCTGGAAAACTACATCTACCTTTTCACAGATGCCATAGAAGCGCCGATATTCTGGCAGTCGCTCGGGAATACCTTCTATTTTGCAGTTGGAGTGCCCATCAACCTGATCATATCTCTCTTGCTCGCACTGCTGTTGAACCGCAAAATCCGCGGTGTCGGTGTTTTCAGGACTGCATTCTTCCTGCCCACCATTACCTCTACTGCAGCTATATCCGTCGTCTGGCTGTGGCTTTTCCACCCCGCCCAATATGGCTTGTTCAACAGTATCCTCATTTCCCTGGGTATTCCCATCCAGAGCTGGCTGCGCGACCCGCTCCTGGCAATGCCCTGCCTGATAGCGATGGGCATCTGGTCGGGGATGGGGTACAACATCATCATCTTCCTGGCGGGGCTGCAGTCCATCCCGAGTACGTATTATGAAGCTGCCAAGATCGACGGGGCAAATACCTTTTCGCTCTTCAGGTTCATCACCTGGCCGCTCCTGGGTCCAACCATGTTCTATGTCCTCACAGTCGGCATTATCAACTCATTGAAGGCGTTTACCGAGATCGACGTGATGACGCAGGGCGGACCATTGAATGCCACCAATACAACCGCCTATTACCTGTACCAGAACGCTTTCCAGTTCTTCCAGATGGGGAAGGCATCTGCCATTGCGGTGTTGCTCTTCCTCCTGATGCTTTTACTCACCTGGATCCAGTTCCGCTTTGTGGACAGGAGCGTGCATTATGAGTAGCTTAACCATGGCTGATGCCGCTTTGAAACGAAAACGGGTTGCCAGGAAACGCCTGGTAAATGGAGCTCAGAACGGTGTCTGGTTCCTGGTGGTATGTGCATTGGCATTTGCTGTAATGCTGCCATTTATCTGGATGATCGTTACTTCCTTGAAAAGCCCAACTGAGGTCTTTGCTTATCCACCAACCTGGATTCCGAAAGAGTTCCAGTGGTCAAACTACGTTGAAATGTGGAATAAAGCCCCATTTGGGCGCTATTTCATGAACAGCGCCATAGTCGCTATTTGCGTAACCATCGGGCAGCTGACCTCCTGTGTTCTGGCAGCATTTGCGTTTGCCCGTATGGAATTCAAGGGCAAGAATGTCATGTTCATGATCTTCTTGAGCACCACCATGATCTCAAGCCAGGTTACCCTGGTACCGACATACCTGGTCATGCGCACATTGAATTGGATCGACTCCTACCAGGCCTTAATCGTACCCTTCCTGGCAAACGGGTTTGGGGTTTTCATGCTGCGTCAATCTTTCCGTACCATTCCCAAGGAACTGGAAGAGGCTGCCAAACTGGATGGCTGCAGCCGGTTCAGGTTCTTGTGGCAGATCCTCATCCCATTGAGCAAACCGATCCTGGCGTCGCAAGCACTGTTTGCCTTTATGGGCAACTGGAATTCATACCAGTGGCCACTGATCATTACCAACCAGGATTCCATGCGCACCCTCCAGATCGGGCTGCGCTATTTCGTCAGCGGTGAGGGCAGCACCCAGTGGGGCATTTATATGGCGGCCGCGCTGGTTGTCACCCTGCCGGTAATTATCATATATTTCCTGGTGCAGAAGACATTTGTTGAGAGTATGGCCAGCACAGGGTTAAAGGACATTTAATTTTGCTCTAAAGCTGGTCTTATGGATTCTGTATAATATTAAGAGGGTCTCCTTTACTAGGAGAAGAGAGGTAAATTATGAAGAAAAGTATCCTAATTCTGGTAATCATTGTTTTGCTGCTCAGTGCCTGCGGTGGGGGCGGTTCTGAAACCAGCTCCGGGGGTGGAGGTAGCGTGGATGCAGATGGCAATGTGACTCTGGATTTCTGGTACGCTTTGGGCGGTGACAGCGGGAAAGCGATTGAAGATCTGGTGAACCAGTTCAACGAAAGCCATCCAAATATTAAGGTCGTCGGTACCTACCAGGGAAATTACACTACTGCCATGGCCAAAGTGTACAGCGCCATCACGGGAAACACCCTGCCTAATGTCGCCCAGTTGGGTGCAGCGCCATTGCTGGGCAGCAGCGGTGCAGTGCTTCCTGTAAAAGATTTCCTCGCCACTGACACCAGTTTTGACCTTGAGAAGATTCACCCGGCATTCCTGCAGTACAACACTGCCGCAGGTGAATTGTGGAGCCTGCCTTTCAACAATTCCGTACCGATCCTGCTGTACAACAAAGAACTGTTTGTGGCAGCCGGGCTGGATCCTGAAGACCCGCCAGAAGATATCGATGAACTGCTGGAGTACGCAAAAGCCCTTACAGTAAAAGACAGCAATGGGGTTGTCACACAGTATGGGTTAAATACGAAAGATGACACACACTGGTATTTGAGCACCCTTTTCCTGGAAAACGGAGCCCAAATCGTCTCGGAAGATGAATCTGAAATGCTTTACAACAGCCCTGAGGCGGTTGCCATGCTGCAAACCTGGAGCGACTGGGTCAATGTAGACCAGGTGATGCCCCGCAACCAGCATGCGGAAGCCCAATCTGATTTTCTGGCTGGAAAGCTTGGTATGCTGATGGGCTCAACATCAGGGGTCAGCGGTATCCAGAAAGATGCTGCCTTTAGAGTTGGGTCAGCCATGTTCCCGATGGTAAATGGTGTCCGCAAAGTTCCAGTGGGCGGCGGCAGCCTGGTGATCTTCAAGAATGATAACGAACTGATCCGCAATGCCTCCTGGGAGTTCGTAAAGTTTTTAATCTCTGAGCAAAGCTCGATCTACCTGACCTCCCAAACCGGATACATCCCTATCTATAAAGATGCCCTGGATTGGCCGGAAATCGAAAGCATTATTGAGGACAACCCATTGAGACTGGCAGCTATCAATTCCCTTCCTTATGCAGTGGCAATCCCCGTATTTTCAGCCCTCGGCAACAGCGACCTGGCGCTGCAGAATGCTATCGAAAAAGTTGAACTTGGCTCTGCAGATCCGCAAACAGCATTGGACGAAGCCAAGACTTCCGTGGATCACGCCATCAAGACCCAGTTTTCAACACCGTCACCGTAACCGTTCACAAAGGCGAGCAGATTATTGCCTGAAACTTACACCTGTCCATTCTGCAGTCTGCATTGCACCGGTCTCCATCTCGAATGGGATGGAGACCGGTTAAATACGGTATTCCCTGCTTGCCATAAAGCAGAAACGGGCTACCGGAATGCCCTCACCCAATCATCCATTGCAGAAAATTCACCAGGTATTACTGAAATCATTTCTGCCATTCAGCCTTATCTCAACAACTCTCAACGCATGGCAGTTGTCTTATGCAGTGACCTTCCTCAGGAAGCCGTTCCAGCTGCACTGGCTTTCTGTCAACAGCACTCCGCGTTCCTGGTTACAGATGATGAGTTTTCAGGCAGCATCCTTTCCCTGGCAATGAAAGAGGCTGGAACCCTTTCAGCCAGCCTGGGTATATTGAGAGACTGCATTAACCGGGTTATTTGCTGCGGGGGTGATATCCTCCAGACTCTGCCCCGGCTGGAAAAATTTGTGCCTGCTGTCAATGCCGGTCATGTCCGTTTCCTTGAGGATGACAACCCGCTGGCTGCCTTGCAAAACCTGCGCCTGGAAACGGGAGCCAGCGCAGCCAACATGGCATCTAATCTAGATGATCAGCAGGGTCTGGTCCTGTTTGATAAGAACTGGTTGCAGGAGGACCTTCACATCGCGGTCGAATTGCTGCACTGGCTGGCGGACTTGAACCGTGGGCAGCGCTGGTATAGCCTGTATGCCGCACCTGCAGCCAACAGCCTGGGGATCTGTAATGCTTTGTTATCCACTGCCGGCTGCCCCGGCAATATGCATGTATCACTAGCCGGCATAGAGTACGATCCCCGCCAGTTCAGGCTGCACCAGCTGATCAATAACGGCTGGGTCGATACCTGTCTTATCGCTGGAAACCCTTCATTGATGCCTGCTGCCCTCAAAGAAGATTTGAAAAAGGTTACCACAATCCTCCTCAGCCCTGAGCCCACAGATTTGAAGCCTGCCCTTACCCTGCCAGTAGCCCGTGCCGGGGTAGACTGTGCCGGAACCATGCAGCGCCTGGATCAAGTGCCCCTTCGGCTTCAACCACTGTTCACAACCAGCCGGGTGCCAGTAGAAGCAATCTTCAATTCCCTCACTGGGAGGGCAGCAGTATGATCGTCATCCATGGCGCAGAGGTGTACAATCCCGCCCGGGGGCATGCGCCCCAACCTGGCGACTTGTGGATTGAAGACGGGCGCATCATTACACCGCGCCAGGATGTCATTCCTGAGCAGGTGATCGATGCCCGGGGTATGATCATCGCCCCGGCCGGTGTGGAGATCCACACCCATGTGACCGGTTACCCTCTTTCCCTGGCGCGCCGGTTCACGCTTTCGGAAGGATGCCGGAAGAACCCCCTGCTGCCTTCACCGGAAGAAGCTGCCCGTTTATACCTGCAGCTGGGGTACACTACGGTTTTTGACGCAGCCACATCGCCGCTGTATGCCTTCAGCAGTTATTCCGATTTGCGTCAGATGGAAGGGGTTGACCGGGGTACCTTTGTCCTGGCGGGAGATCATCACCTGCTGCTGCAGGCGCTGGCCAGCAATGACATGGACTATGCCCGTAATATTATCGCCTGGTTGGTCTCCTGTTCAGGTGGATATGCGCTGAAACTGGTCAATCCAGGCGGAGGGCTGGCCTGGAAGAACCACCGCAAAGCCCCCGACCTGGATGAAGGGATAGGAATAGGAACGCTCACCCAGCGTGATGTCCTCAAACGCTGTGTCCAGGCTGTCAACCAGCTTGGGATGCCCCATCCAGTGCATATCCATGCCGGTCAGCTTGGACAACCAGGCAACGCCGTCAACTTCTGCAACAGCATCCGTGCCCTGGAAAGCCAGCGTGCTCATCTTTGCCATATCCAGTTCTTCTCCTACGGGCTGGATCCATCAGGCGGTTACCGTTCTGGGGCTGAAGAGGTAGTCCGGACCCTGGAAGAATTCCCGCAGTTGACGTGTGATGTGGGGCAGATCATGTTCGGTGATGCCATGACAGTCACAGCAGACACCTCTGCCCTGAGCCGGCTGCAACAAGGACTCAAAAAACCATGGATCAGTAACCAGGTCGAAGCAGAAGGCGGGAACAACATCCTGCCCCTCAAGTACGCGCCGAAAGACCCATCGAATGCTGTTCAGTGGGCAACCGGGCTTGAATTGCTGCTGCTCTCTCCAGACCCGGCCAGAATGTTCTTGACCACTGACCACCCCAACGGCGCCCCGTTTGAAACCTACCCCCAGGTGATCGAGCTCCTGATGAGCCGCGAAGCGCGCCTGGAAGCGCTTCAACAGGTTCATCGGGCTGCGAGGGACAGGACCGGCCTGGCAGCCATCGAACGGGAGTACTCCCTGGGTGAGATCTTTGCCATGACCAGCTTTGGACCTGCCAGGAGTTTAGGCTTGAATGACCGCGGTCACCTGGAACCTGGAGCCCTGGCGGACATCCGCTGCTACCGAAAACAGGCAGATATCTGCGGGATGTTTGCGTCACCGGAATGGGTGATGAAAAACGGTAGGATTGTCTACCAGAATGGGAGAGTCGATACGCAAGGGTTTGGGGAGATCCTGGTTGCCCGCCCGAAATGGGATCAGGATCAGCTTCCTCACATCAAATCGGACCTTGAGAACAGGATATCCATCTCCTTCGACCTGTATGCGCTTGGCGGTACAAAAATGGAAAACACCAGGGAGGTGCCATGCACATCAACGGGGTTTTGATCGATGATACCTTTGCCGAAGCCTTTCCAATGGCGTACAGCAAATTGATCATCACAGCAGATACGCCCGCCCTGGCCAGGCAGGCAGCACAGGCAGCTGCTGGAATGGCAATCTCTATCATCGGCTGCAGTTGTGAATCCGGACTTGGAGAGGCACTTGACCCAGCAGAAACCCCAGACGCCCGTCCTGGCCAGGTTTTATGGCTTTATAGTTATTCTGCTGAAAAGTTGGAAGAACAACTCTTCTTCCGCATCGGTCAGGCCATTTTGCCTTCTGCCACATCAGCCTGCTTTAATGGGCTGGATAGCCCGCTAACATGCAAACCAGGGGCAAAACTGCGCTACTTTGGCGATGGTTACCAGTCTAGCAAGCTATTAGAGGGCAGGCGGTTCTGGCGCATCCCGGTGGCAGACGGCGAATTTGTGCTGGATGAAAGTTTCGGGATTGGGGATGGCGTAGGCGGCGGAAACCTGCTGCTGATGGGTACTGACCGCATGACCGCATTAAAGGCTGCGGAAGCGGCAGTAGAAGCCATACTGCAAGTTCCAGGGGCGGTTGCCCCCTTCCCGGGCGGTATCTGCCGCAGCCCCAGCAAACCGAAAGGAAAGTACGCCAATGTGCCGGCCTCCACGAATGACGGATTTTGCCCCACCCTTCGCAGCCGGGTTGAAACCCGCCTGACTCCGGATGCACATGCAGTTTATGAGCTGGTCATTGATGGAGACAGCCTTGCGTGTGTTAGCGCAGCCATGGCTGCCGCCATCCGGGCTGCCTGCCGGCCTGGCATCATCCAGATCACTGCCGGAAATTACGGCGGTAAATGGGGTAAATACCATATTTACCTCCACCAGATCCTGCAGGAGAACCCTGCATGAGAGTGGTGCTTGAAACCCGCCAGGATTGCACTGGTCCCATCTCGCTGAAAGGGATCAACCTTCCAGCTCTGTTCCACCTGTCACAAGGTGAGATCTGGCAGCTGCCTTTAAACCACCTCAGCCAGCCTTTTGTGCTTGGGGATGTGTTCAAAGTCGATATCAGAGATTCGGATGGGGATGAGGTTGTGCTGCGTGGAGACACCCGCCTGCTGCACTATTGCGGGTATGGCATGGACTCCGGCCGGGTGATGGTCGAAGGGGATGCAGGTGCCTGCGCAGGGTCTGGAATGTCCGGCGGCGAGCTTGTAATTGAGGGTAATGCCGGCGATTGCCTGGGGGTAGCCATGTCTGGCGGCAAGATCAGTGTGCAGGGTAACACCGGAGACTGGTGCGGCGCTGCCCTTGCTGGTGAAAGCAAGGGCATGACCGGTGGTGTGATCCTTACCGGCGGCAATGCAGGCAGCAACCTGGGCAACGGTATGAGGCGCGGTCTCATCGCAGTGGCAGGAAACTGTAAAAATTACGCTGGGTCATGCATGCTGGCAGGCACCATCCTTTGCCTGGGGGAAATGGGGGCGGGCGCCGGTGTTGGCATGCAGCGTGGCAGCCTGGTTGCCGGTACAATACAGTCCATCCTGCCCGGATTCAGCCCAGCCGGATTGGCAGATACCGGCTGGCTGCGTCTGTACCTCAACTGGTTAGAGGAGAATGGTTTCACAATGCCGGCAAGCTGGCTGGAAAAGCCACCTTACAGGTTCAGCGGCGACCACCTGGCAGCAGGAAAAGGAGAAATCTTGGCGTATGAATTCCCTCAATGAACGTGCCTGGTTTACCCTGGTAGATAATGATGAAATGCTCGAAGAGCTTAACATTACCCTGACCCATTTGCCTTGCGGAACTCGGGTGTATGATGCCGGTATCCAGTCCAAGGGTTCCCTGGAAGCCGGGCTGTTGATGGCTGCTGCCGGAACATCAGACCTGGCTGTAATTGACATCAAGCTCGATGGCAGTTTCGGGCTGCCCTGGCCGTCTGTACAACTAACCTCCAATTACCCCTTTGAAGCCTGCTACCTCAGCCAGGCCGCCCACTGGCCGGTGCGGATTGGGAAGTTTACTGCCATGGGCTCCGGCCCGGCCTGCCTGCTCAACCGCGACCTGGGGCTGCAGCAGGCATACAACTTTGAAGAAAAATCGGATTATGCCGTCCTGGTCCTGGAAAGCAGGTCTTTTCCGGATGATGATGTTTGTATACAGCTGGCATCTACCTGCCAGGTTCCACCTGACCGCCTGGCGCTGATTGTTGCACCCACGGCCAGCCTGGCGGGCACAGTCCAGATCGCAGCCCGCTCAGTTGAGACCGGGCTGCATAAACTGCACCAGCTGGGGGTTGACTTGCGCACCATCCGCCAGGGCATGGGGACATGCCCCATTGCCCCTCCCGGATCAGACGACCTGGCAGCTTTAGGGACCACCAACGATATGATGCTGTTTGCCTCCCAGGTTTGGCTGCAAGTTGAAGGTATATCGGAAAGCAACCTGCAGGAAATAGCCAGTCAGGTTCCTTCCAGCACCAGCCCGTCGTACGGAAAACCATTCCTGGAGATACTCAAGCAGGCTGGCGATTTTTACAATATCGACCCAGGTCTGTTTGCCCCGGCAGAGGTAACGCTGGTAAACGCCAGCAGCGCCAGGGTTCACCACTCTGGAAGCGTTGATACCGCCCGCCTGTACCAGGTGCTGCATGGGTAGGTTCACCCAGCTGCCGCAAATTGCTCTCCTGGGTTCATCCGGGTCCTGGCACTGCCAGAAACTGGCAGCCGCGTTTTCCCGTCACGGTATCGAAGTTGCCTTTGCAGACCCACTCAGCCTGAACGCAGCCTTGGGGAGCAAAGCTGTTGTTTCCAGCGCTAATGCAGGCTTATCAAACCTTGACCTGTTGCTGGTGCGGGAGGTGCCGGGCGGCAGCCTGGAACAAGTCATTTTCCGTATGGATGCCCTGCATCAGCTTGAAAACTCAGGGGTAAGGGTCATCAATTCTCCTTATGCCATCGAGAAGATGGTGGATAAGTATTACACCCTGTCTTTGCTCCAGCAGGCAGGCATCAATGTGCCCGATACCCGGGTATGCGAGGATTTCAATACAGCCATGCAATTTTATGAAGAGCTGGGCGGCGATGTGGTTGTTAAACCCTTGTTCGGCAGCCGGGGCATTGGTATGGTGAGGGTAACCGAGTGTGAAACCGCCGGCAGGGTGTTCAAAGCCCTCCAGGTTGGGAACTACGTTTATTACCTGCAGCGCTTTATTCCTCATAGCAACCGGGATACCCGCGTTATGGTGGTAGGAACAGACTGCATTGCAGCCATGGACCGGGTTTCAGACACCTGGAAAACAAACATCCATAACGGCAGCACTCCCCATGCGCGTCAAATGGACCTGGAAATGCAGGCAATCTGCCTGCAGGCTGCCTCCACCCTTGGCGCTGCCTACTGCGGCATTGACCTGGTTCAGGATGCGGACTCTACCCTGTATGTACTTGAGGTAAACAGTATGCCTGCCTGGCAGGGTTTACAGCAGGTGACAACGGCCGATATTGCCCAGGTCATCGCTGACCATTGCCTTTCCAGGATCCAGTAGCCTCGCCGCTTGCGGAAGAATTCTATGAGCGATCACGTTTTACTGGCAGGTATTTCCACCCGCGCGCTGGCACAATCGGCAATCAAGGCGGGGTACAGAGTAACCAGCCTGGACTTCTTCGGGGACAGCGACCAGCCTTCTGATGCCAGGGTACTCAGCCTGGTGAGGGATCTGCATTTGCCACCTACCCTGTTGAACCTGGCAGAAGCAGCCAGTACTCTTGCAGGCGGTGTCGATACGATTGTGGTTGAATCCGGCCTGGAAAATGAGCCAGCTTTCTTTGCATTACTGCCGCCGGAAAAAATGCTGGGAAATACCCTGGAATCAATCCGTGGCGTGCGTGATCCAGGCCAGTTGAAAGCAGCACTGACAGGAACTGGCATGCAGTTTCCCAATACCTATACGCATGGGATGGCGCTGCCTAAATCCGGCAGGTATTTACGGAAAGACCTTACCCATAGCGGCGGCATGGGGGTAACCGAATGGGATCCTAACCGCCCACTTCTGGAAGGCGAGATTGTGCAGGAGTTTATCGAAGGTGAACTTTCATCTGCCTGCTTCATCGCAGATGGAAAGAAGGCGATCCTGCTGGGTATCAGCCGCCAGTTTGCCGGGGAAAAAGCGCTGGGCGCGCCGCCTTATGCCTGGTGCGGAAATGTTACAATTCCCGGGCCTGTGCCAGCGCAGGGGGAAATTGAAGAGGCGCTCCAGGCACTGGTCAGTGCCTTCGGGTTGGTTGGTTTAAACGGAATCGATTTCATCATACAGGACGGCATCCCCTGGCTGATCGAGGTCAACCCCCGTCCGCCTGCTTCGTTCGAGCTCTACGAGAAAGCCTCAGGCATCAACGCCTTCCAGCTGCACAAAAACGCATGCCTGGGAAGCCTGCCAGACATCCTGCCGGCAACGTCAGGATTCACCTGTTATGGCAAGGGAATCCTTTACACGGAAAAAGATGTAAGGCTAGGTGACACCAGCAGCTGGGGCAGGCAGGCTATCGCAGACATTCCCCATTCGAGAGAAGAGATCCCGACTGGAGCGCCAGTCTGCACCCTGCTGGCACAGGGGACTTCCCCGGAAGCATGCTGGCAGAGGATACTGGTGAAAACTGACTGGCTGAGAAGCACTTACCTCACCAGGTAGCATTTTCCTGTTTGAAGTTCCCCATCCCCTGCCCCAGGCAAAGTAAAAAATCCCTCCTTGAATTAGAACATATTTTCTAGTATAATAGGCATATACCAGACAGGATATGCCAATGATCAATTCATACCAGATCGTACCTGAAGCGGGCAAAATCTCGCTCCTGGTTGCCCCTTCCATCACCCGGCCTCTGCTGCTTGAGGCAACGGCTCAGCTCGCACTCAAAGACAGCGTCACCATCCTGGACGGCGGCAACAGTTTTGACGGCTACGGCCTGGCGCGCCTGCTGCGCAGCAAGACCCCCGACCTGCAGGCTGCATTGCACAATGTGCTGCTCAGCCGTATCTTTTCCTGCTACCAGATGAAGACCATGCTCGAAGCCTATGATGATACCAGCCGGCCGCTCATTGTGCTGGACATGCTCTCGACCTTCCTGGATGAGAACGTCAGGCTGGAGACGCGCAAATACCTGTTCTCGGTCTGCCACACCCACCTGCAGCGCATCAGCCGGGCAGCACCGGTGCTGGTGTGGGTGCGCAAGCGCAGCAGCCCGCTTGCAGATGACAGCATTTTCGTCGAAAAGCTCATGCAGGACGCCGAGAAGCTGTGGCAGCTGGAAAGCCCATCTTCCCCTGCCGTTCAGCCTGCCCTATTTGGGGATGCGTGAGAATATCCGGTTGAGTACAGGAGATTGAATGGGACGAACACTAGCTTCCACCACCCAGGTTCTGCTGCATGAAGAAGGCGCCCTGAGCCGTTTCCGCCGCGCCCTGCGCAAAAGCGACCAGCAGGCTCTAGACGATCTTTTCAATGCCGCACAGCAGCACCTGGCAGCCTCAGCTTACGCCGCCCACACCCTGCCCTTTGAGACCTTCCTGCTTTCCATGCTGCTTGAGGAACACAAAGAGGTCATGCGGCTGCGCCAGGCGGTGAAAGAATTACAGGAGATGCATGCCTGAATGCAAAGGCTGGCTGCTGGACCTGTTTGAAGATCCTGAAGATGACGTTGTTCTGTACATCATCGCCAGGGATGGCCGCAGGCTGCGCCTGCACACCTGCTTTCCGGTCACCTTTTATGCCCGCGGCAGCAACACCGAACTGCGCACCCTGTGGCGTTTTCTCTCCTCCCAATCTCCCAAACCGGTTCTCAAGCGCACCCGGCGCTTCGACGCCTTCACCCGCCAGGATGAGACCGTCCTGGAGGTCCAGGTGCAAAGAGCATACCTCCAGCGCCCGCTTTTCGAAAGGGTAGCAAAATCCTTTCCACACCTGACCTTTGATGATGCCGATATACAGCTTTCGCTGCGATTTGCCGCCGCAACGGGTGTTTTCCCGCTGGCACACTGTACGGTCTCTTTTGATGAGGGTTACACGCTGAAAAGCATCTGCCCGCTGGAAAAAGCCTGGGCGCTGACCCCCTCCCGAATACCGTTTAGGGTGATGACCATAGCACCGAACTGCGACCCGCACCGCACCCTGCCCGAGCGGCTTGAGATCGACTGCGGCAGGTCGCACTACCAGCTCTCCCTCTTCCCCGAGCGCGGGCTGCTGGTTAACCTGAAGGCGTTGCTGGAACGGTTCGACCCGGATATCCTGCTGACCAGCTGGGGCGACACCTGGCTGCTGCCATACCTGCTGGAAACATCGGAGAAGCACTCCTTGCCGCTGCCGCTCAACCGTGAAAGCCGCAAGGAGGTGCGCTGGCAGAAAGAACGCAGCTACTTCTCTTACGGGCGCGTTGTTTACCGCGGGCAGCAGGTGCAATTGTACGGGCGCTGCCATATTGACCGGCGCAATGCGGTATTGTGGGATGATTACGGGATGGAAGGCACCCTGGAAGCCTGTCGGGTCACCGCACTTCCCCTGCAGGTGTCTGCACGCAGCTCACCGGGCACCGGCATTTCCTCCATCGAAATCCTGACCGCCCTGCGGGAAGGTATCCTGGTACCCTGGCAGAAACAGCAGGCGGAAATGGTCAAGCCTGCCAGCGAACTCTTCCTGGCAGACCCGGGCGGCATGGTGTACCAGCCTGTGGTAGGCGTACACAGAAATGTTGCCCAGATCGATTTTGTCTCGCTTTACCCGAGTATCATGGTTAATTTCAACATCTCGCCCGAGACCATCATCAACGACCCCGCCGCTGAAAACCTGGTCCCCACCCTTGGCATAGGCATCGACAACAGCATCACCGGCATTGTACCCAAATCGCTCAAGCCGCTGTTGATGAAGCGCATCACCCTGAAGAAAGAAACCGCCCGTCTGGAAGCCTGGGACCCCCGCCGCCAGGACTTTGCCCGACGCGCTTCCGCGCTCAAATGGCTGCTGGTCACCTGCTTTGGGTACCTGGGGTACAAGAATGCCCGCTTCGGGCGCATTGAAGCCCACCAGGCGGTAACCGCCTATGCGCGCGAGCTGCTGCTGCGCGCCAAGGAAACGGCAGAAGCAGCGGGGTATGAGATACTCCACATGTACGTGGACGCGCTCTGGATCCGCAAAGAGGGCGGGATCGATAAAGGTGAACTGGATACACTGCTCGAAGAGATACAGCTTAACACCGGGGTGCCGATCGCCCTGGACGGCATCTACCGCTGGCTGGTTTTCCTGCCCTCCCGCCAAAACGAGAACCGCTCCGTCCCCAACCGCTATTTTGGCGCATTCGAGGACGGTTCGCTCAAAATACGCGGCATTGCCGCCCGGCGTGGGGATACGCCCAGCTACATCGCCGGCGTGCAGGACTGTATCCTGAAAATGCTGGCAGACTGGCCGGATCCAGCCGCTGCCATTCCCGACATTATCCAGTACCTTCAGCAGAGTATCCGGCTGTTGAAGGCAGGGAGGGTCCCGGTCCACGAACTGCTGGTCAGCCAGCGCCTCGGCCGAAAGCTGGACGCCTACACCACCCTGCCGGCTGCCGCCCGCGCAGCCCTGCAGCTGGAAGGTATCGGCAAGCATTTGCGTCCCGGGCAGCGGGTTCGGTTCGTTTACACCCGCCTGAAAGACGGGGTGTATGCCTGGGACCTGGGCAAGGCGCCAGACCCTGCTATTATCGATGTTGATCAGTACATTAAACTGCTTATCCGGGCCAATTCGGAAATCCTGCAGCCCTGGGTGGGCAGTGAAAAAGACCTGGCTGCCAGGTTATTTGCCAGCGGAGGGCAACTGGCGCTGCCCAGGCAGCCCAGGGCGCATCCAGCCTTGCATGCCAGCCAGCCGCCTGCCAATCCCTGCGTGGCGCTGGCAATCATCCGAACGATGTGAGTTCTGGGATCGAGGGTATACTTAACTTAAAGGGTGACTTTCAATGAGTGCTTTATCGGATTTCTCGGACGAAGATAAAGCCAAACTTTTAGACCTGACAGACAGGGGGGCAATCAAACTTTACAATATGCCATACCAGGTGTTAATTGAAAAGATGAATGACTCTGACCAGCCAATCCAGAGAAATATGCTTTTTATGAGTCTGGTGTTAGCCGGTTATGTGGATTTTGCAGCATCCAATACCCCCGAGGATGATTCCAACGCTACCGCTGGTCAGGATCCTGATTTTCCGGCATCCGAAGGATAGATTCTGTTATTCAGTTCATTAAGTGTTTACCAGGGAGATAAGCACATAATTAGCTTCCGGTAAACAGCCTGCATCCAGGAACCAGGCGTAACTATTCTAAAGCAATGGATATCATTCCATCCATTGCACCAACTTGCTGCATTAAAGCCAGTGTACTGAAGTTAGAAGCTGATTCGAACTTCGAAAACGGGCAATAACAAGAAGCAATGAGCAAGAGCTACTGCTCTTTCTTCTCCTGTTTTTGTTTCCGTTTCTCCTTAATGGTCAGCTTCGGTTTTTTCTTTTGCTCTTTTTTGCCTTTATCGTTCTTTCCAGAGCCGCTCATAAAATTACCCTTTCTTAATTCGTTTTCCTGAATATGTCATCCCTGAAAAAATATTCGGGAATGCCAGCAATTGTGCTGTGTGCACAGAAAATCCCTCCGGCGCCTGCTGCAAAATCCGGGTCGCCTTCCGCCAGCCAGAACTTTGAAGTAGCAACATAAAAGTCTTTCATATCTTTCCCGCCGAAACCCCCGCAGCAGATATGCTTCACCGGGAAAGGAATGCTGCCAACCTGTGAGTAATCATCCAAACTCCAGACCGTGATATGCTGCTGGCTGCCCCACTGACAGACATAAATATTATTCTCGACATCCACCGAAACGCCGTCCGGCATCTCTTCAAATTCGATCACAGTCTCCGGGCTGCCGCTCGCTCCCTTTTCCAGGGTGTAATTAAAGCGCAGCAGTTTCTTATAATATGTTTCTACCGCATACAGGTTCTTGCATTTTTTATCGAGAAATATGGTGTTGTACTGGGCTACATCCTCTGCCAGTGTGACGATCCTGCCATCGGGTTCGATCATGTAAAACTTGCCCGCCATCGTCTTCGGGTCAAAGCCGGGTTCAGTATAGTGTTTTGATACGCTGCTGGTGAAGATGCGTCCAACCGGGTCGCAGCGGGTATCGTTATAGCCGAATTCCCCGGTATTGGACTGCGGCTGGGCAATCAGCTCCATTTCCCCGGTTACAAAATCGAGCAGCATCATGCCATCATCCACCGCGACCATCACCTTATCCAGGCTTGTGCATGGAACAGCAGCTCCCAGGGAGGCGTTGATTGCCCTGCTCTCATCCTTGCCTGTAGCCGGGTCGTAGCGGTGTACAATACTCCCAACCGTATCTATCCAGTAAAGTTTGTGGATGCGTGCATCCCAGACTGGCATTTCCGCCAGTACAACCCGGGAGTCAATTACAAGTTTAAAATCCAGGTTTAAATCTTTTTGATGGTTCATGTCACTGTCCATATTGAGGGATTCAATTGCATAGGTATTATAGCGAATTTTTGGAATGCTAATCAGCGAATCAACCTGTCGCCCGCACCATTACCTGCTTTATTGGTCGGCAGGGTGCGTGCAGACCCCCTCTTTCACCTCAAGTTCGTGGTCTGTTCGCACAATACCATCCGCGGCGCAGCCGGCGGCTCGATCTACAATGCTGAGTTGCTGGTAAAGGAGGGGCTGATGTTACGAACCACCCGGCAGGACACCGGGTGGAAGTAGCCATTAAAATTCGGCAGAATATTGTTGCCTGCCGCCCCACTTCAGACCGTCTGGAACTCCTTCACCAGGCGTTTCTCTTCCCCCTCCACGTGGTAGGCGCTGACGGTCACGTACTTCTCGATGCCGGAACCCACCAGCTTGCGCCGCAGCATGGCGCATCACCCAGATATTAGTTTATTAGGGGAGTGTGGATCAAACAATGCCTGTCTCCAGTTGTGTATCCAATGAAGCTATATTTTGTTGTAGCTTTGTAGCTTTCTGGGCTAAGTAGATGTGAGAGTGATTAACGACTTTTCCGGGTACAGGTGATCTCCCTGAGGGAATGATATTATTCATAGGTGAGGTTTCGATATTATTGATAAAGCAACCTTTTTTCTGTA
>DHHC01000022.1 GCA_002403095.1 Leptolinea sp. UBA4782
CAGCGGGTTCGAACACCCGGAAGGGTGCATGTCCCGCCCTCTCCGCCTTATTTTAACCAGCCATGCGGGTTTGAACACCCGGAAGGGTGCACGTCCCGCCCTCTCCGCCTAATTATTTAAATCACCCAGCGGGTTTGAACACCCTCAGAAATAAGGTGCTTCGCAACACTATAGTGTGCTACGCGACCCTAAAGTGTGCTACGCGAGGGCGGGCAGGGAGTCACCCCTCCCGCCTATGCCACCTCTCCGCAAGGCAGGGAGGAAGGAATTACATGCCGTGAATCACCATAAATGGATATACCCCTTGGAACTATTCAGTTATTTGATGTTCCTGTTTATTCTTTCTGAAAAGACTTATGAAATCTTTTGGAGTTAACACATTAATAAGAGCATCAATTTCTTTGGTAGATTCATTGTGGGAATTCAAGTCACTGTCACCTGAGATCAGGTAGTCAACTTCGGAATTTATCGCAGTTAAAGCGATTACAACGTCATTTGGATCTCTTGGAACCAGGTATAAATTTTGTTCCACTTGCAGTTCGGAAGGAATTTGAATAATCTCTATGGAGGCTTGTGAGATAAATGTACGAAACCATATTATGCTCTCACTCATTTGATGCCTCGATAACGTATTAAAAACTTCATCAATAATATATTCGCTAAGAATCAAAATGACCTCGCCTTTTGCTACGAGGTCAAGAATAGTACCTGGGTTACCAGTTTTTGTATAGATACCTGAAAATATTACATTAGAGTCGAGAACGATTCTATAGATTTCACCCTTTTTTGCCATAATATTTCTCAAAAACTTCCTGCTTTACTTCTTCTAGGCTTCTAAGCGCGTCTTCTAAAGGAAGAGTAGCAAGAGATTTCCGCAATTCGCTTAATGAAATCTCGGCCGGTTTTTGAGAATATGCAACAGTTATTTCCTTCGAAGAAATAGAACTTCGATTTGTCTTTGCTGTTGTTTTCCTAAAATCATTTTTCATGAGAGTTGTACTCATCGCAACCATAGTTACACTCTGTTCTTTTTGTTCATATAAAATTTTTCAAAATTATTGTTCAACACTTCTAAAAACTGTTTCATTGCCTCAGGTGTGATTACCAATTTTACTACCGGCTTTACTTCAAGTGTATCGGGAAAATCTTCTTCTTTAAGAGCCAAAGGTGGAGAAAGGTAACCAAAAATGAGGTTAAACTCAGATTGGCTGAGATGCGACACAAGCAGCTGATTCACAAACTGAACCGGTAATTCTTGATCAGAACCCCAGACTATCTTGATTTCTTTACTAGCGTTAATCGGCCTTTTAGTGGTCATTTTCATCCTGCCATATATTCGCTATTGTAGCACAATCTATATTTTTTTATGCAATAACAGGGATTTTTCAAACAGAAGCTGCGGCATTTAGCTGCTTCTAGACGTATCAGGCTGACTAACAAAACCTTGTTACGACTGAAATTTGACCAAACGACTGCTTTTTTCAGAATAAAACATAATTATGAGGGGAGAGGGGTGGGGATCAGGTGACTTTGACCTGGCCATTCACTCCGCCTAATTTTCACCAGCCATGCGGGTTTGAACACCATCAGCCCTATCAGGTGCTTCGCAACACTAAAGTGTGCTACGCGACCCTAAAGAGTGCTACGCGACCCTAAAGGGTGCTACGCTAGGGCGGGCAGGCACCCCACTTGCCTTCAGCACCCTCCCCGCCATGCAGGGAGGGGATGTGGTCGGGATTATTGCCCTTCGACGATGCGGATTTCTTCTTCGGTAAGGCCGTAGAGCTGATAGACCAGCTGATCGATCTGGCGGTCGGTGGCGGCGATTTGGCGTTGAAGCTGCTCTTGCTCTTGCGGGGTGGCAGGGATGCGCTTGTGGAGGTCGAGTATATGTTCAACAAGATTTTCAATTTTATTTCTTTTCTTAATGTCTTCATAATTGCTTGGGTCAATTTGACGGATTGGAACGGTAGAGATATAAACAGGCTTGTATTCGAAATAACCACCTTGCCTACCTGCTGCAATGTGGGAAATCACGAAATAGCAAATCTTCGAGTTGAGTATTCCTAATAGGTATAAATCATCGCTTTGAATCATTACGCTTGGAGCATTAATAAAAAAGCCGTCTGTATCAAAATAAAAACTTGGGGTAATTGCTAAGTTTCCCCATATGATTTTTGGTTTCTCAAATTCATTGTAATAATCACAGGCTCGTAATTCCCACCAATAATCGCCTTTATCTGAACGTTTTATTGCAGCTTGTTCAAATTGTTGTAAGTGATTTGCTATAGATGGATGATTTTGTTGGAACCAGCGCCAGGCATTTTTACTATTGCATTGTCGATTAGTCCATCCTTTTGGGATAAGTATTAAATATCTCTTCGAGTCGGAAATTTCGTATCGTTGGATATCTTTGCCTATCAGAAAAGGTTTGATTAACTCATAACTATTTGGATTATCTAGTATGAATTCTTCGCGCTTTGATTGATTAATAATAAATGCAATGTTAAGACCAGTTTTTATTCCATAATACATTTGGTTGTCAATATAATCATTCAAAGGGACGGAGAATCTATTTATTTTATCTAAAATCAACTGAGCTTTATTATCTACTAATGACCAACCTTTGTCAGAAAATTTTGATTGGTCTACCTGATTTCCATACAACTCGGTATATTCTCTTAAAGAGGAGAAGTCTAGATTATTTACTTGGGTAATGCGAGGTGAAAGGTGTGGATTTTTCTTGGAAACTGTAATTATACATGGGTAAGTTGTAGCAGATTCGAAAACTGGTAAGTCGCCGAAATCGGTTATCTCTTCAATACATTTAGTCTTCAACCATTTTCGTAATGGTTCACCATACGAAGCCCTGAGCCATTTATTGGAAACAATGAAGCAGAAATATCCATTTGAAGCAAGAAGATTTATCCCCGTTTCGATAAAATATGCGTAGAGATCTGCAGCGTTCGCATAAACACCGTATTTTTTTTGGAAATAGTTCTTATCAACTCCCAGATTTTCCTGCCTCACATACGGTGGATTACCGATCACCGCATCGAAACCGCCCCGGGCGAAGACCTGCGGGAAGGCGTGCCGCCACTCGAAGGGGTTGACCCGATGGCGTTCTTCTTCGTCCACCACCAGCTGCCCGGCAAAGTAATCCTCACCTATGAGTGAATTGCCGCATTGTATGTTGCGCCCCAGATCGGGCAGGACACGCTCCAGCCCGAGGGATAGCTGCCCGCTTTCCCCTTCCAGCACTTTGAGCAGCAGGCTGAGCTTGGTAACCTCGACCGCCTGGGCGTCGATATCCACCCCGTGAATGTTATTGACCAGGATGTCTTTTTTCTTGCGGGTGGTCAGCGCCCAGCCGCCGCCGCTGGCGGGCAGGATGGCAGGGTCTTTGCCCTTCGCCCACTTATCGGGGTCATTGTGGATGTACCAATCGATATGCCAGTCGAGCAGATGCTGGTAAGCGCCCAGGAGAAAGGAACCGCTGCCGCAGGCAGGATCGACGATCTTGAGGGCGGCTGCTTCAGCGGGGGTCTTGCCCTCGAGCAGTTTGCCGACCGTGTTCTGCACGATGTAATCGACGATATAACGTGGTGTGTAGTACACTCCGCCAGCTTTGCGCACTTCGGGCTTTTCCTCGATCTTAGCCTGGTGAGAGGGTGTCAAGCGGATGACCTTACCCAAAAACTGCTCGTACACCTGGCCGAGGATCTCGACCGGGATCTCTTTGAAGATATACGGGCAGGGGTAATACATGCTGGATATGATCTCTTTGAGGACCTTATCATCAATCGCCAGGCTTGGGGTAAAGCTGTCCACCGGCGAGGTCTGACCTTTTTCGGGGGTGAAGTGGAACAGTCCTGAGTTGTACTTGAGGTCGGCACGCTGAAAGACCTCTACCAGGCGGGCATAAATGCCAGGCGCACGGGTAAGGTCCAGCAGCAGGTTCTCGGGCTCGATCTGGCGGTCTTCGCAGATACGCAGGAAGATGATGCGGTCAATGGTCATTTGGACGGCATAATTCAACTGGCGTTCGTCCAACACCTGGGGATTACGCAAGGCGATGTTGCGAGCCAGCAGGGTGCGCCATTCTTCGATGTCTTTGAGAAAGGCATCGTCCACTTCGGTGGTGCCTTTTTTGCCTTTGGAAGTATCGGCAAAGCGGTCGAAGGAGCCTTGCCAGACGGCATCACGCGAGAAGATGGCGGCGATCTCATCCCATTTTTCGATATAGTCGGTGTACCGGTAGAAAAGGTCACGGGCGGTGGCGGCGCTATCTTTGGGATCGGGCTTGTTCTTGCAGTTGTAAACGGCGAACTCTTCGAAGTCGGTCAGGATGCTGAGGGGCAGGTGGGCGTTCCAAGCATAACGGCGCAGCTGGTAAGCGGGGTGAATATCGTACTTGATATCGACTGCCGGCTTTTTGGCTTCGACGTAGAATTTGCGGACGGGACCGATCTTGAAGGCATAATCGGGAGCTTTGGCAGAACCTTCGATCTCTAGTGAATCTTCGACAACGACATCACGGTATTCAGGCGAAAAGCGGTTCTTGTTGTAAATATCCCAGCCGAGGGCTTCAAAGAACGGGTTGAGAAATTCCTGGCGGAGTTGGGCTTCGTTGTACTTGCCGGAGCGGTAGGCGGAGCGGTTGGCTTCAAACTGGGCAACCAGGTCATGGATGATTTGAGGTGCGGGCATGGGTTACTCCGTGTTAACAGGCCACAAGGCGGGGGTGAAAATTGTACGGATAATGGCTGCCCCCAGAGTACGGTAATATGGTAGCGACTATCCATTATTATACTCATTTCACCGCTTGAATTGCCCTTCTCAGAAGGGCTATAATAAGGCAGAACCAGAGGAGTGTGCCATGAAAAAGAATGGTTTCCTTTCACGCTGCCTGATCCTTATCCTGCTGATAGTGATGCTGAGTTCCTGCTACCGTCCGCAGACCATCCCGGCTGAGGCTACCGGCGATGACAAGCCGGCTGACACGCCCAACGCCACCATGACAGCCATTTTCGCCATCGTGGAGAGCCTGACCGCCCAGCCGACGAACACGGCGGTACCGCCGACTGAGACCCCGCTGCCGGCCACCCTGACCCCCGCAGTAACCCCGAGCAATACCGCTGTGCCGACCGCCACCGTAACCAGCACCCCGCAATTTACCCTCACCAGCACCAAGGTGCCCACCGTGGTGGTTTCACCCATCCCCAGCCGGGGGGTAGTCTTCAGCGCCCCTTACCTGGCCACTGCACCCACGCTAGACGGGGTATGGGATGAGTGGACCAGCAAGCAGTACCCGATGGGTACGCTCATCTACGGCTCAAGCAACTGGACCGGCGAAGCAGACCTGGAAGGTTCCTTCAGGGTGGGCTGGAACAACCAGTACCTCTTCCTGGCAGTCAAGGTCAAGGACGATGTTTACGTGCAGAATGCCAGCGGTGCCGACCTGTATAAGGGCGACATGGTCGAGATGCTGTTCGACGCCAACCTGCAGGGAGATTTTTACACCCGCAACTTGAGTCCCGATGATTACCAGCTGGGGCTTTCGCCCGGCAACCCGGACACCAGCGGCACCAAAGAAGCCTACCTGTACTATCCATCCAGCCTGGCGGGCAAAAAGGATTCAGTCATCATTGCTGCCGTTTCACAGGACGGACTGTACCGTATGGAAGCTGCCATCCCCTGGTCGCTGCTGAACATCACGCCGGCTGCCGGGGGCAAGTTCGGCTTTGCCCTGCGCGCTTCGGATAACGACAACCCCTCCAAGAATGAGCAGCAAAGCATGGTTTCGGTTATCCCGGGCAATGTGCTGGCAGACCCGACCACCTGGGCAGAGCTCTGGCTGAAGTAAAGTAAGGAGTATCCCCTGGGCGTACGCAAGATCCTGCATCTTGACCTGGATGCGTTCTTCTGCGCGGTTGAGGAGCTGAAAAACCCATCCCTCAAACACCGGGTCTTTGCCGTGGGGGGCAGGGCAGACCAGAGGGGGGTGGTTTCGACCTGTTCTTACGCAGCACGCGCATTGGGTATCCATTCAGCCATGCCGATGGCACAGGCGCAAAAACTGGCGCCAGCCCTGCTCGTCCTCCCTCCTGACTTTGAAGCATACAGCCAGGCATCTGACCAGGTGATGGCCATTCTGGAAGACCTCAGCCCGCTGGTAGAGCAGGTTTCGGTCGATGAAGCATTCATCGATGTTTCTGACCTGCCGGACGACCCGGGGGTGATCGCTGCCCGCCTGCAAGCCCGCATCAACCAGGAAACCAGGCTGCCCTGCTCGCTGGGGGTGGCAGCCAACAAGCTGGTTGCAAAGGTAGCCAATGACTATGGCAAGGGCTCGCGTAAGGGGCTGGATTACCCGAATGCCATCACCGTGGTTCCGCCGGGAGAGGAAGCTGCATTCCTGGCGCCTCTGCCGGTACAAATGCTGTGGGGGGTGGGAAAGAAGACGGCTGCCCGTTTAAAAACCCTGGGGATTGAGACCATCGGGCAGCTGGCGGATGCTCCCGCCGGTTTGCTGGGAGCGCATTACGGCAAGTGGGCGGCGGATATGCAGCGCCATGCACGCGGCATCAGCGATTCGCCGATCGTGTTGAGCCACACCCTCAAATCGATCAGCAATGAGACCACCTATGACAAGGATATCGGGGATATTGATGAAGTTCTGCACACCGTCCGCTGGCTTTCAGATAAAGTAGGATACCGGCTGCGCAAGCACCATTTCTGTGCCGGCACGATCCGCATCAAGCTGCGCTGGTCTGATTTCACCACCATCACCCGCCAGGTTGCACTGGCAGAACCGACCAACCACAACAGTGTGATCTATGATACAGCCGCCGGGCTGCTGAGGGCTGCCTGGCAGCGGGGCAGGAAAGTGCGCCTGATCGGGGTGGGCAGCAGCAACCTGCAGGAACCGGCGGTGCAGATGAGCCTGTTTGACCCCGGGCAGGATAAAGAGACCAAATTGTTGAATGCCCTTGATGAGCTGAGGGAAAAATACGGCAAGAAGGTGATTCAGCGCGGGCGCGAGGTGGGTCGGCAGTCAGCCTTCGAAGAAGAAGAGGAAGAATAACCCGGGCAGGGAACTAACCCCTGGAGGTCAATTCCTGGTACACGGAGATGATCTGCCGGGTGATCTTTTCCCAGGCATATTGCTGTGCGTAGCTGTGTGCCTGGTCGCCCAGCCTGTTGCGCAGGTCATCCTGGCAGATCAACTGTGCCAGCTTTTCGCCCATGGCAATTGGGTCGCCATCCGGCACAACAAAACCGGTCTCCCCATCTTTTACCAGGAAGGCCAGGCCGCCCACCTGGGTGGCGATAACCGGTGTACCGCAGGCCATGGCTTCGAGCGCTACCATACCGAATGATTCATAATGCGAGGGCATTACCAGTACATCAGCGGCTGAATAGTAATAAGGCAGGGTGTCCTGGCTGCGTTTGCCGAGGAAGAGCACCAGGTCGCCCAGCCCAAGGGTCTTGACCAGCTCTTGCAGGCGTGCCATCTCTGCGCTCATCTCCTCCTGGCTGGCATCCGGCTCACCGCCGATCACTGCCAGGTAATGCGGGCAGTCGATCAACAGCCCGGTCGGGCGCAATGCGGCGATTGCCCGGATGAGTGTTTCCAGCCCTTTCAGCGGTTCGATCCGGCCGACAAACAGGATCATGCGGCCGTGCGGGGGAATACCGATGAACTCTTTAGCTTCTTCAGCAGCGATGGGGTAAAAGCGTGCGGTGTCCACCCCGGGTGGAATGATGGTGACCTTGTGTTTATCCAGCTTGTAGAGGAATTGCAGCTGGGCCAGCTCGGCCGGTGTGGCCGCGATGATCCTGTCAACCTGCTGCATAACCTTGCGTTCGCCTTGCTCACGGTAGGGTCCTTCCAGCTGGCTTGGGTCGCTTGCCACCCGGTTTTTCATCAGCACCAGGGTATGGAACATCTGTACGATCGGGACATTCCAGGCTTGCTTCAGCTCCAGGGCAGCCATCCCGGACATCCAGTAATGCGAGTGTACCAGGTCATAGTGGACATCTTTTTCCCTGGCAAATTGCAGGATACCGTCCACAAACTGGGGGATGTGAGATGCCAGCTCCTGGCTGGGAAGAGGTGTTTCTGCACCGGCTGGGATGTGTACGATGCGGTTGCCATAGCCCAGGTCGTGAAGCACATGCGGAACATGGTCATCCTGTGAACGGGTAAAGACATCCACCTGAATGCCGGCCATGCCCAGGAAACGGGTCAATTCACGCACATACACGTTCATACCCCCGGTTTGTTTCCCTCCCAGGGTAGCCAGGGGACAGGTATGGTAGGAAAGCATGGCGATCCGCATCATCTTCCTCTCCGCTTTTTTCACTGGTATAATCTGGCGTGCGCCACCGTAGCTCAGCTGGTAGAGCAGACGATTCGTAATCGTCAGGTCAAGGGTTCGATCCCCTTCGGTGGCTCTCCAGATTGATGATACCATACAGTACTGGCAGCTGGCATTTGCGAATCATCAACCTGTTTTTCCCTTATTGAATTTGACACTTGGATAGGTTATGATAAGTTTGACTTTAGTTTTACCCGTGATTTGATGGAACTTTTAGCGAACGGCAGCGTCTATATTAAACAGACATCAGTAAATTCGCAAAAGCACAGGCATCAGCCTGGAAGGAGAACGGTATGAAAAAGCGGTTATTCCTCATCAACTTGATTGTGGCCCTTGCCCTGGTTTTGACGGCGTGCAACCTGCCGACGCAGGGCGAAGAAGTTGGGATCGAGACGGCAGTTGCCCAAACAGTGGCTGCCATCAGCACCGAAACTAAGGTTCCGGAGGTTTTTCCGACAATTCTGCCCAGTAATACGGTTGAAGCTGCAACAAACACTCCGATGCCGACTGCCACGCTTGCCCCTACATCTACCACAGCGCCGACCCTGGTGCCGACAGTCACCACTGTCCCGAGCCTGACCCCTGTCCCGATTCCCTGCAACCGGGCAGAATTTGTCTCGGATGTGACCGTGCCGGATAACACCAGCTTTTTGCCCAACACGGCATTTGTGAAAACCTGGCGCTTAAAGAACTCCGGAACATGCACCTGGGGATCAGGCTACAGCCTGGTATTCCACAGCGGCAACAGCATGGGCGGGGCTGCCAGTGTAACGCTGCCTGCCACAATTGCCCCCGGACAGACTGTAGATGTGAGTGTCTCATTAAAATCTCCAGCCGATACCGGCACCTACACCGGTTACTGGATGCTCAAGAGCGACGGAGGATCGATTTTCGGCCTCGGGAACAATGCTGATAAAGCCTTTTGGGTAGTCATCAAAGTCGGTGATCCTGCTACCGCCACTGCCGTAGCCATCAAGACCCAGACCAGCGGAACATGCCAGATTGTATCGTCTGCTCCTACAGCAGGCACTGCGTACAATTCTAAAGAACCGTTTGACACCCGCTGGAAGGTGAAGAACATCTCCGGCAAGACCTGGAGCTCCGACAGTGTGGATGTGCGCTACAAGAGCGGCACCAAGTGGTTTGAAAATGGTGTTACAACCTATGACCTGCCTGCAGATGTTGCTGATGGTGGAACCTATGAGCTGATCCTCGATTCGATTGCCCCAACCGATAAGGGCAGCTACTCGATGACCTGGGAGATCGCAGGCGGCGGCTCGGTCCTGTGTATCATGACAGCCAGCATTACGGTCAAGTAAGCGAAGAAGCTACATAACAATCTCTAAGAGGCTGCACTCATACATGCAGCCTTTTGGTTTTTAGATGTTCAGAGTGGAATCTTTCGGTTGTGTTGGGTAATTGCCCTCTGGTTTATGCTTTCTCTGTCCCTGAATGTATAATATGAATTGTAGACAGGCTGCTCATTCCAGGGGCAGAGAAAAACCACCAGACAGGGAAAACACATGCCAAAACAAACCCCCATCGTGATTGGAATTGCCGGTGGTTCCGGTTCGGGAAAAACTACTGTGGCGCGCGCCATCCTCAAAGAAGTTGGTGCTAACCGGATCGCATTCCTGCAGCATGATGCCTATTACCGCGACTTGAAGGACCTTCCGCCCATCCAGCGTGCAGCCATCAACTTCGACCATCCTAATTCGCTGGAAAGCGAACTGCTGATCGAACATATCAACATGCTCAAGAACTGGCAGACAGTTCACATCCCGGTCTATGACTTTACTACGCACACCCGTACGGCTGAGACGATCAAGATCGAACCTAAAAAGGTGATCATTGTGGAAGGCATATTGATCTTTGTGGACCCAATCCTGCGCCAGATGTTCGATGTCAAATTGTTTGTCGATACTGATGCCGACCTGCGTTTCATCCGGCGGCTGGACCGCGATATTACCGAGCGCGGCAGGACGACTGAATCTGTCATCAAACAATACCTGAGTACCGTACGCCCGATGCACCTGGAGTTTGTTGAACAATCCAAGCGCTACGCTGATGTCATTATCCCCGAGGGAGGGATGAACTTTGTTGCCCTGGATATGGTGATCGCCCGCATTGAATCCCTGCTTCAAGAAGCCCATGCCAAAACTTCCTGACCAGGATATGCTGGAGCTGCAGCCCCAGGACGCTCTTCGCCCTGAAACTGAATCCTTGCCTGCTGTGGAGCAGGAAAACGCCAGTCCTGAAATCCCATCTCCAACGCCCGGCTCTTCCAGCCCGGACATGACTGAACCGAAACATGTTGACAGGAAAACGCGCATTTTACAGGTTGCTGCGCTGGTTTTTGTAATTGCCCTCACCGCTGCCCTGATCCTGCTTCGTAACAAGATCCCGAACATGGAAAAGTACGGTTACCCGGGCATCTTTGTGCTTTCCATCATTGCCAATGCTACCGTCATCCTGCCCATCCCAGGGGTGCTGATCACCTCTGCTATGGGCGCGGTGTACAACCCGCTGCTGGTGGCGGTTTGTGCCGGCGCCGGGGCTGCCATCGGTGAAATGAGCGGCTACCTGGCAGGGTTCAGCGGCAGGGCGGTCATCGAAAAGGCAGCCTGGCATGAAAAGGTGGTGAACTGGATGCGCAAGTATGGCGATCCCACCATCCTGGTGCTGGCAATTATTCCCAACCCGGCTTTTGACATTGCCGGCATTATCGCTGGTATGTTAAAGGTACCGGTCTGGCGCTACCTGTTATGGTGCACTATTGGAAAGATCATTAAAATGCTGGCGTTTGCCTATGGGGGAGCGGCGATATTCAGCTGGTTTAAATAAATATCAACCCTGGAGGAAACATGAACTGGCAGCCTGTTGATGCATACATTAAAAATAATCTAAACAAGAGCATCTCTGAATTGGCAGTCCTCGTTGCCCAGCCGAGTGTATCGGCGAAGCACGAAGGTCTGCAAGAATGTGCTTTACTGGCAGCGGAGATGCTGAAGAAACGCGGTTTTAGCGTTGAAATTTCTCCTACTTCTGGCGCTCCGGTTGTCTTTGCGGAACGCAAAGGCCGCAGCGAGAAAACTTTGCTTTTCTACAACCATTATGATGTCCAGCCGGCAGAACCCCTGGAGCTGTGGAACTCACCGCCATTCGAACTGGTGGAGAAAGACGGGAACATGTACGGCAGGGGGATCAGCGACGACAAGGGGCACTTTACCAGCCGGCTGCATGCCATCGATGCCATCCTGGCAACCGATGGTGAGCTGCCCTGTACTGTCAAGTTCCTGCTCGAGGGTGAAGAGGAGACCAGCAGTGTACACTTGAACGAATATGTTGGTTCGCATGTGCCCCAGCTGAAGGCAGATGCATGCGTGTGGGAATTCGGCGGGGTAGATGAATTCGGGTACCCGCTGCAGTACCTGGGCTTGCGCGGCATCTGTTATGTGGAATTGAGTGTGGAAACTGCCAACCAGGATGTCCACTCCGGCACCGGGGGGTCCATTTTCGCAAATGCAGCCTGGAGGCTGGTATGGGCGCTCAACACCCTTAAGGATGAAAACGAGAATATCCTCATCCCGGGTTTCTATGATGATATCCTGCCTCCCAGCAGCCGCGACCGTGAGTTGATGGAGGCTTTGCCTGACCCAGCCCCGGCATATAAAAACCAGTACGGGATCTACAAGTTCCTGAAGGATACAGCCGGAGGTGCTGACCTGCGCATCCAGGAAGTATTTGAACCGACCTGCACCATCTGCGGGCTGACATCCGGTTACCAGGGTGAAGGATCAAAAACAGTGCTTCCAGCCAGAGCCAGCGCCAAGATCGATTTCCGCCTGGTACCGAATATGCGCCCGGAGAAGGTTTTGAAGCAGCTGCGCGAACACCTGGATGCCCATGGTTTTTCAGATGTTGAAATCACTTACCATGGCGGGGGAGCCCCTTCGCGCACAGATCCGGATGACCCGTTTGTCAGGTTGGTGGTGGATTGTGCGGCAGAAGTGTATGGCGTGCCCATGCGGGTTATTCCCATGACAGGCGGTTCGGGTCCGAATGCTATGGTCCAGGATGCGTTAAATATTCCGATCGTTACGGCTGGAATCGGGCATCCTGCTTCGCAAGCACATGCGCCCAATGAGAATGTGAAGATTGACCTGTATGAAAAAGGAGCCCGGCATATTGCCCGCATCCTGCAATACTTTGGAAGCAGCGCCGACTAATCTTTAGAACCGGGTACACTGAACCGACTTGTACAGCAGCCTTGCGAACTGCAAGGGATCTATCCTTCTGCTGCTGGTAAAGAGCAGATACAGCATGGACGAGTGAATAGAGCCATGTGGTTTTGACACATACCGGGATGCCGGCATATCCCAACACTGTTGACAGAAAATCAAATACATCCTTGACTTAAACTAAATATATGCTATGATTACTTTGTAAAACTTAAACAGCACTTCAAATATATTTACGTAATCTCTTTGGCAGGAGTGAGCTATGGAACGAATGATACAAGCAGCGCCGCAGGGGGGAACTCTATTCGTCAAAGCCCGTGGAGATTTAAACCTGTGCGGGTGGGATCAAAATTCGTTTGAAGTGGTTGCAGACCCAACCCGTGTCCGTATCAGCGTTGAAGGATTGAACACACAGATCACCACCCTGGATGATTGCACCATCCAGGTTCCCATGTATTACCCGGTAGTGGTGGAGAAGGTCAATTGCTCCGCCTGGCTGCAGGATTTGCTGGGTCTGGTCAAGGTGGAAAGGGTGGGAGGCGACCTTTCTGCAACCCGGATGGCCGACCTGGCAGTGGACAAAGTGGGCGGTGATTGCGTGGTGGATGAAATTGCAGCACCCCTGACATGCAGTAGGGTCGGCGGTGACCTGGTTTGCCGCGCACTTGGCGACGGGCTGGCAGATGCATTTGTAGGCGGGGATGCCCGCCTGGTGAACATTTACGGCAGTGTAAGGGTTTCGAGCGGAGGCGATATTGTCGCTGGTTTCTCCGAATCGGCCGGAAAAGAGATTGCCCTGAAAGCAGGCGGGGACGTGAAGGTATCAATCCCACCTTCAAGCGGCTGGTCCCTCGATCTTACTTCAGGCGGCGAAGATATCCGCCTGGAGTTCATAGATGAGACCGAAAGGGTGGAGGACTGGGCATTGCTGCGCACCATTGGAGATGGAAGTACTCCTTTACGCATAAAGGCGGGCGGAGATATCCGCATCACGGATCAACCGGTTGCAAACGAAAAAATGGAACGGAAGGCGCGGAAGCGGGAAGAACACTGGCAGCATGTTGGAACCTGGGCGGTCCCCGGGATCAGCGTGTCTGTCGGAACAGACGGCCTGAGCAGTGATATATCGGAGAGGATTGCCAGGAAGACCAGTGAGGCAGTGCGCCGGGCAGAAACCCGTATCGAAGCCGCCATGCGCAGGATAGAAGAAAAAGGCTATGCACCACCGCCTGCGGAGAGCCACAAATTCTTCCAGGATGAGCCTATTCCTTCCCCGGATGGCGCGGTATTTGAGCAGCCGGTTTCGGGTGTAACAGAAGAAGAGCGCCTGGTAGTCCTGCGGATGTTGCAGGATAAAAAACTGACCGTTGACGAAGCCGATAAACTGCTGGATGCCCTGGAGTACAGCGCCCAGTAAATTTAAAAAACTAACAGATAAATATTGCCGGCCTGGCATACAGGAGACTGCTCCTGCCAGGCCGGTTCCTGTTTTCGGCTGGTGGTGCTGGTACAGCCCGCCTGAGATGCCATACCATCCGGTCCAACGGGGATTGCCCGGTATAATCAAGCCATGAAGTCCACAAGAGTTCGTTTAGCTGTGTCCATCCTGCTGGCGAGTACCGGCGCCGCTTTGCTTATCCTCACAGCCTGGCCGCTGCCAAAACGTACACTCACCAGTCCGTTCCCGCCTGCCTATTCCCTGGATTACCCTGGGATGCAGCCCGTACTCCTCGAAAGGGAGAATACCATCGTGATACCTGAAAAGCTGCGTGCCGGGCAGGCAGGAATTGTGAAGTTCACTTCCTTAGGGATTAAAACTGACGCAGCTATTATCGAAGGCCAGGCTGATACGCCGTCTGCATTGCTGGAAGCCCGGCTCGAAATCCCGGGAATGAGGGTAAACCCGGGTGATTCGGTCTTCCAGCCGGTGGCTGATGGGGTCGACCTGCACTACTCCTGGGAGATTCTGGCTGATGTGAATGGTGTTTACCAGGGAACACTTTGGATATACCTGCTGGTACCGGTAAACGGAGATCAGCAAATCGACCGCCGGCCGGTTCAAGCGCTTCCATTCGAAGTCGAAACTGCTGGCATCCCGTCAACAGGTGTAAAAGTTTTGCATATCGCTGCTTGCATCCTCTTTGTGCTGGCGGGGATCACCTTGTTGAAAGGCAAATACACTTCCACAACTGCTCATTGAATACAGGGAAATTTGCTTGCCGGATGATTTAGTGGATTGATTTCAATAATGTTATAATCCTGTAGCATGATTTCACCGAATTCTGGAGAGGGTAATAAAAAACAGCGCACCATCAATGTGATAATCGCAATCCTGGTGGCACAGGTTGGTCTTGTATCCCTCGTTATCATCCTGGCAGCCTTGTTTGGCGGGATGTGGCTGGACAACCGGTTGGGGACCCGGGCAACCTACACCATCATTTTCTTACTGGCCAGTGTGCCGGTTTCCCTTCTCACCATGCTGTTGATTGCGCGCAGTACCATCAAAAAGATTCGGGCAGATGCAAGCAGACCAAAATTCGCAGAGGAGCAAAACCACATTGGAACAGACCAATCCAATTGAGACTTCTCCGGTTGAAAAACCGCCCCGCCGCTGGCGCTGGGGGATTAACCGCTGGTGGATACTGCTGTTTATCGTGCTGACCATCATCGGCACCAGTTTTTTCGCCCCGGTAATGCCTCACATCCAGGTTGCCCCCGAACCGCTGCTGGAAAAACCGCTGGTAACGCTGCCGGTGATTGGTGCAATCCCGCTGACCAATACGCTGGTAGCCATGCTGATCGTGGATGTCATCCTCATCGCTCTGGCATATTCAGTTTACCGCAACTCAAAAAAAGGCAGCCTCGTTCCGTCAGGGATTTCCGGCTTTTTTGAAATGCTGGTAGATATGCTCTATAACCTGACGGAAAATACCGCCGGGCGTTGGGCAAAAAAAATATTTCCCTGGTTTGCCACCATTTTGATCCTGGTGCTTTTCACCAACCTGGTCAAGTTGATCCCGGGTTTTGAATCGATAGGGATACTGCATCATGCAGAAGAAGGCCACCCGATCCAGCAGGTGTTTGGCAATGTGTACACGGTTACAGATGGAACAGCGGCACCAGGTGAGGGTTATGTGGTAACTCCCTTTCTGCGCGGTACTTCCACCGACCTGAACTTCACCGTTGCCCTGGCTTTGATCTCAGTGATCATGACCCAGGTGATCGGCGTACGTGCCCAGGGACCGCGCTATTTCAGCAAGTTCCTGAATTTCACTACTATGTTCAAGAAACCGTTTTTAGGGTTTATGGATTTCATTGTCGGCATTCTTGAATTGATCTCGGAGTTTGCAAAAATCCTTTCGTTTTCCTTCCGTCTATTTGGGGTGATGTTCTCTGGAGTGGTGCTGGTGGCCATTGTAAGCCAGATGGTACCGGTTTTTGTCCCTTCGCTGATCTATTTCTTTGAATTGTTCATGGGTGTTATCCAGGCATTCGTGTTTGGGATGTTAACCATGGTCTTTATGGCGCAGGCTACCCAAGGCCATGGGGATGAAGAGCATCAATAAACTGCGGTAGCAGGTCGATTGAATTTTCTTTACGGAGGAATGGACTGATATGACTGGTGATATTGTTGAAGCTGCAAAATTTATAGGCGCTGGGTTATCCATGATCGGCGCGCTTGGCGCAGGGGTTGGGATCGGAATGTCTGTTCAGGGTGCACTGGAAGGCATGGCCCGCAACCCGGATTCTTACGGAAACCTGTTGACCAATATGATCCTGGGTATCGCGTTCTCTGAGGCAATCGCGATCTACTGTCTGGTTATCGCATTCCTGATGCTCTTTGTACTATGATCTCAAAGCAAAAACCGGGAGGAAAATCCATTGGATAAACTAGGTATCAATCTTGGATTATTGATCGTCCAGATCCTCAACTTTGCGATCATCTTTATCGTTTTGCGCGCATGGTTATTCAAACCGTTGATGAAAATGATGGAAAAGCGCAAGCAGACCGCAACCCAGAGTCTCGAAGATGCCAGGATCGCTGCAGAAGCGCGTGCTAATGCTGAAAGTGAAGCCGATAAGATCGTTTCTGAAGCCCAGGCTAAAGCGGCTGACCTGCTGCGTGATGCAACCGACCGAGCCGGAAAGATCGAACAAGACCTGAAGGTGCGCTCCGATGCCGATATTATGAATGCCCGTCAGGCTGCCCTGGCACAGGTGGAGCAGGACCGCATCCGTATGCTAAGCGAACTGCGCGGTCAGGTGGTTTCACTGGCGATGGCAGCCAGCCATAAGCTGATCGGGGAATCGCTCCTGCGGGATGAAAACCGGCAGCGAGCATTACTGGAAGAATTCTTCTCCGGCGTAAAGGACGGCAAATTTACCTTGCTGGACCAGTACGATTACCAGGGCAGTAAGGCTGAAGTTACCAGTGCGCTTCCCTTGCGGGATGATGAACAGACGACGGTGCGTAAGGACCTGCTCAAAGCTATGGGTGGTGCAGGTGATGTCGTTTTTAAAGTAGACCCGAATATCCTGGGCGGCCTGGTTATCCGGGTGGACGACCGGGTGGTAGATGGCTCGGTCGCCGGCCAGCTGCAAGGTCTACGGCAGGAATTGCTGTAAGTTGAAATATCTGCACAATCATGCCCCGGGGTCACCGGGGCATTTTGTTTGGGATATCAGGATACGTTATACTTGGAAAAATGAGACTGGATACACTGTTTGAAAAGCTCCCGGTTCGGGTGCTGCAACCGGAAAAATTGCCGCCGCTTGAGATCACCGGGATTGTGTTCGATTCACGCAAGGTTGAACCCGGTTTCCTGTTCGTAGCCCTGCAGGGCTTCAGCATGGATGGACACCGCTACATTGCGGATGCCGTCCAGCGCGGGGCTGCAGCGGTAGTTGGCATGCAGCCGCAGGCGGAAATTGGTGTGCCTTATATCCAGGTCGATGATTCCCGCAAAGCGCTTGCAGCCCTGGCAGCTGCCTGGCATGGTTACCCTGCCAGGAAATTGACCGTCATCGGTGTCACCGGCACTGACGGGAAAACCACCACTACCAACCTGATCAACCAGATCCTCGTTACGGCCGGCATGAAAACCGGGATGATTTCCACAGTCAACGCGGTTATCGGGAGTCGTGAGGTAGACACCGGCTTTCACGTCACCACCCCTGATGCACCGGATGTGCAGGCATACCTGGCGGAAATGGTAAATGCCGGTCTGACTCATGTAATTCTGGAAACCACCTCGCACGGGTTGGCCCAGCAGCGGGTGGAAGCCTGTGAGTTTGACATTGCCGTTGTAACCAACATTACCCACGAACACCTTGATTTTCATGGATCTTATGAGAATTACCGGGCTGCCAAAGCACGCCTGTTTGAGTACCTGGCAGAGACTGCACCCAAGGCGCAAGGCAACCCGCGCCTGGCAGTATTGAACCGGGACGATAGTTCGTATGGCTACCTTTCCTCCATCCCTGGGATGAAGCAGGTTTCATACAGCCTGAAACCAGGTGCCGACCTGCAGGCAGAAGAAATCATGTACTCCCCGCAAGGGATCCGGTTCATTGCTGCGGGCAGAAATTTCAGGCAGCCGGTTTTCAGCAAACTGGTTGGCGCTTTCAATATTTCCAACATCCTGGCCGCCATGTCCGCAGCCATCTATGGGCTAAGTATTGATCCGCAGATTGCTGCGAAAGGGATTGCCAGCCTGGAAGCTGTTCCCGGGCGGATGGAGCGGATCGACCTGGGGCAGGATTTTACCGCCATTGTGGATTTTGCCCATACACCGAATGCCCTGGCAGTGGCTTTGCAGGCAGTACGCCAGATGACCGGGGGAAAAGTAATTGCTGTATTCGGCTCAGCCGGGCTGCGCGACAGGGCAAAACGCCGGATAATGGCTGAAGTCTCCATCGGGCTGGCAGACCTGACGGTTTTAACTGCTGAAGACCCGCGCACCGAATCGCTGGATGATATCCTGGCAGAAATGGCAGATGCAGCTATGAGCAAAGGCGGCGTGGAAAGAAGGAATTTCTGGCGGGTACCGGATAGGGGTGAAGCAATCCGGCAGGCTATCCGCCTGGCACACTCGGGCGACCTGGTGGTTGCATGCGGAAAGGGGCATGAGCAATCCATGTGTTTCGGCGCGACCGAGTACGCTTGGGATGACCGCACAGCCATGCGGGCTGCCCTGGCAGAATACCTTCAAAAAGATGGTCCTGCCATGCCAGTATTGCCAACCAGCCCGTAAAACCGTGATACAATACTTGCCGCTGGTTCATTGATGTCTGTCACCGAGTTTAGCATCCCGCAGAAGTTCAAAACCAACCGCAAAGGACCCATCCGCTGGGTTCTTTCCCATGCGGTACATAACTGGTATCTGATCCTGATCGCCACCCTTGGGGCACTGCTGAATGCAGCTCTGATGTCGGTTGCCCCGAAATTAATTGGGAACGCATACAACCTGATCACCGCGCCGAATGCCCGCGAGAATCTGGAGAACCTGGGCATTATTGCCTTATTATTAGGCGGCACCCAGCTCATTAGGGGCGGTATGCAGATGATCCGCAATCTGGGTTTCGAGCTGGTTGCTCAGCGAACCGAGCGCAACGTACGCGAGGAACTCTACATCAACCTGCTCGGGAAGAGCATGACCTTTCACAGCCTGCAGCCGGTTGGCGATACCATGGCCAGGGCAACCAATGATGTGCGCCAGGTAAATTTTCTCTTCAGCCCTGGGTTGAATATAGTGATCGGGTCGCTCAATTTTTTGATTATGCCGCTTATCCTGGCGCCGACCTATCACCCTGCCTTGATCATCACCCCGGTCGTCTTCATCATCTTCTACTTCCTGGCGCTGTGGGAATATATGCATAGCCTGTCGCCAGTTACCGACCGGGTGCGCTCAACATTCGGGAAGCTGAATACCCGCCTGGCTGAAGCATTGGACGGAATTGAGACTGTCAAAGGTGCTTCACAGGAAAAAGCAGAAGTTTCACTCTTTACCAAAAATGCATCCGGATATAAAGAAGCCGTTATTGACCAGGGTAAAATAGAAGCCCGTTTCTTGCCGCTTTTACTGCTCTCAACAGCTCTTGCCGGAGGTCTGCTGCATGCTCTTTTGCTTTTACGGGCTGGTGAGGTCAACATGGGACAGGTGATCGGTTATTACGGCACCCTGATGATGCTTGATTTCCCGACATTTTCTTCCCTTTGGGCTTATTCACAAATAGCTTCCGGCCTGGCTGGCGCCCGCCGCCTGCTGGAATTGATGAATAAGGAGAACAATCTCGACCAGAATGCCACCGGGTATGACCATGCTATGCAGGGAGAGGTGGAATTTAAGGATGTCTGCTTCCAGTATGAATCTGGTGATCCGGTACTGGATGGGATCCAGTTCAGGGTAAAACCTGGGCAGACGGTGGCTATCGTCGGGCAGACTGGCTCGAGCAAGACCAGCCTGGTGAAATTGATCAACCGCACTTATGATGTCACCCAGGGGCAGGTGCTGGTTGACGGGTTGGATGTACGTGAATGGAACCTGGAAGCCCTGCGCAAAAACATCTCAATCATTGAACAGGATATCTTCTTGTTTTCCAGCAGCATCGCCGAGAATATTGCCTTTGGTAAACCGCATGCCACCCAGGAAGAGATTGAAGCTGCTGCCAGGGCTGCCCAGGCGGATGAATTCATCCGCACCTTCAAAGATGGCTATCAGACCGTGATCGGGGAGCGCGGGGTTACTCTTTCGGGAGGGCAGCGCCAAAGACTGGCGCTGGCGCGCGCATTCTTAACCGACCCGCGCATTCTTGTTTTGGATGACTCAACCAGCGCCATTGACAGTGCAACCGAAGACCTGATCCAGCGTGCTATTCATGCTGCTACCCGCGGGCGCACCACCTTCATTATCACCCACCGCCTTTCGCAAATCCGCTGGGCAGACCTGATCCTGGTGATGCGCAAGGGCAGGCTGACTGCTTTCGGTACTCATGATGAACTGATGAAAACTTCTGAAGCCTACCGCAGGATCTTCAGCGAAACATAAGGATTGACAGGCAGGCATGGGCTTTTTTAGCGGATTGAACGCAGAGAAATATGACCGCAAGTACAAGGATCGGGACCTTGTCAAGCGGATCCTGATGTATTTTAAGCCTGAAGCCAGGAAGATCCTGGTAGTGGCTGTATTCACTATCCTGGTTTCGCTTGCCAGTGCATCTTCCGTCTTGATAATCTCGCGGGCGGTGGATCTGCTTGCGAAAGATCCCAGGCTGGCAAGCATTTTGCTTATTTCCTTCCTGGCACTCGTTATCGGCATTTTTATCTGGGTTTCCAACCTGATCAGCCGGCGGACGATGATCAAGGCTATTGCCAACGTGGTCATGCAGTTGGCCAGTGACGGCTTTGAGGCGGCTGCCAATCACGACCTGTCTTTCTATGACGAGTATCCTTCCGGCAAAATAGTCTCGCGCATCACCTCCGATTCGCAGGATTTCGGCCAGTTGATCAACATCATTGCCAACGTGGCTTCGCAGCTACTTGAAGCAGCTGTTCTGGGTATTGTGCTGCTCAATATAGAATGGCGCCTATCGCTCATGGTTTTCGCTATTATGCCGATCGTTTTCGGTTTTGGGTTATTGTTCCGGCGTTTTGCGCGTAAAGCTACACAGCAGGGTATGCGTGCTATGGCAGAAGTGAATGCAACCATTAAGGAAACCATCAGCGGCATTGCGGTTGCCAAGAACTTCCGCCAGGAAAGCAGCATTTACGCTGATTTTGCCAAAGCCAATGACAAATCTTTCCAGGTCAACTGGCGGCGCGGCATGGTGCTGGATACCGTTTTCCCCCTCCTGAACTCCATGGCGGGGGTGGCAACTGCCGTTCTCCTTTACGTTGGCGGTGTTTCGGCTGTGAATGCAGTCCTGACTGCAGGAGCCTGGTACCTTTTCCTGAACAGCCTGGACCGTTTCCTTTTCCCGGTGATGAATATTTCTGCCTTCTGGTCATCCGTGCAAAACGGGTTATCAGCTGCAGAACGCGTTTTTGCGTTAATCGATGCTGAACCGGTAGTTATCCAGAAAGACAATGTCCCTGTAAAAACCTTGAAGGGGCAGGTTGATTTTGAGCATGTTTACTTTCATTATAAAGAAGATGAGCATGTACTGGAGGATTTTAACCTGCACATCCAGCCGGGTGAAAACCTGGCACTGGTGGGGCATACCGGGGCTGGCAAGTCATCCGTCGCCAAGCTGATCGCCCGTTTCTATGAATTTCAGGGTGGTAAAATTCTCATCGATGGGCAGGATATCCGCAGTTTTGACCTGGCAACCTACCGCACCCACCTGGGTATCGTTTCGCAGGTGCCTTTCCTGTTCTCGGGCAGCGTGCTGGATAACATCCGTTATGCCCGCCAGGAAATCACTGACAGTGAGATACTCAGCCTGGCCAGGCAGATCGGTGATGGAGAATGGCTCGAGACTTTGCCCAACGGGCTGGAAACCGAAGTGGGGGAACGCGGGGCGCGCCTGAGCATGGGGCAACGCCAGCTGGTTTCATTGATGCGGGTACTGGTGCAGAGGCCTGAGATATTTGTCCTGGACGAAGCTACTGCCAGCATCGACCCCTTCACCGAATGGCAGATCCAGCAGGCATTGACTCTAATCTTGAAGCAGGCAACCAGCATTTTGATCGCCCACCGCTTATCCACGGTCAAGAGCGCCGACCGGATCATTGTAATGGATCACGGCAAGGTGATTGAAGAGGGCAGCCACACTGGCCTGTTGAATGCTGGTGGGCATTACGCCACCCTGTACAACACCTACTTCCGCCACCAGAGCCTGGAGTACGTGGAGAGGTCAAGGGACCTAATTAATAGGTGAAAATGTTTAATAAGTATCGTAATCAATTAAGAAATCAAATTCCATAAGGAATTGTTCACATCAATTCTTCTCTCAAGTAAATCTCCAACAAAATCATGTGGGTCACATTCTTGTTCATTTCTACCAAGCCAAATTAGGTAAAATAAAATGTGCTTTCTTAAATTTTCATCTTTATAAAATACACTATCCTTTGTGATAAAAATTCTTCCCCCGTCTATTGCTCTGTGCTCATATTTGAGCTTTGCTCGTGCAAGGGAAATTAGATATTCCCAAGTTGGAATTCTACATCTCTCATCGAGTTGGTTGTAGCCGTAAGAAGTACCAATAAATGGACGCCAGAATCTGTCAAAAGAAAGGACAACCGCTTCTTTATTGTCATCCAAGAGATGTAGGTTTCCCAAGTAAAAGCCTTCATTTGTAGCAGTTACCAATGCATAATCAATAATTTCGTAAAATTCTTTTACCTCATCATGACTTAAAACATAGGTATCCATCCATCCGGCAGACATTTAGCCTCCCCAGAAAAAATTGAATTTAAACTTTGTTATTAAAGAGCACGAACGACTACAAACTACTTAATCAACATTATACAAGTCTAGACAACTCTCTACAATTGCAAAAAATCCTAAATTTATTCTTAATTGGTTGGTGTAACATCTTTTCTGTAA
>DHHC01000007.1 GCA_002403095.1 Leptolinea sp. UBA4782
GGGTTGGCCTGTAAGCCGCATTTTGTCCATGAGAGGGTATCCCGAAGGACGGCTCTCATGGTGGTGACCATCTCTCTCGGCGGGCTGTTACCAGCACGCTCCAGCAGTCTACCCGGAACTTAAGGGAGACGAGCAGCCTCCACATGTTCCTGCTTGACCTTGCTCCTGGCGGGGGTTGCCTGGCCGCTGCATTACTGCACACGCCGGTGGTCTCTTGCACCGCCATTTCACCCTTGCCGCTTGCCGGCTTCCCTGGTGGGAAGGCAGCTTGCAGGCGGTATGTTTCTGTGGCCCGATCCGACAGGTTGCCCCGTCCCGGGTGTTACCCGGCGCCATGCTCTCAGGAGTGCGGACTTTCCTCGGCGCAGCCAGGGGCTGCGACGCGGTCACCCGGCCAACCCGGGCAATTTCATCATACACGGAATAAATTCATTCGTCAATCAGTTCAAAGGATCATCCGCCGGTAACAGGAGGGATGAATTCTAAGATGTCCCCTTGCTTCAGCCTGGTTGCCATGCCCAGAGGCAGTGTGGATACATCTGTTCCATTCAAAAATGAATGCACGTGGACGTGCAGTACACCCTCCTGGTTCAGCCAGTGGGGTTTCAGGGCAGGGGCAGATTCAAGAAAGATATGGATTGCTTCACCTATGTTTACTTGATCCGGCAGCACAAGCTCGAATTCTTTTTGCCCCGCAATCAATTTGAAGGTTGCATACAGGTGAACTTTTACGGTGACAGGCATGGGGGTATTAAACCATATCTCCGGCAGATATGCGACCTGAGTGTGTGTCTCTTGATATAATTCTGGCATGCCAATACATATCCTTTCAGATGCAGTCGCTTCCCAAATCGCTGCCGGCGAAGTGGTGGAGCGACCGGCTTCGGTGGTGAAAGAACTGCTGGAGAACAGCCTGGATGCAGGCGCCAGCAAAATCACTATTTTGATCCAGCAGGCGGGTAAACAGCTGATCGAAGTAAGCGACAACGGCACCGGAATCCCGGCTGGTGAAGTCTCGCTGGCAGTGACAAGGCATGCCACCAGCAAACTGGCTTCGGCAGCAGACCTGTTTGCGATCCGCACCCTGGGATTCAGAGGTGAGGCGCTGGCATCTATCGCTTCGGTTTCGCGCAGCACCCTCACAACCAGGACGCAAACTGAAGAGACCGGTTCCCGCCTGGTGGTGGATGGCGGTGATGGCGGAAGGCTGGAACACCTGGCATACCCGATTGGTACAACCGTCAGGGTGGAGAACTTGTTCTCGAATGTACCCGCCCGGTTAAAATTCTTGAAGACCGATGCGACCGAAAGGCAACAGGTGCATTCCCTGGTGACCCGTTACGCCCTGGCGTATGCCAGGGTGCAATTCACCCTGATGGATGACGGCAAAACCGTGCTGCAAACCAGCGGCAGAGGCGACAGGCGCGAAGTACTCGCCAGCCTGTACGGGGTGGATACTGCCCGGCAGATGCTCGAGGTGGTGTTTGATGACGGTGAATTTACCATCGAGGGTTTTACCAGTCCGCTGGCATTAACGCGCTCGAACCGCAGAGAAATGACCTTCTTCATCAACGGCAGGTGGGTGCAGGATACTGCATTGAACGCAGCACTGGTGCAGGCATATTCCGGCTTGCTCATGGTGGGGCGTTTCCCCATTTCAGTGCTCTTCATCCAGTTGCCGCCCGAAGAGGTAGATGTCAATGTCCATCCAGCCAAGGCTGAGGTGCGTTTCTGTAACAGCGACCGGGTCTTTTCTGCTGTTCAGCGGGCTGTGCGCCGGGCTGTAATGGCATATTCTCCTATTCCGGCTATCCCTCCACAGAAACTTTGGGGTACTGCAGCCGCACAAACCGGGGTTACCTCATCGCAGGCAGCCGGGTTGGATTGGCAGTTTGCTCATGAAGGTGGAATATCTGGAGAAGGGCAGTCCCCAATCTCTCAGGCAGCCCAGCAAGCGGCATCTATTCCAGATAGTCTGCCGGCCGGAAGCCTGCCCTTGCTGCGCTTGATTGGGCAAATCGGCGCTACATACCTGGTGGCAGAAGGACCGGACGGGCTGTACCTGATCGATCAGCATGCCGCCCATGAAAGGGTGCTGTTTGAAAAGTTGATGGAACAACGCAGCACTGAGGTTATTATGCAGCCCCTGCTGCAGCCAGTCACTGTCCAACTGGCATCCCACCAGGCAGCGTCCCTGGCAGACAGCCTGGATGCCCTGAACAGCCTGGGATTTCTGGTGGAAGAGTTTGGCGGGAATGCGTTTCGTGTTCGTGCTCTGCCGGCTGTTTTCAGTTCAAGCGATCCCGAGACCTTGCTGAGGGCAGTGATCGAAGATATTGAAGAAGACGAAAGCCCCATGCAGACTGAGATCGAAGCCAGGATTGCTTCACGGGTTTGTAAACGGGCTGCAATAAAAGGCGGAACTGTTATGGCGCAGGAGGAGCAGCTTGCCCTGTTACGGGACCTGGAAAAGTGCCAGTCGCCGCGCACCTGCCCGCATGGGCGGCCGACCATGATCCACCTGTCAGTTGACCTGCTTGAAAGGCAGTTCGGCCGCAGGGGAAGCCGTTAAAGGTTTGGTCCGAGAGGGAGTTTGACCGTAACACCCGTTCCAGAACCCAGCTTACTTTTAATGGTAATTTCCCCGCCATGAGCCTGGATGATACTTTTACACAACGAAAGGCCTAAACCTACACCCGGCGTGGCTTTTTCTGAGTTTCTGGCACGGTAGAATCTTTCAAAAACTTTCGGCAAGTCGCCCGCCGGGATTCCATTTCCATTATCCTGCACATGCACAATCAGTTGTCCTGCTTCTGACCAGGCAGTAAGGAAAACCCTGCCGTTTTTTCGATTGTACAGGACAGCATTTGACAGTATTTGAATAACCACCCGTTCCATGAGGATGGAATCCAGGTCAATGGATGGGAGTATTTCCAGCATATTGCAGGCAAGCCTGACACCGTGCTCAGCAGCCAGGGGCATTACCTTCCGGCAGGCAGAATGCAGCAATTCCATCATGCCGGTTTCCCGTTTTTGGATAAGCGTTAGGCCTTCATCCAAATCATCGATTTCTTCAAAAATATCGATCGTTTCATTAAGACGCGAAGATCCGGTTCTCAATGCGCTGGCCAGTTCCAGCCGTTTCTGGTTTGCCAGGTCAGGCTGCTCCAGCAGGTAAGAGATGGTATTGAGGGTGGTAAGGGGTGTGCGGATATGCTGAATCAACAGACGGGATTGCTCCTGCCTGGTGATGGAGTATCTTAGCAGCATCCTGTTTGCTGTGACTGCCGCCAGGTGCAGCAGCATCTCCTCATCCTGTTTCTGAGGCGCATAGGGACAATTAATGACCTCCAGCGCACCGATGACACGCCTGCCGGCAATCACGGGTACAAGGATAATATTTCTGACCATCCTGGAAATTTCGGCTTCTCCATCCGGGCTTTGGGACGGGTCAATGCCTGAAAGGATTCTGGACCGGCGGTGCTGAATGACCCAATCTGCCAGGGGATTGATTATCCTGTTGTTTATTGAAGCGATTTGGTCCTGTGACCAGGAGGCATACAAGAAAGCAGGATTGCCTGCCCTGCCAGCCAGGTACAGCTGCGCTGTCTCTGCTTTTAAAATGCGGGCAGAATGGTAAGCCAGTGAGAACAGCAACCCCCGGGCAGACAGCGAATTTTCAAGCGCGGGAAGCGCACTGAACAATCGGTAGTAGACGTTTTTTGTTTCCGGTACAGTCATTCGCTCAGCACCATCCCCGTCAGCAAGGGCAATATCTCCGCCGAATCTAACGGCAGCAGGAGGTCTGCATCTCTGTCCATGGGAGTGGTGCTCAGGGTATTGATGATCAGCATGGCGCCGTTCTGTACGGCAAGCTGCGGCAGGTTGCTGGCAGGATAAACCTCCAACGAAGACCCTGACACAAGGATGACATCCGATTGTTCTACCTGCTGATACGCCTGGTTCCAGATTTCCATGGGCAACATTTCCTCAAACAGGACAATATCCGGTTTCAAGTACCGGCTGCAGGTTGGGCAGCGCGGTATTACATCCCGTTGCAAGAAATCTTCCAGGTACTGGATGGTGGGGAATCGGGCATGGCATTTCACACAAACCAGTTTATCCACGGATCCGTGCAGCGGCAGCACGGTTTTCGTGCCGGCTTGCTGGTGCAGCATGTCAATGTTCTGGGTGATAACTGCCTTTATCACACCTGCATTTTCAAGCCTGGCAATGCTGAAATGGGCAGGATTGGGCCTGGCAGCAGTAATTGCCGAAAGCAGGGGTTTGAGCCAGGTAAAAAAACGTTCGGGGTGAACATTGAATGCAGATAAGGAAGCAACCCGCATCGGATCGTCTTTCATCCAGAGCCCGGTGCTGGCTGTACGGAAATCAGGGATACCTGAAGGCGTGGAAATTCCCGCCCCGGTAAAGACGACTGCATGCTTGGCTTGTTGAAGGATCCTGGCTGCTGGTTTTAGGTTTTCCAGGGCAGCCCGTTTGGTCATTTAGCTAACCGCTCCAGGAAAATATCCGCCAGGTGTTCAAACTGCTGGGTAAGGAACCCTTCAGGCTGCAGCTCGACCAGTGGAATATGCTTTTGGGCAGAGAAAAATGCCACCTCTGGCGCGGGCGGGATCATTTGCAGTACTTTCGTTTTCAACTGGTCCTGTATCTGGGTCAGGGTAAGCTGCATATCAGCCCGCACCCGGTTCACGACGATTAAGTGGAGCAATATGGATTTTCCAACCCCGAGCTCTTCAAGGTCTTTCAACAATACACGGGTGCTTTCCATGCAGGAAGGGAAAGGCTCCATGACAACGATAATTTCATCGCAAGCTTCGATCACCTTGTTTATATTTGGCAATAATGGCGCGCCGATATCTACCAGGACAACATCTGCCATCTCGGGTAGAACCTGCATGAGTTCATAGACATTTTCAGCTTTGTGGCAGGTATCGACTTCTTGCAGCCCGCTGGATGCCAACAGGAGTTGCGGCCCAAATGTAGTTCTTACCAGTTCCCTTTCCAGCATGGCATGGTTGATTTCAAATGGTTGGCTTAGCAATATGTTTTTTAATCCGGTAGGCTGGTTGAAACCAAGCTCAAGCGCCCAGCTGCCGCATCCGGGGCGCAGCTCTGCAGCAATGACTTCCAGCCTGCTCTTTTTAGCAATACTAATCGCCAGGTTGAGTGTCAGCGAAGAAGCACCCAAACCACCCTTGCTGGCGATGACGCCTATCAGCGTGCCTTTCTCGGCACCTTTAGTCACTGTTTCAGTCCGGCGGGATGTGCGGGAGAGCAGGGCTTTAATATGGGCGATCAATTCTGCCGGGTGAACCGGCTTGGTGAGATAGTCATCAGCCCCGGCATTGTAGCCGGCGATCTTATCATCCACCTGGGTTTTGGCTGTGAACATCAGGATCGGGATATCTTCCGTCTGTGGACTTGCCCGCAGCTTGCGGGCAACCTCATATCCGTCCATACTGGGCATCATGATATCCAGGATGATAAGGTCTGGTTGTTCAGCGTTGGCCAGTGCAAGCGCTTGTTCGCCGCTGTTGGCTGCAATGATCTCGTACCCCTGGTGCTGAAGCATCAAACCAACCATTCGCAGGGTTTCAAAATCGTCATCCACAATCAAAATTCTTACGTTCATCATTTCACCTGTTCATATTCATCAATTATGTTATGCGGGGTACAAAACCAGATGCTGTTTGAATAAAATTTGATTAAAGTATAATCACATTAATGGATTTACACAAAATTATCTTCAGACTTGAAAGTAATAGGATAATCCGTTCCCAACCGGTTGTAATTGGTATTTCCGGGGGTCCAGACAGCCTTGCCCTGGCGCATATTCTTCATACTGCCGGTTTCAACATAATCCTGGCACACCTGGACCACCTGATCCGGCCTGACTCTGGCACAGATGCTGATTTCATCTCTGCACTTGGCAGGGAATGGGGTGTGGAGGTGGTAGCCAGGCAGGCGGATGTGCCAGGATTGGCCTTACGTCAAAAGCTTTCCCTGGAGGAAGCGGGCAGAATTGCACGCTACCAGTTCCTTTTTGAGACAACCCGCAGCATGAATGGCCAGGCTGTGCTGGTGGGGCATAATGCCGATGATCAGGTCGAAACAATGCTGATGCACTTCCTGCGCGGCGCAGGTTTGAATGGGCTGAAAGCCATGCCGCTGGCAGGCATCCTGCCCGAATGGGATGAAAAGATCCCCCTGATCCGACCGCTGCTTTACACCTGGCGGGATGAGATTGAGGCTTATTGCAGGGAATACCAGCTAACCCCCCGGATTGATTTAAGCAACCGGGAAAACACCTTTTTCCGCAACCGCCTGCGCAATGACCTGATTCCTTATTTGCAGACGTACAACCCTAATATTAAAGCAGTGCTGCTGCGCAGCAACATCACCCTGGCGGATGACCATTCCTGGCTGCAAAATGAGCTGGATATTGTCTGGAAGGTGCTGGATCCTGAGCTGCATGAAGACTGGGTAGCTTTTCCGCAGCCTTCATTTCTCCAATTCCATGCGGGTGCACAAAGGAACCTGATGCGCAGGATGATCGCCAGCTTGATCCCGTATGCGCGGGATATTTCGTTTGAGACTGTGCAGGCTTGCCTTTCCTTTGTAGCTCGCCCGACCCGCACGAATGAGCTTGCCCTGGAGCAGGGTCTGAGCATTCGGCTGGTGGAGAACAATGTTTTCCTTGCAAGGGAAGTTGAAAATGCCCTGGAACAGCAGGAAAATGTACTTCAACTTGAAGTACATGAATCGGTCTTAACCGTCCCGGGGCAGGTCAACCTGTTATCCGGAAAGCATATCTTCGCTGAAATGCTTTCAGCTGGTGCAGCCCGCAGCCATCCAGGGTTCCTCTCAGCAGGGCATGCATTCCTGGATGCAGCAAAGGCAGGCGGGGATTTACAAGTACGCAGCCTGAAACCGGGTGACCGTTTCACTCCCCTTGGGATGGACGGCAAGTCCATGAAGCTTTCAGATTTTTGGATAAACACAAAGGTCCCGCGTGAACTGCGTCAGCGCTGGCCGCTGGTATGCCAAGCAGGGATTATATTGTGGGTGCCAGGGTTCCGGATTAGCGATGCTGCCAGGGTAACTGATTCAACCAGGCAGGTTATTCATTTATGGGTGGAATAAAAAAGCCAGGGATGGTATTTTTACCATCCCTGGCTTAATATTTTTAAGTGTAGCTCACTACGCTTTAAATTCAGACAGCTGGCGCAGCTTCATGCTGATCTCGCGGAACTGGATCTTGGAAACACCCATTTTCTGGCGGATTTTCTCCGGTTCGATCCCATCTGTCCAGTCATTCACTGCACAGGTCCAGCGGCACATATCAAATGAGAGGTGCTTGGTCAACCCGGCTTTTTCGCCGATATCTTCCAGCAGGTATTCCAGCCTGCGGGGAGACCAGGGGAAAACCTGCCCGTCTGGGTGGTACTGGGCCAGGTATTCCTGGTAGACTGCCACCCAATCCCCCGGCAGGTCAATCTTTCGCTCCTTGTAACGGTTGCGCGGGCTGGCATAACGTACGAACAGGATCGGGCTGTTTGGCGCATCCAGTTCAATGTGGTTGATATGGATGCCCAGGCATTCGCCTTTCTTAATCCCGGTGGCGAGCAGAAGCGTCAACAAAGTGTATGGTCTTACGTCAGGGGAGGGAGAATTCCGAAAACTGTCTGCCGCTTCTAAAGCTTTCTGCTGTTCCTCTACAGTTAAAACCTGCGGGAGAGGACTGATGACAGAGCGCTGCAGGATCTTCTCGGCAGGGTCCACCAGGATAACGCCATTTTTATTCAGCCAGCGGAAGAAGGATTTGATCGACGTGATCCTGCGTGCCAGAGTCTTTGCCGAGCAGGGCACTCCGCGTTCATTCTGCAGCCATTCCAGAAAATGGTTGAGGTCTATATTTGAAATTTGACCCACACCTTTATCAGGCGGCAGGTACGATGCCAGGAGCTGCATATCCCCGCTGAACGATTTTACGGTATAACTCGACCTGCCCTGGTCGTGCAGGTAGTACTCCCAGGCTGAAATAGCGGGTTTTAGAGCTGAGCCTGGTGTGATGTGTACGATCGTTGGGGTTTGGTTACTCATGGCAAGACCTCCAGACGGGGTAAACCTTCGTATAGTTAATTTTCAGTGTATAACACATATGGTATTATGTCAAATTCACCAGAGAGTAAAATCAGGGGGTTGTGGCCTGCTGCAGGATGGGATAAATCGCCTCCAGGTTTGGCAGCAGGACCATGGCACCGCCTTCGGCAACGTAGTTCCAAACTTCTGCCTGGCCGATGGAATACATCCGGATATGGCCTTCTTTAGCCAGCCTGGGCGCAAGTTGAACATAGGGCAGGATGTCATCCAGGTTGAGGTCGGTTTCCACATTTTCCCGCAAGATATCATACAGCTCCGGTGCCCGGCTGAGACCGTCTATGGTCAGGAAGCGGTTGAACAATGCCAGTAGCACTTCCTGCTGGCGGCGATTGCGGTCAAAATCACTGGTTGACTTGCGTGAGCGGACGTACCAGAGCGCGGTCTGCCCATCCATCGGCTGTACACCAGTCTGGATGATGCAGTAATCACCGTAAGCAATGGGGAGTTTACAGGTGTCCACCAGTTCCTTGCGGACATGGACATCGATTCCATCCAAAGTATTCACGATATCCATGAAACTATTGAAATTCGTCATTACATAGTGGTGCGGGCGGATGCCAAAGTTGTATTCGATGGTATCTGCCAGACCGCTGAACCCGCCCATGTACATGGCTGTGTTGATCCGGTTCATGCCGTAATAAGGGATGTAAACATACAGATCGCGCGGGAAGGACACCACACTGGCTGTCCCTTCCGATGGGTTGACGATCACCAGCAGGATCACATCGGTGCGGAATCCGCCGCCCGGTCGTTCATCCGAGCCAAGCACCAGGAATGTCTCCTGGCCATCAGGCAAATCCAGGTCAAAGTACCAAGCGGTCGGGGTAAAGGGTAGGGGAGTTTCGGTTGGAGTTGATGTAGGCGTTAGCGTAAATGTAGCGGTAATGGAAGGAGTAATAGAGGGAAGTGGCGTATGGGTGGAGGTTGGCGGGATTGGCTGAAAAGGAGTCCGGCTGGCTGTCGGGGCGGGGCTTTTCACCAGGCCGACAGGTGCTGCCTGGATGTTAATGCTGGATCCAGGAACAGTACAGCCAGCCAGCATCAGGAGCATGGTGATAATCAGGATGACGCGCTTGCAGCCTTGTGACATTCCACTAACCATCCTGGGTTGTGATCGGCTGGGGAACCACCGTTGGAATGGCACCCGGTGTTCTGGTTGGTAAGTTCGCAGGATCCAGCGGCAGGAAGATCACGGTTCCAGGGTTTAACCCTGCATCTTCTGTCATGCAATTAGCCGCCTGTAGCTCCCGTACGGTTACTCCAAGCAAATCTGCCAATCCAACCAGGGAGTCATTCTCCTGGATGGTGTATTTAAACCAACCTTGAGGCAGCTTGCAGGCAGCGGGGGTAGGGGTTGCAGTGTTAATCGATGGCAGGTAGAGCTGCATTCCTGCCGAGAGCTTGTTAGTGGAAAGGCAGTTTCCCTTCAAAATGGCATCCACGGTTGTTTTCCGCTTTTTCGCCAGGGTCTTTAATGTGTCCTTTGCTTTTACCGTGTAAGGTTCCCATCCTTCAGGAACAGGGCAGGCAGTTGCAGTAGGGGTTTGGGTAATGGTGTATGTCAGGCTGGGTGTAAAGGTGAGGGTGATGGTTGGCGTTGAAGTTTGGGTGCTGGTGAACTCCGGGGTGTAGGTTCGGGTTGGAGGCAGGGCAGTGGATGTAGGCGATGCCGTTTGGGTAACAACTGACCCTGATGCGGCAGGTATACCTGTTTCTGCCGCTGCCATAAAACCGCCCGCCAGCAGAACCAGGATAGAAACTCCCGCAGCTGTAAAGCTGCGCAGCAGGTCATCCTTGATCTTCATCAGCGTCTTTCACAAATCCTTGCCCTGCAAAATCGACGGGTAAACTGATGTGAAAGGTTGTCCCTTCTCCCACCGCACTTTCAACGGATATCTCGCCGCCGAGTGACTCCACCAGGGAGCGGGTAACCTGAAGGTCGGCGGGAAAATCACCAAGGCCGCTTACCTGGATATCTTCCCCATTATCAGGCGCCAAAAAGACTTTATCCAGGTCTTCAGGCAGGATGCCTTCTCCACTATCTGTCACTTCCACCAGCAGGATTTGCTGATCCTCTGCCATGTCGAGCCGGGCATCCAACTGGACCATCCCTCCGGGTTGGCTGGCCGCAATCGCGTTGTGCATCAACTGGCAAAGGATACGTTTAAAGGGTTCAGAGCTGCCCGCAATGGAAGGGATAGTCTTGTCAACATTCAGGTACAGGCTGCAATTCTTGGCCTGAAAATCTGTGCGTGTTTCAGCTACTGCCAGGTCAATCACCTCAACCAGGTCAAAAGCTGATTGGCTGTCTTCCATCGCGTTCGAAAACAGGTCTTCAATTAGCAACTGGATCCGGTCCGAATCATTTTTAACCTGGCTCAAGAATTTGAGCTGCACAGGGGTAAGTCCCCCGGCAGCACCTGTGATCAGCAAGTCGGTCTTCCCTTTTAACGAATCCAGCGTGTCCAGGATTTTGCGGGAATTCCGGTTGAAGGCTTCCTTGTTCAACTGGCTGGCTGGCGCGGTGTCCAGTTTGTTTGTTTCCAGGTCTGCCAGTTTCTGGTGCGCTTCGGTCAGTTGATCCTGCATGTGCCCCATCTCTGTGAGGGCAAGCTGTAATTCCTGGCCGACCGCCTGATCTTCATCGTCTTCGCTAAAGCCGGCAAGCGCATCCAGCTGAATGGTGTCCATCTCCTGTTCGAACTCGCTCAGCTGCAACAATACCTGCTGGAACGCTGCTTCCAGGTCTTGATACTCCTTTTGCCCTTTGTCAGTTTGTTCCTCTTTATTGCTGGCTTTCTTTCCTGTGCTGTTTAGCAGGTCCAGGATGAGTTGACTGATGCCTTGACCGAATGTGATATCTTCATTAGACCAGGCCCGGTTGTTCCGGGTTGTAAGGAAGAGCAAACCGCCCCAGTTAGAATTCGCATTTGCAAGCGGGATGTATAACATGCTGGCTGCAGTTCTCAGCCCTGCAAGATCTGCCAGGTTGTCCAGTTCCAGGTCCGGCGCAGGTCCGGTGTTCTTGATGAGCGGTTCTGCCTGGTTTACAGCCGCTGTTATTGCAGGGAAGGCGGATTGGGATTTGCTTACACCTGGCAATTCTTTTTCATGGGCGGTATCAAACCCGCACAAAAAGACCAGGTGATTGCCTTCACCTGGTAAAGGGAGTAAATAACAAAAATCAGCCAGCAATGTTTTTGCTGCCGCCCTGGCTATTACCGGGTGGATGTCAGCTGCACAGGTATGGCTGGCTGCTTGCAGCCAATCTTGAAGGGTGGAAAGCTCGGCAGAATAGCGCCGGCGGTCGCCGTACAGCAAGGCTTGTGCTTTGGTGATTTCGTTTAGAGGGGGCGGGAAAAGACGTTGGGCTGTGAACAGCAAGAGCGGGAAGGCTGCCAGCAGCCCGAACCGGATAAAGCCGGGATAATCCCCAACCTTGCCCGCCGGCGTAAATTGCAGCAAGCTGCTCGCCAGCACCAGCAGGAACATAACGAAACCAAAATACCACTGGAAATGCCGTTTCCTAATAATAAAACCAGCCGCACCAGCACACAGGAGGGCAGTCAACCCGTTCCAAACCGCAGCCAGCCAGGTGGAATTAAATGTCCCATTTTTCATTAGCGGAGGCCACAATACCAGGGTCACCCCGAGTAGAACCACCAGCAGCGTTGAAAGGACCACAGCAGCCACGGTTATCCGCTTTTCAGGCTGAACCTGAAGCCACAGCCAGCTGATCCAAACCAGGCTGCCTGCAGTGATACAGCGGTCCAGGGGAGGTAAAATAAGGCGGGCATCCAGCCGGGCTGCCCAGGCAATAACTGCACCCAGCAGCATGGCCATCTGGATCCCAAACAGGATCTGCAGACCCAGCCGCATTTGCCTTGTGTACAGGTAGCGGCTGTTACGGCCTATCATGGCGGTTGTGACAATGACTGCCAGGATAAAGAAAAGTAAAATCAGGTGGTATGCCAGGTTGCCGGGGTATTCCTGCAGGAAAAAGCCGAGAAAGGGTAGAGGTCCGTTCATATTCGCTCCATTCTGTATTATAGCATCGCACAAAAACGCTATCATTTTTAGGCAAATTGATGTTGTCTGACAATTGACAGCCGGATTAATTCTTGTTAAACTACATGTATGTCAACCCTTCTCATTCGCCATGCTTCCATCCTTGTAACTATGGATGACCACCGCAGGGAAATACCCGATGGTGGTCTTTTTGTCCGTGACGGAATCATTGAGCGGGTTGGTCCCAGTGAAAGCCTGCCAGACTCGGCAGATGAGGTGATGGACATGACCGGGCATATCGTCCTGCCGGGTTTGATTAATACCCACCACCATTTCTTTCAGACACTTACCCGGGCAGTACCAACCGCACAGAACGTTAACCTGTTCAACTGGCTGATGGCGCATTATCCTTTTTGGTGCAAAATCAACCCGGAAGATATCTTCACCTCCACCCAAACTGCCCTGGCGGAACTGGCTCTTTCAGGCTGCACCACTGCTTCTGACCATTTATACCTGTACCCCAATGGCATCAAGCTGGATGATGAGATCGCAGGGGCTCAAGCGATCGGGCTGCGGCTCCAGGCCTCACGAGGTTCAATGGATCTTGGCCAGAGCCAGGGAGGAATACCCCCAGACAGCATGGTTGAAAAACTGGATGACATCCTGCGGGATACCCAACGGCTGGTGGAGCAATACCACCAGGCCGGCACCGGGGCGATGCTCCAGGTCGTGGTAGCGCCTTGCTCTCCGATCAATGTAACCCAGGACCTGATGCGCGAATCAGCCAAGCTGGCCAGGCATTACGGGCTTCACCTGCATACCCACCTGGCAGAAACCGAAGATGAAGAAGCTTTTTGCCGTGAGCAGTTTGGTTACCGCCCGATGGAATACATGGAAAAGGTAGATTGGGTGGGGCAGGATGTCTGGTTTGCCCATTCCATTTACATTAATAAAGATGAAATTGATACCTTTGCCAGGCATAAATGCGGCGTGGCACACTGTCCATCATCCAATATGCGCCTGGCTTCTGGTATAGCCCCTATCCAGGAGTTCCTGGCAGCCAAGATCAATGTTGGGCTCGGTGTGGATGGATCGGCCAGCAATGACGGCTCGCACATGCTTGCCGAATCAAGGCAAGCCATGCTGGTTGCCCGTGTAAGGGCAGGATTGATGGGTGCATCGCTTTCCACATCTGCAGTCCCGATTTTCACTGCCCGCCAGGCACTGGAACTGGCAACCCGCGGTGGGGCTGCGGTACTCGGAAGAAAAGATATCGGCTCCCTGGAGCCGGGAAAATGTGCGGATTTCATTGGCATTGATCTCAACAAAATTGAATTTGCCGGCGGGCTGCATGACCCGGTTGCTGCTGTGGTGTTTTGTTCTCCGCAGCATGTGGATTGGAATGTGGTTCATGGCAAACCGGTAGTTAAAGATGGTGAACTGGTAGGGATTGACCTGCCTCGCCTGGTGGAAAAGCACAATAAAGCCGCGGCGCGGTTAACCGGAATAGAAATCCCTGTGTTTAAAGGCGTCGACCAACTGGAGACCGAATGCAATTAGCTTATTACAGTTCCAAAGCCCTTGTAGATTGTGCCATGGGGCGCACTCCTGCCGACCTGGTGATAAAAGACGGTCGCTGGGTGTGTGTCCAAACGGGTGAAATTGTTGAACATACCGATGTGGCTATCCTGGATGGAAGGTTTGCTTATATCGGCGAGGACGCAAGCCATACTATCGGTGAAGGAACAAGCGTGATTGATGCCCAGGGCAGGTACCTTGTGCCGGGATTGCTGGATGGTCACATGCATGTAGAATCTGGTATGCTGACGGTGAGTGAATTTGTCCGGGCTGTCCTGCCGCATGGTACCACCGGCATGTTTATTGATCCGCACGAGATTGCGAATGTCTTTGGGCTGCGCGGCGTCAGGCTTATGGTGGAGGAAGCCCGCCAGCAGCCGATCCATGTTTATGTGCAAATGCCATCCTGCGTGCCTTCTGCTCCCGGGTTTGAAACCCCCGGCGCAACCATTGGTCCGGCTGAGGTTGCTGAAGCCATGACCTGGCCGGGTATTATCGGGCTTGGCGAAATGATGAATTTCCCGGGTGTGTACAACGGTGATGACAAGGTGCATTCCGAGATGGCAGTAACCCGCCAATCGGGAAAAGTGATTGGGGGTCATTTTGCATCCCCGGAATTGGGGCTGCATTTCCACGGGTATGCTGCAGGCGGACCGCAGGATGACCATGAAGGCACCCGCAAAGAGGATGCGTTGGCGCGTGCCCGGCAGGGGATGCGCGTGATGATGCGCTACGGTTCCGGCTGGAAAGATGTGAAGGAACAGGTTAAAGCGATCCTGGAGGATGGACTTGAGACCCGCCTTTTCTCATTATGCACTGACGATTCTCATTCCGAAACCCTCATTAATGAAGGGCATATGGATAGGGCGATCCGGCACGCGGTCTCCGAAGGGTTGACCCCTATGGCGGCAATCCAGATGGCTACCATCAATACCGCAGAGCATTTCGGCCTGATCCGTGAAATGGGCATGATCGCCCCGGGCAGGCATGCCGATCTGGTGCTGGTTGCCGACCTGAATGATTTCAGGGCAGACCTGGTGATTGCACGCGGTGAAGTGGCAGTTGAAGATGGAAAACTGCTTACCGACCATCCCCAGGTGCGCTACCCGGATTGGGCTTTGCATTCCGTTCATTTTCCCCACATGCTTACCCCAGATGATTTTGCCATACCGGCTTTGCGCGACTTTCCCCATACAGCCCATGTAATCGGAATCATCGAACACCAGGCACCAACCCGCCACCTGTTGATGACTGTCATCCCACAAAACGGCGAAATTCAAGCTGATATGAAACGGGATGTAATGAAGCTGGCATTGATCGAGCGCCACCACAACACGGGAAAGGTGCAAATGGGGCTGGTGCAGGGTTTTGGATTCAAATGCCCTTGTGCAGTGGCCTCAACAGTTGCGCATGATGCCCATAACATGATTGTGGTGGGGACCGATGGCGAAAATATGGCAATTGCTGCAAACCACCTGGCTGCCATGGGCGGCGGGCAGATTGTAGTGAAAGACGGGAAAGTGATTGGCAAGGTTGTCCTTCCAATCGCCGGTTTAATGTCTGATCAACCGGCAGCCAGGGTAGCCGAAGAAGCTGCCACGGTGTTGGAGGGGCTGAAAGAATGCGGCTGCAGCCTGCAGAATGCCAATATGCAGCTGAGCCTGTTAGGGTTGGTTGTTATCCCCGAATTACGGATTTCCGATCTGGGGTTGGTGGATACAGTCAAATTTGACTTTGTCCAGTTGCTGGAATGAATTTGATTTACCTTAGCTGAAAAAAGGAGGACTGGATATCCAGAAAAATTAACTGATGGCTGTGAATGAAACGCTTCACCCTTTTCAAAGACTGCAACAGGAGCTGGCAATATTAATTTCCGAGACTCCGGCTGGCGAGCGGTTGCTTTCGGAACCTGAACTGGCGAACCAGCTTGGGGTTTCGCGTGCCACTTTGCGCGAAGCCATGCGCACTTTTGAAGGGCAGGGATTGATCCGGCGCCGGCAAGGTGTGGGTACTTTTGTAGTAGGGCATTCCCAGGTGCTCGATTCAGGGCTGGAAGTCCTGGAAAGCATCGAAACCATGGCAGGACGGATCGGGCTGGATGTTTCCATGGGCGCATTGCGGATACAGCAATTCGCAGCTGAAAAGGCCCATGCGGAACTGTTCCAGCTGCCGGTTGGTGCTGAAATGGTGACGGTCAGCAGGGTCATCCTGGCGGAATTCCGCCCGGTGGCGTTTCTGGTAGATGAGCTGCCAGCTGAAGTTCTGACCAATAAGGAATTGCAAAACGGGTTCACTGGTTCGGTCCTGGACCTGCTGCTCTCTCGAGACGACCTGCAATTGACTGCTTCGGTTGCAGCCATCCAGGCAGTTGCAGCCTCATCTGAAATTGCGCGGGCCATGCAAATCCAAAGGGGTGATGTACTACTCATGATGTCCAGCAAGCTTTATGATGCTGGCGAGCGGGTGATCGATATCTCAACAAGTTATTTCCTGCCCGGTTACTTCCGTTTTCACGTTGTGCGCCGGGTTGAGGGAACAAAATCTTAATTTACCTAATACAGGAGGTACTAAAATGCGTAGTTTTGCAGGTCGTGATATTCTCTCACTAAAAGATTTCGAGAGAAATGAATTTTTCCATGTGCTGGATGTTGCCCGGCAGCTTGAACCGATTGCGCGCTCACGCCGCAATTCGGATCTGCTCAAAGAAAAAACCATGGTAACCGCTTTTTACCAGCCCAGCACCCGCACCCGCCTTGCCCATGAAGCAGCCATGCACCGGCTTGGCGGCCATGTTACCGGTTTCTCGGATGCCAAAATGACCCGGGCCGGCGACTGGTACCAGGAAAGCATCAAAGACACTGTCAAGATGCTTGAGTTCTATGGTGACGTGATCGTGATGCGCCACTTCCAGCAAGGCGCTCCCCATGAAGCCGCCAAGTGGGCTTCTATACCGATCATCAACGGCGGCGACGGCTGGGGTGAACACCCAACCCAGATCCTGACAGACCTCTTCACCGTCTGGACCGAGAAAGGCCGCATCGATGGTTTGAACTGGCTGGCAGTAGGTGATATGCGTATGCGCACCATGCACTCCCTGGCTTACGCCCTGACCCAGTTTGACTGCCCGATCACCTTTGTTGCCCCGCCCGAAATGTCCCTGCTTCCCGAATTCAAAGAAGAATTGAAACAATACAACCTCAACTTTACCGAAGCAGAGCATGTTGAGCAGGCGATTGCCAAAGCCGATGTCATCCTGGTTGAACCCGTGGTGCAGCCCGATTACACCAAATCACGCCAGGAAGCCGGAGAGCACGGCTTAACACCAGCCAACTACAAGATCACCCGGGAATTGCTGGCCAATAAAGCCAAATCCGATGCCATCCTGCTGCACTCCCTGCCCCGCATGGATGAAATTCCGCCCGATGTGGATATCACCCGCTGGTCACGATACTGGCAGGAAGCCTACAATGGTGTTGTAATGCGCATGGCGCTCCTGGCGCTTGTCCTGGGCGCGATGGAATAATAATAATCCAGCTCCATCCTGGTGAATTTCCGGGATGGAGCTATCTCGAATGGAGATGAATTATGCAAACATTTTTACACGGCCGCGATTTGATCGGCGATCTTGATTTCAGCAAAGAGGAAGTCGAGACCGTTATGGACGTTGCGTTTGACCTCAAACGCAAACGCGCCTTGAATGAATCTACCGCCTTGCTGCGCGATAAAGTGCTGGCCATGCTGTTCTTCTTCAGCAGCACCCGCACCCGCGGTTCTTTTGAGGCGGGTATGGCACACCTCGGCGGGCATGCGGCATTTATTGAAAGCCGCACCACCCAGATCTCACATGGCGATACTCCCAAAGAGATCGGTGAGATCTTCGGCCGTTATTTCGACGGCATCGCCATCCGCCATGTGGATTGGGGTGTCGGGAACAAGTACCAGAACGCGGTAGCCGCTGCATCGCGTGTTCCGATCCTGAACATGCAATGCGATGTTTACCATCCTTTCCAATGCCTGGCTGACCTGATGACCATCATTGAAAAGAAGGGGCGCGATCTGCGCCGCAAGAAGATGGTTGTCTCCTGGGCGTATGCAGCATCCTACCAGAAACCCATGTCTGTCCCCCAGAGCCTTGTGCTGCAAATGCCGCGCTTTGGCATGGATGTCGTCCTGGCCCATCCGCCAGAGTTCAAACTAATGCCCGAGGTTATGGACATGGCGCGCGAACAAGCCCGCAAATTCGGGGTTGGTTTCGATGTGACCGATAACATGGAAGAAGCCTTCAAAGATGCTGATATCGTTTATGCAAAATCATGGGGAGCCATGGTGCACACCCCGGATCCAGATGAAGGCGCAAAGATTATCAAGAAATACGAGCATTGGATTACCGATGAACGCAAGATGGCACTGGCAAAGCCGGATGCTATTTACATGCATCCCCTGCCAGCTGACCGTAACATTGAAGTTACTGACGGTGTAATGGATGGTTTGCAGTCTGTCGTTTATGATGAAGCGGAAAACCGCATGCATGCCCAAAATGCTGTCATGGCGCTGACAATGGGATAAAATATATCCTCTCCCAGAATGTAATCCCGGGAGAGGATAAGCATTACATTTTTATATTCTAGAAAATTTGAGGTTCGTATGTCAAAAAAGATTGCTGTTGTCGCCATTGGCGGAAATTCGTTGATTAAAGATAAGAATCATCAGACAGTTGAAGACCAGTACCAGGCTGCGAAAGAAACCACCTATCATATTGCGGATATGATCGAAGCCGGCTGGGATGTCGCTATCGGTCATGGGAACGGCCCGCAGGTTGGGTTCATCCTGCGCCGCTCTGAAATTGCGGCCAAGGTGGAAGGAATGCACGAGGTTCCCCTGGATGTTTGCGGTGCAGACAGCCAGGGTGCGATCGGTTATTCACTCCAGCAGACCCTGCAAAATGAGCTGCACAGGCGCGGGATCAAAAAGGCAGTGGCCACAGTGGTTACCCAGGTGGCTGTTGACCGTAATGACAAGGCCTTTACCAATCCTTCCAAACCCATTGGCGGTTTCATGGATGAAGCTGAAGCCAAGCACCGGGAAAAAGAACTGGGTTGGAATATTGTCGAAGATGCCGGCCGCGGCTGGCGCCGGGTTGTGGCATCCCCTATCCCCGTCAAAGTGGTTGAGCTGGATGCAGTTGAAGCCTTGATCGAAGCCGGTGTGATCGTGGTGACTGTCGGCGGCGGCGGTATCCCGGTTGTCGAAAAAGAAGACGGTTCGTATGAAGGTGTTGCTGCTGTGATCGATAAAGATTTCGCCAGCAGCCTGCTCGCCCGTCTGGTAAAAGCGGATCTGTTCCTCATTTCAACCGCGGTAGAAAAAGTTGCCATCAATTTTGGCAAACCCGATCAGAAATGGCTTGATAAGATAACCCTGGCGGAAGCCAAGCAGTACCTGGCTGAAGGGACCCATTTTGCCAAGGGTTCCATGGCGCCCAAGATCCAGGCTATCATCTGGTACCTGGAAAATGGCGGCAAGCAGGCATTGATCACGAACCCCGAGAATATCGGCCGTGCCCTCAAGGGTGAGACCGGTACCTGGATTGTTCCTTAAGAGATTTGAACGTGGGCAGCATTACAATGCTGCCCCACGACTTTTCTTGGTTTCTTGAGGTTGAAAATGGATTAATGGTATAGTTATTGTGTTAAAAGGTTCATAACAATTTAATGGTTCCCTCTGAAAAACGAATAAGGAGGTGATTGATCTAAAAATACGAACCGTAAAGCACAATTCCAAAAACCAGTGTACCAAAATTTTAATATGGAGGAGAATATGTCTCGTAAAAGTGCATGGATTTTGATCAGTATTCTAATGATCATGGTCTTAACCTTGACCGCCTGCAAACCTGCTGGAACGGTTGAGGAGCCTGTCGCTGAAGAACCAGTGGCTGAAGAGCCTGCTGTAGAAGAGACTGAGGTACAAGAAGTTACTGAAGCACCTGTAACTGAAGCTGAGCCATTAACAGTCGGCTTGCTCCTGGTTGGTCCTGCCAATGATGCCGGATGGAGCCAGGCGCATTTTGATTCCATGGCATATGTACAGGAGAAACTGCCAGGAACAGAGCTTCTTTACCTTGAAAATGTCTATACTGGATCAACCGCACATACGCAAACACCTGCCGAGCTGGCAGCCGACATGGCAGCCAAAGGCGCTAAGGTGGTGATTTTCAACTCGGATGATCAGAAAGACAACGCTATAAAATTTGCCCAGGAAAATCCAGATGTGTATGTCATCCACGCTTCAGGTGACAGCGCCTGGAAAGAGGGCAAGAATTATGTAGATCTGCCCAACCTCAAGAACATCATGGGCCGGATGGAATACGGCAAGATGATCGCCGGCTGTGCAGCAGCACTGACCACCCAAACAGGTAAAATCGGTTTCCTTGGTCCATTGATCAATGATGAAACCCGCCGGTTTGCTGCATCCTCCTACCTTGGTGCAAAATACTGCTGGACCGAATACCTTGGTAAAGATCCCGCAGACCTCGAATTCAAGGTGACCTGGATCGGTTTCTGGTTCAATATCCCCGGCGTTACCCTGGATCCAACCCAGGTTTCGGATGATTTCTTCAACACCGGTTATGATGTCATCATCAGCTCCATTGACACAACCGAGGCGTTGACCGAAGCCAAGAAATTTGCTGCTGACGGCAAGCAGGTCTGGGCTGTGCCTTATGATTATGAAGGTGCATGCGAAGGCGCTAACGATGTCTGCCTGGGCGTTGAATACTTCAACTGGGGCCCGTCATACGTGGCTGCCCTTAAATCCATTCAGGATGGCACCTGGGAATCCAGCTTTGAGCTGGTTGGGCCTGACTGGGCTGACATCAACAACCCAGACACATCCATGATCGGGTTCAATAAAGGCGGCGCTCTCAGCGCTGATAATGCTGCCAAGATCGACCAGTTTATTTCTGAACTTGGCGGTGGCCTGAACCTGTGGACCGGTCCGATCAACCTGCAGGACGGTTCCACGTACCTTGCTGACGGCGAAGTAGCTACAGACCTGCAAGTCTGGTACCTGCCGCAATTGCTGGAAGGTATGGAAGGACAGAGCGAATAATTCGTTCGTTGTACATGGGGGAAGGTACACCCTTCCCCCATGTTTTTAAAACCTTGAGGATCTCTGCATGAAGATTTCATTTCAGCACATCAATAAGTGGTTTGGGAAAGTTCATGCAAATAATGATATAAACTTTACGATCCCTTCCGGCACCATTCAGGGTATTTTGGGGGAAAATGGGGCGGGTAAAAGCACTTTAATGAAAGTGCTTACAGGGTTCTACCAGGCTGATTCTGGTGAAATATTCCTTGACGATAAAGCGGTAACAATCTCCTCACCGGAGGATGCGGTCATGATGGGGATCGGCATGCTCCATCAAGATCCATTAGATTTTCCACCCATGAAAGTGATTGATAATTTCCTGCTTGGAACCAGGGGAGGGTTGTTCCCAAACAGGAAACAGGTTGAAAAAGACATTACCCGGCTTTCGCAAGAGTTTGATTTTCAGATTAACCCTGATTCGTTTGTTGAAACTTTAACTGTGGGGGAGCGCCAGCAGCTGGAAATCTTGCGGCTGCTCTGGCTGGGAGTAAAAGTCCTTATCCTGGATGAACCGACCACCGGTATTTCAGCAAACCAGAAAGAAAAGCTGTTTGCCACCCTCCTTAAACTAGCCAGCCAGGGATTGACAGTGATCTTTGTCTCTCATAAGCTGGAGGAAGTAGAGCAGCTTTGTTCCAGGGTGGCTGTTTTCCGCCAGGGTCAGCTGGTGGGAGAAGTAATGCCGCCTTATGATACTGACCAGTTTGTTTACATGATGTTTGGAAAATCCGTGGAGGTTGCTGATAAATCAACCTTCCGCTCAGAAGTACCATATATCAAGTTGGAAAATATTTCCCTGGAAGACTACCGCCTGCGCCTCAGAGACATCAACCTTGAGATTAACTGCGGCGAGGTTATCGGGCTAGCCGGTATGGAAGGGTCAGGACAGCGCCTTTTCCTGCGCATGTTGACAGGATTGATGCGGCCAGTGGGCGGCAGCATCCTGTACGGGGGGCATAACTTTACCGGCCGGACTTACCCGGTATTCCAGAAAGCCGGGGTGGCGTATCTACCTGCTGCCCGCCTGGAAGAAGGGCTGATTCCCGGGATGACACTGACTGAGCATTTCATCCTGTCGGAAGAACACCATGAGCTTTTTGTGAACCAGAAAAGCGCCATTGACCTGACTGAAGACAGGATCCGCGAATTCTACATTAAAGGCACTCCAGCCAGCCAGATTGAACAACTCTCGGGTGGTAACCAGCAGCGGGCTTTGCTGGCGCTGCTGCGTAATAAGCTACGCCTGATATTAATGGAACATCCCACCCGCGGATTGGACATAGAATCTGCCATCTGGATCTGGTCAAAGATGAAGGAACGTTGTAAAGACTGCACCAGCATTGTGTTCACCTCTTCTGACCTGGATGAGATCATCCAGTACAGCGATCGGATTCTCGTCTTTTTTGGAGGGCTGGTGTCAAAACCGATTGATGCCGATACAACAACGGTGGATGAATTGGGGCAATTGATCGGAGGCAAGGGATGGTAATTTTCATCGTAGGAGCATCGGGATGTCTTTAGAACCTCGGGCAGGCCAAACCCCCTCAATTTTAAAAAAGAGCACCTGGATTGATTTCGGCATTCGACTAACTGCAGTGATCCTTGCTCTTGTTTTTACTTCACTCATCCTGGTAATTGCCAAAGCTCAACCCCTGGAAGCTTATAAAAGTATCCTGCAGGGGGCGTTTGGCACCACCATTAAGTTCACATCGGTAATCGCTTCCTGGGTACCGCTGGTTATCGCCACCTCGGGTTTGCTGTTCACCTTCACTGCAGGTCTGTGGAACATCGGCATGGAAGGCCAGATCGTGATGGGTGCTGTCTTTACGGTAGGCGCCTTTCGGATTTTCGATGAAACTGGACTGGATCCATCCCTGGTGATCTTCCTGGCATTCCTGGCCGGGGCAGCCGGAGGTATCTTCTGGGCGTTGCTGCCAGGCTTGATGAAAATCTATGGCGGTGTGAATGAGATTTTTGGCGGTCTTGGATTAAACTTTGTTGCCAAAACGGCTGCCATCTGGCTCATTTTCGGCCCCTGGAAACGCCCGGGTGTGGCTTCTGGATCTGGAACAGAATGGATTGATATCCCATTCAGGCTGCCATATATCCCTGGTACCAACCTTAGCCTGACGATCCTGATCATTGCCATCATCGTGGCGGTGTTTACCGCCATCATGCTGAAAGGGACACACTTCGGTTTACGGTTGAAGGCAATCGGCAAGAATGATAAAGCAGCATATATCCTTGGCATTCCTACCACCCGCTATTTTCTGCTGGCCTTTGGGTTGTGCGGCCTGTTTGCTGGGATAGCCGGCGCAATCCTGGTGACTTCAAAGCAGTACAGCCTCATCCCGGATGCCGGTTTTGGGTACGGTTTCCTGGGTCTTCTGGTTGCCATGCTGGTCAACTACCATCCCATCTGGTCTGCAGTGATTGCTTTCTTTTTTGCAGCCCTCAGTATTGGCAACACAGAGCTGCAGTACATGGGCTTGAACTCATACTTTGCGGGTGTCTTACAGGGTTTTTTGGTACTGTTTGTCGTGCTGGTTGACGGTGTCAGAAAACGGCTGGTTACAAAGCTTTAGGAGAACATTCAATGGATGTTGCGACTCTCACAACGCTGGCCGGAATTGTTGAATATGCAGTACCTGTATTGTTTGCATCGATCGGCGAAAATTTTACCGAAAAGGCAGGTTTGATCAACCTTTCGGTCAACGGTACGATCATCCTTTCAGCCATGAGTGGATTTGTGGTTGCAATGACCGTGGACAGCATTTTTCTCGGGTTCCTGGTCGGTGCGGTGGTTGGTGCTATTGTGGCTGCAATTGTGGCTTTCAGCAGTATCACCCTCAAACAATCCCAGGTGGCGATCGGGTTCGTACTCGCCTTGCTGTGCCGCGACCTGGCTTATTTCCTGGGCGCTCCATACACCAATAAGCCCGGCTTATTCCTTTCCAAGGTGCCAATTCCCGTGCTGGCTGATATCCCCTTCATAGGGCCGGTCTTCTTCAACCATTCACTGGTTGTGTATGCATCCTACCTGTTTATAATCATTGCCTACGTCTTTATGTTTAAAACCCGTTCAGGCCTGATGCTTCAGGGTATTGGCGAGCGGCCATCTGCTGCATTTGCCCGCGGGGCGAATGTGAAAGCCTTGCGATACTTTTATACCATCCTGGGTGGTCTGCTGATCGGGCTGGCAGGGCCGATGTACTCGCTGGCAGTGAAAATTGGCTGGGCCGGGCAGCTCTCCGGTTTGGATGGTATTGGCTGGATTGCACTCGCCATTACCATTTTCGGCGGATGGAATCCACTGCGGGTTGCCTTCGGCGCTTACCTGTTTGGGGGTCTACAGCAGCTGGGGATTACCCTGCAGTCCACTACCAATATCCCGATCCAAATCTTGCAGGCAGCTCCTTTCCCATTAATGATCTTCACCCTGCTTCTTGTCAATGTCGGGCGGGCTGAATGGGTTGACCGTGAACTGGCCGCCATGCCGGAGAAACCGCGCATTGTGCTTTCAAAAATCCTGCGGGCGCTGCGCACTTCCCCGCCGGCATCGCTGGGTGTGCCATTTGAGAATGAGTAACCTGAACACAGGTTATGGATCATATTAACTAAAGAGGAGATTATGACTAATTTTGTTGGTTACCACTGTTCACTGTGCGGCAAGGAGTACACTCCCGACCAGGTAACCTATACCTGTCCGCTGGATGGCGGCAACCTGGATGTTGTGCTGGATTACGAACATATCAATCAGCATTATGAGATTGGGGACATCACATCACGGACTGATTACTCGCTCTGGCGCTACCTGCCTTTGCTGCCAGTGGAAGACCCGGGTGGAGAAGGAACGACCCTGCGGTATGCCGGTTGGACCCCTCTCTATACCCTGCCTTTGGTTCAGAAAAAGTACGGCCTGAAGTCCTTCTGGATGAAGGACGAAGGAAAAAATCCAACTGCATCTTTCAAAGACCGGGCCAGCGCGGTGCTGGTAGCGCGGGCTTTGCAGATCGGTGCTGAAGTTGTGGTAACAGCTTCAACCGGGAATGCCGGTGCTGCGTTAGCGGGCATGGCTGCCGCAGTGGGACAAAAAGCAGTCATTTTTGCCCCCAAATCTGCACCTCCTGCCAAGGTTGCGCAGCTGCTCATTTACGGAGCGCAGGTCATCCTGGTTGACGGCAGTTACGATGACGCTTTTGACCTGACCATCCAGGCTGCCAATGAATTTGGCTGGTACTGCCGCAATACTGGCTACAACCCGTTTACGGCAGAAGGCAAGAAGACGGCTGCGCTGGAAATATGGGAACAGGTGCTGCTTGGGCTGGAGCCGGATGACGCACCCCTGAACATCTTCGTATCGGTGGGGGATGGCAACATCATTTCCGGCGTCCATAAAGGTTTCAAAGACCTGCAGAAACTGGGCTGGCTGAAGGTGATGCCGCGCCTGTTTGGTATCCAATCCGAAGGTTCAGCCGCAGTTGCCAATGCATTCCGCGATAAAACCGAAACGATTACCCCGGTTTCAGCAACAACAATTGCCGACAGCATCTCAGTCGACCTGCCGCGCGACGGGGTGCGGGCGGTTAGGGCTGCAACTCAAACCAACGGGGCATACCTGACGGTAAAAGATGACGAAATCATCGCTGCCATTGGAGAGCTGGGCAAAGTGGGTGTGTTTACCGAACCCGCCGGCGCCACGGCTTATGCCGGCCTGAAGAAAGCCATAGAAACAAGTGTCATTACCGGCGAAGACCGCGTCCTGGTTCTGAATACAGGCAACGGGCTGAAAGATGTACGCGCTGCGATGATGGCTGTGAAAGAAGCCCCGGTAATCGCACCGAACATGGATGCCTTGAAAAAGCACCTGGGTGCTTAAGGAACAAGTATGAAACCAACATTTTCCATCATTGCGCCTGTTTTTAATGAAAAAGATTGCCTTGCCACGCTGGTTCAGCGTGTGGGTGAAGTGATGGATACCACCGGTGAACCCTGGGAACTGGTCATTGTTGATGACGGCAGCCAGGACGGCTCAACAGACATCATCCGCCGGCTGGCAAAGGAAGATAAACGTGTGCGGGCGGTTATCTTTGCCCGCAACTTCGGGCACCAGATCGCCGTTACTGCCGGGATGGATTACAGCCGCGGAGATGCAGTTATCATCATCGATGCTGACCTGCAGGACCCCCCGGAAGTGATGCTGGAGATGATCCAGCGCTGGAGAGAAGGGTACCAGGTAGTTTATGGGATACGCTCGGAACGGGAAGGCGAAACCTGGTTCAAAAAAACAACCGCATCCCTGTTCTACCGTATGATCGCCCGCATTACCGATATCAAGATCCCGCTGGATACCGGTGATTTCCGCCTGATGGACCGCAGTGTGGTGAAGGTGATGAACAGTATGCGGGAAAAGCACCGCTTCCTGCGCGGCATGTCATCCTGGGTGGGATACCGCCAGATCGGGGTGTCTTACCACCGGGCAGCCAGGTTTGCTGGTGAGACCAAATACCCGCTGAAGAAAATGTTGAAACTGGCATTGAACGCGGTCACCAGCTTTTCCTATTTCCCCCTGCAGCTGGCAACTTATGTGGGCTTTATATCCGCTGGAATCAGCATCGTGGCCATCCCAATCGTCATCATCTTGCGGCTGACTGGCAGCCAGGCATTCTTCGGCCAGGCAACCACTTTGCTGGCGGTCCTTTTCCTGGGAGGGGTGCAGCTGATTAGCCTGGGGATTCTTGGGGAATACATAGGCAGGATTTACGATGAAGTAAAAGGCAGGCCTTTATATATCGTTAGTGAAGCGCCTGATGATTAAAATTTTTCAACCGATAACAGGAGTGTATTGAAATGGCAAAAATTGACTTAACTGTAATAAAAGATCGCCAGGAACGAGCGGTGGAAAGGGCGAAAGAACAGAATATTATCATCCCAACCTTCGCTGAGCAGCGCAATCCTGAGCTGGTTCCTGCCAAGATCAAGCAGGAGTTAAAGGGGATCGGGCTATGGGATGTCCACCCGCGCAACCTGTTCCGCATCACATGGAAGAATGAACCAGTGCTGTCAGGCGGCGGATTTGGGGGTGTCAACTATATTGAATTACCTTCCAGCCTAACCGGAACCGAGGCCCGCATTTTTGCCATCGTCGGCAAATGGTTCCCGACCGGCGCTCATAAAGTCGGCGCGGCATTCGGATGTCTGGTACCCCGCCTGGTAACTGGTCAGTTCGATCCCACCACCGAAAAAGCAGTCTGGCCGTCCACCGGCAACTACTGCCGCGGCGGTGCATACGATTCAGCCTTGCTGGCATGCAAATCGATTGCCATCCTTCCGGAAGGGATGAGCAAGGAACGGTTCGAGTGGCTTTCAAAGATCGCCGGCGAAGTGATTGCGACCCCTGGCAGCGAATCGAATGTAAAAGAGATCTTCGACAAGTGCTGGGAGCTGCGGCGTTCCGGGCAGGAACTGATGATCTTCAACCAGTTCGAGGAATTTGGCAATTACCTGTGGCACTACAACCTCACCGGCCACGCCATGGAAGAAGTGCTGCAGAAAGAGCTCGGACCGAATGACACCTTCCGGGGTATTGCCCTGACAACAGGTTCAGCCGGCACGATTGGCTGCGGCGACTACCTGAAACAGAAATTCCCCACCATGAAGATTGCCGCCAGCGAAGCGCTGCAGTGCCCGACTCTGCTTCAAAACGGCTTCGGCGCCCACCGGATTGAGGGCATTGGCGACAAGCACGTCCCGTGGATCCATAATGTCAAGAATACCGACCTGGTGACCGCCATCGACGACAACGATGTAGTCAATGTGGTGCGCCTGTTCAATGAGCCCGAAGGCAAGGCATACCTGGTAAAGAAGGGAGTTCCCCAGGCGCTCGTCTCCAAGCTCAACCTGATGGGCTTCTCAGGCATTGCCAACATGCTTTCGGCTGTCAAAATGGCGAAATACTATAACATGGGCAAGGAAGATGCCCTCATGGTTGTCCTGACCGATTCGATGGAACTCTACAATACCCGTATTGATGAGTACCGCCAGGACTTCGGACCCTTCACCGCAGCGGATGCCGCAGAAGCGTATGCTGGCAGCCTGATGGGTGAGACCACTGACAACATGCTTGAGTTGACAGAGTTTGACCGCAAACGTGTCCACAACCTCAAGTACTACACCTGGGTTGAACAGCAGGGTAAGACCTACGAAGAGATCCTTGCGCAGTGGGATGACCCCGATTACTGGACCGGATTCCAGGGTCAGCTGGACGAAATGGATGAATTGATCAAGGAATTCAACGATAAAGTTGGATTGCTGAAGAACTACAAAGACTAATCCCGCTTGTCTGAGGATTAAATAAACCAGGGCTGTCTGCTTTGAAAGCCGGACAGCCCTGGTTGTTCTTAACCAGCGACTTTAACCAGGGCGTAGTTCTTTTTGCCTTTCCGGAGGATGATGAATTGCCCTTCCAGCAGGTCGCTCACACCAACCTCCCGGTTGACATCACTTACACGATGATTGTTAATGTAGATACCGCCCTCTTGCAGGCTGCGGCGGGCTTCGCCTTTAGATTTAGACACACCCGCATTAACCAGCAGGTCCAGCAATGACATCCTGTTGACCAGGTTATTCTTTGCCAGTTCGCAGGATGGCACTTCTGCAAAGATGTCCCCAATCTCTTCAGCGCTCAATCCACTGATCTCGCCGCCAAAGAGCGCCTGGCTGGCTTGTTCAGCCCTTGCAAGAGCAGTTTCGCCATGCACCATGGCGGTCATCACCTGTGCCAGGCGGCGCTGGGCTTCGCGCTCTTCCGGTTTGTTTATCACAGCATCCCCCAGGGCGTCGATGGTCTCATGCTCAAGGAAGGTGAAGTATTTCAGGTAGTTGACCACATCGCCGTCATTGGTGTTCAACCAGAACTGGTAGAAGCGGTAAGGTGATGTGCGCTGCGGGTCAAGCCAGACAGATCCGGATTCGGTCTTGCCGAACTTGGTGCCGTCTGCCTTGGTGATAAGCGGATAGACCATTGCATAAGCCTGCGTACCGCGCATACGGCGGATTAGTTCTGCCCCGGCGGTGATATTGCCCCACTGATCGCTGCCGCCCGTCTGCATCTTGCAGCCGTAATTGTCAAACAGGTAGAGAAAATCGTACGACTGCAGCAGCATGTACGTGAATTCGGTGAAGGAAATGCCTTCTTCGCGGTCAAGACGGGTGCGGATCGATTCCTTGGAAAGCATATAGTTGACGGTGAAGTTTTTGCCGATATCGCGCATGAAGTCGATCATGTTCAACTTTGTCAGCCAGTCGGCATTGTTGAGCAGGCGGGCAGGGTTGGACTTACTGTCAAAATCCAGGAAGTGTGACAGTTGTTTTTTGATGGCTTCGGTATTGGCCTGGATGGTTTCGACTGGCATCAGGGCGCGTTCGGCGGTCTTGCCGGACGGGTCGCCGAGCATGGTGGTGCCTCCGCCAGCCAGGGCGATAGGGTGGTGCCCAAAACGCTGCATGCGCGCCAGCGCCATGAGGGGAACGATATGCCCTATATGCAGGCTGTCAGCGGTCACATCAAAGCCGTTATAAACGGTTACTTTTTCCTTTGCCAGGATCTCGGGTACGCCTTCGATCCTGTCGTACACCATGCCGCGCCATTCCAGTTCTTCAAATATTGAGTGTTTCATGCTTACCTTCTGAGTGCTCCCGTCAGGGAGAAATGATGTTTGAGTATAGCATGATTATTTCCCTCAAGGGGCGGTTTCGGATAAAATGCCTGCAATCATGTGCCCTGGGCAGAAGTGGTAAACTTATCCAAATGACATTTCTTCCACCTGATTCTGCGCTAATCCTGGTTGGGGTAATGACCCAGCCGCGCGACCTGGAAATTGCCCGCCTGTTCGGCTGGTACCGCATCCCGCTGCGCTTTGCGCCGAAGGTGGTGAATGTCGATTACCTGGCTTTTTACCACACAGCTGCCTTTGGAGAGGACTTGCGCTGGCAGATCCGGTATTTTGCCGAGGTAAGCGGGCATGAGCTTACCACCCGGGCAGAATTGTTGCGCGACCAACCCGATCACCCACGCGCCAATGAAGAGTATTACAAGATCCAGATCGGGCCGCTGCATGCGTTAGCTAACCCTATCCGGTCGGAGAACTGGCGCAGGATCACGTTTCTCTATACAACCGGTGCTTTGTTCAACCGTGCCATGACCGGGAATGACCTGGTGGTGCGGTCAGAGGAGAGGGATGTGCTCTGGAGGACATTGCGCGAACGTGCAGAAAACAGCGGAATGTATCAATCCAAAGAAACTCTCGATTTTTCTATTGACCCGGCGATCCTGTTCATGCTGGGTGACCTTGACCACCTGGCCGAAGGCGGCAGCCAATACATGGAGGATGAATGAAAACACTGATTAAAGGCGGGACGCTCATCACCGCTTCAGAGACATTCCAGGCAGATATTTTGATCGAAGGCGAGAAAATTGCTGCTATTGCCGATAACCTGCAGGTGCCAGCTGACTGTAAAGTGTACCAGGCGGAGGGCAAGCTGGTGATGCCGGGCGGGGTGGACGTGCATGTGCATCTCGACCTGCCCATGTCTAATACGGTCTCGTCTGATGACCACTACACCGGAACCAAGGCAGCCGCTTTCGGAGCCACTACCACGGTGATCGATTTTGTGTCACAAGATGAAGCACCTTTACTCCTGAATGTACAAAAATTACGCGCTAAAGCTGAACAAAAAGCTGCGGTAGATTACAGTTTCCACATGAATATCACCCGTTTTGATGACCAGGTTGCGGAAGAAATCCCGCACCTGCTGGACGAAGGTGTGGCGAGTGTAAAGGTGTTTACTGCCTACAACAACCGGCTGCGCCTGGATGACGGCAACATCTTTAAGGTAATGCGTATAGCAAAAGAGACGGGGTTGCTGACCATGCTGCACGCGGAAAACGGTGATGTGATTGATGTGCTCGTGCAAGAAGCTTTGGAAGCTGGGCACCTTGAACCAGTCTGGCATGCCCGTACTCGCCCGGCATGGGGGGCAGTCGAAGCTGTTCTGCGGGCTGCATCGCTATCGGCACAAGCCGAAGCCCCTTTATATGTTGTGCATGTGAATGCCGGCGGAGAGGTGGACCAGATCGCTTATGCCCGCAGTAAAGGCCTGAAAGTGATGGGAGAAACCTGCCCGCAATACCTGTTCTTCAGCGAAGAGGACCTGAAAAAGCCGGATGGCGCGAAATGGATCTGCTCGCCGCCCGTACGCACGAAGGCGGATAATGATCGAATCTGGCGTGGTATATCTGAAGACTCGCTGCAGGTTATGTCAACCGACCACTGCCCATTCTTCTTTGACGGCACGCGGCCTATTGATTACGAAGGAAAACCGGTTACCATTCCAGGCAAGGAGCTGGGTAAAGGCGACTTTACCAAAATTCCCAATGGGCTGCCTGGTCTGGGTGACCGCATGCCGGTCATGTGGACGGAAGGTGTGGGTTCAGGAAGGATGAGCGCCAACCAGTTCGTGGCGCTGCATTGCACTAACCCTGCCAAGATCTTTGGGATGTATCCCCAAAAAGGCAGCCTGCTGCCAGGTTCAGATGCAGATATTGTTATCTGGGATCCGAACCGGGAGGTTGAATATGGGGTGAGGTTAGCCCATCACCGGACTGACTACAACCTTTATGAAGGCTGGAAACTGAAAGGGTATCCTGAAAAAGTATTCCTGCGCGGCAGCCTGATCGTTGACGGCGCTACCTGGCTGGGCAAGGCAGGCAGCGGCCGGTTCATTTACCGTAAACCCTTCGAGGTTTTCCTTTAATGCTGGTTTTTGTGCCGGTATTGGTGCTGGTTGGAACCGGCCTGGCTGTGCTCGTGATGCGCCAGGCAAAAGTAAGCATTGGTTACATCTGGCTGAGTGCACTGGCTGGCAGTTTTGTTGCCTGGTTGGTCCTGCTGGTGGTCAACTGGGATAACACTCCGGTTTACACCAGCCAGTTCTGGAACCTGCCTGGGAGTATGGGGTATCCGGTTGGATTCGGGTTTGACCGGTTATCCTGGCCATTTGCCTTTGCCCTCTCCAGCTTGCTTCTCGCAGTTTTGTTAACATCCACCGTCCGGTTCCATTTCCAATCGGATCCATTCACCTGGGCGTTCAGTGTGTTGATCGGAGCTGCAGGGATCCTTGCGGTTGCCGCTAATACTCCACTGGCATTTGTGTTCTCCTGGACGGCGGTTGATATCCTAGAAATTGCCATGCTAGGGCTGGTGGGGGGAGGGAAAGCGCTCCAGCAGCGCAACATCATTTCCTCCTTGGCGCGGATAGGCGGGATATTCCTTGTCCTTTGGGCGATGGTTAGCTCACGCAGTGAAGGGTTGGTGTTGAACCTGGGCCTGGCTGCTCCTCCCCAAAGTGTCCTGCTCCTGCTGGCAGCAGCTTTGCGCCTTGGCGTGGTACCGCTGCATGTGGCTTATACCAGTGAACCCCTTACGAGGCGCGGGTTGGGAACCATGCTCCGCCTTGTCCCGCCGGCTGCAAGTCTTGTCCTGCTCAGCCGGCTTCCTGCGGCTGTTGTCCCGCCCAATGCTGCTGTTGCGGTCTTGTTATTCTGCATCCTGGCAGCTGGATATGGGGCTTTCATGTGGATGGTCACCCGGGATGACCTCGAAGGTCGTCCTTACTGGCTTCTGGCGGTAGCCGGTTTGGCCATCGCTTCGGGAGTGCGAGGCCAGCCGGAAGCAATACCTGTAATGGGTACAGCAATGGTCTTGGTGGGTGGATTGATCTTTCTTTTCAGTGAATTCAGGAAACCTCTCCGTGTCATCTTGCTGGTTGGTTTTATTGGGTTGACTGCCTTGCCTTATACGCCTGCAGCCGGCAGCCTGACAGGCTTGACCGTCTATCCATTTAACCTGCTGGACGTGTTCTTCATCCTGGTCTTTGCTGTCCTGCTTTCAGGAACTTTTTTTCACATGTACCGCAAAAGAGAGGAGCAGCCGGTTGAACGCTGGCTGCTGGCAGTCTATTCCGCTGGGCTGGTTGTGCTGATCGCCAGCCACTGGCTTACCGGTTTCCTGGTCTTAAAGGTTGCGCCAAGACCTGGCGTCTGGTGGGTTAGCATTGTTTCCACATTCCTGGCGGTGCTGATCATTTTGGCTTACCGCTGGTGGCAAAGGTCGGGTTTACCCATCTTCCTACGGAATGATCCCCGCCTGGCAGCAATCCGTAAAGCTGTGCAGATCATTGCAGATGTTTTACGGCTGGACTGGTTATATGCCTTATTCGGGTTGGTGCTGCGCCTGCTGCAGGCGCTTGTCCAGTTTCTCACGAGGCTGCTTGAAGGCGAGGGCGGCGTCCTCTGGACCCTGCTGCTCATCGTGCTCCTGGCTTCGTTTATTGCGATGGGGGGCTCGCAATGAATCTCGCACAGGTCTCTCCGCTACTGGTGGTGCTGCTCATGGCAGCCAGTTTATGCATCCTCATGCTGCAAAACTTCCGGCTGGCTTTAGCGGCGCTGGCAGCCCAGTACTTGCTGATATTCTTGCTGATCACTTCTGTACTTCCCTCAAGCCTGGCTTTGGTGAAGCTGCTGGTTGGATGGATGATCACAGCCCTGCTTGTTTCTGAAATCCGGCTGATCGAAAAAGATTGGGAAAACCGCATAGCCCTATCCGGTAATTTATTGCGTGGGGGTGTCCTTATCCTCCTTTGGATCGTGGTGTATCTGGGGCTGCCGTTGATCCAGTTATGGATTCCAGTAAACCAGACTGTATTGCTGGGCGGATTGATCCTGCTTTCGGGCGGTTTGATCCAGGTCGGCCTTTCCAACCAGGTATTGCGTGTTTCCCTGGGGTTGTTAACCCTCTTCAGCGGGTTTGAGATAATTTACGCCGCGCTGGAGCCTTCAGTCCTGGTCTCCGGGCTGCTTGTGCTGGTCAACATCGGTATAGGCTTGACTGGTTTATTCCTGGTAATTCACGGAAAGGAAGAAAACGAGGTGATCCAGTGAACGCCCCGTTGATCTGGGCTGGTTTACCCGTTTTATTCGGGGTGGTTGTGTGGCTGCTCAAGAAGTATCCGCGCATCCAGCTCCTGGCTGGATGCGGGCTGTTTGTCCTTTTCGCCTTGCTTGCCATCTTCCTTCCAATTGAAAATCCAGTGGGCACACAGCGGGCAGGATTCATAATCAATAGCAGTATGAACATCCTGGGAAGGCAGTTTGTGCTCACATTCGCTGAGCAGCCGATGCTGATGCTTCTGTTTGGCTTCAGCGCTTTCTGGATGTTGGGCTTATTTTCAATAAGCCAGGCGCGCAGGCTGGTGTCTTACGGGTTGGTGATCCTGGGGCTGTTGACTGCGTCCTTAATGGTGCAGCCATTCCTCTATGCAGCCCTGATCATTGAAGCTGCAGTTTTAATCAGTGTACCATTACTGGCAGAACCGGCAGCTCACAATAGCCGTGGACTGGTGCGATTCATCATCTTCTTAAGCCTGGCTGTGCCGTTTACCTTGCTGGCAGGGTGGGCTGCCAACCTTGCAGAAGCAAATCCTGCCAACGGCATGTTCCAGATCCGGGCAGCCATATTGCTGGCGCTTGGTTTCTCGTTCATGCTGGGAGTATTCCCTCTCTTTACCTGGATGCCCATGCTTTCTGAGGAGACCCATCCATTTATCTCTGGATTCCTGTTAAACCTGCTATCGGTTGTAATTTTATTCCTGGGAGTCCGGTTCTTAAATACTTACGGCTGGCTGCGTACGATGGCGGGGGTACCAAATGCCTTGCAGATTGCTGGCGGATTTATGATAATCTCAGCGGGATTATGGGCTGGTTTTGACCGTAAACTGATCCGTTTGCCAGCTTATCTGAATGTCTTCCAAAACGGGTTGGCGCTGGTTGCATTGAGCCTGAGAGGGGCAAGTCCGCTAATTTTATTCTCTGCTTTGCTTATCCCCCGCTTGATTATGACGGGTTACCTGTGCCTGGCTCTCTCGGTCTTGGAACGTAAGCAGGTTTTGGGAAAAGGCGCTTTTGCTGCCCAACCGTTTGCTGCGGTGATGGTGCTCGTCAGTATTTTTTCCATGTCAGGTTTTCCTCTCCTGGCAGGGTTTCCTTCCATGCTGCTTTTAATTGAACGGCTTGGGCAGCAGGCACCAGCCATTCTCCTGCTGGTTGCCCTGGGGTTGATCGCGCTGATCGGTGCGGGTATCCGGCACATGATCAGCATGGTAACTCCAGCTGCAGAACCAGATACACAGAGCCTGTTTACAGAACCCGCCAGCAGTGTGCTTTTAAACATCTATTTCACTGCAGGCATCCTGGTATGCCTTATAATCGGACTATTCCCAAGCAGATTCATGCTAGCTGCTGAAGAAATAGTCAGGGCATTTCAGAACTGGCAATAGTGAAAGACCGAGGTAATTATGGAACCTGAGCAGATTGTCAAACGACTGGAATGGTTGGATGAGGAACGCCGTAAGGACAAGAACACCATTGCAGACCTTGAGGAGAGAATTCATCAACTGGAAGCAGGCAGCATTAAACAGATTCAGCAGGTCAATGAGGTTTCGACAGATGTTGCCCGCATGATGGGTTTTGAGAGTAATATCGACTTGCTTGAAGCAGAAATCAGTAAATTGCGGGTCGAACTTGGCCGGTCCATCGAAACAATTGAAAAACAACGTATGGAGCATGACCGCGAAGTTGAGCGGATCCGGTTGATGGATGTGGAACGGATCAATAAAAACGAACAGGAAGTCCATGTTCTGCAGGACAAGATTGAAGGATATAAAAAAGAGATCTCGTTGATCAAAGATGAAAACCTGCGGCTGGCACGTCTTCTGGAAGAAATCCGCAATGACAACCGTGAGGTGCTCAGGGGCGCAGAAGAATTCCAGCGTAATTCAAAAATGGTTGAAGAGAACCGGCGTAATGATTCAAAGCGTTTGACAGATTTGGCTGCTGAAGTTACTGGGCTGCGCAAAAGGGTAGATGAGCAGCGCAACAAGCAAGATGTCTTCTCTGAGACACTGCGTAAGATCGACCTGAAGACAGCCGAGATCCAAAATACCGATAGTGAACGCAAGCAATCCCAGATTGCTTTCATGGAAAAGCAGAATACCCTGAATGTAGAACGGGAAAGGGTTTGGAAAGATTGGCAGACGAAGTTTAATGATGTGGATAAGCGGGCTGCATCCCTGGATACCCAGATCCAGAATCTTGACAGCACCTTCAGGGCAGTCAAACGTTCACAGGAAGCCCTGGATGAGGTTACACAGCGGTTTGAGCGCCGCATCAATGAGATCACTGAAATGCAGCGGTTGAGTGAAGACCGTTTCAGGAACGAATGGAATGGTTTTAAAGCCGATGATCAGAAACGCTGGGCAACCTTCTCCCTGACACAGGAAGAACAGCAGCGCGAAACCAACCGCACGCTTCAAAAAGCTGCAGACCGGTTATTAAAGTTAGAGGATTCAGTCCAGGATATTCAATACCAGTTGCAGCAGGTAGTTACCCAGAACATAAAACGCCTGCAATCCATCATGGCATTGATGAACCAGTACTTAGAAGGCAGCGAAGAGTAGGGGGCAGGCTTGCATGTAATCGGGACTGCCGGGCATGTAGACCATGGGAAATCCACCCTCATCAAAGCCCTGACCGGGATTAATCCCGACCGTCTGCGTGAAGAGCAGGAACGTGAAATGACAATCGAGCTGGGCTTTGCCTGGCTTACCCTTGCTGGGGGACTGGAAGTCGGAATAGTGGATGTTCCCGGGCACCGGGATTTTATTGATAATATGCTGGCGGGGGTGGGTGGCATCGACGCTGTAATTTTCGTCATTGCTGCTGATGAAGGGGTTATGCCTCAAACACGTGAACACCTGGCTATCCTGGATCTGCTGCAAATCCCTGCCGGGCTGGTAGCCCTGACAAAATGCGACCTGGTTCCAGAACCTGACTGGTTGAACCTGGTGGAAGATGACATCAGGTCCATCCTGGCAGGAACAGTTCTAAATGAAGCGCCCATTATCCGCGTTTCTGCCAGAACCGGGGAAGGGCTTGACAGCCTGCGCGATCAACTCGCGGTGCTGCTGAAAAATGTACCCTCCCGTCCCGACCTGCAGCGCCCACGCCTATCGATCGACCGGGTATTTACCCTGACTGGATTTGGTACTGTGGTAACAGGTACCCTCCAGGATGGCAGCTTTAAAACCGGCGATGAAGTGGTTATCCTGCCGCAAAACCTCAAGAGCCGGATCAGGGGGCTGCAAACTCACAAGCGTAAATTGGACATGGTTCAACCTGGCAGCCGCACTGCTGTGAACATCAGCGGGATCGACCTGGACCAGGTGAAGAGGGGCGACCTGTTAACAATACCAGGGAAATACCTGCCGTCTGGCAGGATGGACGCCTCAATCCATGTCCTGGCGGATGTATCCGGCGGCATCTTTCACAACCAGGAAGTGAAGTTTTACCTGGGCGCGGCTGAAACGCTGGCCCGCATCCGGGTACTTGGACAAGATAAGATCGCACCGGGTGGAAAGGGCTGGGTTCAGCTTGAATTCAGCGATCCAGTCGTAGCAGCACACGGCGACAGGTTTATCCTGCGCAGACCGTCACCTGGTGAAACTCTGGGCGGCGGGATTATCCTGGATCCGCATCCTGTTAAAAGGCATAAGCGGTTTCAAGCGGAGGTAATCAAGAAGCTGGAGGTGCTCTCTCAAGGCAGCCCGGATGACCTGTTGTACCAGGCAGCCATGGGTGCGGGGTTATTCACCAGGAAAAGATTAGGCGAGCTTGCCAAAATGGATACGGATGTTCTTGAGCAGGCTTTTACAAAGCTGGTTGATGAGGGCAGGTTTATCGCCATCAATGACGGTAGTGCAAGGGATGAAGTGCTGCTGGCTGCAGACGGCACACTGCAGAAATTCACCGCCAGTATGCAGGCAGAGCTGGAGCAATTTCATACAGCCAATCCTCTCCGCCAGGGTATGCCGCGGGAGGAGTTGAAGAGCAGGCTAAAACTCAGCCAGAAAGATTTTTCTACCCTTTTACAATGGTGGTTGAATACTGCACAGATTAAGGCAGATGTTTCGCGCGTTTCGCTGCCAGGCTTTCAAGTGGCATTTACCCCTGATCAGGTAAAAAAGCAGGCAATTCTGCTCAAGCAGCTGGCGGTAGCACCCTTCAGCCCGCCCGGGATGAAAGATTTGATCGAACTGGCAGGGATCGACCTGGTGAATGCGCTGATCGAAAGCGGCACGCTGGTTAAGACCTCAGATGAAGTGGTCTTTTCGCGCCAGGCATTTGAAGATATGAAAAGCTGGGTGGTGACCACAATCCAAAATGAAGGGGCAGTAACCATTACCGGTTTTCGAGACCACTTTGAGACCAGCCGCAAGTATGCCCTGGCATTCCTCGAAAACCTGGATGCATCCGGAGTGACTTACCGCGACGGCGATTACCGGAAACTAAGGGTAAGATAAACCGGAGGAGCGGAATATTCCCGCCAATCCTCACCAGATTCAGAAAAAGTAGGTTGACAGGTTGGGCAACGCAACGTATAATTACGGTTTGCCTGCCCTGGCAGTTGATGCTGGGGCAGTAGAATGTATGCCAAGCTTCCCCGCACTCAGGCGGATTTGGACCACGCAGGACTTGCGGTGAAGTGAAGATTGGAGAGGAAAATATGAAATACGCAATTGTTGAAAGCGGCGGAAAGCAGTACAAAGCCGTGGAAGGCGGGGCGATCGAAGTTGACCTTCTTTCAGCTGCGCCAGGTGAGAAGGTCGTCATCGATAAAGTGTTACTCTTTGTAGAAGACGGCAGCTGCACCGTGGGCACCCCGCTGGTTAAGGGTGTGAGTGTTTCTACCAAGGTCGAAGGCCACATCAAAGGTGAGAAGATCGATGTGTTCCATTACCGTCCCAAGAAACGCATTCGGACAAAGACCGGGCATCGCCAGCAATACACCCGCTTATTTATTGAATCCATTGGTAAGGAGTAGGAAAAATGGCTCATAAAAAAGGTGGCGGTTCCAGCCGCAATGGTCGTGACAGTAATTCACAACGATTGGGTGTGAAACGCTTCGGCGGTGAACATGTGCTTTCAGGCAACATCATCGTGCGGCAGCGCGGCACCCGCATCAAACCCGGAATGAATATCGGCAGGGGCAAGGATGATACCTTGTTCGCTACAGTTGAAGGACATGTGGTTTTCGTTACACTGCCAACCGGCCAGAAAATGGTCAGCATTGAACCAGTGAAAGCCGAGTAGGGATTATATCGCAGCACCGTCCTTGAGGATTTCAGGCACGGAGGTTGCGGTTTTATGAAAGGACTTACAAAATGAAGAAGGGCATTCACCCAAATTATTATTACGACGCAGTGGTAACCTGTGCGTGTGGTAACACCTGGACGACAGGCTCCACCAAGCAAAAGATCCAAACCGAGGTTTGTTCCAAGTGCCATCCGTTCTTCACCGGCCAGCAGCAGCGCTTGCTGGATGTTGAGGGCCAGGTTGACCGCTTCTACCGCCGGCTGCAGGCACGCCAGGAATATGTAGAAGACATTAAGAACCGCGAAGCAGAACGTACTTCCCCAACCCGCCCTATCGCTGACCTTGATCTTGGCAGCCGTCCAATCGAAGCGCTCGCAAAAGCAGGTATCACCAATGTTGGTGAAGCGCTGGCAAAGCTTGCTGAAGGCGAACAAGCCATCCTGGATATTGCCGGATTCGGCCGCAAATCGTTGATCGATATGAAAAAACGGATGCGCCAGCTTGGTTATGACGTTCCGGAACCAACCGCATAAGACGGTCATCTAGAATAAAGCCAGAGACGCATGTTTATGCGTCTCTGTTGTTTTAAGCTTTAGTTTTCGTGTACAATCCTGATAATGCCATTTTTGGAGGATGCAGTGAAGCACCATACTGGTTCCATTGAAGTTGTTTGCGGTTCCATGTTTTGTGGAAAAACCGAGGAATTGATCCGCCTGCTGCGCAGGGCGGTGATCGCCAGGCAAAAGGTACAGGTTTTTAAGCCAGCCATCGATATGCGTTATGATTCCGGAATTAAAGTTACCTCGCATGCCGGCATTTCTTTTGATGCCATCCCCATCCAGCGGTCTGCAGAAATCCTCGAAAAACTATCTGCTGATACCACGGTTATCGGGATCGATGAAGCCCAATTCCTGGATGAGGAAATCGTCCCGATCGTCCAATCGCTGGCAGATAAAGGCGTCAGGGTGATCATCGCAGGGCTGGACACCAACTTCAGGGCTGAGCCATTTGGATCAATGCCAACCTTGCTGGCCATTGCCGAAAGGGTCCAGAAACTTTCTGCAATCTGCATGGTTTGCGGCGAACCGGCTACCCGCACCCAGCGCCTGGTGAACGGAAAGCCTGCCCGGTACGATGAGCCGGTTGTGGTGGTTGGTGCAGCAGAAATGTACGAAGCCCGCTGCCGCAAGCACCATGAAGTACCCCGCTGAAAACCTATCAGGAGCTGGGAATGAGAGACTACAACGATTTCTTACTTGAGGTCCTGGTGGACCAGGAAAGCCTTCAGAAACGGATTGCTGAGCTGGGCGCTGAAATCAGCCGCGATTATGCCGGAAGCAAGCTGCTGCTGGTTTGCATCCTCAGGGGCGGGGTCCTGTTTTTAACGGATTTGATGCGGGCAATTACCATCCCGCATGCAATCGAATTTATGGCGGTGTCTTCGTACGGCGTCGGCAAGCGTAAATCGGGCGGGAATGTGCGCATCACCCTCGACCTGAATATTGACATCAGCGAGTGGAATGTGCTGATTGTTGAGGATATCATCGACAGCGGGCACACCCTGGCATCGGTCCTGGAGATGCTTTCAATCCGCCACCCCAAAAGCCTGGGGGTCTGCACCTTGCTGGATAAGGCTGAACGGCGTGAGGTATATATTCCCATCAAATACCGCGGCTTTGAAATCCCCAATAAATTTGTTTTTGGTTACGGGCTGGATATTGACGAGTTCTACCGCAACTTACCGTTCATCGGCGTGGTTGACCTGAAAAAATATAACCCGGAATAAGCCGCACTTGAGCCATTTTCGAATTGGTAAATAAACCGGTCATGCAAACCCAAATCCCATATACCCTTCAACAAGCCCTGGACTTTGTGCCATCTGCCGTAAGAGAATGCGGGCAGGTGTACCTGGTTGGGGGGTGTTTGCGTGATGCATTCCTCGGGAAAAGCAGCCACGATTTGGACCTGGTGGTGCTTGGGGATGTGCAAAAGGCTGCCCGGCTGGCGGCGAAAGCATTGAAATCTCCTGCCTGTTTCCTGCTGGATGCGGAGCGGAATACCTGGCGTGTAATAGCAGATAAAGACGGCGGACAGGTTGAAATTGACTTCAGTTCGCCGCGGGCATCTTCATTAATTGGCGATCTGGCTCTACGCGATTTTTCCATCAATGCCATGGCAATTGACCTGCAAAAGCCAGAATCGCTGATCGATCCTTGCGGAGGTTTGCAAGACCTGCACCAAAACACAGTGCGGGCATGCTCGCCAACCTCATTCAGCGACGATCCCGTCCGCGCCATCCGGGCTGTCCGGTTTGGTGCTGATCTTGGGTTCCGGATTGAACCGCAGACACTTACCTGGTTGAAGCAATCCATTCATAGACTCCCGGGTGTATCATCCGAGAGGATTCGGGATGAGTTTTTTAAGGTATGCACTTCAGGTAACCCGGCAGCTGCGATTCATGTTTTGGAAAGCCTGGATGTGCTGTTTATTGTGTTTCCTGAACTGCGAGATCTGAAAGGACTGCCCCAGGCACACCCGGATGTGCAGGATGTCTGGCAGCATACCGCCGGGGTTGTAAAGGGGATGCAGCGGTTGCTGGCGGTCCTTACCGGTTCTTATCCATCGGAAGAAGCCCAGAACCTGGTAACCGGAAAGGCAGTTCTCACCCTGGGGCGGTATCGCAGCTCTCTTACGGAAGTGTGGGGGGCGTGCCCGGTGAAAAACCGGCCTTTACAGGGTTTGCTTTACTGGATGGCGCTGCTGCATGATGCGGGAAAATCCAGCGTGGTTAAATATGACGACCGGGGTCACACCTCATTTGCTGGCCACGCTGAAGCAGGGGCGGGCATTGCAGAGTCAGCCTGCATCCGGTTGAAGCTCAGCCGGGCAGAGGTAAAACGGGTTAGCCAGGGGGTAACCGGGCACCAGTTAATACACCAACTCGCTGAGGGAAAAGGCGATACCAGCCCGCTGGGAATTTACCGTATGTTCCGGCAGTACGGGGAGAGCATGCTGGACATCTGCATCCTGGGTCTGGCAGATACCCTGGGCAAATTTCAGCAGACGCCGCCGGAAGAGTACTGGCAGAAGGAATTGGACGCTGCCCGTTTATTGCTGGAAGCCTGGTTCGAAAAGCATTCCGAGTGGATTTCTCCGCCCAGGCTGGTGGACGGAAATGAATTGATGCATTTGCTTGCCCTTGAGCCGGGTTCAGAGGTGGGTGACATCCTGGAACAGGTTCGTGAACTGCAGGCTGTTGGACAAATAAAAACCAGGCAAGATCTGCTTGCCTGGCTGGAAAATCGGTAAATCCTTAAATACTAGTGTGATAAGTGAGCGGACTCCAAGGGCCGGGTGGCGAAACGGCGTATGGATGCATTCACTTTAGCAGCCAGAACCCGACTGCTGATAGGCTTTATCAGGTAATCGTCAGCGCCAGCGTTTAAAGCCGCTACCAGTATCTTAGGATCGTCGAGGGCAGAGGTGATAAACAGCGGCGCTCTGCTGAATTGCCTGACAACCTTGCACAGATCAATGCCTGAGACCCCGTCTAGAATTGCACCTATGAAAATAAATTCGGGTTGATGGAACCGCAATAACATGATCCCATCTTTGGGTGAACTGGTATAAATGACCGTTGGGGGAGTCTCCACCGGTAAACTTTGAATGATGTCAATAATGGCTGGATCATTGTCGATGACCAGGTACTTCATGTTTCCTCCAGAAACTTGGGTAATCCAATTATGCAGGATGATTCTGCTGTTGAACCTTGCAAGTTGTTTACAATACACTCAACGCAGACTGGCAAGGTAGCTCCAGGAGGGGTCAGCGCCTCCAAAACCATTTGTTTATACAAGATAACAGAGAATTAATCCTATTCAAAGCAAGGTATGGTAAAATGTTTTAGTTTTGGCAAAATTTACTCCCTTGCGGAGATAGGAATTAATCATCAGGAGGTCTTCTGTGGAAAAAAAATGGGTATATCTTTTTAGCGAAATAGACCAGGCAGAGAAATATGTAGGCGGTGACTGGGATAAAGTTCGCGGTTTGCTGGGCGGTAAAGGCGCCAACCTGGCTGAAATGGCTCGGATTGGTGTTCCCGTTCCCCCCGGGTTTACTGTAACAACTGAAGCATGCAATGCCTATACTGCAGCAGGCTCAAAGTTCCCTGAAGGTCAGTGGGACCAAATGATGACTGCGCTGAAAGCAGTAGAAAGAGAATCTGGCAAGAAATTCGGCGATGCGAAGAACCCGCTGCTGGTTTCCTGCCGTTCCGGCGCTAAATTCTCCATGCCCGGCATGATGGATACTGTGCTTAACATCGGCCTCAATGATGAGACCGCCAAAGGTATGGTGGAATTAACCGGCAATGAGCGTTTTGTTTATGACTCATACCGCCGCCTTGTGCAAATGTTTGGTTCAGTAGTCCTGGAGATTGCTGATGAGGCATTCGAAGAGGTGCTGGATGGGTATAAAGAAAAGAAAGGCGTGAAAGCTGATACCGACCTTGACGCCGCTGATTGGAAAGAGCTGACAGCAAAATTCCAGGCAGTGGTAAAGAAAGAAAAAGGTTTCGATTTCCCGCAGGATCCTTTCCGGCAACTCGAACTGGCAACAGAAGCCGTTTTCCGCTCCTGGATGGGCAAACGCGCTATTGACTACCGCCGTGCAACTAACATCCCCGATGATCTGGGTACCGCTGTAAACATCGTAACAATGGTCTTTGGCAACATGGGCTTGGATTCTGGCACCGGTGTTGCTTTCACCCGAAACCCCGCTACCGGCGAGCGTAAGCTGTACGGTGACTACTTGCTGAATGCACAGGGTGAAGATGTTGTGGCTGGCATCCGCAATACTGAAAAGATCGAGACCCTCGGCGACCACATGCCCGAGGCCTACAAGCAGTTCCTCGAAATTGTTGCCAAATTGGAATCGCACTACCGTGATATGCAGGATGTCGAGTTCACCATCGAACGTGGACGCCTCTGGATGCTCCAGACCCGCTCTGGCAAACGCACTGCTGCCGCCGCCGTACGTGTGGCTGTTGAAATGGTCAATGAAGGCATGATCAGCAAAGAGACTGCCATCGAACGGGTTGGCACGGGCGATGTTGATACCCTGCTGCACCCCCAGTTCAATGCTGAAGACCTCAAAAAAGCCCGTAAAGATGGCCGTTTCATCGCATCCGGTGTAAATGCATCACCAGGTGCAGCTGTTGGTCAGGTGTATTTCGATGCTGACACTGCAGAGCGAATGAACAAAGAAGCGAAACAAGATGTCATCATGGTTCGTCCATTCACCAAACCAGATGATGTCCATGGTATGCTGGCAGCAAAAGGCATCCTCACCAGCGAGGGCGGCGCTACTTCCCACGCAGCGGTGGTTGCCCGCCAGTTTGGTGTACCCTGTATTGTCGGTGCATCGGCTGTCAAGATCGACCTGAACAAACGCCAGATGACCAGCAACGGTGTTGTTGTCAAAGAAGGCGATTGGATCACCCTTGACGGCGGCACTGGTGAAGTGTTTACCGGAAAAATTCCCCTGACAAACCCGTCACTTGAGGAACAGAAAGACCTGCTCACCCTGCTCAATTGGGCAGATGAAGTTGTCAACCGCAAAGGCATCCGTGAAAGCGTGAACGGTTCCCCGACCACCGGTTTGCAGGTCTGGGCGAATGCCGATTATCCCGCTGATGCCCGCCGTGCCCGCTCCTATGGCGCCCGCGGTATTGGTTTGTGCCGTACCGAGCATATGTTCTTCGAGCCCGTCCGACTGCCAACCGTCCAGAAGATGATCCTGGCAGACACTTCCGAAGAACGCACAGCAGCCCTGGATGTTCTGCTGCCTTACCAGCGGTCAGACTTCGATGGTTTGTTTGAAGCTATGGACGGTTACCCTGTAATCATCCGCCTGATCGACCCGCCGTTGCATGAGTTCATGCCCGATGAAGAAAAACTGTTCGAAGAGATTGTTACCATGAGGGTGAAGGGCGAGACACAAGGTCTGGCCGATAAAGAGAAAATGCTGGCTGCCATCCGCGGTCTGCATGAATCCAACCCGATGATGGGTCTGCGCGGTGTGCGCCTGAGCATTTACATGCCCGAGATTGTTGAAATGCAGGTCCGCGCCATCTTCGAAGCAGCCGCTGACTGCACGCTGCGCGGCATCGAAGCCAAACCGGAAGTAATGATTCCCCTGACCGGCACTGTTGGTGAATTGGACTGGATCCAGCCCCGCCTGGAGCGGATTGCCTCCCAGGTTATGGAAGAGAAAAAGGTTAAGTTCTCTTACAAGTTCGGCACCATGATCGAGATCCCGCGTGCAGCCGTTACTGCAGGTGAGATTGCCAAACAGGCTGAGTTCTTCTCCTTCGGCACCAATGACCTGACCCAAATGACCTTTGGTTACAGCCGCGACGATGCCGAGCGCAACTTCCTGGTGCAATATATTGAAGAGAAAATCCTGCCCAAGAATCCCTTCCAGACCCTGGACCGGGATGGCGTAGGCAAGCTGATGGATATGGCAGTCAGCGAAGGACGCAAAGTACGCCCTGACCTCGAGGTTGGCATTTGCGGTGAGCATGGCGGCGATCCCGAATCCATCGAGTTCTGCCACCTGGTTGGCAATAACTACGTCAGCTGTTCACCTTTCCGTGTGCCGGTTGCCCGCCTGGCTGCGGCCAAGTATGCATTAAAGTACGCGAAGAAATAGTTCCTTGTGAAAACTGGCAGAGGAGTAATTGCATCCAACAACACTCCTGCTCCTCTGCCGTTATATTAAATAACAGAGGCTGACCCAAAAGTAGGTCAG
>DHHC01000020.1:0-9494 GCA_002403095.1 Leptolinea sp. UBA4782
AAAAAGCGGGATCTCTGCCGGGTCATGCTGCCCGTCTGCATCCAGGGTAATGACTGCTTCCATTTCCAGTTGAATGCTGCGCCGAAAACCTGCCCGCAGGGCTGCTCCTTTACCCTGGTTGGGTACCTGGCGGATGACTTCAGCCCCGTTCATCTCAGCCCTCGCAGCAGTGTCATCGCTGGAGCCGTCATCGACCACCAGCACAGGTAAAAATTGCCTTGCTGCCGCCACAACCTGCCCGATATGGGCGGTTTCGTTGTAGGCAGGGATGAGAACACAAGCCCAAAAATCTGACATACGGAACCTTGTTTTCAGGCTACTCAGCCCGAACGGTGAAGGTATCAAAATCGCGGGCTACCTGGACGGCAGGAAATACCTGCTCGGCTTCCGCCTGGACATCCTTTTCACGGTAGCGCCTCGACAGGTGGGTCAGGAAAAGCTGCTTTACACCGGCTTCTTTTGCCAGGATGGCGGCATCCCTTGCAGTCAGGTGCCCGAAATGTTGTGCCATATCTGCTTCTTCCTGCAGGTAGGTTGATTCGATCACCAGCCCGTCTGCGCCTCTGCATACGTCCAACAGGGATTCAATATTGCCGGTATCGCCAACCACTACCAGGCGTGTGCCGGGCTTGAAATCCCCCAGAACATCATCCGGCATGATGACCTTCCCATCCGGAAGGGTAACGCTTTCCCCGTCCACCAGTTTTTTGCGGACTGGGCCGGGCGGGAGACCAAGGGTTTCGGCTTTTTCATTCAAGAATGGGCGGCGTCCGTGTTCTTCGAACAGGTAGCCGATATTATCAAACCCGCGGTGCTGGACCGGGAAAGCGGAGATTGTGAAAGAGCCGCAATCGAAAAACTTACCTTCGCTCAGGTTGTGGAATTGCAGCTTCAGGTCTGGCTGGGCGCCGCGCAGCACCACTCCGTAAAGCAAATCGTGCACCCGTTCCAGGGCGGCTTTACCGCCGTAAATATTCATCTCGTCGATCATTTCCCAGCGCATGTACGTGGAAAGCAGCCCGGCCAAACCAAGGATATGGTCCAGGTGACCGTGAGTGATCAGGATATTGTTCAGCCGTTTGAAGCCAATCCCGGCCTGCAGGATCTGGCGCTGGGTGCCTTCACCGCAATCCACCAGGAACCGGTATTCATCATGCTTGACCACCAGGGCCGGTAGGTTGCGGCGCGGCGCCGGGGCAGATGCAGATGTACCTAAAAAGACAAGTTCAAACAAGGGCTGGTTACTCCGATGTGTATTGTACCAGAGGTCAAAGGCTGTTATCCGCTAAATCCGGTTCAGGCCAGTTCACCAATCATTGACCAGGGGCCTGTCCAGTTGATCTTAACCGGCAGAATCTTCCCCAGCAGGTTTTGCTCTGTTTCCACAAAGACAAGCTTGTTGGTTGGGGTCCTTCCGCGCCAGCGCTGCTTGACCTTGTCCTCAAACAGTACCTTTACATTCTGTCCAAGGTATTTTGCATGAATCTCCGCAGCAATCCCCTCCTGCAGATCTTCCAGCAGACGAAAGCGGCGCCACTTCTCTTTTTCGGGGACATCATCCGGCATGGTCCGCTCGGAAAGCGTGCCCAAACGGGGTGAATACCTGGCCAGGTGGGCAACATCCAGCTTGAGGTCCTGTAACTGGCGGAAGGTATTCTCAAATTGGGCTTCGGTTTCCCCGGGGAAGCCGACAATAATATCTGTGGCGATCGAAACGCCCTCGATCCGCCTGCGGATGCGTTCAACCAGGCTGCGGTACTCTGCATCAGTGTAGCCGCGCCGCATGGCAGCCAGGATGGTATCATCGCCAACCTGGGCTGGCACTTCAATGTGCGGCATAACCTTGGGTAGCCGCTGCACACAATCGATCAGCTCATCGCTCAGCCAGTTTGGGTGGGAAGTCAGAAACCGGATGCGCTCGATGCCGTCCACTTCATGCAGCATTTCAAGCAGTCCCGGCAGGCGGGGATACCCCGGCTCGTCCTTGCCGTAACGGTCAACGATCTGCCCGAGCAGGGTGATCTCTTTGATACCCTGGGCTACCAGCGAGCGGGCTTCAGCCAGCACATCTTCCGGCGGACGGGATTGCTCCCTGCCCCTGCGGTATGGGATGATGCAATAGGCACAGGCATGGCTGCAGCCGTACACTACCGGGATGAAGGCAGTCACCTGCCTGCCGCGTGCCTTCTCAGGTAATTCCAGTTCGCCATCCATCCAGGCAAACCGGCGCGCAGTCTCACTCAACTCCATCTTCTGGCTTTCCTGCTGGGTCAAATGGGCGATCAATGGCCCCGGATCTGATGGCGGCGAAAACACATCTACCATCGGCAGGCGCTTTTTCAGGATATCCGGCGTACGGGTGCCCACCATGCAGCCCATCAGGTTGATCACCAGGGATGGGTTGCTTTCTTTCAAAGGTTTTAAGGACTGCAGCCTGCCATAGGCTTTATCTTCAGCGCTCTGGCGCACCACGCAGGTGTTCAGGACGATCACATCCGCTTCGGCAGCCTGGCGGGTTTCATGGTAACCCAAGTGCTCGAGCGCAGAAGCCACCCGCTGCGAATCAGCAACATTCATCTGGCAGCCTTCAGTCCAAATATGGTATTTTGGCATGGCGCCAATTATAACAAGATTTGTCTGATTTCCCCTTACGGTTAGAGGATTCTTAACAAGTAAGGTAAAATTGAGCCATGTTGCCGCCCCATAAATACAAATCCACCCTGGTGATCATTCTCCTGCTGGGTTTGCTGCTTAGCAGCTGTGCCCAACCTTCTGCAAGCCCCTCCCCAATTGAATCTCCTGTGGTTGAAACCACAGCCCCTCCGGCAGAGGATACTCCAACCTTACCGCAGCAGGCCAATCTAGCTGTTATTGGACTGGAAACCTGGGATGCCGGGCAGCAGCAGGCTATCCGTACTGCTATACAGGATACCGCCGCAAAGGCAGACCTGAATGTGGTTGAGTTGGGTGCCGAAGCGGCCGGTACCGTACCGGAAAACGCGGAAGTGGTCATTTACCTGGTTGAAACATCCAGCCCGGCTGAACTGGCAGCAGGCAACCCCGAAACCCGCCTGGTAGCGGTCACCCGCACTCAGCAAACCTCCAGCGCCAACCTGTCCGTGGTCTATCTTCCGCTTGCTGCCAGGGCATTCCTGGCTGGTTACACGAGTACTGTCATCGCTCCCGACTTCCGCTCAGCCGGGCTTTTCCTTGCAGATGAACCGTACGGCCCGCCCCAGGTGTATGCCTTCCAAAACGGCGGCGGTTATTTTTGCGGAACCTGTTATCCTTATTATTCCCCCCTGGTGCAATTCCCGCTGGTTGGTTACCTTTCTGCCGGCGCAGATACCACTGCCTGGCAGGGACTGGCAAATGAACTGCTGCTCAACGTTGTGTATGTGATGTACCTGGACGAATATGCTTCTGACCCTGTCCTGCAGGCTGACCTGGCTGGCAAAGGGGTCATCCTGGTCGGCAGCGATTCCCCCCCGGATACTGTTCAATCAATGTACGCAGCCACGATCGGGTTTGACTTGCCGGCAGCACTCCTATCGCTGCAGGAGTTTATCCTGGGAAGTGCAGAAGCATCGCTAGTCACCGCCCCACTGCAGATACGGGATGTCAACGAACAGTACCTGACCCCTGGCAAGCTGCAAAATGTGGAAAAAATTCGCAAAAACCTGGAAGCCGGCTTGATCACCCCGCTCACCCCCTGAGGTTTTTTACTCCTCTTCTGTCCCCATAAATTCGGATACAGTGGCCTGCCCGGGCTCGCTGATCCCTTCCCTTTTAAGAACCTTTATCACAGTCATAAAGAGGATCTTTATATCCAGCCAGAAAGACCAGTTGTCGACATACCAAACGTCCATTTGCAGGCGCTTCGGCCAGGAAAGAGCATTGCGCCCGTTCACCTGCGCCCAACCGGTCATACCGGGAACAACATTATGCCGGCGCATCTGTTCAGCCGAATAGCGCGGCAGGTAGCTCGTGAGCAGCGGGCGGGGTCCCACCAGGCTCATATCGCCCAGCAATACATTGAATAATTCTGGAATTTCATCCAGGCTGAATGAGCGCATGAACCGGCCAAAGCGGGTTAACCGCTCCGCATCCGGCAGCAGGTTTCCATCACTGCCGTACAGGTCGCGCATGGTGCGGAATTTAAAGATCCTGAAGGGCTGTGCCTTGTATCCCGGGCGCACCTGGCGGAAGAAAACCGGCTGGCCGTGGTTGATCCAGACCAGCAGGATGAGGACCAGTAGGAACGGGGAGAGGATTGCCAGGCCAAGGGTGGTCAGGAGCAGGTCAAAGATGCGTTTGCTCACCGGAATGCCTGCCGGTAGTAGTTTTGCCATAAATTACTCAGTCCCTGCACCTTTCATCATCAGGTTTGTATCATATCATAAACATGAATGGACTCTTGATATAATTCAGCCAGAAACCATCACCAATTGGGAGACACCATGTTGCTGAAAATCACCATTGAATACTGCGCGGTTTGACACTACACCCCCCGGGCTGTCAGTTTGGCAGCAGAATTGCTGGAATTTCACGAAGCTGAGATCGAACAGATTACACTCATTCCTTCCAACGGTGGACGGTATGAGGTTACCGTAAACGGTACTCTTCTCTACTCCAAGCTAAAAACCGGGCTGCATGCAGAACCCGGTGAGGTAAGGGCACTGGTGGAGAAATACCTGAAAGAAGGCAAATGATGAGCAAAAAGAAAGGGATCGTATTCTCTGGTGCCAGGCCGACCGGCAGGCAGCACCTGGGTAATTATCTGGGGGCAATCCAAAATTACGTTGCCCTGCAGAAAGATTACCAGTGCATTTACTGCATCGTGGATATCCATGCCCTGACAACCATGGAATCCACGCTGGAACTGCGCCAGAACTCATACGAAATGGCGCTGGATTGGCTGGCTGCCGGGATGGATCCGCAAGAATCGGTTATCTTTATCCAAAGCCATGTCCCCGAAGTGACCGAGCTGCACACCTATCTTTCGATGGTCACTCCCCTGGGGAAATTGACCGACCTGCCTACATTCAAAGAAAAAGTACGCCAGCACCCTGACAATGTCAACTACGGTTTACTGGGTTATCCCATCCTGATGGCAGCCGACATCTTGCTCTACCGGGCCAATTACGTTCCGGTTGGAATTGACCAGGCGCCACACCTGGAATTTGCACGTGAATTGGTGCGCTCTTTCAATTTCCGCTACAACACCAATGTGCTGGTGGAGCCGCACATGAAAGCAACCAAAGTACCCAAGGTACTGGGTACCGACGGGCAGCAAAAAATGAGCAAGAGCCTCAACAACCATATAGAGCTGGCTGCCACTCCCGAAGAAACCACAAAGCGGGTGATGACCATGGTAACTGACCCTGCCCGCCAGCGCCGCAGTGATCCCGGTAATCCGGATGTCTGCAATGTGTTTTCCTTCCATAAGATCTTTTCCAGCCCGGAAGAGATAGAAATGGTCAACCGCGAGTGCCGTGTGGCTGGGATAGGCTGCGTGGATTGCAAGAAACTGCTGGCACAGAACATCAACAAACACCTGGAACCGTTCCGCGCCCGCCGGATCGATCTGGACCAGAAACCTGAAGCAGTCATGGATGTGCTGCATGACGGCGGAAAGCGCGCCCGCGTTTTGGCAGAAGAGACGATGGTTCTGGTGCGCGATGCTATTGGGCTGCCTTCCACAAAGTAGAATTCGGATAAAGCAAACCACCTGAATTCAAAGAGCGCGGGAACCAACATCGCGCTCTTTTTTCATCCCGCTTTCTTATTTCAAGGCAACCGTTTTCAATTCACTCAGGAAAACAGGTACAGCACCCTGTGGGGATCCAAACTTCACTTGTTAAATACAAGACTGCCCTGTGCAGGGCAGCCTCGAATTCTCTACAGTCGGCCAGTTTTACTTCAGGTATTTGTCGAACCAGCGCAGGATGTGATTCAACCGGGCAATACGCCGGTCGGTGCGGCCATTGCGGGATAGCCCGTGGAACTCATCCGGGAAACGCACCATTTCAGTCTCCACCCCGATCCTCTTCAATGCCACGTATGCCTGTTCACCTTGCTCGATCGGGCAGCGCATATCATTCTCATTATGGATGATGAGGGTAGGCGTGCGGGCATTGCCGATGTACTTCATAGGCGACATGTTCCAATATTTCTCCAGATCCTGGAATGGAGCACCAGCTTGCAATTCCTGTTCGAAGGAGTAATTAACATCACTCGAACCCCACTCGCTGATGAAATTGCTGACACAACGCTGGGAAACACCTGCCTTGAAGCGGTGAGTATGCCCGACGATCCATAGGGTCATGTATCCTCCGTAGCTGCCACCTGCCACACCCATGTGGTCTTTATCGATGTAGGGCAGTTTCTCCACGTAATCTGTCCAGGCCATCAGGTCAGCATAATCTGCCGTGCCCCATTTGCCATGGTTCACCTTGGCGTGGTCGAACCCGTAACCCCTGCCGCCGCGCGGGTTGGTGAAATGCACCACGTACCCCTGGGCAGCCAGGTAGTTGAATTCATGCATGAAGAACTTGCCAAACTGCACCAGCGGGCCGCCATGGATGTACAGGATGGAAGGGTATTTCTTGGCAGGGTCAAAGTCAGGCGGAGTCATGATCCAGCCCTGCAGGTCATTAGCTGCACCGCCTTTGTACCAGACCTCTTCGACCTTACTCATGGTTGCTTTCCCGAGAATATCCTTGTTCAGGGTTGTCAGAATCGTGCATTTTCCTGTCTGCAAATCCTGTACCACAGCTTGTGACGGATCATACATGTGTCCCCACATGTATGCCATTTTCTTCTGGGCTTTGTCCACCGTCCAACCGCTGGCAACGCCGCCTTCATCCACCACAGTCTGCAGGTCGCTGCCGTCCACTGCCACGCTTTTCAAGATGCTGCTGCCGTGGTAGGTTACCGGGAAAGTGATCCTTTTACCGTCCAGCGACCACAACGGCGCCACCATTTCTGGTGTTCCCAGGTCGTTGATCGTCCAGTTGGATACATGATAATCATAAGCATCGGTCAAGTTGCGGGGAGCAGCGCTGCCGTCTGCAGGCACGATGAACAAGCTGTCATTCAGGTATTCTTCTTTTTCACAATGCACGCCATAATAAGCGATCCATTTACCATCCGGAGAGAATGAAGGGTGTGCCTTGCTGCCTTTGGGAGTTGGGATTTCGGTGATTTCTCCACCATTAGCAGGGATGGTGTAGATGCCGATTCCATAGAAATCTGCATCCGGATCTGGATTGCGGTTGGACACAAATCCAATCGTATTTCCATCCGGCGACCAGAAAGGTGACTCCTCGTCAAAGACTTTATGGTCTGTCAGCTGGGTGCCTTTCCCGGTTTTCAGGTCGAATTTCCACAGGTGCCAGCGCTCATGCGGCAGGTAACCTACACCGTCAAACTTGTAAAAAAGGCGGTCATACTGCCGGTAAACCACACCTAACTTTTTCTTGTTCTCATCCTTCTCGCGTTCCAGATCTTCGGGATCCATCTTCTGCACGCTGCACACCAGGTGTTTCCCGTCCGGAGACCAGACCGGGGCGCCAACACTCCCGGCAATCTCCTGCAGCGGGCGGGCTTCACCACCCAGCAATGAAATCACAAACAACTGAGGCGGGCGGGCATTATTGCGGCGGTTGGATAAGAAGACAATGCTCTTTCCATCTGGCGACCATTCCGGTGCGGTATCCACATGGTCGCCGTACGTGAACTGAACTGGCGTGCCGCCATTGGAATCCGCCAGCCATAGATTTGCATACTTTTTCTCAGTCTTCTGGTCCACGCGGTGCTGGACGTAGACTACTTTGCTTCCATCAGGGGAGATTCGCACCCCGCTGGCAAGCTGAAATCGGTAAAGGTCCTGTGCAGTGATTGTTTTCATTTATTCCTCTTCTTGGTTGAATGATCTTAATATAGCACAAGATATCAAAAGTGGCAGGCGGCACTTGAAATGGGTATAATACGGTCAGGTTTTTCTTAATAAACATCAAAATATTAACAATATCGAGGTTACCATGAGTGATTATGATGTCATCGTTATCGGGGCTGGACCTGGCGGCTATGTCAGCGCCATCCGCGCCTCTCAACTGGGATTAAAGACTGCTATTATTGACAAACAATGGCTGGGCGGAGTCTGCCTGAATGTGGGCTGCATCCCTTCCAAGTCCCTCCTGAAGAATGCCGAGCTTGCCCATACCCTGCGAGAAAGGGCTGCCGAATTCGGTATTTCCTTTGAGAACCTTACCCTGGATTATTCCAAAGCGGTTGCCCGCAGCCGCCAGGTATCCGAACGGCTCACCAAGGGTGTGGGTTTCCTGATGAAGAAGAACAAGATCGATGTACACATGGGCACTGCCAAATTGGTGGCAAAAGACCGGGTCCAGGTGACCGATGCTGAGGGGAAGACCAGCGAATTGACAGCAAAGAATATCATAATTGCCACCGGCTCGCATGCCATTTCTGTTCCCGGGATCACCCTGGACGGCAAGCGTGTAACATCTTACCACGAAGCCATCCTGCAGCCCAATCTGCCTGAGTCTGCAGTCATTATTGGCGCAGGCGCTATCGGTGTGGAGTTTTCCACTATCTGGTCATCTTACGGCACCAAGGTCACCCTGGTTGAAATGCTGCCCCGCATCCTGCCGCTGGAAGATGAAGAAGTAAGCAACGAGCTGGCAAAGCAGTACAAACGGCGCGGCATCACCATTATGACCGGAACACGGGTGCAATCAGTGGAAGCCAATGACAAAGGTGTAGTGGTGAAGGTAAACACCCCGGACGGCGAAAAAGTGATCGAAGCCGAACAGGCGCTGGTTGCGATCGGGTTCAAACCCAATACCGCCAACCTGGGACTGGAAGAGGTCGGGATCAAACTGACTGAACGTGGTTTCATTGACATCGATGACCGCATGGCAACCAGCGTGCCAGGTGTCTGGGCAATTGGCGATGTAACCGGCAAACTCTTGCTGGCGCATGTGGCTGAGAACATGGGCATCGTCTGCGCGGAGAATATCGCCGGTGCTGAAACTGTCACCCTCGATTACCGCATGATGCCGCGCACCACCTTCTGCAGCCCGCAGGTTGCCTCATTCGGCTACACCGAAGCACAGGCAAAGGAAGCAGGATATGAGATCAAGGTAGGGCGTTTCAACTTCATGGCAAACGGCAAAGCCCTTGGTGTGGGTGAAGGTGTCGGGTTTGCCAAGATCATTACCGATGTCAAGTATGGTGAGATCCTGGGCGCCCACCTGATCGGGCCGGAAGCCTCTGAACTGCTGCCGGAACTTACCCTGGCGCAGCGCATGGAACTGACCGCCGCCGAGATCTCGCGCAATATCCACTCGCACCCCACGCTGAGCGAAGTGGTGCTCGAAGCTGCCCACGACGTGGAAGGTCACTGCATCCACATGTAAACAGGCTAGCATCATTTATAAACTCCCGGGCTCAACCGGGAGTTTGCTTTT
>DHHC01000020.1:9580-13835 GCA_002403095.1 Leptolinea sp. UBA4782
CCCCAGGCTGCCGAAAAAGAAGACCGCTCTCCGGTCACCGTGGCAGATTTCAGCGCCCAGGCATTGGTAGGCATGCTGCTGGCACAGCACCTGCCTGCTGAAAGTCTGGTGGGGGAGGAATCATCCGGCATACTGGCTGATCCAGCCAACCGCGCTATCGCAGAACAAACCCGGCACTATGTCTCCGAGGTTGTGCCAGGAGCCGCAACCGATCAGGTGCTGGAATGGATCGACCGCGGGAATGCTGAACCTGGAGATACCTTCTGGACGCTTGACCCCCTGGACGGTACGCTCGGTTTCCTGCGCGGGGACCAGTACGCTGTGGCGCTGGGATTTATCCAGGGTGGAGTGGTGCAGATCGGGGTACTTGGTTGCCCCAACCTGCGGGATGCCAGCATCGAAGATCGCACAGGACCAGGAAGCCTGATCGTAGCTCAACGCAGCAGGGGTACCTGGACTACCACTCTGGCGGGAAGCAACGAATATCGCAGGTTGTCGGTTTCAGCTATAGAAGATGGATCACAAGCCAGGCTGGTGCGTTCGGTTGAAAAAGCCCATACCAATGCCAGCCAGGTTGACCTGCTGGCAGAAGCGCTTGGCAGCTTGCAGCCGCCCATGCTGATGGACAGCCAGGCAAAATATGCCCTCCTGGCTGCCGGCGCCGGCGAAGCTGTCCTGCGACTGCTTTCGAAAGACCGGCCAAATTACAGGGAAAAGATATGGGACCAGGCAGCCGGTTCGCTGGTGGTGGAAGAAGCCGGGGGAAAGATCACCGACCTTGACGGCAAACCGCTGGATTTCAAGCACGGCAGAACACTGGCGCAAAACCGGGGAGTGGTAGCCAGTAATGGGCGCCTGCACGAAAAAATTCTCCAGGCAGTCAAGAAGATCGAGAAGCTTGGGTGAATAAACCAAAAAAGAGAAATTTACTGCAGCTTCATTGCTGCCGGGTGATCTTCAACCAGGTCTGGTTGCCAAAGTTGAGCGCCTCATCCAGTATTTCTTGTACTTCCAACCCGTGTTTTTCACATTCCTTTTGAATCCACCCAAAACTATGCGCAACCACGCCCACCTCATCCGAGGTGTGGCTTCTGCCGACCCACCTTGTTCCCTTATAATCAGGGCGCAATATCGATGCCTTAATGTAAGAGGTCAGGAATACTCCTCCATCAGAAGCTGTCTGGGAAATACCAACCAGCATAGTACTGATCTGTTTTTTACAGGCATGTGTCCAGATGGAACGGGCAACAATAAAGTCGAAGGTTTGACCAAAGACAGTGAAATCGAAATCATGATTAAAATTAAATCTTGGTTTCTTTCTTTCGATCTCTTCCGGTTCCATCAAGATGGAGACACCTGCATGCAGCATTTCGGAATCCGGTTCAATGCCGAAGTAACAATCTTTTTCCAGGAAGTGGATCAGCCAGTACCCACCCCGCAGGCACCCGCAGCCGACATCCAGGACTTTTGAATTGGGAAACAAACCTGAATCCAGGAGGGTCATCAATATCTTGCGCCCGGGAATGTCAAAGATGCGGGCAGATCCCCCGATGAAGATGCCTTGAGATTCGATAATGCGGGCACGGTCAATTAATGTGGTCATTTATCTTTATATAGAAGAACCCTTATTCTTCCACTAAATAGCCATTTGATCTAAGTTCTATCTTCAGTTTATTCTGGACGGTTCTTTGCTGAGCAGCTGAAAGTCGCTTTTTCCAACCTCCAATGGATGACTTAAATACAGGTTTTTCTAGGTTCCGATGATAAGAATGGGCTTTACTTTCTACAGTGCTGTCCAATTTCCAATAATCCAACATCCTACTTGTATATTCAATATTAAGAAATGTGGAAATGCGTCTGAGTTCCTCCTCTGGTTTTGTAACCAAATCTTCATATCGGATTTCCAAAAACCTGTTAGAAGCAATTTTCTTCTGTGCTTTTCTTACTCTTTTTATGCTTTGCCCCCAACGGTATATAGCTTCATCGATTGTATCTATACCGTCTTTTTCTATGAATGATGCTACTACATCACGGCCATCACGCAATAAATGAACAAACCTTGCATTAGGAAAGATGGAGAGAATCGTCGGTAAAAAGAAAGTATAAAGTGGACTTTGGTCTCCCCATAAAATTGCATTTGGGAATTGTTGAGCAGCATAAGTCTGATAAACGAAGTCAATAACCCTCGCAAGAGATCGTTCGTTCTTAGATAACTCAAAAATCTCCCTGTATACAACTGCTAGATTTGTTTTCCAGAGAAGGAAGTGCTGATGGCCTTCAAATTCAGAGAGAACATACTTTACTGCTTCCTTCCATCCATTTCGTTGGTGAATTTGAAACCTTGCAGGCAGTTTATGAATCAATTGGGTTTCAGGAGGAATCGCAATTTCACCACTAGCTACTAACATACTTCGTAACAATGTAGTTCCTGAACGTCCAGAACTGATAATAAACAATGGATCACAGCTCAGGCAATTTGCTTTATCAGCAAGAGGGTATTTTCTGAAGCTGAAGAGTGAGAATAGATGAATTTTAGTTTTCACCATCCAAACGGGAGGACACCAATGTTTGAGCCTGAAATGAATTTGATTACTTAAGGTCATTTTTAATTGTTTTCTCTTCTCGTAATTTTTGAAATTATACCATCCATGCCAAACTAGCCTGACAAGCAGCTCTTACATTACCGTTGGTGTAAAATTGTTACATCAAAAAAGTCTTTCTGTTTCAATTTTATGTGAATTATGTTATGTTAAGTCGAATTAAAGTGATAAAAAATCTCCTGAACGAAGATGAGACATTTTTTACCGGTGTCAATCGCGATTTGATTATATGCAAAACAAATATGCAAATAGACTAAAGAAACCTAGTATTGCCATTTGCCAGCCATACATTATCCTGGGTGGACGTTTACAGGTCATCCTTGGTATTGTGCGGGCACTTAATAACCTGGGCATTGAACCGGATATCCTGACTGCAGGCACCTCATTTTCACCTGAGAAAATTGCCGCCAGCTATGGGCAAGACCTTCGCTTTAAATTCAGGTTCATACAGCAGCACCTACCCTGGAAGCTCCTCTTCCTGGATTACCAGGTTGCACTTTTTAACCGGGGGCTGGAGAAGATAGCCAGCCAGTATGACCTTCTGATCGACTCGGGTAATAGCCAGCTATTTCTTCCCACCAGTATTCCTGTGATCTCCTACATTCACTTTCCGAGTGAATACCTGCTGCAGATGAAAAACCTCAGCCTGCACATTCCTGACAACCAGATGAGTTACCCGCTCTTCCGAAAACTGGCGCGGTCATTCATCCGCCCGGTGTACCGCAGGTATTCACAATTTGTCCCCGGACGTACGGTTATCTGTAACTCGAAATACACTGAAAGCGCTTTCTGTGAGATGTTTCCCGATGCAACCGGTTCCACCCGGATCATTTATCCTCCCGTTGCGCTCAACCAGTACCGCAGCAAACCTGGCTTGAGAGAAAACAGCGTGGTTTCACTAGGCAGGTTTGCCCCGGATAAAGGGCAATTAAAACAGATCAGGCTGGCTGAAAGCCTTCCCGGGTTAGAATTTCACTTTATGGGATTTGTCAACTCGCTTAAATACTTTCAGGCATGCCAGGTGTATGTGTCCAAGAATAAATTAACAAATGTACACCTGCACCCCGATATACCCTTTTTCGAAATGATCACTTTGATGAAGACTGCCAGATATTTCCTGCATACTATGCATAATGAGCATTTCGGTATCACTGCAGTGCAGGCAGTTGCAACAGGATGCCTGCCGGTTGTACACGATTCGGGTGGTCAGAAAGAGACAGTACCGTTTGATGAATTGAGGTACATCTCCCTCGATCAGGTAACAGGTATTATCGAAAGCCTTGAGCGCAAGCCGGTTGAGGACCTTAACAGAATGGTTTATGAATTGCAGCAAAACGCAGAGCATAATTTTGAGGAATCTGTTTTTACCCGCCGGTTTATGGAGTTGCTGAACGAAATTCTTTAAGTAACCCATTATGATTTGGGGTAGGTGAAGAATTGATTCCACAATTATTTATTTCGGAAGAATCATTCATCGTTGTTTGATGAATCGAAATTAATTTTTATTTGGATAGAGAAAATGACTAAAAAGACTTCCGTCGAAAAAATTGTAATATCAGGCTCTAAAAAACTCTATGTAATCTTTGGTGGTATTGCAGCTGGTTTGAACATGCCACCATTTGAATTTTTCAAGGATAAAGCAACCTTTTTTCTGT
>DHHC01000044.1 GCA_002403095.1 Leptolinea sp. UBA4782
TGCACCGCGAGCGCATCTTCAGCAATAAGAACATTTACGATTTTGAGCTGTCCGCTGAGGACATGCAAATGATCGCCGGGCTTGACCGCGGTTACCGCACCGGGCCGGACCCGTTCAATTTTGATTTTTAGACAAACCACAACGTCCTCCCCCTTGATCAAAGGGGGAGGTTGTTATCAGTAAAGGAGGGAACATGCGTAGTATTCAGGATTGTGCTGAACTGCATAACGGGGTCAAGCTGCCCTGGCTGGGGTTCGGGGTGTTCCGGATCCCCCAGGATGAGGACGGGGTGCAGATGCTGCAGTGGGCGTTTGAAGCCGGTTACCGCAGCGTGGATACGGCCATGATCTACTACAACGAGGAGACGGTTGGGCAGGCTATTAAGAAGAGCGGTATCCCGCGCCGGGAGCTGTTCATCACCACCAAGGTGTGGAACCGCGACCAGGGCTACGAAAGCACCCTGGCTGCCTTTGATGCCAGCCTGCAGCGCCTGCAGCTGGAAACCCTCGACCTGTACCTGATCCACTGGCCGGAGAAGGGTAGATTTCAGGATACCTGGCGGGCACTGGAAAAGCTGTACCGGGATGGCCTGGTGCGGGCGATCGGGGTGTGCAACTTCATGGTGCACCACCTGGAGGATCTGCTGCAAACCGCTGAGATCGTGCCGATGGTGAACCAGGTCGAGTTTCACCCGCGCCTGCAAACCCCGGCTTTGTATGCATACTGCAATGAAAAGAAAATCCAATTGGAAGCATGGGCGCCGCTGATGAAAGGCCAGGTGATGGATATCCCTGAGTTGCAGCAAATCGGCCGGAAGTACGGTAAAGCCCCCACCCAGGTTGCCCTCAACTGGATGATCGCCCGCAATGTAGTCACCATCCCCAAGTCCAGCAAGCGTGAGCGCATCTTTGCCAATGCCGATATCTTTGATTTCGAACTGACAGCGGATGAGCTGGCTCTGATCGATGGATTGGACCAGAACCTGCGCATCGGCGAGGACCCGGATGACTACGATTTTGGCGACAGGTAGCTTTTCTCCAGAAGCAGGCAAGATAACCAGCAAAAACCACCCCTCCTCGACCAAGAGGAGGGGTGGTCTTTATAGGTTGGATTTCGCAGGCTGAAGCAGGGAGCTTAGAATTCTTTGATATGGTGGTTGAATTTCTTTGCAGGCAGACCGGTAAAGAAAGCCAGCACTTTCAGCCAGGCGGTCTTTTCATCTGCGGTAAGCCCTTCCTCGCGGTATTCCCAGTTCTGTTTGCGCAGGTATTCCTGCATTTCGGTGCGGTTCTTCTGCAAGGTATCCGCGGCATGCTGGTTGATGAAGGCTGCAGCCTGTGGATGTTTAAAGCCGTACAGGGCGTTCCCCTGGCGGATGTGCTGCATGCAAATGCCGGTGGATTGGGTGTAAATGCTGCGTAATTCGTCGTTCGCCAGGATTTCTTCATACAGCACGTTCAGGTTGTTTACGGCTGACTTCTGGGCGATGTCACAGATCGGGCAATTGCCTGAGGGTTCAAGCAGGTTACGCCCGGCCTGTTTAGCTGTTGGAATCAGGCGGCTTAGAAAAGACGGCTTACGGGCAGACCGGGCTGCTGCAGCCAGCTCCTGGCTGGCGTTGCGGGCGAGCACCTCGTAGATCATGTGCACTCCGGGCAGGTTGCCGCTGCTGGAGAGTTCGCTGGCAACCAGTAACCGGGTGTGGGGCGGGCAGAGACCGTATGAACGGTTGACCGGCTCGCGGGCGGTGCTGTCGTTGGCATGTTCCCACAGAAAGGCGGTGATCGATTGCACCGCGGCATCATGCTCGAGGCGGCAGATCGGGCAGCCGTCTTTGTGGCAAGCCTGTTCCAGCCTTTCAATTGAAAGTGCAAATGCCATATTACCTTCTTCCTGGCCGAGCTCCAGCCAATTCTAATACACGAGTCGAGCTGTGTACCCGGACGAACCGATACAGGCATTATACCGGATGGACGCACACCCGGCATGAAAGGGCTGCGGGTGCATCAGGTATAATAGGCACATCCCAGGAAAAATTGAAAGGAACTTTATGAGCGACCTGCAACCCATCAATCGAACCCCTGCCGAAGACATCATCTTTGCCCTGGCCTGCGAAAGCGGGAAGCCTTCAGGTGAAAGCAGCCTGCTTTTTGCTGCCAAATCGAGCGGCATTTACCGCAGCCCTGATGGAGGAAAGCATTGGGAGCTGGCTTTTCACCTGGAGAATATGCAGGAACCCCTGCCTGCCCTGAGCATATGCCTGTCTCCTGATTTTGAGCATGATCATAATGTCTTTGTGGGGGTTCCGGGGGGCGTACTGCGCTCGTTTGATCGGGGGGTAACCTGGAAGGTGGAAAATCTGGCATCGCCGCCACCGGTAACCGGTGCGCTGGTGATCTCGCCGAATTTCATCGAAGATGGCATCCTGCTGGCTGGTACCAACGAGGATGGCATTTTCCGTTCACTCGACCGGGGATTACACTGGTCAACCTGCAATTTCAATTTGCTGGACCTGAATGTGCTCAGCCTGGCGATCAGCCCGGATTTTGCCCATGACGAAATGCTGTTTGCTGGTACGGTGAGCGGGCTGTTCCGCAGCAAGAACGGCGGGCGTGCCTGGCGCGAGGTGGACTTCCCCTTCGGGTATGACCCGGTCTTGAGCCTTGCATTTGATCCCGGCTTTACCGACAGCAGGATGATGCTGGCTGGAACAGAAACCCAGGGTCTGCAGGTATCCCGCGATGCCGGTGCAACCTGGGAAAGGATCGGGGAAGATGTGCTGGTACAGCCCATCAATGCCATCCTGTTTGGGCACAGCACCTGGGGAGCAGGGATGGTGTTCGTTTTGAACGGTGACCAGGTCTTTTGTTCGGATGACGGATTACAGGGCTGGCAGGAATGGGAACCGGCAGCCAGGCTGAACGAAGGCATCTCTGCCATTGCCCTTGCGGGCTGGGAAACCGGCAGCATACCGCAGCTGCTGGCGGGGCTGGCAGACGGTAGGGTCGTTGTTCTTAATTAATTCGATGCTGGAACGATATAAGGATCTCCCCCTGCATCCAGCAAGGGGAGTTTTTTATTCGGGCATTTCGCACAGGTAACGGGCGGTGAAGCGGTCAGTGATGAGGATGTTGATCCACCCGCCTTTCATTGCCGCATGGATGGATTGGGCTTTCCGTTTTCCGCCCGCCACACCGATGCAGCGCTTCAGGTTCTTAAGCTGGTTGTACTTCATCCCGAATACCCGGTTGTCAAAGCCTGAGGATATTGGCTCTCCAGCTGCATTGTAAAAATGCAGGCAGATATCCCCGATAGCGCCAGTTGCTGCCAGCGATTCCAATTCTTCGGGATTAAAGGTGTTGCCGCTGTCCTTCAAGAGGCGGGAAGGTTCCAGGCAGCCGATTCCCACCAGCCCAAGGGTGACCTTATCGAACATATTGATCGTTTCCCTTACAAATGAATCGCGTAAGAAACTCTCGCGTATCTCCTGGCTTGCCACCACTGCCGGTGCAGGCAGGAAAATGGGTTTGCCATTTACCAGGTAAGAAAGCTGGCGAACCAGGTTGTTAGCATGATATTCAGCTGAGGGATTGCCCATCCCTCCCAGAGCCTGTACAACCGTGGCATTTGTCTGGCGAGAAACATGACGAAGGGACCGAACTATGGCTCCCAGGGTACTGCTCCAGGATGACACTCCGATCACTTCATCCTGCTCCAGGGTGGTTTCCAGGTAATATGCCGCTGCCGCGCCGATAGCCCGGATGGCTTCTTCTTCCGATTCATCCTCGCTCTCAGCCACGACCACGTCGCGCATGTTGTAGCGCTGCTGCAGGCAGTCTTCCATATCCGGGTAGGCGCCTGAGGGGGGAGTGACCGTGATACGCACAATCCCCTCACGGCGGGCGCGTTTGAGCATGCGAGAAACGGTTGCCTGGGAAAGCTGCAGCCGGTCAGCAATATCCGGCTGGGTCCAGTTGCGTTCGTAATACAGCCTGGATATTTTTGCGATCAGCCTGAGTTCATCCAGTTGGGTCATGGGTACCTGATTTTAAGGCTGATAAACGGTGCGGGCAACCGCATCTTTCCAGCCAATGTACAATCCTGTGCGGGTGGATTCATCCATTTTGGGTTCGAACAAATCCACCTGGCGGGGTAAAGCGGCGATTTCGGCTTCATCTTTCCAAATGCCAACCTCAAGGCCGGCCAGGTAGGCCGCCCCAACCGGGGCGATGTCGCTGGAAAGGTTGCGCTGGACAGGCCGGCCAAGGATATCTGCCTGGAACTGCATCAGGAAGGTATTCTGGCTGGCGCCGCCGTCTGCCAGGAGCATCTGCAAGGGCGCTCCGGAATCCGATTCCATTGCATCGAAAACATCCCGCACCTCGTATGCGATGGCTTCGAGGGTGGCACGGGCGATGTGCGCCATGTTGCTGCCGCGCGTCAACCCGCTGATGTTTCCGCGGGCGCGGTCCTTCCAGTGCGGTGCGCCCAGCCCGACAAAGGCAGGCACCAGGTAAACCCCGTCCGTGCTGTCCACGCTTGTTGCCAGTTCCTCGATCTTTCTGCCGGTATCCTGCAAACCGAAGAGCTGCCCGAACCACTGCACCGCCGAACCGGTTACCAGGATATTGCCTTCGAGGGCGTAGCGGACCTGCTGGCGGGAGTATGCCACCGTGGTGGATATGCCGCGGGATGAAAAGATGGGCTGCAGGGTAGGGCTCATCAAGGATGTACCGGTGCCGTAGGTGGCCTTGACCATGCCCGGCTCGAACCCGGCATGCCCGAAGAGGGCAGCGTGGGAATCTCCCACCAGGCTGGTAATCGGGATGCCCCCGGGCAGTTTGCCGAGCGGAACCGTCTCGCCATAAAAAGCGCTCGAGTGTTTGATCTCAGGCAGGGCTGCTGCCGGGATGCCGAAGAGATCCAGAAGCTCCGGCTCCCAATCTGCGGTTTCGAGGTTGAACAGCTGGGTACGGGAGGCGTTGCTGGTATCAGTGGCATGCACTTTCCCACCGGTCAGGTTCCACAGGATCCAGCTGTCAACTGTACCGATGGCCAATTCACCGCTGGTGGCACGTTTGTACCCGTCAGGGATGGAATGTAGCAGCCAGCGTGCTTTGCTGCCGGACGGCATCGGGTCGATGGTCAGGCCGGTCAGGCGGGTGATGTGCCCATCCAGCCCGCGGGCGCGCAGGTCGTCGCAGAAGGGGCTGGTGCGACGGCATTGCCAGATGATGGCGGGACCGGCCGGTTCACCTGTTTTCCGGTCCCAGACCAGGACCGTCTCGCGCTGGTTGGTGACGGCTACGGCTGTAATGGAATTGCAGAGCTGCTCTGAAAGATGATCAACCAGTTCGACAATACAGTCGCGGGTTGTGTTCCATAACATCCAGCCGTCTTGTTCCACCCAGGCAGGGCGGGGGTAGCTGATCTGGACCGGGCGTGAAGCCCTGGCCAAGACCTGGCCAGTTTCATCAACCAGCAAAGCCTTGGTATTGGTGGTACCCTGATCAATGGCAAGGATTGTGCGCATATTTACCTCCCAAGCAGTTCAAAGGCGGCTTTTTCAATTCCAGCCGGGTTCAACCCGAAGTAGTCGAACAGGAAGGAGACCGAACCGGTCGGCATGAACACACCGGGGAAGCCGAGCAGGCGCATGGGGACGGGCTGGTTTTGCACTACCACTTCAGCCACTGCGCCGCCCATGCTGCCAGAGGTGGTAGCTTCTTCGATGGTGATGATGCCCTTTGTTTCACTGGCTGCCTTGAGGATGGCTTGCTGGTCGATCGGGCGGACGGTTGCCAAGTTCAGGACGCGCGCCTGGATACCCTGCTGAGCCAACAGTTCGGCACCCTGCAGGGCAACAGTTACCATGGTGCCATTGGCAATGATGGTGATATCTGACCCTTCACGCAGTTGAACCGCTTTGCCAATCTCAAACTGGTAGCCTTCGGGATGGACAACCGGAACCGGGTAGCGGCTGACACGTAAAAACACCGGACCATCGAACTTGTGAATTGCATGCATGGCCTGGTAGGTTTCCACCGGGTCGGCCGGGACGATTATGGTCATGTCAGCAATCGCCCGCATCCAGGCGATATCTTCGATTGAGTGGTGTGATGCGCCCAGCTCGCCATAGGCGATACCGCTGCTCATGCCGCACACTTTCACATTGGCATGCGAGTAAGCCAGGTCCACCTTGATCTGCTCGGTTGCCCGTCCGGTCAGGAAGCAGGAGGCACCGCTGACAAACGGCCGCTTGCCGCCGTTTGCCAGGCCGGCAGAGACGCCGATCAGGTCCTGTTCGGCGATACCGACATTTACCACCCGCTCGGGAAAGGCTTTCTTAAAAGCGTTCAACTTGCTGGAGCCGACCGAGTCATTGACAACCACCACAACCCGTTCATCACTGGCGGCCAGTTCTTCCAGCGCCTTGCCAAATGCATCCCTGCAATCGAATTTTTCGCTCATGCCTGCACCTCTCCCAACTCAACTAATGCCTGCGCCAGCTCTTCCTGGGTCATTACCCGGTGATGCCAGCCTACCTGGTCTTTGACAAAAGACACTCCCTGTCCTTTATGGGTGTGCGCCAGCACGCAGGTGGGTTTACCCTTCTGCAGCGGCACGCGCTGGAACAGGTCAAGCAGGGCAGCATGGTCGTGACCATCCACTTCGACCACTTCCCAGCCAAAGGCGCGCCATTTATCCGCCAGGGGTTCAAGCCGGTTGGTCGCCTCGGTGTAATCGCCCTGCTGCAGCCCGTTGCGGTCGATGATCACGGTCAGGTTGTCCAGCTTATGGTGGGCGGCAGACATGGCTGCCTCCCAGTTGCTGCCTTCCTGCAGTTCACCGTCACCGGTGATAACAAAGACACGGCGGGGCGATTTATCCATTTTGGCGGCGATGGCAGTTCCCACCCCAAAAGGCAGCCCATGACCGAGGGGGCCAGTGGAGGCTTCGATTCCGGGAAGCTTGGTGTTGCTGGGATGCCCGTTCAGGGGTGAGAGAGCCTGCTCATAGGTATCCAGCATCTCTACCGGGAAGAAACCGCGGTAAGCCAGGATAGTATAAAATGCGCCTGAGCAATGACCTTTGCTGAGAATCAGGCGGTCCCGTTCGGGATCTGTTGGATTGGACGGGTCGACATTCAGCACCCCAAAGTAAAGGGTAGTCAGGATATCGGTGACAGAGAGGTCTCCGCCGGTGTGGCCGAGTTTGGCCTTTACGATGGTTTTCATGTTGTGGCGGCGGATCTCGTACGACTTTTCATACAGAAGTTTTGGATCGGTGATCAAAGTATCCTCCAGATAAATGAACATTATTTCACATTAGACAAATAGTGCAATAACTTGACAGGAGCATCCAATTTTGCTATAGTAAACATTAGAGAACACACTGAATAAATATTCACTACAAAATATATATTCATATTATAGGAACAATTAGAGATTTGTCAAGCATGCCATTATCATAGAACAGCCCTGGTAGAGGTAAAAATCAATCAAGTCAGGTGATCATTTGTTCACCGTTGGAAACTTGACCAAGTGCTGCGGATTTGCTATAACATAAACAGGTGAGTTGATATCAAAGGTTACAAGCATTCGTGGATACCGAGCAGCGGAAATTACTTTATAAACTGGCCGTAGCGTATTACGAAGACGGGCTTACCCAAAAGCAGATTGGAAAAAGATTCGGGGTATCACGGATCAAGGTTTCACGGTTGTTGCGGCAGGCGCGCCAGGAGAAAATTGTCAATATCCACATCACACCGGTGGATGACGCCAATATTGACCTGGAGCGCGTTTTATGCCAGAAGTACGGGCTGGATGAAGTTATCGCGGTGCCGGTAAAGAACGGGCAGGCGGTTGATTTCTACCATGAACTGGGTGTTGCAGCAGCGGATACCTTACAAAGGTCGCTGCAAAACAAGGAAGTCATTGCGATCACCTGGGGCAGAACCTTAAAAGCAGTGGTCAATAACCTGCCTGCAATGACCAAACCGGAGATCCGGGTGGTGCAGGCGCTGGGCGGGATCAACTCGCCGGATGTTGAGATCAACGGATCGGAACTGGCCCGCAAGCTGGCCCAGATCGTGGGGGCGCGGCCGATTTTGCTTTCATCACCCGGGTTGGTGGCATCCAGGGAGATACGGGATGCCCTGATCAAGGATCCGCAGATCAGCCGGGTGATTGACCTGGCAGCCAGGGCAGATATAGCCCTGGTTGGGGTTGGGGCGCTGAATCTTGAATCGCTGGCGCGCCGGTACAATATCATCTCCCGGGATGATTTTGAGCGCCTCAAAGCCCGGGATGTTATTGGAGACATCGGGCTCAGGTACTTTAACTCGCAGGGTGAGCAGGTGGATGATGAATTGCATGACCGCACCATTGGCCTCGACCTCAACCAGCTGCGCAAGGTGAAACGGGTGATTGGTGTTACTGGAGGCCCGGATAAGGTCGAATCGATCCGGGCGGCATTAAAAGGCAAGCTGATCAATGTGTTAATAACGGACGACAATACTGGTAAAGCTTTGTTGGAGAATAGTACGGCCTAAGTATCTATTAGCAACCAGAACCTGATAAGGATTGATGATGGCACATTGTTTTATAGGCGTTGACCTGGGTACCGGGGGGGCAAAAACAGCTGTTATTAATGACCAGGGTGAGACACTTGGCTATGCTTTTGAAGAATTCACCATTTTCACAGAGAAACCCGGTTGGTCTGAGCACGAAGCCAGTGCTTACTGGGATATCACCTGCCGGCTGATCCGCGAATCGATGCTGAAGGGGAATGTCGATCCGCGTGATGTTAAAGGAATCGCCATTTCTTCCGCTCTGCCTGCCCTGGTGATGGTAGACCGGAACCATAACCCGCTGCAGCGTTCTTACAACCTGATGGACCGCCGGGCAACCGAAGAGGTAACCTGGCTTAAGGATAACCTGGGCGAAAAAGAGATTTTCAACATTACCGCCAACCGGCTGGAAGATCATCCCTCCTGGGTGAACCTGATGTGGGAAAAGAAGCACCGCCCTGAAACCTTCGGCAGGATATTCAAAGCCCTTACCCCTGATGGATACATCACCTTAAAATTGACCGGCAAAGCAGTTATGCATTACAGTGCAGCCCCATTCGTGGGTGCATTCAACCTGAAAACGATGCAATTTGACACAGGAATGTTAGAAAGGACAGGGATCGATCCAGCCATCCTGCCGGAGCTGCATTCGTGTGAAGAGGTTATTGGAGAAATCACTCCCCAGGCTGCTGCCGCGACCGGGCTGCTGTCCGGGATACCCGTAGCCTGCGGCCAGGTGGATTGCAATGCCTCCTGGGTAGGCGCGGGAGCGATCAGCGAAGGTGACCTACAAAGCAACCTGGGCACCGTTGGCAATTTCGGGATCGTTCATAAAAGCCAGGATTTCATCTATTCCCCAATCGGTTACCTGATGATCAACTTCCCCTACACCGTGGATTCAAAAAATACCCTGGTAACCGTCCCTACCACCATGACCGGCGGACAATCGCTGCGGTTCCTGCGGGATGCCTTCGGACAGGCTGAAATGGAAGTGGAAAAACAGCTGGGCGTATCAGCTTATGACCTGCTGACCATGCAGGCGGAAAAAGTGCCGATCGGGAGTGAGGGGCTGGTGGTTCTGCCTTTCCTGATGGGAGAACGCACGCCGATCTGGGACGCCCAGGCACGCGGCGTGATCTTCGGTTTATCTTTACAGCACGGTAAAGGCCATGTTGTGCGGGCGATGATGGAATCGGTGGCTTATGCCATGTATGATTCTTTCCGCCTGATCAAAGAAGCCGGATTGAAGGTGAATTTCCCGATGGTGTTGAATGAAGGCGGGGCTGTCAGCAGGTTATGGCGTAAGATCATCTCGGATGTTTTCAATGTGCCGATTGCATTGGTGAAGCGCAGGGTAGGGGCGCCTTACGGCGACGGCATCCTGGCTGGAGTGGCAACCGGGGTGTTCAAAGGTTTTGGCGTAGCCAAAGATTGGGTCGAATATGTGGAACCCATGGAGCCTTCGGCAGAAAACCATGCCCGCTACATGGAGTATTTCGGTGTGTACAAATCGATCTATGAGCATGTAAAACCGGATTTTCAATCACTGGCAAAACTGCGCGAAAGCAATTGAGCCAGTTGATTGACCGTCAGAACATTAAAAAATCGGCGAACCTATTGAAAAAAGTTTGAAAAAGCCGTACAATCAATAATTAGATATAAACGTTTACGTAACGTCTAAAAATTATTCCCTTGTAGGTTCGTCAAAAGAAAGGAGGTGTAACTCACTCACCAGCAAGAAGTAGTTAACCAAGAAAGTGTACCAGAACTACTATCGTGTTGTTTCACAAATTCTAGGAGGATAGAATGGTTAAGAAAACAATTAGCCGACGTGACTTTCTAAGGGTAAGCGCCCTGGCTGCTGCCGGTGCTGCCCTTGCAAGCTGCGGTCCAAAAGCGACTGAAGCACCAGCTGGCGGCGAAGCCCCAGCGACCGAGGCACCCGCTGGCGGCGAAGCACCGCCCGCTGAAGGTGTGGTCCTGGACATTATGTCCCTGGCTGAGTATCAGGCTCCCTACCAGGAGATCTGGAACATCTATGCAGGCGAGAATCCCGGCATTACCGCCAATGTGTTTGCTATCAATGAAGATACCGCTGCCGCTTATGAAGCGAAAGTTGCCGGCGGTTACCTGGCAGCCATCGAACTGACCCAGGAAATGCAGATCTTCTTCGATAAGAGCAACTACGAAATGGCACTGGATCTCTCCACGCTCGAATTCGACTGGTGGGACCGCTTTACCTTCGATGCCAAGAATGCCTGGGCTGACCTGTTTGGCCTGCCCGGTCCCCGCTCGCTGGACTTCATGAAAGGCCAATTTATGGCATGGCAGTACAATGGCGATGCGATGAAGGAAGCCGGCCTGGATCCCCGCAATGATGTCCGCAGCTATGACGATTTGGTGAAGTGGATGGATGAAGGCAAAGCCTTTGTTGAAGGTTCAGGCGGCAAGTATGACGCCTTCTGGAAGCAGGGCTGGCACAACTGGATCTTTGGCAATAACTATTCAGAGTGCTTCTGCGACTTCTTTGCTGATGGCAGTGCAGACCGCCGCGTGGCATGCTGGAAGGGCGAAGCCAAGTTCAACGCTGAGGACAGCCCCTACCGCCACTTCTTCCAGTTCTACCTGGATGCCAAGGATAAAGGCTGGATCCCGGCAGACATGCCGAACTTGCTGTGGGAAAATGACATGGAAGCCACCTACATCAGCGGTAAGTCTGTCATGATGGTTCATGGTCCATGGGTATGGGATAAAGCTGCAGCTGCCGGCTCAACCTTCGAACAGGTCGGCCTGCCTGCCACCCCGCCGGTTGACATGGATACCTGGAAACAGTTTGCCCTGCCGGTGAACATTGACAACCAGTGGTTTATCCGCGCTGGTGTCGATAAGCTGCCCATCTTCCCGAATATCCAGCATGCCTGGAACTGGTTCTTCAGCCCGGATATTATCCCGCTGCGCTGCGATGCCGAAGGTCGTATGCCGCTCTACACCCTTGATGCACCGTTCGAAACCAAGGGTTTGCAGTGGCAGTCGGTTGGTAAGCATATTGGCGTAAAAGGTGGAGATTTTGGTGATGCCACCGAATGGGATGAAGGTCTGACCGGCCTGGTAATGGCAAGCCCGCGCAAGAAGAAAGGCTCCAAGGGCGTGTTTGACTGGGAATCCAACGGTCTGAACGTCTGGTTTGCCAACCTGTACAGCGGCAAGTGGACGGTCCAGGACTGCCTTGACGAAGCCCAGAAGAACTACGACGAGAGCTACGAAGCTGCTTAAGCAGTAATGCTGTAAAGTTTTGGGGCGGTCCCGATCAAAAACCGAGGAGGACCGCTCTCACCTTAATGGGAGAAGAGAATGGAAGTGCCTGCCAACCTGCCGACCGTACAACCCATCAAGCCAGCAAAACCAAAACTGAGTAAGATGCAGCGCTCCCGCATCCGCTCAGACTGGGCATTCATTGCCCCGCAATTCATCATTTTTGTAGTTTTAACCATTGTCCCGCTTTTTGTTGCAATACCAATCTTGTTTACTGATAAGGCTCAGTTTAATGATCCCCAGGTAAACCCAGTTGGATGGAAAAACTTTACTGCCGTGTTTACCGAACGCAGCGTGCAGGATGATTACCTGCCAGCATTACAAAAGACTGTCATTTTTGTGTTACTAAACTACACTACCATCTATATCTTTGGACTTTCACTGGCTTTGTTAATGTATGAGGTTGGTTTTAAGGGGGGGTTCTTTACCATCGTTTATATGCCGCTGATGTTGTCCGGTTTGGCGACAGGGTATGCAGCCGTAATGCTCTTTGCCCAGGAAACCGGGACCGGGAACTTACTGCTGATGAAAGCCGGAATTATCAAGGAGCAAATCAACATTTACTCCGCAACTGGAACAGCCTTTATCCTGCCGCTCATGGTTGGCTGGCGGTACGCTGGCTACAACATGGCTATCTTCCTGTCCGGACTGCTTTCGATCCCTACCGAGACGATCGAAGCTTCGGTTGTTGACGGAGCTTCTTACTGGCAGCGCCTTTTCCGGATCTACTTTCCCCAGATGCTGCCTTCCTTCATCCTGGCAACGACCATGTGCTTGATCGGATCGTTCTCCGTGTTTGATGAGCTGGTGGCCCTTGGCGCAACGTATGTCAACCCGGAGGCCAAGCTGCTCAGCATTATCTTCTTCACTTACGGTTTCCAGATCGACCGGCTGGCAATGGGGATGACACTGGCATTGGAAACCTTTGTGCCGCTCATGCTGTTAGGTATCCTCCTGCAGCGCTTGCAGCGCAGGCTGCAGTATTAAAGTGAGGAGATCAAAATGAGTACACAATTCTTATCTCCTGAAAAAATCAAAGATACCAAACCCCCTGTGATCGGCTTAAAAGGCCGAAGGATCGGGTTGCGCATTTTTGCTACCGTTATCATGATCGTCTATAGCGTTGTTACGCTCTTCCCGTTTTATGCCCTGTTCATTCGCAGCTTTGTTCCCACCAAGGAAAGCTCTGAATTGCATTTATGGCTGCCCGAAGTCCAGGAAGTGAGTGTGAACCAGGAAATAGGCAACCTGGCAGTGTTCTATAACCTGGATATGAAAGCCTTTAAAATTGCCATGGGCATTCCTGAGACAGCTTATATACCTTCGCGCGATAAACTGGTGGACGTGGCTGAGAAATACAACCTGAATATCGCTGATATCCAGCAGTACTTTGAGGGTTTCTACCTCTACAACGGCTGGAATACACTTTTCAGAACCAGCATGAACAGCCAGACTTTCTGGCGGGCGTTGACCCGGACTTTCATTGTTACTTTCTTCAGCCTGTTGTTAAGCATAATTCTGTCTATCATGACAGGTTATGGACTGGCAGGATTGAAACGTAAGGACCAGATGACGGTTTATAACATATACCTGCTGCAGATGGTCATCCCGATCATGTTGATCATCCTGCCGCAGTACCAGTTGTTTCAGTGGATCTATAACCTCTTTCCACAATATAATGTGCAAGGCAGCGCTTTCCGGTACAGCGCCCAGCTGATTGCCTTGATCTTGATCAATATTAAAGGAACCGCTTTATCCACAATGATCTTCACCTCGGCCATAAGCGGAATCCCGAAAGACCTTGAGGATTCTGCCATGATTGATGGAGCCAGCCGGATTCAATATTTGCGCCAGATCCTGTTTCCCCTGCTCAAGGTTCCGATCGTCAGCCTGGTCGTGATCCAGCTGCCGGCGTTTTATAACCAGTTCCTGGAACCGTATGTCTACCTGGATCCGCCGAACTCTACCCTGCTGCCATTCATCCAATCTGCTGTAGGCCAGTTTTCCACCAATTTCCAGGTGATCTATGCCGGTGTGTTCGCCTCTGTGGTCCCGCTTGTGATCCTTTACCTTGTCTTCCGCAGTTACTTCGTTGAAGGCGTTATGGCTGGAGCTATCAAAGGATAAGGATGCGCTACGATCCGACAAGACAACACGTAAAGTATCCCTTCTTTAATGCAGGCAAAAAGCGGGAACAGGCAGTAGGGGTAGTATTTCAACCAAAAACTTACCAGGGTTTTCAAAGAGGGATAAACCTCCTGGCGAAAGCAATCCGCCCGACGTTGGGTCCTTTACCGCGCCAGGTGGCGATGGCAGGTGTCCGCTACGACCTGCGGGTGGAATTCCTGGATAACGGGGCGGATATCGCCCGCCATATCATCCAGATCGATGATCCAGACGAGGATGTGGGTGCGATGTTCCTGCGCGAGGTGCTCTGGAACCTGCAGATGCAGACCGGGGATGGCACCGCAACTGCAGCAGTCCTGTTTGCATCCGTATTCAATGAAGGGGTTCACTACATTACCTCTGGTGGAAATGCTTCCCGCCTGAACCTTTTCCTGCACCAGGCGCTGGAGCTGGTAATTGATGAACTTAACAAGCAGGTGGCCCCGCTGGAAACGGAAGAGCACCTGGTGAATATTGCGGAGTCGCACTGCTTTGACCCGTTGCTGGCCAAATACCTGGGGGAGATGTTTGATGTAGCGGGAGAATTCGGCCGGGTGGAAGTGCGCCCTGGCAACCGCCGCGAACATGAGCGGGAGTACTTTGAAGGAATGTACTGGGATGTAGGCTTGTTCAGCCGTGAGATGATTACGGACATGAACAGCTACAAAACCGAGCTGGAAAATGCAGCCATCATCATCAGTGATTTCGATATTCAAAGCCCCGAGGAGCTCTACCCGGTGCTGGAGACAGCCCTGCGCGAAAATATCCGCAGCCTGTTCATCATGGCAAAAAGTTTGTCTCCCAAAGCGATCAATTTCCTGCTCTCCAACAGGAACCCTGAGCGCCTGACCGCTGTTGCCGTAAAAAATCCTGGCCTGGATAATGCCCAACGTAAGGCTGTAATGGAAGATATCGCCATCCTGACCGGAGCCAAACCCTTTGTGAAAGATGCCGGGGAAAGCTTCCTATCGGTCAAGCCGGCTGACTACGGCCTGGCACGCAAGATCTGGGCAGACCACGAGCATTTCGGTTTTTCGGGCGGCAAAGGCGACCCGCGCAGTATCCGCAAATACATCCAAACCCTTCGCACCCTCTATCAAAACGAAGATGATGTGATCATCCGGGATGAGATTCGGGCGCATATCGGCAGGCTGCTGGGTGGAACGGCAACTGTTTACGTCAGCGGTTCTACCGATGAAGAAATAAAGGCGAATGTTGAAAATACCAAGCGGACCATTGCCGCGATGCGGACTGCAATGCTGGAAGGGGTTGTTCCTGGCGGCGGCCTGGCCTTGCTTGAGTGCATTCCAGCATTGAACGAAAAAATGCATTCCTGCTCAGACATAGACGAACGCGCAGCATATTACATCTTGACGAATGCTTTACGAGCTCCATTTGAAGCCATCGTTGGAAATGCCGGTTACAAGCCCGATTATGTCAGGGCTCAGATGGATGCGGCTGGAATTGGGCACGGGTTTGATGTTAAGACCGGGAAAGTAGTCAGGCTTGATGAAGCTGGTATCCTTGACCCGGCATCCCTGGTAAAGACAGTGGCTTTCAGCGCCATAAGCAGCGCTGCCCTGGCATTGACTGTTGATGTTCTCGTTCATCACCGCAAACCTGAAAAAGCAGCGCTGCCGGAAAGAGCAAAGATCCGGAAATTGTAGTTTTCGGTTGAAATTGGAGGAAAATTTAATGAACATGCAGGCTCTCAGGAAGACCGCCCCTGGAGTGGGTCATATTGAAATCCAGGAAGTTCCCGTCCCAGAAATCGGCGACAATGATGTTTTGATGAAAGTATATGCTGCAGGGATCTGCGGAAGCGACCTGCTGATTCAGGAAGACAAGCATTTTTACCGCGCCCCGGTAACCCTTGGGCATGAATACGCCGGCATCGCTTACAAGGTAGGCAAGAATGTAAACCGGGTTAAAGAAGGGGATAAGTTTGTCTCTGATATCGAGTGCGGTGGGGGTGATTGGCTGGGAGTAACGATTGATGGGGCATATGCCCCATTTATGAAGGTGCCTGAGCATGTTATCTACCGTATGCCGGATGAAGTCCCTTTGCCGCATTGTGTCCTGGCTGAACCGGTGGTAGCAACCCATCACCTGATCCAGGAGCGCGCCCAGGTAAAGGTAGGCGATGATGTCGTCATTGTCGGCCCCGGTCCAATGGGAATCATGGCTGTGCAATATGCCAGGCTGTGCGGCGCAAAACGGATATTCCTGATCGGGCTGAAGTCCGATGAGAAGAGGCTGGGGATCGGCAAACATGTCGGCGCTGATTACATCCTGTATTCTGAAGATAACCCAGAAAAGATAGTTATGGAAGTAACCGGCGGCAAGGGCGCTGAATTTGTGCTGGAATGTTCCGCCAGCCAGGAGGGGGTGCAGCATGCGATCGACTGTGCCCGTAAGGCCCATGAAGGGCCGGGCGGCAAAGGCGTGGTGGTGTTTATCAGCCTGTGGGGCAAGAAGATCACCGTGAACATGGATGAGGTCAGCCTGGGTCAGCTTGACATCCGCGGATCGTGGTCATGGAACGGCAAAGAAACCTGGGAGCATGCGGTGGACCTGCTGAGCAGGCAGGTATTTAACCTGGATCCAATGATCACAAACCATTACACCTTGGACCAGTGGGAACTCGCGTTTGAGAACTTGCGCACCAAGCAGGATGTAAAAGCATTCATCCATCCAAACGGATTGGATTGGGCAGGATAAAAGAATTCCTCTATACCTGATGTAAACCTGGCTGGTGGAAATTGCAGAGGATGTTTGCAAGAAAACCAGCCAGAAACATTTATGCGATTGATCATGTGAACAGGGGATGGATAATTGACCAGTATTCGCTACAATAATGGTTGAAGAAAGGCACGGAAGAAAAATGGAAAAAATGAAAGCAGTTGTGGTCCACGCACCGATGGATTTTGGGGTTGAAGAGGTAGCTATACCTGCAGTGCCGGCGGGAGGTTTGTTGCTAAAAGTAAACGCTTGCGGGTTGTGCGGGTCTGACCTGCGCACCTTGCGCAGCGGCCACCGCAAAGTAACCCTGCCATGGACGATCGGGCATGAGATTGCCGGTGAGGTGGTAGAAACCGGCTCTGCTTACCAGGGCGGCTGGAAAGTCGGCGAGCACCTAGCCGTGGGGCCAGTGGCTTATTGCGGTAAGTGCGATTTTTGTTTCAGCGGGCAATACGAATACTGCGAGGATTATTACGAGATCGGGCAGCGCTGGCCGGGGGGGTTGGCAGAATTCATTGCCATCCCGGAGGAAAGCGTCCGATTGGGTACTATCCGCTCCATCAGCGCTGATGCTGATATGGCTGCTGCTGCCATCTCTGAGCCGGTCTCTTCCTGCGTGAATGCACAAGAAAAGGGCAATGTTTCCCTCGGGGATACTGTGGTCATTATAGGAACCGGCCCGATTGGTTGTATCCATATTTCCCTGGCGCGGGCACGGGGTGCGACGAAAATTATTGTGGTTGATATTGTTGATGAACGGCTGAAACTGGCAGAAGCATTCGGACCCGACCACACCATCAACGCCAGCAAGGTTGACCTGGTGGCTGAGGTAAGACGCCTGACCGAAGGGAAAGGCGCAGAAGTGGTGATCACCGCAACGCCCTCTCCGGTTGCACAGATCCAGGCTGTTGAGATGGCACGCAAAGCCGGCCGAATCCTGGTGTTTGGCGGTTTGCCTGTAGACCAGGCCAAGCCGGGTGTAGATATGAATATCGTGCACTATAACGGTCTGCATATCATCGGAACCACGACATTTGCACCTAGGCACCAAATGACCGCCCTGAAACTGCTGCTCTCAGGCAGGATCCCGGCTGAAAAGTTGATCACCCGCTTCCCGCTGGCGGACTTCAATGCCGGTGCTCAGTTAGCCCTGGATGGAAAACTGCTCAAGGCAGTATTTATCCCGTAATAATTATTGGAGGTAATGATGAAATCTGTTGAAATTCCTGCCGGAGTGAGGCTGCCGTTTTTGGATAATGGCATCAGTCAGGTGGCTATGGTAGTGGAGGACCTGGATAAAACAGTAGAGAATTACTATAAGGTCTTCGGAATCGGCCCCTGGCATTTTTACACCTACGAACGCCCTCTGGTTAACCACATGACCTATCACGGGAAGGATGTGGATTATTCCATGCGGGTGGCATTGTCTTACTTTGGCCCGATGCGGGTGGAGTTGATCGAAATGAAGCGCGGCGATACAGTCTACGCTGATTTCGTCAAAGAGCATGGATATGGTGTGCACCATTTTGGACTGGTGGTAGAAAACATGCAGGAAGCCATCCAGCAGGCTGAAGCCGCCGGGTACAAGGTGATCATGGACGGTGCCGGATTCGGACTGGATGGGGACGGGCATTATGCCTACCTGGATACTGAAGATACCCTGGGAACCACCTTTGAACTGATCTGCCGTCCTGAACGGCGTATGAAACCGGAGAGGGTGTACCCGCCGGAAGAGTAATAAAAAACGGAGGAAGACATGAACAATCACATTCCCCTGCCTGTTATGGTTGAACGCCTGGAAGAAAACCGGATGCCTTATGGAGTCCTTACGCTCCAGGATGGAATGAAAATCCTGGTTACGCAGCGGGGTGGGCGTATCTTTGGGCCCTTCCTGGATGATGAAAGCGGGGGGTTGCTGTGGGCGAATAATGCCTGGGCTCAAAAAGAACCATTTAGGTCATTCCTTGAGAGCGGGCACTGGAATCTGGGCGGCGACCGGATGTGGATTGCCCCTGAATTGCAGTACAGTGTCACCGACCGGAAGGATTTCTTTGGATCCTTCCGGCTGCAAAAGCAAATGGATCCGGGGGTTTATACGCTGGAGAGAACGAAAGAGAATGAGTGGCGCCTGGCGATGGAGATCGCCATGGAAGCTGAGGTGCTGGCAAAGGGGACGAAAGAACTCAGCATTGAACGCCGCATTCACCCTATTGATGATCCCCTGCGGGCATTGAGCAATTATGCCGAGCTGATCGAAGGCGTACGTTATGCCGGGTATGAGCAGGTCATCAGCATGCAGGAGAAAAAGACTGATGACATCCTCAGCGAGGTCTGGTCGCTGCTGCAAATCAACCCCGGGGGAGAGCTGCTGATCCCGGCAGCTGGATGCGTGGAGCAGAATGATTATTACCAGCCGATCGATGATACCCTCGAAACCAGGTATGAGCATCATGTATCCCTGAAAATTACGGGCAACCGCACTTACAAACTCGGTTTCAAGGCTGCCCAGGTATTTGGCAGGATTGGGTATTTCAACGACCTGTCTGGCGGACAGGCGTATGTGCTCATCCGCAACTTCTTCAATAACCCCTCGGCAGTGTATGCAGAAGAGCTGGACTACAAGCCCGGCTGCCACGGACATTCCATCCATGTGTACAACGACAATGGCGGGCTGGGAGGTTTTGGCGAACTGGAATGCAACGGGCAAACTTTTGGCGGAAACACGGGCCGCAGCGGGGCAGTGGAGCAGCTGCCGCTCTGGTTCTATGTTGGCGACCGGGATAAGATCAAGCGGATCACCTACAATCTGCTTGGTGTCAGGTTATGAAGAAAATATGATCATATGATCAGGCATGAACACTTGACACCATGAAGTGGTAATGCTATATTCAAAACGGTTACGCACCCTTTGGGTAAGGAGAAGACCATGGAGCTAATAAAGCACTTACAGCAGCTGGAAGAAACCGGTGACCCAATCCGGGTTGGACTGGTAGGCTGCGGTCAAATGGGATCGGGAATGATGCATGTCACCCGCAAAATGCCGGGCATGACCACGCAGGCAGTAGCAGATATTGATCCCAACCGTCCACTCAAAGAACTGCACCTGATGGGTGTACCTGATACAGAGATTGTAATCACCACCAACCGGCTGCAGGCAGAAGATGCCCTGCAAAAAGGCAAGTACCTGGTCACCGAAGATGCTGTCATGCTGGCTACTTTGGAAGGGTTGGACATCCTGATTGAAGCAACCGGGTATACCGAGATTGGTGCCCAGGTTGCCTGGAACTGCATCCTCAACAACAAGCACATCGTAATGCTGAATGTAGAGACAGATGTCACGGTGGGTGTCTTTTTGAGCCGCATGGCACAAAAGGCCGGCTTGATCTACACGGTTGCAGCGGGTGATGAACCAGCGGTTTGCAAGATGCTGTATGACTTCTCCACCACGCTCGGGTTTGAGGTGGTTGCCCTCGGGAAGGGCAAGAATAATATCATCGATTACCAGGCTTCCCCTGAGACCTGCGCTGAAGAAGCTGCCAGCAAAGCCATGAATCCCAAGATGCTGGCTTCTTTCAAGGATGGCACCAAGACGATGGTGGAAATGGCTGCAGTATCCAATGCCACCGGGCTTATCCCGGATGTACCGGGTATGCACGGGCCAAGGGTAGAAATTGAGGACTTGCAAAAGGTTTTCATTCCAAAAGAACATGGCGGTATCCTTTCCGGCAAGGGCAGGGTGGATTACTCAACCGGCAAGGTGGCTCCGGGTGTGTTTGCCATCATTACCACGGATGATCCCCGCATCCAGGCAGATATGAAATTTGTCTCGATGGGCGACGGGCCGTACTTCCGCATTCTGCGTCCATTCCATTTGTGCAACATCGAAACTCCCCTGGCTGCAGCAGAAGCCATGATCTATGGTGAAACCACCGTGGTTGCCAAGACAATGGTCTCTGAAGTCGTCTCGGTTGCCAAGCGCGACCTGAAAGCCGGCGAGACTATCGGCGGGATCGGCAGCGCTGATATTTACCACAAGATCTATACTTATACTGATGCACGACAGATGAAGGGCATCCCGATGGGTATTGCACCTGGGGCAAAGATCCTGAAAGACATCAAAATAGGTATGCCGCTGACAGAAGAAAATACCAGCCCGGATAGCAGCCAGTTCGTTTACCAGCTGCGCAAAATGCAGGATGATATGCTGCAACGGGAAGAACATTTCAATCGATAATTTTAGTGGTGGAAAGCGAAGGTTTATGGACACACAAGATGTAAGGGCATTGGAAGAACTATCTGCATTGATCGAAGAACAGGAATTGACGAAAGAAGAACTGGTCAAATACCTGCGCCAGATGATGGAGATCAGGGCATTCGAGGACAATATTGCAGAGCTGCTCGGCAGGGCAGTGCTAAAAGGCGCTTCGCACCTGTACGCCGGTGAAGAGGCTGTGGCAGTAGGTGCTATCGGGGCGTTGCGGGATGATGACCTGATCACCAGTACACACCGCGGGCACGGGCATGCGCATGCGCACGGCGACAGCGCTGCAAAAACCGATAGTGACAAACAGCTGCACTACAGCCGCATGATGGCTGAGGTGCTGGGAAAATCTGGAGGGTATTGCAAGGGTAAGGGCGGTTCCATGCATATTGCTGATGTTGAGCATGGCAACCTGGGAGCCACCGGCATCGTGGGTGGAAATATCCCGGTAGCGGTTGGGGCGGCATTAGCCCAGAAACTACAGGGAAACGACCGGGTGGTACTGTGTTTCTTCGGTGATGGCGCTTCCAACACCGGTAATTTCCATGAATCCCTCAACATGGCCAGCCTGTGGGACCTTCCGGTAGTATTCGTGGTGGAGAATAACCAGTATGCCATGTCGGTTCCCTGGAAGAAAGCCAGCAAAGTACAGAAAATCTCTGAGCGCGCCAAAGCGTACGGTATCCCCGGTGAAACCGTGGACGGGATGAACCCACTTACGGTACGCAGCGCTGTCAGCAAAGCGGTTGCCAGGGCAAGGCATGGTGAAGGTCCCTCCCTGATAGAATGCGAAACCTATCGCTGGTATGGACATTCCCATTCAGATCCGCGTGCTTACCGCACCAGGGCTGAAGAAGCAGAATGGAAAAAACGCGATGCTCCTGAGACCTTTGCAAAAGGGCTGGTCGCTCTGGGGCTGTTGAAAGAAGCAGAGGTAGAAGGCCTGGAAGGCTCAGTACAAGCCAAGCTGGATGCTGCCATGGATTACAGCAACAAATCGGCAGAGCCTGATAAAGCTGAGTTGACCACTGATGTGTTTGCCCATTCAAAATTCACTCAGCAGGATAAGACAAATGATGAGGCCTGGCGGGAAAAGATCCGTAAGGGTGAAGTCAAGCGTGAGATTAGCTATGCCCAGGCGCTGTCGGAAGCCATGCGCGAGGAGATGCTGCGGGATGACAAGGTTTTCATCCTGGGTGAGGATGTTGGGTTGTACGGCGGGGCTTATGGAGCCACGCGTGGGCTATTTGACGAGTTCGGTGAGAACCGGGTGATCGATACCCCCATTTCGGAAGCCACAATCGGCGGTGCGGCTGTCGGTGCGGCAATGGCTGGTATGCGCCCGGTAGCTGAGATCATGTATGTCGATTTCACTCCGCTGGCGATGGACCAGGTAGCCAACCAGGGCGCCAAGAACCGCTACATGTTCGGCGGCAAGACCTCTGTCCCGATGGTGGTGCGTTCAGAAGGCGGTGCAGGCAGGGCTATTGCAGCCCATCATTCGCAGAGCCTGGAGAGCCTGTGGACACACTTCCCGGGTATTTATGTTGTCATGCCCTCCACACCTTATGATGCCAAGGGACTGCTGAAAGCAGCCATCCGGGATGACAACCCGGTCATGTTCATTGAGCACAAGATGCTTTATAAGGAAAAAGGACCCGTACCGGAAGAAGATTACATCATTCCGTTCGGTGTGGCGGATATCAAGCGGCCGGGCAAGGACCTCACAATTGTTACCTATTCCCGTATGGTTTTGCGTGCGCTTGAAGCAGCTGAAATCCTGGCCAGGGAAGGCATTGATGCAGAGGTGATCGACCTGCGCACCCTGGCTCCGCTGGATATTGATACCGTGATTACTTCTATTAAGAAAACCGGACGGTTTGTGGGTGTGACCGAAGCTTACGAAAATACCAGCTTTATCAATGAAGTCATGGCACAAATTAATGAGCTGGCATTTGACTGGCTGGATGCTCCCATGGTGCGCGTGGCTTCCGCCAATGTCCCGGTGCCCAGGGCTGAAGTGCTGGAAGACCTGGCAATTCCCAACACGAACCGGATCGTGGAGGCCTGCAGAAAGGTAGTTGCCTGATGGCAAAGGAGCTGTTTGTACCCCAATTAGGCCAGACAGTTGAAGAAGTTACCATCGTCAACTGGCTGGTAGAAGACGGCTCTACCGTGAAACGCGGGCAGGAGGTAGTCGAGGTTGAAACGGATAAGGCGGTCTTCCCGGTAGAAGCCAATGGAAATGGTGTCATCCATATCGGGCCTTTTCCCAAAGGCTCTGTTGTACCGGTCTTGAGCACGGTGGCAATTATCGGCACTGCTGAGGATGTGTTCAGCGCTGCAGCATCCAGCCCTGTACCTGAACCAGTGCAGGAACCCGTTGCTGCGGCTGTTGAGACTGAGGTTTCCGCTGCTCCCGCAGCTGCACCGGCAACCTTGCCAGAGAAGGTCTTTGCCTCTCCCAGGGCTAAAATGACCGCCCGCGAAAAACAGGTACCGCTGGAAGGCGTCACCCCGACCGGCGGGGGCGGGGCGCGTATCACTGAGAAGGATGTGCTGCAAGCAGTAAAAAGCGCTCCAAAGGCCACTGCGGTTGCCCAGCGTATGGCGCAGGAAGCCGGACTGGACATCCACGGAATCCCCGGCAGCGGTGTGCGCGGGATGGTCACCAAGGCTGATATTGAGCAGGCTGTCCTGTCCATACAGGAACCCGCTCCAGCTGTGCTGTCTGGAGATACTGTTAGAGTGCCGCTGACCGGAGTACGCAAGATCATTGCCGAGCGCATGGGCACGAGCGTGCATACCACCGCCAGGGTGACTTTGTTTATGGATGTGGACGCTACCGAGCTGGTCGCCTGGCGCGAGCGGCTAAAGGAGCTGGTATCTGAGAACTGGGGGTTTAATCCTGGTTTCAATGAACTGCTTACCCGCATTGTGGCGGTAGCCCTGCGCAAATTCCCGTACATGAATGCGCGGCTCACACCCGATGCGATCGAACTCCTTCCGGAGGTCAACATCGGTGTTGCGGTGGATACCGAACGCGGACTGCTGGTACCGGTGGTAAAGCATGCCGACCAGAAGACCATCCAGCAGATCGGTGCAGAGATACGTGAAATGGCCGGACGGGCGCGCATTGGGAGTTCCCTGCCGGATGAACTGGCAGGCGGCACTTTCACGATCACCAATTTAGGCATGTATGATGTTGATGGTTTTACCCCTGTCATCAATCTGCCTGAGGCTGCCATCCTGGGTGTGGGGCGCATTAGCCCCCAGCCTGTTTATGTGGGCGATGTGCTCATGAAACGCCAGATGATGGTCCTGAGCCTGGTGTTTGACCACCGCCTGGTAGATGGTGCACCAGCGGCGCGTTTCCTGCAATACATCAAGCAGCTGATAGAAATGCCGGCGCTGCTGGCTGTTTAGGAAATCCTGTAAATAAGAAGGGGCTGTCCAAAAA
>DHHC01000004.1 GCA_002403095.1 Leptolinea sp. UBA4782
TAAAGTTTGCCTGGGATCCATTCGTAATACCGCAGACCTGCCGTTTGATCTGCTGGTGTTTGATAACGGCAGCTGCGAAGAGGTTACCCGCTACCTGAATGAAGAAAAGGATCAGGGGCGAATACAGTACCTGATGCTTTCTGAAAAAAACCTTGGCAAAGGCGGCGCCTGGAATATGATCTTCTCGGGAGCGCCTGGCGAGATCATTGCTTACACAGATAATGATGTCCAGTTCTATCCCGGTTGGCTTTCAAAATCGGTAGAGCTGTTAGAAACTTATCCCACTGTCGGCATGGTGACTGCCAGACCTTTCCGTACGCCTCCAGAATTCTACACTTCCACCCTCAACTGGGCAAAGGATAATCCTGAAGTGATTGTGGAAAATGGGCAATTGATCCCGTTTAATGTCCTGCATGCATTCAACTTGAGCCTGGGGCAGGAGGATGACTACAGCCGCGGCCTGATCAATAATTCTGAAGATATCCTTTTAACTTACAGAAATACAAAGGCAATTGTTGGCGGCAGCCACTGGCAGTTTACTGCCCGAAAAGATATCCTGCAGAGTTTCCTGCCTTTCCAGATGGACCGGCCTATGGGCCAGGTCCGGCAACTGGATGACCGGATGAACCAGAAAGGCTATTTGCGCTTGATGCTGCCTGAACCGTTGGCGATGAACCTGAGTAACACGCTGGCAGATAACAATAAACCTGCTGTTACACTTAATGCCTCAAAATCTGTGCCTTTTAAGAAGCGTATTTTAAACATTGCAGTGTTGCGTAAAGCGCTGCTTGCAGTATATGACTGGATTTTCCGCCAGTATTTTCATAACTAAACCACATGGCAGCATGGATGAAATTCGCACCATTCTTGGAATTCAGCGCAGAAAGCGCTTAGGAAAAGGGATATGAATAATACCGTTTTTATCAGCGCTGATCACGGACTGGCAATCGTTTATTTTTTACAGAGTGATGTTGTGCCCACACTTTTGGAAAAAGGCGCCCGGGTGGTTGTGCTGACCGATGACGGGCTGAAGGAGCAGATACAGAAAAGGTTTGATCTGCCGGGTCTTGTCATTGAGGGTCTTCGGTTAAAAGAAGCCCGGCAATACTCCGAACAGGTTTCACCTACCGAGCAATGGTGGCTGAACTACCTGCGGCGAGTAGGTGGCAGCAGGCATATCAATACTGAAGCAATGGACAGCCATGTTGAGCAGGTGGCTTTTGAGGCCACTGGCAGAAGGCGGGCTGTGCTGCCCGTCATGCGTCTATTGGTTTCCCTGCTGCGCAGCTCAAAAGCTGCCAGGAGAGCCCTTGTCACCAGGCAAATGCGTTTCAGCCCGGAATTGTATTCTGACCTTTTTGCAAAGTACAAGCCCGGGCTGGTGGTGGCATCCACACCTGGCTGGCGGTATGACCGCTACTTGCTACGCCAGGCTGCCCGGAATAATATCCCGGCGGCAACCGTGATCGTTGGCTGGGACAACCCCAGCAGCTACAGCATCCCCGGGACGAAAATGGATTGGGTTACTTGCTGGTCTGAAGCACAGAAACAAGAGCTGGTGCAGGGTTCGGATTGGAAACCAGAACAGGTGAACATCGGCGGCATCCCGACCTATGACGGGTATTTCCGTAAACAATGGCTGATGAGTCGTGAGGACTACTTTAAGCTGCACGGGCTTGACCCCAACCGGAAACTGCTTGGATATGCCTGCAGTTTTATCACTTTTTCACCTAATTACCAGAACATTGAACCCCTGGCACGTATGGTGGCAGAAGAGCGTTTCGGGCAGCCTGCACAGCTGCTAATCCGGCTTCATCCTAACCACTTTATGAGCGAGCCGTTATTTGCGGCTGAGCGCGAACGTATCCAGGACCTGGCACGGCGCTATCCACATGTGCATGTCGTTGAGCCGGTGCCTCTGGGCGGTGAACTGGGTTATTACTCCGGCGAAGATATGCCCGAGAAAACCTCGATGATGGCATATTCGGATGTTTTCCTGACGGTCTATTCCACGATGGTGGTGGAGGCTGCCGTCCATGACCGGCCGATCGTGAGTGTTTGCTTTGATGCACCGGGCGGCTGGAATACCCCCGGCAGGTTTGACCTGGCATTGTCCAAGATCGGCGAATGGCCTACCCACCAGCGTTTCCGCCTGGCAAAGGCGGGCAGGGTGGTGTTGAATGAGACAGAGCTGCGTGCTGCTGTCCAGTATTCCCTTGAAAATCCGGATGCAGAAAAGGAAGAACGCAGGCGCTTCATCGAACAGGAAGTAACCTTTGTTGACGGCAATGCGGGCAAGCGTACCGGCGAGTACCTTTTCAGTAGGATCGGAAAGAAGGCAAACCGATGAAATTCTTGATCGCAGGGCTTGGTTCGATCGGAAGGCGCCATTTCCGTAATCTGGTTCAACTGGGCGAGAGAGACATTACTTTGCTGCGTAGCCATAAAAGCACGCTTCCGGATGATGAACTGGCAGGCTACCCCGTAGAGACAGATCTGGGAAAAGCCTTGGCTGCCAGGCCGGATGCGGTCATCATTTCCAATCCTTCCTCACTGCACCTGCCGGTTGCGCTGGCTGCGGTGAACGCAGGCTGCCATGTTTTCCTAGAAAAACCAGTTGCGCATAGTCAATATGGAACAAAAGAACTGCTCCAGGCTGTCGATCTGAAAAAGGTGATAGCCGCAGTGGGTTTCCAGTTCCGTTTCCATCCTGGTTTGCAGACTATTCATGATCTAATCCAACAAGGCAGGTTGGGGAAGATCATCTCTGCAACTGCTATCTGGGGTGAGTACCTGCCGGGATGGCACCCGTGGGAAGATTACCGTCTCAGCTATGCTGCCAGGCAGGATCTGGGAGGTGGAGTGGTGAGGACCCTCTGTCACCCATTGGATTACCTGGCATGGATGTTTGGCAAGGTCGATACGGTAAGTGCATCAGTTCATGCAACTGGTATCATGGATATCGACGTGGATGACCTGGCAGAGATTGACCTGTCCTTCGCTGCAGGTACACAAGCGCATGTACATCTTGATTATCACCGCCAGCCTGGGAAACACACCCTCAGTATTACTGGAACAGGCGGCACTGCTGAATGGGACAATGCAACCGGTATCGCGCAATACATCCTGGCAGGGGAAAACCAGTGGCATTCTATCCTGCCGCCGGTCGGTTTTGAACGCAACACGATGTTCCTGAATGAAATGCGGAATTTCATCCAGGCTATTGAAGGTTCCGAGTGGCCGGTCTGCAGCCTGGAAGAGGGCATATATAATTTACAGATGATCGATGCAGTCTACCGGGCTGGCAGCTCGGGTAATCCGGTGAGGATGGCGGAGAATCTAGCATGAAGATTCCTGGCTGGGTAAAAGGTTCGCTGGTCGGCATTTACTTTGTACTGCTTGCCATCCTGTTTACCTACCCGTTGATTACCATGATGTCAACCCGCATCATTGGGCAGCCGGGGGATAATATTTACTATGCCTGGGTGATCAGCTGGGTTAAGAAAGCAATTTTTGATCTGCAGGTGAATCCCCTCAACGTATGGTTCCTTAATTACCCGGAGGGGTGGAACCTGGCTTATACCGAGATTGCACCGGTGCAAGTACTGATTGCTTTACCCTTTGCGCTTCTGGTAAATCCCCTGTTCGGATACAACTTTTCCATGCTCTCAACCTATGTCCTGGCAGGAGTATTCATGTTCCTCTGGACGAAGTCCTTAACTGGAAAAACCGGTGTAGCCCTGATTGCAGGCACTGCATTTGCCACCCTCCCATTTCACCAGGCGCATTTCCTTGCAGGGCACCTGAATATTGCTGGCATCCAGTGGTTTCCTCTTTATTTCTGGGGCTTGTTTGAGATAATAAAACCGGAACCGGTAAAGCAAAGAGTCAAATTCAGCCTGATTGCTGGTGCAGCCCTGGGGTTAATCGGGCTGACTTCCATGTACTACCTTTACATGACAGCCCTGGTAACCCTGGTTATTCTGGTAATCAACCTTTTCTTCGTCCGAAAAAGGGTTTTGAAGCGGCAATACTGGTCATCATTTCTGTGGATGGGATTGCTGGCGCTGCCGTTAATTGCCCTTGCCCTATGGCCATTCTTAGCGCTGGAAAACCAGGTGAGTATGCCTGTGCGGGATATCAGTGTCGCCCGGATGCTGGTGGCATCAGCAAGCCCTCTTGATTACATTCTTCCATCGACAGACCATTTTGCAGTAGGCAGCTGGGTCAACCAGCACTTCAACCGTCAGATGTGGATCGAGAATACCCTCTACCTGGGTTTCATCCCGCTCATTTTCGCTGTGATCGGTGGAACCGCACTCAAGAAAACGGATAAGCGGCTGACTTTTATTGTCCTTGCGGCGATCCTGTTTGCCTGGATTCTCTCGCTGGGACTTGATTTGTTCCTGGATGGGGAACGCCTGCAGATCCAGCTGCCACAGTTCTTGGCAAATCTTCTCAACCGGACAGAAGCTTACATCCCCTTGCCCGGACTGCTTCTTTATAAGTATCTACCTTTCTTTGACAGGATGCGATCTTTTGCCAGGTTCGGTGTTTTCGTTATGCTGTTTGTTCAGGTTTTAATGGCTTTTGGTTTGTCCTTTACCTGGGATAATATCCGCTCACGGGCTGGCAGGGCTGTACTTACTTTTCTCCTCCTTCTGGCAATAGTGGCAGAATTCTACCCGGGTATTTATGACCGCACCTTTTCAGCTGACGGCCGCCCGGTAGACGCCTGGCTGGCGAAACAGGATGATGCTGGTGCAGTGATCCAGTTCCCGTTTGATCAGGTTGAAAACCAGGACCTGGTTTATGCCACCTTAACCAACGGAAAGCCGTTTGTGGGCGGTGCGTTCAGCTCGTTTCCACCCCAGCAGTACCAGTCGATCAAGCCGGTCATGCAGAATTTCCCGGATGCTGCCAGCGTGGCTCTCCTTGACCAACTGGGAGTCACTTATGTGCTGGCAGATGCAAACCATTACACCAATGATGCGGAGTTAATTTCTGCCTGTGAAACTCTGGGTCTGGATTATATTGACACGATGGGTGAGGAACTGGTCTTTATTAACATGAAAGAGTAAGCTGGATCATGAAACGGAATGTGTGGATGACCTTATTGTTGCTCTTCAGTGCCGTGGTTGGCATGGCGCTGGTGGCATACAGTACATCATTGGGTCCAGGGGTGGGGGGCGACGCAACCATTTACATTACATCAGCCCGCAACCTGCTGGGAGGCAGGGGATTGGGCCTGATCGAAGCGGATGGCAGTTTCCGTTTGCTTCCCTATTTTCCACCCGGCTACCCGCTGGCATTAAGCCTGCTTGGATTGAGCGGGTTGGACCTGGTTCCGCTTTCACGCTGGTTGAATGTTCTTCTGTTTGGCGGCCTGGTCATACTCTCAGGTAAAATCCTTTTTTCTGCTACCAGCAAACGCAGTGTTGCTTTCCTGGGCAACCTGCTGTTTGCCCTGTCACCTGTGCTGGTGCCAGTTTCCTCCTGGGCGATGTCAGAGCCCCTGGCGCTCTTGCTCGGTTTTGGCAGCCTCTGGTTTGTTGTTAAGGCGCTTAAACAGGGTGAAATCACTGCCGCTTTGGTTTTGAGCGGATTGCTGTCCGGTTTGGCTATCCTGACCCGTTATAATGCGGCAGCTTTTGGTATCACAGGTGGATTATTCCTGCTTTTCAGTGGAAAACTGCCGCGTCTTAAGAGACTGCTACGCTCTGCCTTATTTGCAGTCCTTTCCCTCCTCCCGGTTGGGATCTGGCTGTGGGTTGACCTGCACCTGACTGCTTCCGTCTCCTCACGCCGGATTGAATTACCTGTAAACCTGGGAAATGCCCTGCTTGATTTTTGGAAGGATTTCCAAAACTCGCTTCAATTCTGGCTGCTGCCTGATTCCTGGGTGTATACTCCCCGCCTGCCCGCTGTCCTTATGAACCTGCTGGTTCCAGCAGTCCTTGCAGCCATCCTGGTCTGGTACCTGGTATGGGTTGCCCGGTTCAAGAACAAGGAAGCAGAAAAAGCTGAAGCAAGAACCTGGATTCCATTGCTGGCAGTCTTCAGCTTTGTTTTCCTGGTTGTAACGGTACTGGTGAAATTCACCACTTACCCGCCCATAACCATCAATGCGCGCATGCTTTCACCCATGCATGTTTCTCTCCTGCTGCTGGTTTTGCTGCTGCTGGACGCCAGTGGTTCTGCATTTACGAAAGCCAGGTGGGGAAGCACTGCAATAGCCATTATCCTTTCTCTGGGAGTTCTCTGGTACGGCTGGATCACTCTGCATATTGTGCCGCAATACCACCGCCTGGGATTGGGCTACCTTTCAGTAAATTGGCAGCAATCGGACACCTTGAAAGCAATCGAAAAAATCCCTGCTGATACGGCACTCGTCACCAACCAGGAAATGCTGGTGCTATTCTGGACAGGCCGGGCTGCTTATCCTTTAAAAGAAATCTATGCAGCCAAGCCATCCACAGAATATTATTGCTATGGAGATGGCTGGGACATGAAGGATTCAGGCCAGGTGTTGTTCAAAGAAGGGGAAGCAGCGCTGATCCTGTTTGATACCATCTCGGACCAGGTGTGGGAGCTCTATAGAGACGATACCCCTGAATGGGTCAAGATGTTAACAAATGGGCTTTTTGTTGTGTATGACGGCAATGATGGAGGTATATATCTCTATAATGAACCGTAAACCAGGATTACCTCAACGATCATCAATTGTTTTCTGGCTGGCTCTGGCAATGATTGCCCTGGCGGGTGTTGCATTGCTCTGGTATACCACCCCTCACGGCCTGGCACTGGTAAATGATTCAGTCAATTACATTGACGGTGCTCGCAACATGCTTGCCGGTCATGGATACAGCCGCATCCTTGGAAACGGCGATTATGCACCGGTAACCAACTTCCCTCCTTTCTATTCAATGGTTCTGGCAGGCTTTCTACTTGCCGGATTAGATGGGATCACGGCAACCTGGTGGGTCAGCATCCTTTTCTTTGCATTCAATCTGGTGCTGATTGGCTGGCTGGGGCGTAAAGTGACCGGTTCTGCCCTCTTCGGAGTATTGACCTCAATTCTATTCCTCTTAAACGAATCCTTCCTCAATTTCCACACTTTTGCACTTTCTGAGCCGGTGTTCATATTCACTTTCTTCCTTTGCCTGGTCTTCCTGGTCAAATACCTGGAAAAGCCTGTATGGTACTGGATTGCCCTGAGCGGGCTTTTTGCCAGCCTGGCATACCTGACTCGGTACATCGGGATCGCATTATTTATGACAGCTATTGCCGCTCTGGTCATTTTCCTGCCGGGATTAAAGAGAAAATTGAGAAGCGTCCTGTTTTTCCTGGCTGGCGCAATGCCGGCAGTAGCCGCCTGGACTGTGCGCAACATCCTGCAAACAGGCAGCGCAACCAACCGCCAGAGCATGTGGCATGTCATCCCTGGCGAAGCTATCCAGGAAGGTGTGTTGAGCTTCTGGTCGTGGCTCCTGCCAGAGCGGTATAACCTGATCGAGCGGTTCATCGGTTTCTGGCAGTTTCTGCTGTTCCTGCTGCTCATAATTGCTCTGGCAGCGGTCATCATTCTCTCATTGCGTTTTTGGCTGTTGAAAACCAAACCGGGCTTAAAAATCCAGTTCACCTGGATTATTGTCATACAGGCTGCGGCTTACCTGGTTTTACTGGTGTTCACAATAGCCTACCTGGATGCCAGTGTGAATTTTGAAGACCGGATATTGATGCCGATTTACAACATGCTGCTGCTCCTGATTGTTGCGGGGTTGTACTGGCTGTGGACAAGGAAGAAATGGTTGTTCAAAGCTGCTGCAGTTTTCATTACACTGGCATTGATGCTTTCGTTTGTCGAAGATACAATGGATACCATTAAACTTAACCGCAGCCAGGGACAGGGCTTTGCCAATGAATACTGGACTGAATCGCAAACCATGGCTGAGCTGGCCAGGCACCCGGATTTGCTGGTGTACACCAACCGGCCGCGTGCTGTTAACCTTTTCCTGGATCGCGGCGCTTACATACTGCCATCCAGGTTAAACCCGTCAACCGGTTTGCCTTGGGCTGATTATGAGAAAACAGTCAGCTCCATCCGGCAGCGGGTGTTGGACGGCAAAGCGCTGCTGGTAGTCTTTGATTACGAGAATGCAACCAGTGATGAGGAAGGACAGGCTCTCATGCAAGACCTGACTGAAGGACTGCCACTGCTGGTTGAGTATTCTGATGGTATCATTTTTGGGTATGCTCAAAAGTAACATAGCCTGGGATGAGGATGTATGACAACAATCTTGGATAAATTTCGTTTGGATGGGAAGGTAGCCGTAGTTACAGGCGGCGCGGGTTTGCTGGGGAAGCAGTTCTGCTTGACCCTGGCCCAGGCAGGCGCCCATGTACTGGTTGCCGACCTGAATGGCAAGGTTGCTGAAGAAACAGCAACTTCAATTGCAGCCGCTGGGTATTCGGCATCGCCGGTGCAGGTGAATGTAACAGATAAGGATTCTACTCAGGCAATGGCTGATGCTGCCGTCAGGCAGTTTGGCAGGCTTGATGTTTTGGTTTGCAGCGCAGCGATGGATCCCAAGTTTGACCCCCAGAACCAGGGTTCCCACGGCAACCGCTTTGAGGATTATCCCCTGGATGCCTGGAGGCAGGCAGTGGATGTGAACCTGACCGGGATGTTCCTATCCGCCCAGGCAGTTGTGCCAGCCATGCTGGACCAGGGGCAGGGCGTAATCATAACCATTTGTTCAACTTACGGACTGGCTGGTCCAGACCAGCGCATCTACCAGAAACCTGGCCAGCCGCCCCAATTCAAACCGGCGTATTATTCTGTCACCAAAGCCGGGGTCCTCGGTTTCACCCGTTACCTGGCTGCCTATTATGCCGGCAAGAATATCCGTGTGAATGCCCTCACTCCGGGCGGTGTCTTCAACAATCATGATGATATATTTAATGAAGCATACTCAGCCCGTACAATCATGGGGCGCATGGCTCACCTGGATGAGATGAATGGCGGCCTGTTATTCCTGGCGTCTGATGCTTCTTCCTATATGACTGGTTCCAACCTGGTGGTGGATGGAGGGTGGACAGCATGGTAAAGCATGAAGTCCTGGCAATAATCCCTGCCAGGGGAGGTTCAAAAGGAATACCCCGCAAGAACATCCGCAATTTTGCCGGCTACCCCCTGATAGCTTACAGCATCGCTGCCGGTCTGCAATCAGAACTGGTCACCCGGGTGATCGTCTCCACCGATGATGAAGAGATTGCCTGTGTTGCCAGGGAATTTGGCGCTAAAACACCATTTTTACGACCGGCAGAGCTGGCACAGGATCAATCCACGGACCTGCCGTTGTTTGAACAGGCATTGCAATGGCTGCGGGAAAATGAAGGGTATGTACCGGATGCAGTTGTGCAGCTGCGTCCAACCTCGCCGATTCGTCCGGTTTCCCTGGTGGATGATGCTGTCAGGATGCTGCTGGATACCCCGGATGCCGATTGCGTCAGGGGAGTGGTAAGTGCCGGGCAAAACCCATACAAAATGTGGCAGATCGATCCGGATTCTGGAAGGATGTCACCGCTGTTGAAAGTGGAGGGGATTGCAGAGCCTTACAATGCCCCGCGCCAGGCGCTACCCGCTGCCTACTGGCAGACCGGGCATATCGATGCAATCCGCACCCGTACGATCCTTGAAAAGCACAGCCTGACCGGTGATGTGATCCTGCCTCTCATCATTGACAGCCGGTACACGGTGGATATTGATACCCTGAGCGATTGGGCTCGCTATGAGAGCGTGGTATATTCCGCCAACCTGGCCATGGTAACCCCTGGCAACCGCCGCCGCCCGCTGCCGGATGATATCCGGCTGCTGGTGCTCGATTTTGACGGAGTTGTGACCGATAACCATGTGTACGTGGACGATGAAGGCAAAGAAATGGTGATGGCATACCGCAGTGACTCGATCGGCGTACAGGCGCTGCAAAAAGCCGGCATCCAGGTGATTGTGCTTTCCTCGGAAATGAACCCGGTGGTCACCGCCCGCTGCCGGAAAATGGGTATCTCTGCTGTCCAGGGCGTGCTCGATAAACCGGTTATCCTGCAGGAATACCTCCATCAGCAGATGATCAAGAACGAGCAGGTTGTGTACCTGGGGAATGATATAAACGATACCCCGTGTTTTCCCCTGGTAGGCTGCGCTGTGGTTGTGGCAGATGCCCAGCCTGAAGCCATCCGGCAGGCTGACCAGGTGCTTACCCGTAATGGTGGTTTTGGGGCAGTTCGTGAAATGTGTGATATTATCTTGCAGTCATTACCTGAAAGGAGTCAGCATGGCGCGTGAAGTAAAAATTGGTGACTGTTTTGTTGGGGATGGTCATCCTACCTATGTAGTGTCAGAAATCGGAATCAACCATAATGGTGATCTGGAAATTGCCAAAGCATTGATCAAAGCAGCTAAAGAAGCTGGTGTGAATGCGGTCAAATTCCAGAAACGTACGCCCGAGTTGTGCGTACCTCCCGAGCAGCGCGGACAGATGCGTGAGACGCCCTGGGGATATATCTCATACCTGGATTACCGCTACAAGGTTGAATTTGATGTTGATGATTACAAGGAAATCGACAGGTATTGTAAAGAACTGGGTATTACCTGGTTTGCTTCTGTTTGGGATGAGCCTTCAGTCGATTTCCTTGAACAGTTCAATCCAGTATGCTACAAAATTCCCTCTGCTTCACTCACCGACCATTCTTTACTTAAACATCTAAAAAAAACTGGCCGACCGTTGATCCTGTCTACTGGTATGTCGACCATAGCGCAAATTCGCGAATCGGTTTCGGTCGTGGGAACGGATCACCTTATCATCACCCATGCAACCAGCACATACCCCTGTGAACCGGAAGAGCTTAACTTGAAAATGGTTGAGACCCTGCGCAAGGAATTCCCCTGCCCGATCGGGTATTCGGGGCACGAAGTCGGGCTGATCCCATCGGTGATCGCTGTGGCATTCGGGGCCTGTATGGTCGAACGGCATATCACCCTGGACAGGGCGATGTGGGGCAGCGATCAGGCCGCTTCTGTTGAACCCAACGGTTTTGAACGGCTGGTCAAATACATCCGTGTGACTGAGCAGGCAGTCGGTGACGGTGTAAAAAAGGTTTATGAAAGTGAAATGTCGTCACTGAAAAAATTAAGAAGGGTGCAGGGATAATTAATTATGCATATCAAACTCATTCCATTACTGTATTTGGATCCGGGATCTGGATCAATGATCCTGCAGATTGTGATCGCTGCTGCATTGGGCGGTGCTTATGCTGTTAAGGTGTACTGGAAGAAGATCAAACGCCTTTTCCGCGGTAAAGGAGCAGATGAAGAGGTAGATGGAACAGCGGTCCTGACCGAAGACCAGCAGCAGGAAAATGATGTCAGGTAATCAAATTCACAGCGCTTCCTTCCGGGATCCAAGCGGTTTTCTATTTAAAAGAGATGGCATCCTGTACCGGCAGGTAAATCAAACCTACCGCAGCCATTATGATCTCCTGATGGGATCAGGTTTATATGAGCAGCTGGTCAAAAAAGGTGCTCTTGTCAGCCACCAGGAAACGGATATTGCTCCATTGGACCCTGATGCCGGCTACAAAGTGCTGCAGCCTGAGGTAATCCCATTCATTTCGTACCCGTACGAATGGTCATTCAGTATGCTGAAAGATGCCGCCTTGCTAACGCTCGAGATCTGCAACCTTTCCCTGCAAAAGGGGATGGTGCTGAAAGATGCCTCGGCTTATAACATCCAGTTCCTGGAAGGCAAGCCAGTCTTGATTGACACGCTCTCTTTTGAACGGTATGACGAGGGAACGCCCTGGGTGGCCTACCGGCAGTTTTGCCAGCATTTCCTGGCACCCCTGGCCCTGATGGCGCTGACTGATATCCGGCTGGGCCAACTGCTAAGGGTGCATATCGACGGTATTCCGCTTGACCTGGCCAATGAGCTGCTGCCTGGCAAGGTCCGCTGGAACCTGGGATTGGGCACCCACATCACCTTGCATGCCCAGGCACAACAGAAGTATGCCAAGGCGGACTCGCATAAAGATGACCGGAAGAAGGTTTTCAGTAAAAATGCCCTGTTCGGTTTGCTTGACAGCCTGAAGAACACTGTAAAAAGCCTGCAATGGAAACCGGCCGGGACAGAATGGGCAAATTATTACGAGATCACCAATTACTCCGGGTCGGCATTTGAGGAGAAAAAAGCGGTCATTCGCAAATTCCTGGACATTGCGCAGCCGGATTCCGTTTGGGATTTGGGAGCCAATAATGGTGTGTTCAGCCGGTTGGCTTCTGAAAAGGGTATTTTCACGGTTGCTGCAGATATTGATCCTGCCGCAGTGGAATCGGACTACCAGAATATCCAGTCTGAAAATGCAAAGAACTTGCTGCCATTATTGCTGGACCTGACCAACCCAAGCGCTGCTTCCGGCTGGAATAACGAAGAGAGGGACAGTTTCGCCGGCCGGGGACCTGCCGGCCTGGTAATGGCACTGGCACTGGTACATCACCTGGCGATCTCCAACAATGTTCCGCTTGACCGGGTTGCTGCCAGTTTTGCTGCAATGGGGCAGTGGCTGATTATTGAATTTGTGCCTAAACAGGATTCACAGGTGCAAAAGCTATTATCCAGCCGCCTGGATATTTTTGACAATTACACCACTGAAGGATTTGAGGAAAGTTTTCAGAGGTATTACCATATTCAAGAAAAGGCAGCTGTCGCTGAATCAGACCGAATCCTGTACCTGATGAAGGTTCGCAGGTAGGGAATGAAACAGGTATCCCGCATCTTGCCTGCCATCCGGCGCAGGAATGCCCAGGCAAAGAATAACCGGCAACTCTCCAGGTTGGCAAAAAAGGTCAACCAGGTTCCTGCAAAGGCGGGAGAAGCCCCTGTCGTATTTTTTAATGCATCCACACGGCTGGGCGGATTAAGTTTGAATGCAGGATTCTCACTGGTGACCTCCTGGGCGCTGCGGTTGCAGGGAATTCCGGTTGTGCATTTTGTGTGTGATGCCGGGATGAGCAGGTGCGTGCTTGGAACAAGGCAGGACGATCCCTCACATAGCCCGCCGTGTGCAGCCTGTAAAGCCCAATCCCGGGTGAATTTTTCTGATGCACAGGTCAGGCGTTTCCGCTTCCATCCAGATAACAGCCTGGACAATGCCATTAAGAGCCTGGTACTGGCTGACCTGGAAAACTTTTCCTTCCAGGGCATGCCCCTGGGAAGGCTGGTAATGCCTTCACTGCGCTGGATCTTGCGCAGGCACCACCTGGTTGATGATGAACCCACCCGTTACCTCTGCCAGCAGTACATGCTTTCTGCCTGGAACATCACCCAGAAATTCCAGGCCTTCCTTGAACAAGTTTCGCCGCGCTGCCTGGTCATCTTCAATGGCCAGTTTTACCCGGAAGCAACTGTCAGGCACATTTGTTTGGAGAAGGGAATAAGGGTAATCAGCCACGAGGTTGGGCTTATGCCTTTCAGCGGGTTTTTCACGGATGGCGAAGCAACGGCTTACCCGATCGATATTCCGGTTGATTTCACCCTGGATGACAGGCAGAATGCCCGCCTGGATGCATACCTCTCGAACCGGTTCCAGGGCCATTTTTCGATGGCTGGTGTCCAGTTCTGGCCGGAGATCCGTAATTTGAGCCCTGAATTCACCCAGCGGGCTGCGGGTTTTAAACAGGTTGTGCCAGTTTTTACCAATGTGGTCTTCGACACCTCACAGGGTCACGCCAACACCCTGTATGGGAATTTGTTTGAGTGGCTGGATGATGTACTGCAGGTGATCCGTGCCAACCCCGAAACGCTTTTTGTCAT
>DHHC01000042.1 GCA_002403095.1 Leptolinea sp. UBA4782
GCTCTCAAGACCATATCAAAAGTAGCACCTGTATCCACCAGGTGCTTTAGCAGTAAAGCGTCCTGCGGGGGAAGGGCTAAAAGGTAAGCCCGTACTTTCACATTTCCACGGTCTGGTGAAGCAGCAGGGTCGGTTTCTTCCCCTTCCACCTCAACGATATCCGCCACCAGGGCAGTTATCTCAACCGCCTGGTATGCATCCATAGTGATAATATGGACTTCTTTTTCCTGAGTACCCTCTTCTTCTGCTACCGGTGATACCTGCTCTTCACCTTCAACTGCCCCAATCCTGCTGACATCGATACTGATGGTGGCAAGGATATCAACGATATCCCCCCGCTGGATAACACTGTTGACACTCATCAGGTCATCGGCAGGGAACGCAAAGAGGACGTGGTTGTCGCTAAGGATATACGCAATGTCATGATTGATATTGGTCGGGTCTGCCAGGTTGTGTTTGAGGATCATTTCTCCCTGAACCATGTCAGTTTTTACAAACCGGTTGGCTGCATCATCGATGCTGGTGACTGCATTGCGGGGAACAAACTCAGATGGCATGGTTACAACCGCCAGGTCTTCAGGTCCAAGAAAATCACCCAGGAATAGGTCATGTGTGGTCACAACAACGCTCACCTGGGGAGTTTCCTCTGCGTTTGCACCATCTGCATTTTTGTCAGCCCCGGTTAATGATTGCTGGTTCAACCGCAGGGCAACAATTAACCCGACACCTACCAGGATTATGCCAATCAATGCGAATAAAATGATTTTGGTTTGCTTGTTCAATGCCAGCTTCCTTTCTTACACGAAATAAAACTCAGTCATGCCAGTTGCTGATAGGTAAATGCCGGAAAAATCTCCTACTTTGTCAGGGAAATAATGTTCACTCCCATATCGATACCGCCAGTCCCATAGGTATAATCCATTGGGTAATCGTCAATGAAGTATCCCTCTATTGTTTTCACATTGTCCTTCATTCCCCCCATCGTTACTGCCCAATCATGTCCAGGGCATTGATCATTTCCTTGTTTCTTTACACAGGTAACATAAAAAGGAATGAAACCTACAATGTGGTAATAAGTATTCCCGTTGCCAGTGATAATGGTGTCAGTTTCTCCCTCCTCAAGTGGCAGCCCGATTGTTCCGGTGTGTGCCAGGTTCTGGCAGGTTTCACCATAAAGGTCGTCTCCCTTAGGGCAAACAGCATTGATTACAGGCACCATCACGATCGAATCTTTTTGGATAATGACCTGATCAATGGTATCCAATACTGCTGCGTTAACACCGGTTTCTCCGGGAGCCCAGGTATGGACAGAAATTGTGGTGTTATAAAAATTCTCTATCGACTTCTTCAGGTTTAATTTATCCATATCAAGCCATGATCTGTCACCAGAACCAAGCAGGTCTATGGCGCCATCGCCATCGAGGTCGCAGGTCAGTTCATCCCCGCCGCCCGGAATTTCCTTGCAATGGTCTATACCGGCTTTATCAGAGTCCATCACGATATAGACCCGGTTATCCACTATTCCACCATTTTTCCCAAAGTTGTAGGGTGTAAGATACTGGACCCCGTTGATTTCAACATAAGTAACCGTGTTGCCGCCCAAATCTTCGCCATCAATGAGGGGTTTTAGCTGGGTTGCCCAATCCAGGCCTTTTGCCTGGCAGGTACCGCTTATCGATTGCGCAACAGGGGCGCGGCATGACCAGGCAATAGGCATCAGGTGCATTGCCGCCCCGGGGTGGTAGCAGCCTGCAGTGGCTGTTGCTTCCACGGTGGTTTCCGGCCGGCCGATAAGCTGGGCAAGGAAATTCTTTTGTTCGATGGTTACATCCACCGTAATTGTGTCATCAACATTCAAGGTAACCAAGGCTGTGGTTGAGTAATTTTCAGTCTGTGCATACTGCTGCGCGACAGTTTCAACATTTGCAGTACCGTTGTAGCAATATTCGTGGGCTCCAGCCAGTGCACCAGCATCCGCTGCACTTTGAGCAGCCCTGCGGTTCATGTATGCCTGCCCACCGTCGATTACCAACGCACCAACTATGAGCAGGGCAGCTATTGCCAGGACAAAGATGACAATCACCTGACCTTTTGATTTAAATCTATGTTCATTCATTTCATTCTCCTATAAATTAGAAGAATTACCCATGATCTGCATTACTGATACAACGGTGCAACTTGCATGCTCGATTCTGTCTGCAGAACAAAAACCTTTCCGGCGCCGAGAATCAACGAAAGGCCCGGTGTAACCGGCGCGATGGTATAGCTGGCATGGATGGTCACCAGGAAATCCGGGTCAACTGGAAGGACAGGGAACGTCACGGTGAGATTGGTTTCATCCAAACCCACTGCATTATCTATTATCACAGCGATGATAGCATTTTCCTCTTCTTCGGTATCCGGTGGATGAACAATAGCGAACCGTGTGCCCTCCCTGACAGCATGGGAAAGCGCTGAATAACTGTACACCACCCGCCCGAGATCGATAAACACCGTGATAGCAAGCACCACTATAGGGATGATGAGAGCAAACTCAACAATAGATTGGCCGCGGGTCCTCGATTTCTGGCTCATTTTAACATTTTCATCCGTACGGTGTGGTTTAGATCTAACGGTCCGAAGAAGAAATCAAAGATCATTAATTGAATCTCACTGGAAACAGTTACTTGTATAGTTTCTCCATTGGTGCAGCAATTTGAAATAACAATATCCGCTGGCTCGACAGTCAAACCAGAGGCATAAGCTTCATTGATAACCGCCTGGCGAGTTTCATCATAACAATCAGATGGAAAAACAGTACAGGCTGTTTTATCAAGCGGATGATAAGCAAGGTAGGATGCACCTTCGCGGGCAGCATTGACCAGCGCAATTTTCATAAAAAATGCACGTCCCAAATCGAGCACACCCATAATGAGAAGGAGCACGATGGGAAGGATGAGCGCGAATTCTACAATAGACTGCCCCTTTTTACGACGAACCATAAAAACACCTTTTCAACCAATACAATTATAACACTTCAACTTGGCTAATATTAATTTAATGAATGTACAGCATTGTAAGATTCAATTCTTCTAGCAAAGTTTCACGTAAATATGTATACTCTATACAGTAACCGTTTTCAAGATAGAATCGAGGTAATTATGGCATTGTCGCCTGCAAACTCCTTTAATAAAGACCTATTGGACCTGATTCTGAGAGCAGCCTACCTGGCAGAAATCAAGGAATGGGATAACCGCGCCCATCTCGAAAGAATCCGCAAGTACACCTTTTCAATTGCCTCCGGAACTGAATTGGCGCTGCAGGATGCGGAAGCTATATCCGTTGCAAGCATGCTGCATGATTTTGGTAAAGGTCAAATGCCGGAAGCATTGCTATCCAAACCCGGCCATTTTGAACAGCATGAGTGGCAAACCGTGGAAGCGCATACCCTGAACGGTGCCCAGATACTTTCGGGCTCAACATCTCACATCCTCCAAATTGCCGAGATGATTGCTTTAACCCACCATGAGAGGTGGGACGGATCTGGCTATCCGCATGGACTGAAGGGTGAAGCAATCCCCCTCCCTGGCCGGATTGTTGCCCTGGCTGATGTCTTCGATGCCCTGACAACCCCACGCCCGTATAAATCACCGGTTGACACCCAAACCGGCTTGCAAATGGTTCAGCAAGCCAGTGGTACTTTATTTGATCCATACATTGTAAAGATTTTTACCACTAAGTTTCCAGACTTAATCCGCTCGGTCAATCTATAGTAAACCTGTTTTTTCCTTATGATATCAGGCTGATCAAGTTCTTTGTCAGCCTGTTACTGATTCCGGTCAGGTTTTAAGGGAAGAACTCGTAAAATGGTTCAGTTATGTTATTAACGTAATCAAGACCCCGCTGGCAGTAATCATCAGGAACAAATGTTGAAAAAGTCTTCCAATCCACCTGCTTGTCTGTGATTTCCCAGGCATTGCCAATCGCATTATACATACATTGCGGACCGACATTGTAATTGAACAAAGCCAGCCGCCAAATCATTGGGTAGTCCACCACCACGTCCGGGGACTCCCCGGTGGCATTTGCAACAATTTGGGTCGCCTGCCGGCAGTAAGCCAGTAATGTATACGAAAGGTATTCAATACTTTGAACAGCTTTTGCTTCGTCAATGCCATACTGGCAGGTTGGGCAGGATGGGTTCATCATAGCAATGAATGTGCCAACCATCATGTCATCGATCGGTCTCTGCTGGCAATTGTCTCCATAGGCAGCTGTGCAAGCGACCTGTTGAAGGATGGGGCTCCACTGTAAGGCAGTGTATGCACCCAGATAAGTAAGATGACCCATTCCGTAATGGGCGCCGTATACACCCGGCCAGAACTGGCTTTCATACCGCATTAGCTGCTTGAGCATCACTGGCGGAGTACCAGTACTGCGGAATGCTTCAAGGATGGCTGCGTCATACATATTTTGAATCTCAACTACGGCTGGCTTGGCTGCAGCCAGTCCACAAGCATTGGCGTAACCGGATATTCCCATCCCACCGCCCGGACAGAAACTGGCATCCACATATCCATTTTTTATCAGTTGCCCTGCAAGGTAGCCGTAATTTACCTCAGTACGCAACTCACCGGGAGAGGCAGGCACGTATAACCAGTGCAACTCTTCGAGGGGGATTTCCCCCCGGCTGAGACATAATGAACTGGAGACAGGTTGAATGGATTCAGCAAAGGATGGTTGGGCACTTACCCGTGAGTCCACTATTAACAATATCCCAATTAAAGCGAATACTGCCAGGATTACTGGTAGATATAAAAGCTTATGGTTTCCCCTCATAAACTCACTTTCAGAATGTAATTTGGTAATAATATACCTTGAAAGCGGAAGAATTGCAATAATAAATTTCTCATATTCTCATATTCCTAAACGAACCTCATGCTTTTTGGCAGTCATGGTATGATAACCAGCATTCATCCATCTTTCAGAGCTCAGGTACACATCACATTCCTTTCCAAATCATGAAACTTAGCCCTGGTTTTGTCCTTGTCGTCTCATTTGCAGTATCAATCCTTTCGGCCGGATGCAGCGTAGAAAAAGACTTTGCTGAAAGTCTTCCCGGAATCCCCACCCGAATCACTGAAGAGATACAAGTCGATAACCCGACACCATCACCCTCTCCTGCTGTTTCACCAACATTGCAGCCTCCGGCAACAGATACGCCTGTATACATCCCATCCTCAACAGCCACCCAGATTCCTGAATCTTTCTTCATCAATGACATTTCAGGTACCGGGCAGTACTTTGCCTTGGGCTGTGAAGCAAGCGCTGCAGTAGATTGGGCGAACTATTTCGGGGTGTTGATTTATGAATACAACTTTCAGCATGAACTGCCCATATCTGATAATCCTGACCTGGGTTTTGTGGGCGATGCCAAAGGACCCTGGGGACAGGTTCCGCCGTATGCCTATGGTGTCCATGCAGGTCCGGTAGCAAATCTTTTAAGGGAGTACGGCTTACCGGCAGTTGGGGGAAAAGGGTTAACCCTGGATCAGATCAAAGCCAGCCTGGCAGCTTCCAAACCGGTGATCGCCTGGGTGATCGGGAATATGGTTGGGGGAATTCCATACGAATACACGGACAAAGAGGGCAACAAAACAACCGTGGCAGCGTATGAACATGTGGTCATTCTGACCGGCTACAGCCTGGAAAACATTAGGTACCTCAATAACGGCAAATTCTACGAGGTACCTGTTGATGTTTTCCTGAATTCCTGGGGTATTCTAGGTAATATGGCAGTGCTGCACGAATAGTATCCTGCTACACAACAATATTCACCAGCCTGCCTTTGACATAGATCACCTGCCGTGGTTGAGATGCACCCAGGAATTTCTGCACCGCTTCACTATTCAAAGCAAGATTCTTTGCACCTTCATCGTCAATGTCAGCAGGTACTTCTATCCTGTCGCGCAGCTTTCCGTTAATCTGCACCACCAGGGTGACCTTATCTTCAGCCGCTGCTTCTTCATCCAATACAGGCCAGGCTTGCTGATGGACCGAGTAGCGGTTCCCAGTCAATTGCCATAACTCCTCACTGATATGCGGGGCTACCGGTGCCAGCATGCGGATGTAGATGTTTACCGTTTCATCCCAGGCCTGGGTTCCCCAGGCGCCCTGCGCTTTTGCTTTTGTCATTTCGTTCAGCAGTTCCATCAGTGATGAAATGATGGTGTTGAATTCAAAATTCTCAAAATCATGCGTCACTGACCGCAGCGTCTGGTGCGTTTTCCGCAGCAAATTGCGGACAACTTCTGCGCTGGCAGTCACGCCGGGAGCCTGTTCCAGCATGACGCTCCACACCCGCCGCAACCAGCGGTGTGTACCGTCAATACCGCTATTACTCCAGGGTGCTCCCAGGTCCCAGCGGGCAAAAAACATCAGGTAAGCCCTGAGCGTATCTGCACCATATGCCGAAACCAGGTTATCCGGAGCTACGACATTGCCATGACTTTTTGACATTTTTTCGCTATCTTCGCCCAGCACGATCCCCTGGTTGCGCAACTGCAGCATGGGTTCATCACCCCGGGTGATGCCCATATCGCGCAATGCCTTATGGAAAAAGCGGGTGTAGATCAGGTGCATGGTGGCATGCTCAATCCCACCCGTGTAATTGTCAACCGGCATCCAATAGTCATATTCAGCTGGATCGAAAGGCCCCTCATGGTACCACGGGCTGAGGTAGCGCAGGTGATACCAGGATGAGCACATGAAGGTGTCCATCGTGTCGGTTTCGCGTTCGGCTTTTCCGCCGCAGTTCGGGCAGGTGGTGAACCGCCAGGTGGGATGTAACTTCAACGGGCTTTCGCCAGTCGGCTTCCATTCGACATCATCAGGCAGCAATACCGGCAGCTGTTCTTCAGGTACGGGAAGAACCCCGCACTTTTCGCAATACACCATTGGGATGGGTGCACCCCAGTAGCGCTGCCGTGAGATCAACCAATCACGCAAGCGGTAATTTACTGCCTTGCGTCCTTTCCCTAAACCCTCAATGTATGCTACTGCTTTATCAAACGCCTGTCCGCTAGGTGTTCCGCTCAGGTGGCCGGAATTAACCATCATCCCATGGGCAGGGATTGCCTCAGACATTTTGTCCGAAGAAATGTCCTCCCCTTCTGGCTGGATAACCACCCGGATTTCCAGCCCAAACTTACGGGCAAACTCGAAATCACGCTGGTCATGAGCTGGTACTGCCATGATGGCACCTGTGCCATAGGACATCAAGACATAATCGGCAATCCAGATCGGAATACGCTCATTGTTTACAGGGTTAATGGCATACCCTCCAGTGAATACCCCCGTTTTTTCCTTATCCGCCGATTCGCGCTGAACATCTGTCTGCCGGGTAGCCTGCAATACGTAGGCGTCAACTGTCTTTTTCTGTTCTGGTGTTGTCAGTTTGGCAACCAAGGGATGTTCAGGTGCCATCACCATGAAAGTAGCGCCCCACAGGGTGTCCGGACGGGTGGTAAACACTTCCAGTGCATCACCTTGTTCGGTAGTAAAGATCACAGACGCGCCTTCAGACCGCCCGATCCAGTTGGTCTGCAGCGTTCGGACCCTCTCCGGCCAGTCGATCGCATCGAACTTGAGCAGTTCATCAGCATAACGGGTCGTCCGGAAGAACCACTGGTCCAGGTCTTTTTTGATCACCGGGGTACCGCAGCGCTCACAGTGCCTGTCATCTCCCCAGACCTGCTCGCGGGCCAGGGTTGTATTGCAGTTAGGGCACCAGTCCACCGGTGAGTATTTGTGATATGCCAGGCCGTTTTCAAACAGCTTGATAAAAAACCACTGGGTCCATTTGTAGTATTCCGGGTCTGCAGAGACCATTTCACGCCGCCAATCGAACATGGCTCCCATGCTGCGCAACTGTTTCCGCATCCGCTCAATATTTTTATAGGTCCACTCACGGGGATGAATATTGCGTTTAATTGCTGCATTTTCAGCAGGAAGCCCAAATGCATCAAAACCGATCGGGAACATGACGTTGTACCCCTGCATCCGAAGGTAGCGGGCACGGGCATCGGGGGGTGTCATGGCATACCAGTGACCTATGTGCAAGTCTCCGGAAGGGTATGGCAACATGGTCAGGGCATAGTACTTGGGCCGGTCAGGATCTACATCGGCCTGGTAAATGCCGTCCTCCTCCCAGCGGGCTTGCCATTTTGCTTCAATCTCATTCGGGTTATAGAAAGGCACTGCTTTGTCTGCTGACATTCTCTCTCCTTAATAAAAAGAACCTCCGCGCCATTCAGGGGCGAAGGATATTCTCCGTGGTACCACCCTGCTTGCCCGGAAAATCCGGACCGCTCTGGTTCGCGTTATCGGGCGAAACCCGGCACAATGTACAGCCTGTAAATACATTCGGGCGAGTTCAACCTGCTGCGCTCCGGATGCGCCTGCCAGCTCGCACTAGTTCACCTGGCTCTCTGCCGGATGGCTTACTACTCCCAAACAGGTTTATAAATTATGAAAGCCACCTGCATTTCAACGGTGACTCTGATTTGTGGACCCAGCGAGATTCGAACTCGCGACCTTCTCAATGCCATTGAGACGCGCTCCCAACTGCGCTATGGGCCCATGCTACCCTGTTACAACTCAGGCCGCCCCGCAGTGGACCTGAGGGGATTCGAACCCCTGACCTCCTCAGTGCGATTGAGGCGCGCTCCCAACTGCGCTACAGGCCCGGTTGTTAAGGTTCTGGGATTATACGTGATGCACCCTTAACTGTCAAGGAACATTTCCCGGCAGGGATTTCAAACACATGGAGGGCATTTCCGATATAATCAGGCGTGAGGAAAATCCAATGAACAACACCCGCCACCAGCATCTGCTTGATCTCATGCAAGCCAACCATCTCGACATGCTTGTCCTAAACCCCGGACCAACATTGACGTACCTGACCGGCTTGCATTTTCACCTCAGCGAGCGCCCTACCCTGCTCTGGATAAAAGCCGGTAAAACACCCGCCCTTATCCTGCCTGCGCTGGAGACAGGCAAAGCTGAAGGTAGCGCCCTGCCGGTTAAGCTGTTTCCCTATGGCGATGATCCATCTTCCTGGCAATCAGTTTTCCAGGCAGCTGCAGAGTATATTGCGCCTGAAAGCTCCGGGATTGGCATTGAGCCTGAGCGCTTGCGTATGCTGGAATACAGGTACATTCAACAGGCAGCGCCCAAATCAATCCTGGTACCAGCGGGCGATGTTCTCACTCCTCTGCGAGTACAAAAGGATGAAGAAGAGGTCAACAACATCCGCCAGGCAGTTAAAATAGCAGAAAATGCATTTGTAGAATTCCGGAAACACTTGCATCCAGGCATGACCGAAAGGCAGGCAGCAGCAGAACTTACCATACAGTTGCTACATGCCGGTTCAGATGTAGAGATTCCCTTTACGCCGATCATTGCCAGCGGACCTAACAGCGCCAACCCGCATGCATTCCCAACTGAACGCTACCTGTCTGCTGGTGACCTGGTTGTGGTTGATTGGGGAGCTGCCTACCAGGGCTATATATCCGACCTAACCCGCACCATCGCCCTGGCGTATGTAACCAGTGAAGCTTATCAGATCCACCAGGTTGTGCTGAAGGCTAATGAAAAAGCCCGCACTGAAGCTGCGCCTAACATCCACGCCTGTGAACTGGATCAGGCTGCCCGCAGTGTGATCGAAAAAGAAGGGTATGGCAAGTACTTTACCCACCGGGTTGGCCATGGAATCGGGATGGAAGCCCACGAAAATCCTTATATGCACGGTACGAACGAAGAACTCCTCCAGCCTGGCATGGTTTTCACCATTGAACCGGGGATTTACCTGTCTGAAATCGGTGGTGTGCGGATCGAGGATAATGTTGTGATCAACGAAAAAGGATCTGAGACTCTCAGCGTTTTGCCCAGGGAATTGTATGTCATCCAGTGACAGCAACTACCTGCCAGCTATCATGCCTGGAGCCGAACCATTCTTTTTACCAGGGAATGAAACCAGCATTCTCCTGATCCACGGTTTTACCGGTACACCGCGCGAGATGCGTTTCATGGGTGACTATCTTAATAGAATGGGCTTCACCTGCCTGGGTATCCGCCTTGCCGGTCATGCCACAAAACTGGAAGACTTGGAGCATGTCAAATGGCAGGACTGGTACGGAGATGTCCTTAACGGCATAGAACTGTTACGGTCCTGTACCAGCAGGGTTTTCCTGGCCGGGCTTTCGATGGGTGGTGTACTGACTCTGCTGGCGGCAGCCCGCTGCCAGGAAATTTCCGGCGCAATAACCATGTCGACACCCTTCACACTGGGCAAGGATTGGCGCTTAAAATTCGCCCCTTACATAAAAAGGATTATCAGAACTGCCGAAAAATCCGGACCCGATTGGCTGGACAAGGAGATGTATTCCCATCACCTTGAGTATCCGGCTTTTTCCACTCCTGGTTTAGTGGAACTGTTGAAGATGATGAAACTTACTCGGGAAAGCCTGCCGCTGATCAGGATACCCGTTTGCCTGCTGCACTCGAAAACTGACGCAGGTGTCCCGATTGAGAATATGTATCAATTGCATGGACTGATCGGCAGTGAGTGGAAAGAAATGGTAACCATTGAAACGGGCAGCCATACCATGACCTGTGATTCAGAACGTCAAACCGTTTTTGAACATGCATTTCGCTTCATTCAGAAAGTTTTATCAGCTTGAACCGTAATTACATCCTGATTTGCATTTCTCTTCTCCTGTGGGGGCTGGGAGAAAGCATGTTCTTCATTTTTCATTCTCTGTACCTTGAAGAATGGGGAGCATCGCCTGTTTTAATTGGTACCCTGTTAAGCATCAATGGTATCTCGCTGGCAATTGCCATGCTGCCGGCCGGCTATCTCTCAGACAAGTTTGGTCCCCGCCCTTTGATCTGGGCGTCCTGGATCGTTGGTGCGGTGGCTGCCTGGGGCATGGCACTGGCTAACTCCTTGCCTTTGTTCGTGGCTGCGATGGCTTTGTATTTCTCATCCGGTTTTGCCATGCCGCCGCTCAACAGTTACATTGTTCGTGTGCGGGGCAAGTTAAGTGTTGAAAGGGCATTGACATTAACTTCGGTTATGTATAATGTCGGAGCTGTGATTGGGCCGACGATCGGGGGATTAATCGGTTCTACCATGAGCCTGAAAAGTATATATTCCTTTTCAGCTTCCGTAATGGTCTTCTCCGTGATAATCATTTTGTTTATTCAAAAGCTGGATGTGGAAAAAGTAGAACCACTGGCTGTAACCAGTACTTCCAGCAAAAGGTTCCAGCCGCGCTTCTGGGCATTCGTAGTCCTTTCCGCGCTTACGGTTTTTGCCATTTACATGCCCCAGCCATTGAATGCAAATTTCCTGCAGAACATCAGGGGGATGGATGTAGCCACGATAGGTACCATGGGGACGATTGGAAACCTGGGGAATGTGATCGTAATGCTCGCCCTAGGCAGCCTTCCGGCATATTACGGCATCCTGGCCGGGATGGTACTGGTGGGTTTCTTTTCCCTTCTGATATTGCAGGGAAATGCTGCTGCCTGGTATGCAGTTGCATACTTTCTGTACGGCGGCTTCAGGCTTGGGAAAGCGATGATTGTCGCCTTTGCCAAGAACCTTGTTGAGCCGCATAAACTCGGCCTGGCTTACGGGTTCCTGGAGTCTGCCAACTCAGTTTCATTGATCCTTGCTCCCCTGCTTGCAGGATTCTTGTACCAGATCAAGCCGGCATCGGTTTATTCGGTTAACCTCATCATGCTTGCCGGAATTCTTTTAATAAATACGATATTCCTTGCTCGTATCAGGAAAAATGTACCTGCAGTAAACCTTACATATTCACCAAACGAGGACATGTGACCTTAAACTTCCAATCCTTAGTAATCGGTTCCCTGCAAAACAATTGTTATGTGGTCCACGAGCCTGGCTCAAACAAAGCGGCTATTGTGGATCCAGGAGAAGGTGCAGAACCAGTCATTGCTTATTTGAAAAAGAATACGATGGCTTTAGAAAAAATCCTGATCACCCATGCCCATTTTGACCACATTCTCGGCTGCAAAGCAGTGAATGAAGCATTTCCATTTGCAAAAATATTTCTTCACCAGGATGATGCTGCCTTATGGAATAACAGCGGGAACGCCCAGTTATTCGGGTATATCCCAGTAGACCTTCCTCAACCAACTCACTGGCTGCAGGACGGTGAGGTTATTCCGGTCGGAAATGATGTACTTGAGGCCAGGCATACTCCTGGGCACACTCCCGGGCATGTGGTTTACTATTCATCCACCGCAGGGTGTGTTTTTTGCGGTGACCTCATCTTCAGGCACAGTGTCGGCAGGACAGATTTGCCAGGCGGCGATTTTGCACAGCTCAGGGACAGCATTGAAACCAAAATCTTTACCCTGCCAGACAGCACAATACTCTTGCCCGGCCATGGTCCTGCCACAACAGTTGGGGAAGAAAAACTGTACAACCCCTACGTTTAAATAAGAAGGGGCTGTCCAAAAA
>DHHC01000012.1 GCA_002403095.1 Leptolinea sp. UBA4782
GGCTTACCTTCGAGGTGTTGTTTATATACTAAAGTGTCCTGCTCCACAGGTGCAATGTCAACTGGGGTACGAATTAAAACGGTTTTCACTCCTTCAAACCGCTCATATACCCCGGCTATGAATTCGCTGGGTGAAAAAACCGCATCCGCTTCGATTAACTGCCGAGCTTCCAGCCAATCTCCAATAGCTTCGGATAAGCTTCTCTGATGACCATTAGCTGACCTCAACAAAGGCTGATAGCTGGAGCAGCGGCAAACCACAGGGAAAATTTTATTATGGCACAAGAAAATTCCCGGAGTCTTATAGTTGGGCGTTTGGAGCAAATCAATTTTCGTACCATCTGTCCGCAAAACTCTCTTTTTTAACCGTTTTGCATCACTTAGTTGCTGAATGAGTTCCAGCCAAGTACGAAGGAACTTAATCCGGTGGAAACGCCAGTGAAACCTGGCTTGTTTGATATAATGCAACTCGATCCCCTGATCAAGGACGTCAGCCTGCTTGGAGCCCAGCACGAATATAGTTACCCTGTGGCCACGCTGAATTAGCTCAAGGCTGATTTTTCGGATGTAATTACCCAGTCCTCCTTCTGGTCTCTTTGGGTTGGGATATTCGGGTGTCAGGAAGGCAAGATGCATGATTTAAAAAATTTCTGAATAGTCAGATCGATTAACATAACCAGACGAACTATTAAGTGAAATAAATTTCCCCGGTACACCGACAATAAATCATTATTTATTCGTTCGTATAGTAATGAGCTGGAATTATCTTATTGCCCAATCACAATCAATTAATAAAATTCCTTTGCCAGGTTGAAAGAAATCTTCTGCTTTTAAGTTATGTCTGGATTGAAGACTAATTGTCACTGCATTATGTAGGTGATCTAACCGTTTTCCTTTTTTTTCACACAACCATGGTTCAATAATATATTCACCTGGGTAAAAAGGTAACCCTGGAATACTAATAAAAAAATCAACAATTTCATTGTGTTTTACGGGACCAAAGAATTTACTTTGTGAATCACTCCTCAAGTTGAGTAAGTGAATTCCTTTTTGATTCCATATTTCAATACCAATAACTATACCAGAGAAATCGTGTAAAAATTCGACTTGCATCAATACATTGATTCTCTCTGCAATCCCAATAATTGATGAAAGTTGATTGTCTTGATTTCTGATCTCAATCTTGACAATTTTCGCACCACCAATTCCAGACCTGATTTTATGAAATTCCGTATTAATTATTGGATTTGAAATATCATTATTCTCAGCGGATAAATATCTCTTTATGACTTTATCACTATCACCTGCCAATAAGACACGACCTTCTGATATCAATATAGATTTTTGACAAAGTTGTTGAACCGCCCCCATATTATGGCTCACGAACAGTACTGTACGCCCCTCTTTGGATGCCACATCCCCCATTTTACCCAGGCACTTCTTCTGGAACTCAGCATCTCCCACCGCCAGCACCTCGTCCACCAGCAGAATCTCGCTCTCCAGGTGGGCGGCCACCGCAAATGCCAGGCGCACGTACATGCCGCTGGAGTAGCGCTTAACCGGGGTATCGATGAATTTGGCGATCTCGGCAAACTCCACGATCTCGTCAAACCTGTGTTTGACTTCGGCTTTGGTCATGCCCAGGATGGCACCGTTCAGGTAGATATTCTCACGGCCGGTTAGTTCTGGGTGAAAGCCGGTGCCCACCTCCAGCAGGCTGGCGATGCGCCCTTTCACCTTCACACTTCCGCTTGTCGGCGCGGTCACACGCGAGAGGATCTTGAGTAGTGTGCTTTTGCCTGCCCCGTTGCGCCCGATAATACCCAGCACCTCGCCCTGCTCCACCTGGAAGGTGACATCCTTGAGCGCCCAGATCTCCTCACCCACCCGGTTGCCGTGGTCTTCCTGCCCGATCTTTAGCAGCGGGTTGGGCTTGCCGCGCATGCGCGCCACCCACACCTTCAAGTCGTTCGTGAAAGTGCCGCTACCGATCACTCCCAGGCGGTAGGATTTGGAAAGGGATTCTACAGAGATGACAGGGGGCATAGTTAATAGCTCGTAGCTAGTGGCTGGTAGGTGGATTGTGAAAGGTGGTAGGGGTTATGCATCGGATTTGATGGCGTTAATCAAGCTGTTCAACATCTTGGCAATCATAATCGATTTTTCTTCTAAAACCGCGAACTGGTCAAGCTCGATCCAATTGCGCAGCTTAAACATTTCCAACAATGTGACTGTCTCATACAAAGAACCGCGGGCAATAAAGAGAAAATGACGGAATTCTTTGCGTGAAGAACGGCCTTTCCCTTCCGCAATATTCATAGCGATGGAAGTAGAAGCAGCTTCCAGCTGCTCAATCAAGCGGTAATGCCTTCTTTCGGTCTTCATTTTTTCTGCCAGATCGATCACCTCATTGGCGAATTCCAGGCTCTTCTGCCAGACGATGAGATCTTTGAAAGAGGATCGTTCACTCATACATATTCCTCACAACTGAGATGACCTATCATTTAGTCTGCCTCTACCATGCACCAGCTACTTCTATGTGCAACCCGCTACCCTCCACCAGCTTTCCGCTATCCGCTACCCGCTACCCCCTACGCGCCACCAGCTACTGCTACCACCTGCCCCTACACCGTATCCATAAATGTGGCTTCGACCCGGTTGAACACGATCGAACCCAGCGCCACCACCACCAGCATGAAACAAAAGCTATACACCAGGTCCAGCGGGTTGACGGAGCCCGCCCCCAGGAAACCGTAGCGGAAGGTCTCGACAATGGGCGTCATCGGGTTGAGCTTGATAAGCACCTGGAAGCGCTCCGGGATGGATGAGACCGGGTAAATCACCGGGGTGGCATACATCAGCAGCGACACCCCGAAGCTCACTAAGAAGCGCAGGTCACGGTACTTGGTTGTCATGGCAGAGATGAGCACGCCCAAGCCCAGCCCCAGCCCGGCCATCATCAGGATCAGCACCGGGAAAAACAGGATCCAGATATTGGGCAGCACTGCCGCACCCCGCAGGGCGAAGTAACCCATGAAGACCAGAAAGAAGGCAAATTGGATGGCAAAGGTGATCAGGTTGGAGATCAGGATCGAGACCGGTACGGCCATGCGCGGGAAGTAGACCTTACCGAACAGGTTGGCATTCTGCACGAAGGTATTGGAGGTCTTGGTCAGGCAGTCGGCAAAGTAGCCCCAGATTACCGTGCCGGACATGTAGAACAGGAATTGCGGCAGCCCGTCGGTGGGCAGCCCGGCGATGTTGCCGAAGATGACCGTGAAGGTGATGGTGGTCAGCAGCGGCTGGATGAGGTACCACAACGGCCCCAGGATGGTCTGCTTGTAGGCAGCCACGAAATCGCGGCGTACGAAAAGCATCACCAGGTCACGGTAACGCCACAGCTCACCCAAGCGCAGGTCGAGCAGTCGCCGCCTGGGTTCAATGACCAGGTCCCAATCTTCCATTTCAGTAAAATTTTGCATGATATCTATTGTTGCCCATCCCTACCCCCTCCCAAGCTCCGCCCCTGCGACATATGCAATATGTTGCCGGGGAAGCGTTCTGACACACGCAACGCACCTGCCTTTCCGGGTCGGGTGCGTCTGAGATTTTTCCTAAATCACAACATACATCATAATTGCCAGGTAACCTTAAGTTCTTGTCTTCCACCCTTCAGTCAGGCTCTTGTCTACAACTATTTTACCTGATAATTCTATTAGCGGTAGTGATCCATAGGCCATTTTTCAAGGTGTTGCCTGAGTATATCGCATTTTTTCCAACCCCAAAGGATATCTTCATTGTGTTCAAATGATCAGTGATTTTCTGCACACTTGTATAATGTTCAGGGTGTCTTCATGTCAGCTGCAGAATGGAAAATTTTAGCCATTCAATGTATAATTATATTAGTCAATTGGACAATCAGGATTCCGGCAGCAAGAACGTCACTCATCAGGGCATCCTTCCTCATCCATTTTTCTTATGGAATATTTCTTTTTTCGGCAGATGATCCAGGACATTGCAATGCATCTTGGGGGATACCTTTTTTTGTGGCCGGTCAAGATCCAATACCTCAAAATTGTCTAACTGAAGCAAATGTGGTCCTTGCAGGTTAAGCATTCATGGGAAAAGTCTGGTACGTATTGCGCTCTAAACCGAATAAGGAAACCTTTCTCGCCGGTCAGTTGGAAGCCCGCAACATTGCTGTACTTGACCTGCAGGTGAAGGTTAACCCGGTCAATCCGCGGGCACGGCATTTTAAACCTTACTTTCCCGGGTACATCTTCATCCACGCTGACCTGCAGCAGCACCCGCCTGTCCTGTTTGAGCGCATCCCAGGGGCAGCCCGCCTGGTGCATGTAGGGAATGAGATAGCCTTTATTCCAGACAACATCATCCAGGCCATCCGCAGACGGGTGGAGCAAATCAACGCGGCCGGCGGCGAGGTACTTGAAGCCCTGAAACCCGGCGACCAGATCAGCCTGCAGTCTGGACCATTCGCCGGATATGAAGGAATCTTTGACGCCAGGATAACCGGCACAGAACGTGTCCGGATTCTATTAAAAATGTTACATGACCGGCAGCTGGTAGTGGAAGTGCCAGCCGGTCAGGTAATCTCAAAAAAGGTCCCTGCTGCTTCACGGAAATGAAGTAACAGGATCTACCTTCCAAATCGCGCATTACACGGGTGTCAGGGTCCCCTGTCATAGGGGCGGAGCATGGATAAGAATAAGACGGTCGAAGCAGTTTCACGCTTTATCCCACTCCTTTTGTGGGTGCTGATCATCTTCTTTTTTTCCGCCCAGCCATCTCCTTATGAATTGGTAATTCATCAACTCCATCCAGCTGCAACGGCTAATACCCGGACCACGGCTGATTTGACCGAAACGCAGCCCCCTGCCACAGTTAAATACAAAGGAATTTCATCCATCTTCCCCCGCACAGACGACAAGCAGGAGATCCTCGGCCGCTATTTACATGTGGCCGAATATGCAATCCTTTCTCTCCTGCTGGCTCGCACACTGGTCTGGAAAGAACCGCTCAACCTGGTATTGCTGCTGGCAGCATTGGCCATCTCGGTGTTGTTTGCATTGGGTGATGAATACCACCAGGTTTTTGTTCCAGGCCGCCGTTTCGAAACCGGAGACCTGATGCTGGATGCCCTGGGATCGGGAATAGGCCTTCTTACATTTATTCCTCTTGCCAGAAAGAATAAGCTGACTGACAACCAGCCTGACAAATGAACAGCACCATTTTCCTCACCAAACGGAAAATAATCTTATAATTCAGAATTAATTTTTTACGCATTTTCCAAATGAGCAGAGCAGAAGAATTCATCGACAGGCAGTTCAAAGAGCGCAACCGCAGGCAGTCTCAACTGGCTGCCAGGAACACATTCCTGCAGCGGTTCACTAAAAGGGCTTTCGATATGCTAGGTTCCTTCTTTGGACTGCTCTTCCTGTCTCCTTACTTCCTGTATATCGCTTTCCGTATCAAACGCGACTCCCCCGGTCCAGTTTTTTATCACGGACCGCGCATCGGGTATAAAGGTAAAACCTTCAAAATCTACAAATTCCGTACCATGTACGAACATCCCGACAGTTATGCCGGACCGCGCCTGACAGGCAACGGCGACCAGCGCATCACCCCTTTTGGCAGCTTTCTGCGCGATTCCAAGGTGAATGAGCTGCCCAACCTGATCAACGTTTTCAGGGGAGAGATGAGTTTCGTCGGTCCACGGCCTGAGGACCCGGAGATCATTGCCCAGTGGCCTGACGAGTTGCGCGAGGAGATCCTTTCGGTCCGTCCTGGTATGACCAGCCCGGCTTCCATCACCTACCGCAACGAAGAAGAGATGATCAGCAGCCTTAACGTGATGGATGAATACCTGCGCAAAGTGATGCCGGAAAAGCTGCGCCTTGACCAGCTGTATGTCCACCACCACACCTTCCTGGGCGACCTGGATGTGATCTTTGCCACCCTCACCATGCTGCTGCCGGGCATGCGCAAGAAACAGGTGGCAGAATCTGTCTTGTTCCAGGGTCCGCTGACCAGTTTTGTAAGGAAGAATGTGACCTGGTTCCTGGCAGATACGTTTGTAGCACTGATTGCCATCATCCTCAGCGTACTCATCTGGCGCATTCAATCCCCCCTCAACCTTGGCATCTGGCGTGTATTAGCCAACTCGGTGGTATTGGCCGCTGGACTAGCAATTTTTAATAACTTGTTCGGCCTCAAACAAATCTCCTGGCGTTATGCCAGCCCGCTGTATGCAATCGTACTTGGGTTATCGACCAGCCTGTCAATCCTGCTTTATTCGCTGGTCAGTTACCTTCAGCCTGCCTTATTTATGCCGGTTGGATTGCGGATTGACTTTGGCATCTTTGCTTTCGTTGGGTTTGTTCTGGTCCGCTACCGTGTAAGGCTGGTCACAGGCCTGGCAACACGCTGGACCCGCTGGCGCAGCCAGAGAAGCATGATCGGCGAGCGGGTGCTCATCATCGGCGCCGGTGATGCCGGGCAGCTTGCCATCTGGCTGCTGGAAAAAAGCGCAATGGCGAATGCCTTCTCGATTGTTGGTATTGTAGATGACGACTTCCGCAAAGGTGACCAGTACATCGCCGGTTACAAAGTACTGGGTACTACCAGTGACATTCCTGCCATTGTGCAGCAACATAATATCGGGCTGATCCTGTTCGCCATCTCACGCCTGAGCGAAAAAGACCGCCAGCGCATCCTGGATAAATGCCACGATCTGCCGGCGCGAATATTAATGATCACAGACCTGCTGCAGCTCATCCGCAATTACTTCGGCCGGCAGGCAAAAGAGGTAACCAATGAGTGAGTTCTGGGCTGGCAGAAAAGTCCTGGTGACTGGAGCTGGCGGGTTTATCGGCAGCCACCTGGTGGAAACCCTGGTAACCGTCGGGGCNNGGGGCACAGGTGCGCGGGTTCGTGCGCTATAATTCACGCGGCGATGCCGGTTTGCTGCGCCTTCTTCCCCCTGATTTACTTTCGCAAGTTGAAGTTATCGCCGGCGACCTGCGCGATGAAGATGCCATCCGTAAAGCTGTGCAGGGCTGCCAGACCGTCTTTCACCTCGGCGCCCTGATTTCGATCCCGTATTCTTACTACCATCCGGTTGAGGTTGCCTCGACCAATATGATGGGTACTCTGAATTTGCTATTAGCCTGCCGTGACCTGGGAGTAGAACGCCTGGTGCATACATCCACCAGCGAGGTGTATGGCACCGCGCAAATAGTACCGATTAATGAAGAACACCCTCTTCAAGGGCAGTCGCCCTACTCCGCCAGCAAGATCGGGGCAGATAAGCTGGCCGAAAGTTTTTCCTGCGCATTTGGCCTGCCGGTCATCACCGTGCGGCCTTTTAACACCTTCGGGCCGCGCCAATCAGCCCGGGCTGTCATCCCAACCATCATCACCCAGGCGCTCACCCTCGATACCGTCAGCCTTGGCAGCCTGGACGCTACCCGCGATTTTACTTATGTGAGCGACACAGTGTCAGGCTTCCTGCATGCTGCCCGCTCAGAGAAAGGCCTTGGGGAGGTTTTCAACCTGGGTACCGGGGAGGAGATCCGCATCGGCGACCTGGCAGAGAAAGTGATCCGCATGGTAGACCGCAAGGTCAGCATCCAGGTGGACAGCCAGCGCCTGCGCCCGCAGAACTCGGAAGTGATGCGCCTGATCTCTGATAACTCGCGCGCCCGAAAAGTAATAGGATGGAAGCCTGAAACCTCTTTTGAACAAGGGCTTGAAAACACTATAGCCTGGATCCGCCAACACCTCGACCTGTACAGGATTGGAAAATATGAGTTCTAAGAATCAGAAGATAAAAGCCGTCGTGCTGGCAGGCGGTAAAGGCCGCCGCCTGGCGCCATACACACAGATCATTCCCAAACCCCTCATGCCGATCGGCGATAAGCCCATCCTGGAGATCCTGCTGCGCCAGATGAAACGCGCCGGTATTCGTGATGTGACCCTCACGGTAGGCTACCTGGCAGACCTGCTTAAATTATTCTTCCGGGATGGCAAGCACCTGGGGATGCACATTAGCTATGTCCAGGAGAAGAAACCGCTCGGCACATCAGGTCCGCTGGCGAACGTCGAAGGGCTGGATAACACTTTCCTGGTGACCAACGGGGATGTGCTCACCACGCTTGACATGAAAGACCTGATCACCTACCACCAGGAACAGGGCGCCATTGCCACCATTGCCACCCACAAACGCAAGGTGGATATCAACCTGGGGGTGGTGGAACTGGACGGGAACAGCCAGATCACCGGGTACCTGGAAAAACCGAGCATCAACTACCTGGTGAGCATGGGTGTGTATGTGTTTGAGCCCAAAGTCCTTGAATACATCGAAAAGGATGAGTACCTCGATTTCCCGGACCTGGTCTTAAAGCTGCTCAATGCAGGCGAAAAGGTATCGGGGTATGTATTCAAAGGGTACTGGGAAGACCTGGGCCGGCCGGACGATTACCAGCGTGCCACTGAAGCCTTTGAAAGCATGCGCAGCCAGTTTCTGCCGGAGGATGCCGCGTGAACTGGCTTGTGCCCCTGTCAGATATTCAGTTTGGTCCGGAAGAGAAAGGTGCCGTCCAGGCAGTGCTGGAAAGCGGCTGGTTGACGATGGGGGAGGTTACCCATCAGTTCGAACAGGAATTTATGGCATACACCGGGGCAAAGCATGCCTTTGCGGTCTCCAACGCCACTGTGGCCTTGCATATGGCTTGTGCAGCGCTCGATTTGAAACCCGGAGATGAGGTTATCGTTCCCTCCCTCACCTTCGTCGCCACTGCCAACGCGGTACGCTACACCGGCGCAACCCCGGTTTTCGCCGACATCACCAGTGAATCTGACCTGACCATTTCGCTGGATTCGATCAAGAAAGCCTTCACCCCGCGCAGCAGGGCTATCATCGTGATGCACTACGCCGGGTATGCCTGTGACATGCCTGCTATCCTGGCCTGGGCGAAAGAGAACAACCTGCCCGTGATTGAAGACGCTGCCCATGCGGTTGGATCATACCTGGATAACCGGCACCTCGGCACCTGGGGCATGGCCGGTTGTTTCAGCTTCTTTTCCAACAAAAACCTCTCAACCGGCGAAGGCGGCATGATTGTGACCGAGGATGATGCGCTGGCCGAAAAATTCAGCCTGCTGCGCTCGCACGGCATGACCTCACTCACCTGGGACAGGCACGAAGGCCATGCCTGGAGTTACGATGTTGCCGCCCTCGGCTACAACTACCGCATTGATGAAATCCACTCCGCCATCGGGCGCGAACAGCTGCGCAAGCTGAACGCCAACAACACCCGCCGCCGGGAGATCACAGCCCTGTACCGCGAGATGCTGGCACAGCATTGCCCCGACCTGGGTGTACCATTCGCCCACCATCCCGGGGTATCTGCCCACCACATCATGCCGGTTATCCTGCCGAATAGCGCCAACCGGCTGCAGTTCATGGAAACCATGAAAACGCACGGCATCCAGACCAGCATCCATTACCCGCCCATCCATACTTTCACCGATTTCCGCAGCCAGCCTGTTGGACCGGCATCACTGGAGGTGACCGAAGATATCGCCAGGCGCGAGGTCACCCTGCCGCTCTACCCGCTTATGACCGATGCACAGGTGGAGCTGGTGGTAAATGCGGTTGCAGATGCACTGGTCAAAGCCAGGTAACACGGTTAGAACCACACAAGCGAATATCGAAAACTTAATGGACGCCAGGGAAGCATTTGATTTGCTTTGCCAGTTCCTGAATTTCAACACAGGCGAGGATGACCTACGCCGCCTGGTAGGGTCCCTTACACCGCAAGACTGGCAGGAACTGCTGCAGGCGGGGCGCCAGCACGGAGTCCTTCCGCTTCTGCATCATTGCTTTCGAGACCTGAAGGAGGCGTCCCCCCTTCCCGAACCTGCCCTTGAAAGTCTGCGCAGTGCTTATCTGAACGCCACTGGAAGGAATATGGTCATGCTGCACCATGCCGGCAGCATCCTGCAGGCGTTCAAGCAGCATGGCCTGGATGTGATCCCGCTCAAAGGGCTGTACCTGGCAGAAGCGGTGTACCCCGCCATCGGGCTGCGCACCTTCAGCGACCTTGACCTGCTGGTCCGGCGCTCTGACCTGGATGCCGCCTTGCATGCTTTGCAGGAGACCGGCTACCGGTTGACCACCTGGTACGACCCGGCGGACCCCAACCAGGATATCAAGCACCTGCCTCCCCTGGAAAAAGAAGGCTGGCCGCTGGTAGAGCTGCACTGGTCGATCCTGGAAGAGGATGCACCATTTCCAGTGGATGTTGAAGGGATCTGGCAGCGGGCAGTTCCCGCCCGTGTAGCTGGGGCGGATGTGCTGGCGATGGATAAACTTGACCTCATCTTACACCTCGCCATCCACAACACTTACCAGCACAAGCTCAGGGGTGGGCTGCGCTCCCTGTACGATATTGCCCTCATCCTTCACCAGAATCCCGATCAAATTAATTGGCCAGGCTTAATCGAGAGGGCTTCCGGGTGGAAAATGGAACGGGTGCTCTGGCTGACCCTGTGCCTGCTCAGGAGCCTGCTGGGAACGGAAATCCCCCAAGCTGTAATGCAGCAACTGGAACCGCAACTGCCCGACCTGGGAGTGCTGGAAGAAGCACAGCGCCAGATGGTGCTGCTGGATTCCGAAGCCCCCCTCACCCCTGACCTGGCAGCCCTGTCGCAAACCAGTGGGCTCGTTTCCAGGCTCAAACTGGTCTGGAGCAGGATCTTCCTGCCCAGGCGAGTATTGGCACGCATATACAATGTCAACCCGGCTTCACCGCGAATTCTCTGGTGCTATGCCCGCCGGTTTGGCGAGCTCTTTAAGGCATATTCTGGTTCTGCCCTCCGCCTGGCGCACCGCGACCAGGTCATCCTGGCAGGGGCGAACCTGGAGTTGGAGAGCATGAGGTTGAAGGAGTGGATGGCGGGGGGATAAGCTTGGCAACAATTCATTCATCAGGTAATTATTTTCCTACTATTTTCTCTTTCAATAAATTTTCATTAAGTAAATAATTCAATCTATAACTATAATTCAGATACAAATTACCCAATTTTACTCAACAAGGAAGATTTCGATTGAATTACCCAGTATACGAAATTACTCAAAACGCAACAATTGAAGTATTTGATGATGGAGCATTGATACTCAACCTTAAGGACCTTACACTGACAGAACTTAATTTCACAGGTTGTGAAATCTTACAGAAAACTGACGGGAAGAAAGATGTAGCGCAGATTGCCAGCCAGTTAGCCGCAGATTATGAAATCAGCTTTAACCAGGCTTTACCAGATGTTCAGGAATTATGTCAAACCTTGCTGAAGCAAGGTATCCTTCAAGCAATTAAACCAGTGAAATGAGGAACCATCAATGACAGATGCAATCAATCATACTACCCTGTATATATGCAATCCTGACGTTGTCCTGAGAGAAGAAGATGAAGATGGAGGACTGCTTTTTAACCCTGACACCAACCAGTTAAAGATCATTAATCCAACAGGCCTTTTCATCTGGAAGCAATTCAGCATCGCTAATAATCTTAACGGCGTTATTCAATCGATCGAGGATAACTTCGAAGAAGTACCGGCAGTTGAGGTGCATCAAGATGTAGAAGAATTCCTGGCCGATATGGTCCAGAATGGATTTATAGGCGAAGTTCTTTAATTTGGATTTATCGTTATTGATCGGGAAATCATTAATGGATGAAAATATGACTAATAATAATCTAATGGCAACACCCAAACATGTGGACATTGCAGTTACCGGTAGGTGCAACCTTAACTGTGCATATTGTTTTTACGCTGACGAAATGACATCCCGCAGTGACCTGACCACCGACCAATGGCTCAAGTTCTTCCATGCGCTGGGAGAAGCAAAGGTGATGACCGTCTGTCTGACAGGCGGTGAGGCCTTTACGCGACCAGATTTCTTTGAGCTGGTAGATGGCGTGATCGCTAACCACATGCGTTACGAGATCCTTTCCAATGGCACCCTCATCAATGAAAAGACCCTTGAGAAATTCCAGGTGGGAAAACGCCGCCAGCGCCTGAACTCAATCCAGATCTCGATCGATGGATCTTCTGAGAAAATCCATGACCACAGCCGCCCTAACAGCTTCAGCAGGGCGATCCGGGGGCTGAAGTTGCTCCAAGAGGCTGGTTTCCCGATGACGGTGCGGGTCACGATCAACCGCTTCAACTACAATGACATCGAGAACACTGCCCGCCTGATGTTCGAGGAAGTGGGTTTATCAAGTTTTTCCACCAACGAAGCCTATCCCTGCGGTGCAACCAATCGGTTTGAAGATGGCATTATATTGAGCGTGACTCAGCGGCGTGAGGTAATGAATACACTGACCCGTTTGAATGAAAAATACCATGACCGTATCAGTGCAACAGCCGGTCCGCTTGCACTGGCAATTCAAGAATGTGCTTATCAGGAAGCAAAATCCAAAGGAATTAAACAACTGCCAGGGCGGGGTTACCTGACCGCCTGCGGAGGTGTTTTTTCTAAGATTGCAGTCCTGCATGACGGTACCATCGTACCGTGCCATATCATCAGCGACCTGCACCTGGGAAACATCCTGAAAGATGACTTTATTGAAGTCTGGCAATCTCACCCATTGATGAAAGCCCTGCGCGAACGACGCGGCATTTCCCTGGACACCATCGAACCTTGCAAAGACTGTGATTACAAGGGCTACTGTACTGGCGGTTGCCCGGGTGGTGCACTATTCCTCAATGGTGATTTCAATACCCGCAACCCAATGGACTGTTACCGGATATTGATCGGTGAAGAACCCTTTGCTCTTAATCAGGAAAGGCAATCATCATGACAGACCACCGGCTGAACCTGCCTGAAGGGGTACCGCCTCTGACCCAGTATTATTACTATCTCACCACCGGCTGCAACCTGGCTTGCCAGCACTGCTGGCTTTCACCTGCCTACCAGCCCAATGGCACAACCGGCGGGCACCTTGATTTTGACTTGTTCAGGCTTTCCCTGGAAGAGGGTATCCCACTTGGGTTACGCAGTGTTAAGCTGACCGGTGGTGAGCCATTGCTACACCCAGATTTTTTGCAGATGGTAGACCTGGTCAAAGAGAAAAACTTGGGATTAGTCATTGAGACAAATGGAACTCTGCTAACTCCGGAAATTGCTGACCACCTTAAACAAAACAGCACTCTTAGCCATATTTCAGTTAGCCTAGATGGGGCTAACAAAGAAACTCATGATTCCTTCAGAGGGGTCAATGGCAGCTTTGATAAAGCCGTAAATGCAATCAGATTCCTTGCTGATCGAGGTCTGCAACCTCAGGTAATAATGAGTTTGCATTCCAAAAATGTTGATGACATTGAGTGCCTTGTTAAAGAGGCAGAAGGATGGGGGGCAGCCTCAGTAAAATTCAACCTGATCCAACCAAGCGGTCGTGGTAAAAGTATGATGGAGCACGGAAGGGTTCTGGACATCAACCAACTTGTGGAAATTGGTTACTGGGTGGAAAAGGATCTGCAAAAACGGGTACGAATTCCTTTATTCTACAGCTGGCCAATGATTTTCCACAGCATCAACCGACTTCTTGAACGTGGAGGTGACAACTGTGGAATTTTTAATATTATGGGTGTTTTGTCAAACGGCTCACTTGCCATGTGCGGAATCGGGATGGAAATCCCGGAACTGACCTATGGAAAATTAGGTGTTGACCAGGTAGAAGATGTTTGGATTAATAACCTGGTATTAAAAGACATTAGGCGTGAGTTGCCAGCCAACCTCGAAGATCCATGCGGAAGATGCCTTTTCAAACGACAGTGTTTGGGATCATGTGTGGCGGAAAATTACCACCAGGCTCGACGATTGACAGCCCCATTTTGGTTTTGTCAGCAGGCAAAAGATAAGGGTTTGCTACCTGAACAAAGAACTCAATAATTTGATATGAAATTAAATTAGCAATTTTGAAAGCGTTATGATATGATTACAATATTAGTACCTCTATTTCTGTATTATGAAAGGCGATAAGGGGATATTATGAAAATCAAGTATGAAAAACCGATATCAAGAAGTTTAGGGGATTATTTACCTATAGTTCAAGGAAACTGCCGTTCTGGTTCATTGGCAGGATCAGTTCCTCCTTGTACAGCCGGAGGAGCTGATGCTACTCCTAGTCATTGCGGCGTAGGAACCATGGCAAATGGCACTTGTAATAACGGGAGCAACGCCAGTGGGGTAGGCACATGCACTCGAGGTACGGGTGTTGCATAGAAGTTTTGGGTATAGCATATTAAGGTATAATTTTCATTTCGGTCAATAAGATCAAAAAACTTCTCACGCCCCTTTATGTATTGGGCAGATATTTAATTGCCGAATAACCAAATATTCTTTAATTCAAATTTGTAAGTTTTCTCTTTCCCTTACAATATTTTAGTGCCCATATTTTTTAACAACACAATCACCTGATCGCAAATTTGTCATGAAGTTCATAAGCTACTCTTCTAGCGGAGGTGCCTTCGTTAAAACTACATTTGCTAAAATCGATGAGGTTGATCTTAATGAATTATCACAGCTTAAGAAAAAAGTAAATTTCTGCCCATTCTTACTTTATATAATAGGTAATGGAAGTATTTCAGACACATATAGATATCGAGAAACAGAATTTTCGAGTCAGATCCAAGAAATCAAAGCGGCATGGGTAAATTTGTGTATTGATAAACCTATTAACATTCTTGAAACAGAACTATATTTATCTCAAATTAATAAATATGGCGATAGGTTATCAAACAGAGAAAAAGGATTTGAAAGCCGGTTATACAGAATAAAGGGTGACCTGACAGGAAAATCATTCTTTTATCTGTATAAAGAAAACGAATTAGAAGGGTTATCTATCTATCTGCTAAGAGCATTGTGTAATCTTTGGCAAGTTGAGGAAGGATACATTCCACTTCACTCAACAGCAATTATTCATAAAGATTCGCTTATTCTATTTTCTGGCCCTTCTCAATCTGGTAAAAGCACAATAGCAGAACTTAGCCGTGCGATTGGTTATGAGATGCTTGATCATGATCAAGTAATGATTTACAAAAAAAGTGAAAGAACATTTTCTGCAAATGGTTGGGGATACAACCTACAGTCATGCAGTTTACCAATTCGTGCCTTTCTACGAATTGAAAAAGATACAGTTGACAAATTACATCGAATTTCTGAACGAAAATTAACTAA
>DHHC01000054.1 GCA_002403095.1 Leptolinea sp. UBA4782
TACAGAAAAAAGGTTGCTTTATCTCGGTTCGGGGAAAAAATAATCTTATACTGAACATCTAAAAGGAGGAAACGAGATGAAACTTAGTGCACCAACAAAATTAACTTTTTGGCTTTCACTGATTCTGGGAGTACTGGGGGTTGTACTCGCTCTGGCCAATATCTGGGGTCCTGGCTTGTGGCTGGCGGTTGCCGGCCTGGCTCTGTTGCTTTTGGCTAATGTAACCAAAGGCCTGTAATTGTGGTAATACCGGTCAGTGGTCTGGATTCCCCGAAGGCAGCTGCCCGGTTTTTTCAATTAACCGTTCCAGTGATTGGTAAAATTATATAAATACCTTGGAACAAAAAAATAATTGGAGGCAAATAGAAATGGCAGAAAAGAAAAGTTTATTCAAGAAGATTGGTGATGCATTTTCCACCAGGGACGAAAAAGCAGCTGTTGAAGCAGCCCAAACCGTAAGCCAGGATGCAGCCAAAGCCGCAGCCAAGGCAAAAATGGAAGCCGATAAGGCAAAAGAAGAACTGGCTGAACTGAAGAAGAAACAGGAACTTGATGAAGCACGCGAGCGTATCGAAGCCGCCCGCAAAGCAGCCGCCAAAGTGGAAGCTGACAAAGTCATGGCAGCTGCCGCAGCCGCAGAAGCCCTCAAACCCAAGTATAAAATCATCAGGGAGCACACCATGACCCCCGATGACACCCTCAGCGGGCTTGCTCTCCACTTCTACGGCCATGCCACCCCGCCCTACTGGCAGTTCATCATCGAAGTCAATAAAGATACCATCGGATCGGAAGTGAAAGATTACACTCCGGGCAAGGTCATCAAGATCGCTGAACTGCCCGAAGACTTCCTGAAGAAATAGGCAGAAAATGGCAGCAAACACGTTAGACCTGGGTACCCTTTTTGCGGCTGTCGCCAAGAATTTGAGCGCCAACCAGGAAGCTTTGAACCAGGCAGATTCCTACAATCATGACCATGGCAACAATATTGTCAATATCTTTCAAACGGCTGCCCAGGCTGCAAAGGCAAAGAAAGGTGCAACCCCTGCCGAGCAGCTGGCGCACGCCAGCGCAAGGGTAAAGGCAACCCAGCCCAGTGGATCAGGGCAGTTTTATGCTGATTCGCTGGCAGCCGCAGCCAGCCAGGTTAAAGGAAAAAAACAGCTGGATTCAAACAGTGCCATGAGCCTGATCACTGCCCTTCTGGGCAGCGGGCAGCAGGCACAATCAGCTCCATCCCAGTCAGGGGCAGGCGACCTGCTTGGCTCCCTGCTGGGCGGTTCACAGCAGCCTGCTGCGCAGGATACAGCAGCAGATCTGTTGGGATCACTCCTGGGCGGCGGGCAGCAAGGTTCTTCTCAGGCGCCCGGCGCGGACCTGTTGGGTGCATTGCTCGGCGGGCAGCAGCAATCCTCGCAGCCGCAAGGCGGCGACATGCTGGGCGCACTCCTGGGAGGGTTAACTGGGCAGCAGTCCAGCCAGTCTGACGGCAAGCTGGATATCAACGACCTGATCACTGCAGGCATGTCCTTCATGCAGTCCAAACAGCGTGGCAAGAGCACTATCGAAGCGCTGGTAGGTGCTATCCTGGCCGCCAGTCCCCTGGGACAATCGCAAGCCCGCAGCATGAGCGGCAACATCATCGCCAGCACCTTGCTGAAGAAGATGCAATCCGGACTGGCAACTGCAAACCGGTAACCGGTATAAAAAAACCAATCACGCCCTGCTCACCACAGGGCGTGATATTCTTATTGCCTTGAACAGTGCGAAAAACTGGAAGGTTACTCCCCTGCCAGCAGTTCCCCCTGCATGACCATCACAGCCTGCCCCGAGATTGCCACCCGGTCACCCAGCAGGCTGACCTTCAATACCCCGCCGCGGGCTGAAATCTGCCAGGCGGTGAAATCTGTCTTCCCCAGTTTTTCGCTCCAGTATGGCGCCAGGGAGGTATGGGCTGACCCGGTCACAGGGTCTTCATTAATGCCTACCTGCGGGCCGAAGAACCGGCTGACGAAATCGACACCATCAGTATCCGCCCTGGCAGTCAGGATCACCCCGCGCACCGGGATTTGCTTCAGGCGGGCGAAATCCGGGGTGCATTCCCTTACCAGCCTTTCACTGGATACCTCAACCAGCAAGTCTTCCCCCATCCCAATATAGCGCGGCAGCAAACCCAATGCCTCTTTCAATCCTTCCGGTTCCGCTACTGTGCGCACCGGGCGGGATGGAAAGTTGAGCGTGATCCAGCCGTCGTTTTCAACAGCAGAGAGAATTCCGCTGCGGGTATGAAAGCGCACTTCCTGCCCGACCGCTGCCCTGCCGGTACTGAAAAGCACGTGAGCAGAAGCCAGGGTGGCATGACCGCACAGGTCAACCTCCACTTTCGGAGTAAACCAGCGCAGCTGGTAATCCTCATCCCCCCTAAGTAGAAAAGCGGTTTCCGACAGGTTCATCTCTGCCGCCACCGCCTGCAGCCAGGAGTCCGGCATTTCCTTTTCCAGCAGGCAGACCGCTGCCGGGTTACCGTGAAAAATATCGGATGTAAATGCATCCACCTGGTATATCGGCAAGGTTTTCATCCTGCTCCTTTCTCAGCCCCGATCACAATTTTTGCGCCACTCCCCTGGCCCACTCCCGGATCTTATCCCAATCACGGTAATCACCGCGCTCAGCGTTTTTCATGACCTTCGACCAGAAACCGGGGATCTTTTCAGGTACCATTGCCCCGCCAAACAACCCGATATCCAGCGGCTCTTTCAGCTTGACCAGCGGCTTGAGATATCCTGTGACAGTCGCCCTGGTTTCGGGGGTATCTTTGAACATGGTCAGGCAGGAGACAAAATAGGCGACCTTGATGCCCTTGATCTGCCTGGAAAACTTGCGGGCAAAGCGCATGGTTTCAGGGATCAGCCTGCTATGCCGCGCCGCACTGCCCAGCACCAGCACGCTATAGGGTTCCAGCGAACCTACCTTTTGCACCGGCAGCACATCCACCATCAAGCCTTCTGCCGCCAGTGTTTTACCGACTTCTTCTGCCACTTCAGCTGTAGCCCCCGCCCTGCTGGCATACGAAACCAGGACCTTCTTATCCATCATTTACTCCAATCAATGAGATGCCCCTGTTATTATTTGCGCACAATATACACCAGTTCGCTGCCAATCTCAAGTCCGCGCACATGCCACGGTTTGCCTTCGATCAACTCCGCAAACTGGTCTGTATACGTTTTCCGCATCCCCTTATTGCGTCCCCCCAGGCTGGCTGCCGGGTATGTGACCACCAGTGTTTCAGCATTAATCCCTTCCAGCAGGCGTGAACCAATGCCTTTCTGCAGCTGCTCCAGGCATGGGATGGTTTTAAGCAGCAGGGCAGCCTGCACCGGGTTGTCCGGCACCTGCTCCACCAGGTCGCACACAAAACCAACCCCGTCCAACCCCATGTGGACGCAGAAAGCATCCACAAAGGCCAGCATGTCGCTGAAGATGTCGCACAGGATCACCTGGGCGCCGGGTTTGAGCGGCATCCACGGCAGCGCCAGCGGGTTCAACCCGCAAGCCAGGTCGAGCAGGCTTTCCACCTCACCCAGCCCGCCCAGGGTTTGTTGATAAAAAGTCTCGATTACCGGCAGGCGTTCGCGGGTGGAGGCGTGGTACTGCATCTTCTCCCGGCAAAATGCACGCAGAACTGGGTCAGCCGGGTCATGCGGCAGTCCCTTGAGTTCCTCCAGCCATCCGGCATAAGGCGGTGTGGCCGGGAGGTAAGCCCCGCCAACCTGGTGCAGCACGCTGCGCACTGCTTTGACAGTCGCCTTAAAACCGCGCCCCTTGGCTATCTCCTGGCGGGTAATGCGCTCAACCAGCCCGGGATCCATGCTCCCGTACCCTTTGCCGCTGCGCACTGCCGCAATCACCTGGTTTACTTCACTGGTTTCCAAGGTCAGTTCCTGGTTGTGGAGCGGATGAAGAGCAAGTTCATCAGCAGGTTCATGAAACCCAGATTGTGCAGGGTAGCCAGACGGGGAAAGAGCGGGTCGTTCATCTTGAACAGGTGATGCAGGTACCCGGCCGAGTAACGCAAACACACCGGGCAGGAACAGCCCTCCACCAGCGGGCGGTTATCTTTGACGTTATGTTCGTCCTGGATGTAGCGGTAGCGCAGCCATTCCTTGCCGGGGGCAAACGGGTCGATTGTGCCGGGCAGCCCGGTAAAGGTGTACAGCCTGCCGTGGCGGGCATCACGGGTGGGCATGGCGCTGTCGAACATGGGGTACCCCATGCGGTAACAGGCAGCCACGTTTTCCGGGTGCCCCACCCCGAGCGCGTGCAGCGGAAATTGCATCGGAACCAGGCTGCGGGTATAAGACAGGATATCAGCCAGCAGGTTGGAATCGGCGTCCAGCGGCCAGCCGCCGTAACCGTAACCGTCAAAACCGATCTCCAGCAGGGCTTCAGCGCATTGCTTGCGCAGGTTATGGGAACCCCCGCCCTGGATGACGCCGAACAGGAGCGGTTTTTGGGCCTGCCCATCTTTCCTGCCTGCCAACAGGCTGTCAAAGACCTGCCGGCTTCTTTTTGCCCAGGCGATGGTGCGCTGCACCGAAAGGCGCTGGGCAGATTCACCTGCATCCACGTGGGTGCAGTCATCCAGGCAAACCACGATATCCGCCCCGTATGATAATTGCAGCTGGATGCTTTTCTCAGGGGTGAGTTGCAGCTTGCGCTGGCTGCCTTCGGGCATGAATGTCAAGCCCTGGTCGCTGATCGAACCAGCTTTGGGGTTGTTGTGGATGAGGGAGTAAGCCTGGAACCCGCCTGAATCGGTCATGATGGGTTTGTCCCAGCCGCTCATGCGGTGCAGCCCGCCCAGGGCTTTGATGGTGGTGGAGCCGGGGCGCTGCATCAGGTGGAAGGTGTTCATCACCAGTGCCTGCACCCCGATCCCGTCCAGGTCGCCGGCATCAGCGGCCCGCACCATGCCAAAGGTAGCGTCAGGCAGGAAGGCGGGGAACTGCAGCGTGCCGTGTGCCAGGGACAGGCTGGCAGGAGTGGATTTGCTCATGCAGTCATTATATCCAATTTGGGCAGGGTATATGGGACAGGCAGAACAGTGCAGGGTGTGGACCATATTCCAGTCCACACCCCGCCAATAAATTGTCACCCAGCCATCAAGATTTCACGGTTCGTTTGGATACACTGCGTAAGTGCCTCCAAAGTTGCCCATGTAATTCACCTGGGACATGTAGAAATCGAGCTTCGTGTTGTTGACATAGGCTTCAAAACCAATCCCGTAATTCCCGATGAAGCTGCTGGAGTACAGGTATATTTTCCCATTAAGAGAAGCTATATCCATTCCGGGATTGTTACCGCCTGCGCCATTCAGGAATACAACCATGTTTTTCACGGTCGTATTTCCCACTGATGTGGAATATACGCCTTCGTTAATGTTATGCAGCACCTGGCTGTTTACCAGCATGATTGTGCCTGCCTGATCGATGTCAATTCCTCTAACCTGGTTATGTGCAGCAGTCACTCCGGAGATCGAGACAGCGCCCTTACTTTTAATCCATAACCCGGTACCCGTGTTCCTGGAAAAATTATTGGTTCCGATTATTGTAATCGGGCTGTTCACCGGAGAATTCGAGTTATCCAGCTCAACACCCGGGTTATTGTTTATCAACGCCGATACTGAATTGAGCGTGATAGGCCCTGTAGCCTTTACATACAAGCCTGTGCCGAGATTGTAGTTAAAACTTGATTTTGTAACTAAAACAGGAAATGCCGAGGTGGTCCAGGCAGTGTTATCCAGGTTAGCGCCGTACTTCCAGTTGTTGGAAGCGGTCACCAGATTGAGGGTAATAGCGCCTTTTGAGGATATGTACAACCCGTCATCAACCCGGTTGCCGATGAAAGTACTGCTGGTGACCGATACCGGCTTGGGCAGGGATGCAGTCTCATTGTGAATAAACAAACCACCAGAGTCATTTTCTTCAACAATTACCTTGCTGATCAGAACTATGCCGTTGGAGAAAATTTCCATTCCCCTGTCCGTGTTGTTATATACCCGGTTAACGAAGTAAGGCACCGTTGCTGTAACAGTGACATTGCCGATACCGCTTGTGTTATCCAGGATGACACCTTTCCAATCATTCTGCTCAGCCGTGAAGTTCATCAGGGTGATGTTGCCCTTGGCGGAGAAAATGGCGCCACCGCCTTGCCCAACTAGGTCCAGACCGTTTTGATTGAACTGGTTGACCGTCCCCAGCACTGAGACACTTCCGTTCACCGATATGGCGGTCAAACCGTGCAAATCATTCCGGTTGACCTGCACACCGGAAAGCGTGACGTTGCCAGAGGCGTTGATGAACAAGCCTTCATCCTCGCTGCTGTTGAACTGGACCGGGAAGCTGGGAGTGCCCTTGATGGTGACTGTGCCTATCCCATCGCAGCCACTAATACCCTCCTGGCAGGTATCCAGGTAAGCATTTACTGTGTTATTGTCGTTCACCTGCACCCGGTTGAGCGTGATATTGCCTTTTGTGAAGATATAGATACCATAACTGCCATTACCGTTGATGGTGTTGTAGTCATCCGGTCTCGTCCGCAGGATGGTAAAGTTACCGCCCTTCCCGGAATCGGCTACATAGTTTATGCCCGCACCTCCTTTATTCCCGCTGGCGCTGATGTTGGTCAAGGTGATGCTGCCTAAAGTCTCCAAAGACAGGCCATGATCTCCCAGGTTGCCGTCAAAGACAACATCCTTGAGGGTGATATTCTTCGGCAGCCCCGAGAAAGCATTCCGCAATTCAGCCCCGCCGCCTTTCTGTAATGGATCTTGTCCATTGTCCCAGGCCCCGCCCCGGTTCCAGGTGATGGTCCCGCCAACCTCAGCTGCGATGCCCCAGCCATCATTTTCCCAGATCGAGACATCGGTGAGCAGCAGGTTGGTTGTCAAACCGGCAGTCTCAACATTGATGCCGTCTGCACTGGAGCCGGAAACGGACAATTTATTGATTGTGATATTGCGGGTGGTATTGATCCGCAGCCCATCCCCGACAAGATACCCGTTGCTCTGGATGGTGTTCACCCCATATGCTGCCAGCATGGTGATCCCGCCGGTTGCTCCAGCAAAGTTGTTATCCAGGTACACCCCGTAGGAGTTGTTGATCGAGGCGGTGATGGTGTTGAGGGTAATGTTGCCCTTGGAGTACACTTCCAACCCGGCACCCCCATTGTTGCTGAAAACCCCGTTAGTGACCGTGACCGGCGCAGGCAGCAGGCTGCTGGAATTATCCAGGTATGCGCCGTTTCCGTTCGTACTGTCGTAGGCATTCACATTGGTCAGGGTAATTGGTCCCAACGACGCTATGATCAGGTTGTCTGAAGGGTTTCCAAAGAAGGTGCTGTTTGTGATGGCGACAGATCGGGCTGCAGGCACCATGAGGTCAAACATATCTCCAGTGATGCGCAGCCCGCTTTTCGCGTTGCTGTATGAGGTAACATTCTTGAGGGTCACAGTTCCAGTGGTGCCGATATACAGCCCGTCATTGGCATTGCCGGTTGCCGCCACATTCTCGAGGGTGATATTGCTGAATGACTCTGTGGATACCCACAGCCCGAAGCCATTCCACTCTTCGTCTGTAGTGGAGTTCATGAATACTGCATTCTTTATGGTTACCGCGCCTCCAAATGCCTCGAAGTACAGCCCATCGCTCTTATTGCTGATAGCGCTAAAACCATTGATAGTGATTGGATTACGGGTACGCAGCCACAATCCCACATAAAGACCCGTATCATTCCCATTAAAACTGAAGGTGCTATCATTGATTTTTATCGTTCCGCTTACAGGACAACTCTGCCAATCGCCCCAATTACAGGTAAGGAGATGCATACCATCATATTCATTGTGGCTGACATCCATCCGCAGCATATCCACAGAACCTGTATGGTTGATATAAGCGCCTGAGCCGCTTGTATTTGTAACGGTTAAGTCAACAAGTTTCAGCAGTCCTTTGTTATTCTCTATGTCTAATCCTTCAAAGGGTGTGTCAGCCACAATACTTATGCCCTGTAAAGTGAAACCAGCCGGCATGTTATAGATTTCAACAGTACCCTGAACGACCGGCGGATCTCCTTCAGTACCATAATCACGCATGATCCCTTTGAGGGTCAGGAAACCTGTCAGGGTATTGTCGATGTAAATATCCTCAAATATTGTCAAATCCTTGTTGTAATCCCCTTCGAGGTAGATCATGCCATACCCCTTTTTGGCGCCCCAATCTGCCAGGGCCTGGTTGAGCTGATCATAGTGACACATCCCGTCAGTACAGGCGCCGTAAAACCACGGGTCTGGCTCGCACAAAATGCTCAGGGCGCTCTGCGATGCCAGGGGGATGGCGCCGTCTTCTCCCGCTAGTTCCGCTCCGGCTTCCGCCAGGACCTGTACGGCAGCTGTGACAGGGGTTTCACCAGGTTCTTCCGGTTGAGGTGCGGCAGGTTCAAGCGGTAGAGGAGTTTCAGGGACATCCCCTTCCGCCTGGGCCACTGTTGGACTAAAGGCAGCCAATGCCAGCGTAAATACTACCACCAGGGGTAGAACTCTGCTCCAGTGGAAATGAGTACGCATAATACCCTCCTTCTTAAAAAATGACACGATCGAGGGGAACTACTCCCCTGCGCCGTCCAGGGCATTCCTGAGCTATGAAATTTCATTTAGAGAGCGGTAATACCATAATAGTGATTATTATTTAAAAGTCAATAGGTTCAGCTTTTGTTTTCAGCTTTTGTTTTTTATTGCCCCAACCAGCATAGACAAAGGACTACAGTCTCCCCTGCACACCCTTAACCTGTTCCATTACCTCTTCCAACCTCCACAGGCCCGCTTCTCCGCTGGCCCGCAGGCGGTATTCCACCCCGCCCTGCCTCAGCCCGCGCTCGCCAATGGTCAGGCGGATGGGCATCCCCAGCAGGTCGGCATCATTGAACTTGACCCCCGGGCTGGCCTGCCGGTCATCCAGCAAAACCTCCACCCCGGCAGCCTGCAGCTGCTCATACACACTCCATGCGGCTGCTTCTGCCTGGCCGTTCTTATCGGGCAGGCTGACGATGTGCGCCAGGTACGGGGCCACACTGGCAGGCCAGCACAGCCCCTTGTCGTCATGGTGTTCCTCGGCGATGCACGCCAGCAGCCTGCCCAGCCCGATGCCGTATGAGCCCATGATGACCGGATGGCTGCTGCCGTCCTCAGCCACAAAGGTGCAGCCCAGCGCTTCAGAATAGCGGGTGCCTAGCTTGAAGATGTGCCCCAGCTCTACCCCGCGTGAGCCCTGCATAGCACTGCCGCAATGCGGGCAGCCATAGCCGTCGGCAGCCGAGACGATATCGACAACGCTGTCCGCCGTGTAATCGCGCCCGTAGTTCACATTGAGCAAATGGTAGCCCTCTTCGTTCGCTCCCGCCACCAGGTTGCTGCAGAGCGGAATCAACTCATCTACCACCACCCTGACGGGCATGGCAGCAGCATCCCCCCGCTTAAGGTCAAGCCCCACCGGTGAAGCATAGCCCGGGGCTGCCCCCAGCGCCTTGATCTCCTCTTCGGTTGCCGGGCGCAGCGCTGCCGCGCAGACCGTGTTGGCCAGCTTGACCTCGTTCAGTTCCATGTCACCCCGCACCACCGCGAAGATGAACTCTTCATGGGCAGGCTGTTCCGGATCCTTCTGGACCGGGGTTGCCACCAGGAAGACCGCCTTGGCAGTGCGGGCAGCCGGGATGCCCAGGAAAGCTGCCAGGTCCTGGATAATCTTTGCGCCTGGTGTGGCAACCTTCTGAAGCGGCAAAGGTTCTTCTGCTTCCACTGCCGGGCGCCGGAAGGCAGCCACCTCGCGGTTGGCGGCATATCCGCAGGCGGCGCAGTGCAGCAGCGTATCCTCGCCCCAGGGCGAGAGGTACATGAACTCATGCGCTTCCCTGCCACCCATCATGCCGGTGTCCGATTCAACCGTCACCGCCGGAACGCCGCAGCGGGCGAATATCCGGCGGTAGGCATCATAATGCGCCTGGTACTGCACAGCCAGCCCCTCCCAGTCTGCATCCAGGCTGTAGCTGTCGAGCATGGTAAACTCGCGCGCCCGGATCAAGCCCGCCCGCGGGCGGGGATCGTCGCGCCACTTGGTCTGAATGTGGTACACCAGGGCTGGCAGCTGGCGGTAAGAGCGCACTTCGTTGCGCACTAGGTCGCCTACCGCTTCCTCGTGGGTCATTGCCAGTACCATGTCCCGTTCCGACTTGTCTTTAAAGCGCCCCATCTCGCTGCCGATCTGATACCAGCGCCCGGTCTCTTTCCACAGCTCAGCCGGCTGCACCACCGGCATGCTGATCTCCTGCCCGCCAATGGCGTTGATCTCGGAGCGCATGATGGTCTCGATCTTAGCCAGACTGCGGCGCGCCAGCGGCATACTGGTAAAGATGCCGGCTGCCAGGGGGCGGATGTACCCGGCCCGGATGAGCAGCTGGTGGCCGGGCAGTTCGGCATCCGCAGGGACTTCACGGCGGGTTTGCGAGAACAGGCGGGACATTAACATGGCATACTCCACTCGAAACGGCATTAATCAGGATATTCAATTGTACACATTTAGGGGAATCTACAGAAGCCAGATCCACTCAGAAACAGCCCGGTAGAGCGCAATCCCGGCTACGTGCCCGCTGCGCTTCATCAGCCAGGAGATCAGTACCGCCTGTACCGCTGCCAGGCCGAGGTGAATCCAGAGTGTTTCGGGCTGCAGCAGCAGGCGCGGCAGCTGCCAGAGCAGGAAGACAGCTGCAGCGGCCAGCCAGCCGAACCGGTCGCCGAAAAAGGATGTCAGCCGCAACTGGATGTAGCCCTGGAAGATGGTGGTTTCTGCCAGCGCCAGCAGCAGCCACACCACCAGGCCGTTCAGCTCAGCCGGGGAGACCCCATCCATAAGCGAAAAGATGGCTCCGCGCAGGAAGACAGCCAGGAAAGCCAGCGCCAACCCCAGCCGCAAGCTTGGGCTGAGCATGGCTTTATTCCAGCCTGCGCTGCGGATAGGCTGGCGGCGAACATAGAGCAGCGCCAGCACCAGCAGCAGGGCAGCCAGGCCGGCAACCAGCTGCTGCCACAATTCCCGGGGAATATTCACGAAAGGCTGCGGGGTAGGGATGGTTCCGCTATAGAACAGGATGGACAACGCTAAAAGCAGGCTGAAGAGGGTAAGGGAAATGACCGCCTCGCGGCGCGGGTACTTGAAACCGAGCAGGGGGCGCTGGCGGATGCTCTTGCTCAGCCCTGTCAGCAGCATGACAGCGATGACGCCCATCACTTCACTGCCGGCCAGGATCAGGGTTCGCGAATCCATGCGCTAGGTTGCTCCCTCAATCCCGTCTGAATCGGGCGGGGGCTGCAATTCTAGGGGCAGTTCTTCGACAGTCTCTTCCAGGTTGAGGTCGATCTTTTCTTCCATCCGTACCGCCCCGCGCAGGAAAGCGCCTTCTTCGGTGGAAAATGAGACCGCCGAGACATCCCCCCACACCCGGCCGGTGCCGCGGATCTCAAGTTTTTCGGTCACAATGTTACCGCGCACCAGCCCGGCCACCACCACAGTGCTGGCTTTCATCTCAGGACAGGTCACCCGGCCGGTCTCACCGACCACCAGCAGGCCGCGGATGGCGATCTCGCCTTCGAAGGTGCCCTCGATGCGGATGCCGCCGCTGCCGTGCAGATTGCCCTTCCAGATAATGCCGGGCCCGAGGATGGACGTGATACGTTCACCTGGGACAAAGGATTGGGTAGAGACAGGCTGGGTGGTTTTTCGGAACATAGACGGCACCAGTTAATTCAGGATAATTTCTTGTGCAATGATAATTGTACCAGACCCAAATTTGCACAAACCAGGAAATTCATATTGAAGGCTCAGCGGATGAGGGTAGCTTTGACCACATGCCGGTCTACCGCACCAAAACGGTACTTGTACTCCTCATCGCCGCGCATGAAATCGAGCGCTTCGCGCCCGTTGCTGATCGCCCACTGGATCATGTGCCCCAGCAGCACCCAGCCGGGAGAGGTTTCAAAGTAGCGTGGATTAAAGCCAGAATTGTACACCCAGATCCGGTTGAGGTAATCAAAGCTCAGGTAGGCAGCCGCCTTTTCGTTTCCGAACTGCAAAAAGGCCAGGTTCAGGCAGCCGCAGGTGAAGGCCATGCGCATGGTCTGGCGCATCTGCTCCCGCATGGGCCCGGTCAGGAAGCGCGCCTTGGCTTCATCCTGTGCCATCAGGCCGAGGAAAGCTTCGATCTCCGCATCCAGGCTGGCTGCATCTTCCACGATATGCAGGCTGGCAGGCACTTCCAGCTCGGCAGCCCGCCGCATCTTGCGACGGATCTCGTGGCGCTGCTTCTTGTCCACCCCCGCCAGGTAGGTCTCCCAATCGGTTGGAAGTGGAATATAGGGAGAACGCTGCAGCACCTCGACCCGGCATTCCTTGCCCAGGCGGCCAGCCAGCGCCTGCAAAGCCGGCAGGCTGGGTGAATCATCCAGCAGGTTGTGCAATACCAGCTCCTGCCAGGGAAGGTCCAGCTCCTCCAGGAAATCCAGCAGCGCCGCCAGGAAGGGATTAAGTTTACCGGGCAGGGCGATGATATCCAGGTAATCGGAGATCTCCACCGCCCCTACCAGCAGCAGAGAAGGTTTTTCGGTTTGCGTGGTGAAGAAGAGGGGAGCCACCCCGACCAGGGTATCCCCCTCATGGGCAGTCACGATCAACAGGTCAGCCTGCTGCCATTCCCCTCCGCCGCGCGTGGCCCACCAGTCTTTCTGGTACTCGTAGCGCAGGAAGGGAACATGGGTGGTGCTTTTCGAAAGCAGGTCATTCCAGGCAGCGTGCAGGTCTTCAGGGAAAGTGCGATGCAGTGTCAGTTTCATATTCCCCCATTATAAAGCCGGATGCTCATCCAATGCCCCCTCAAAAGCACGAAACTCCAGGGGCACCCGGAGCTCAATTATCCATCTGCCGGCCTAAAACAGGCTTCGAATGATCAATAGCAGGGCAAAGATGATGAGCGGCACTCCCACAATAGCGCCGACCACCGTCAGGCTGACCACCACCCCCACGATCAGCAGCGCCAGCCCGATGACAGCCCCCACAACCCTGCCGGTCACACTGATGATAAAGATCACCAGCCGCCAGATTGCCCAAAAGGGCCACAGGTACCAGGGCACACCCCGTTTGGTTTGCGATTCAGTCATGGTATTCACCTCACTCTATATACGCAGGCAGGACGAAAAAGTTGTACCTGCCCGGGCAATTCATAGTATAGTTGCAGGCAGCAAGCGTTAATCTTTTACTCCCGGTGAACCAATGACTTCCCTTCCCTCGATGATCGATCCGGCTTTTCCCCTGTGCGAACTGCATCGCCACCTCGACGGCAGTGTGCGCCTGTCCACCATCCTGGAGCTGGGGCAGCGCTATAACCTGCCCCTGCCGGCTGCTACGCTGGATGGGCTGCGGCCGTTCGTGCAGGTTTCAGAACCGCAGCCCGGTGTGATGGCTTTCATGCAGAAGTTCAAATGGCAGACCATCGGCATGGTAAACCTGGACGCCTGCCGCCGCATCGCTTGCGAGAATGTGCTGGATGCCGCCGCCGAGGGGCTGGATTATGTCGAACTGCGCTTCAGCCCCCTCTTTATGGCGGAAACCCACCAGCTGGACCCGGAAGCAGTAACCGCCGCCGTGATCGAAGGGATTGAAGAAGGCAGGCGCCTGACCGACATCAAGGTCAATCTGATTGGCATCATCAGCCGCACGTACGGCGCAGAGAAAGGCTGGCTGGAGCTGAAAGCCCTGCTGGCGCACAGACACGCCATCACCGCCCTCGACCTGGCGGGAGACGAAGCCAACTTCCCCGGAGAGGGGTTTGTGGAGCACTTCCGGGCAGCGCGCAATGCCGGCTGGCATATCACCGTGCATGCCGGGGAAGCGGACGGACCGCATTCGATCTGGCAGGCGCTCGAGGGGCTGGGCGCCGAGCGCATCGGGCACTGCCTGAGCGCGGTCGAAGACCCTGCCCTGATGGATTTCCTCAAGAAGGAGCGCACCGGGATCGAGTGCAGCCTGACCAGCAACGTGCAGACCAGCGTGGTGAAGGGCTATGCTGCCCATCCCATCCGCACCTTCCTTGAGCGCGGATTGCAGCCTTCTCTCAGCACGGACGACCCGGGCATCTCCGCTATCACCATCTCTGATGAATATAATATTGCCGCGCCCAAAGCCGGCCTGACCCACGAGATGATCCATCACCTGCAGTACAATGCGCTCGAAGCCGCTTTCCTCTCAACCGCTGAGAAGAAGGAATTGATCCACAAGAAACAAATGCCGCAGGAGGCAAAAGCATGAGCATTGTCACCATTATTGGGGCCGGCGTGATGGGCAGCGCCCTGTGCTGGCCGCTGGCAGACAATAATCACACCGTCCGCCTGGTGGGCACCCCGCTGGATGATGACATCATCCGCAGCCTGAATGAGACCCGCCTCCACCCCAAGCACCAGCGTGAGTTACCCCCTTTCGTCCAGCCGTACTTTGTGGATGACCTTCCCGGGGCGCTAGAAGGCGCCGACCTGGTGGTGAGCGGGGTAAGCAGCTTCGGGGTGCACTGGTTTGCCAGCCAGGCTGGCCGTCATTTTACCTCCGGTACCCCGGTCATATCGGTCACCAAGGGATTGTTCGACCAGCCGGACGGCAGGCTGCTGACGGTGCCGCAGGCTGAAGATGCCTGGCTGCCGGACGGGCTGAAGGGGAAGATTCCCCTGCACGCCATCGGCGGACCGTGCATCGCCCAGGAGCTGGCTGCCCGCCGCCACACCGGCGTGGTCTTCTGCGGGCAGGATGCCAGGCTGCTAAACTGGATCGCCGGCCTGTTTCGCACGGAGTACTACCACGTCCAAACCTCAACCGACCCGATCGGTGTGGAGACCTGCGCCGCCCTCAAGAACGCCTATGCCATGGGGATCAACCTGGTCGTTGGTGAGCACGAAGCAAAGGGACCGGACGGGCTGGCCAACCACTTCAACCCGCAGGCGGCTTTTTTCGCCCAGAGCCTGGTGGAAATGCGCAAATTGGTGGAATGGATGGGCGGGGACGGGAACCTGGTCTACCAGCTGCCCGGAGCCGGCGACCTGTACGTGACTGTGTTCGCCGGGCGCACCGCCCGCCTGGGCAGGCTGCTCGGGAAGGGCTATTCGTTTGCCGAAGCGCGCCTCGAGATGGCAGGCGAAACGCTCGAAGCCGTGGAAATTATTAACAGCGCGGCGCGCGCTGTTACAGTGCTGGAAAAAGCAGGCAAAGCTAACTGGCAGGATTACCCCCTCCTGCGCCACATGGCGAACCTGCTCCAGGGCATCCCTTCCGAAATACCCTGGAGCCGGATAGGCTGATTATTCTTCTACAGCCACCATCACGTTCGATGCTTTGACAACCGCATAGACCGGCTTGCCGACCACCAGCCCGAGGGTTTCGACCGAGCTGAGGGTGATGACCGAGACGATCTCGGTCCCGCCGGGCAAGGTGATGATGACTTCGGCGTTTACGGCGCCGGGATGGATGGCTTTTACAGTTCCCTTGAGTACATTACGTGCACTGATCTTCATGATTTTTCCTCCATAAGACGTTCTACCAGTATTATAAACAATCGCAGGCGTTCACTTCAATAATGACATGCACCAGCCCGTCCAGTCCGTCCAGCAGCTGGCGGTAATGCTCCGCCGGGCGCGGCTGGTTGGTCACAACTGAAATGGTCGCCATCAGGTGCTCTGAATCGACCCGCCAGACGTGCAGGTCGCAGATCTGGTTGTCGGCATCGGCTTCGATGCGCGAACGCATCGTTTCCACCAAATGGGTATCCACGCTGCTGTCCAACAGGATTCGGCCGGTATCCAAAATCAGCCCGATCGCCCAGCGCGTGATCACAACCGCCCCGGCGATGCCCACCACTGCATCCATCCAGATCCAGCCCAGCCACTTGCCCGCCACCAGCGCCAGGATGGCAAAGACCGAGGTCAGCGCATCCGCCAGCACATGCAGGTAAGCGGCCCGGATGTTGTGGTCGGAATGCGCGTGGGCATGATGTTCTTCTCCGGCATGGCTGTGCCCGTGCCCCCCGCCCAGCAGCAAGGCGCTGACCAGGTTAACGGTCAGCCCGATCCCCGCCACGATCAAGGCTTCATTGAACTGGATGCCCTGCGGTGTGACCAGCCGTCCGATGGATTCGGCCATCATGAAACCTGCCACCACCAGCAGCAAAAGCGCGCTGGTGTAACCCCCCAGCACCCCCACCTTGCCGGTGCCGAAGGTGAACTTCGGGTTGCGGGCATGCCGGCGCGAGTACATGTACGCCAGCAGGGTGATGCCCAGGGCGACCGCATGCGTGCCCATGTGCCAGCCGTCTGCCAGCAGCGCCATCGAACCGAACAGGCTGCCGCCAGCGATCTCAAAAATCATCATCAGTACGGTGAAGATGACCACCACCAGCGTCCGGTGTTCATTGCTGCGGCTGTCGCCGTTATAGTCGTGGTTGTATTCCAGTTCGGGGTGAGCGTGTTTGTGTGCCATGGTTCGTGACGGTCATTATAACAAAACCAGGGGGCAGAATCCAGTACGCCCTGCTGGCGGTGTACGCCAGCTTCGGCCTGGCGTTCTTTATCTTCTTGGGGTGAGGGGGAACAACCTGCAGAAACGAAAAACACCCTGCTTTAAACAGGGTGTTCAAGGTGGGCGCGAGACCCTGGAGTGCAGTTCGCTCCAGGGCAGGGGTCTCGTAACCTCCGAACCTTCGCGAAGCACCCCCGCAGGGGGCTCGGATGTGAACCGTGCGCTCTAACCAACTGAGTTAAGTGTTGGATGTGTCGATGTTCGGCGAGGAGTTTTTGAAGTCGCTTCAAGATGTTTCTAAGGAAACAGTGGTAATCGACACAAAGAAACAGGAGTGGCTGTGAGCAGCGCGCACGAAGATGCAGCAGGGTGTATAGTGTAGCTGGCGGTTCGAGGCTAATAGAGTTGTTTTCGGTTCACCAGGAATTCAGAAAATGTGTCTGTTGGTAGTCTGCGGTTGCGGTAAATCATATCCCGCCAGATAACATTGCCCTGCCCTTCGTTAATCAGGTGTTGCTCAAATGCTTCCACCATAATATCGGCACTGGTACGGTACTGTAAGCCGAACAACTCTATATACGGCAGGATATCACGCATGTTATTACTGCCCAGGATGCCATTGTATTCTTTAGCGAGAACAATTGCAGAGGCTTCTCCCCTACCGATTTTCTTGAACCCTTTGTCTGGGTTAGTGGTTAGTTTAAGGTATAACGCTCCCGGGTCAGTTCCAACATAGATTTGATAGAGCATAACTTGACATGTTTTCAGCATAGCTTCCACTTTATTTTTCATAAAGTACACTTTTTTTAGTTCATCATAAACTTGCTGAGGTATCCCAATCCTCCCAGCATACAAATGGAGAATGAGATTTTCACGTCCCACGACTAAAAAAGTAGAAAGGCAATCCGTGTCGAGAAATAATAGCTCAGTCATATATCTCCTGGGTTTCGAGGTTATATACGATGTCCTCTCGGAAAGCATCCAACAGGATCTCTTCATATTTACCATTGGATATTAAATCGCTATTCCCCAGGCGCTCAGCCAAATCAATATAACTTCCAGTAGTATAGTGCTGCCTTTCTATTGGAGAGGGAATGTATAACTCATCACTGAAACCAAATCTGCGTGCGGAAGGGATGATGTTCATTTTGATGGTATTTGCAAATTCAAGAGAGATAAAATCATCTCCCACCAGACGATAGAGCGTTGCCTGGCGACTCATTTTGAAATACTGCTCAATACGGACTACATCCTCAAGACTTAAAGGTCTGCTTGTACCTTTTAAAAGGTGGTTCTTGATGAAGCTACGCAACGCATCATTTGGTGCGAGAAAAAATGAGGCAAAGGCGTCCGCATTCCTTTCCTCATCGTCACTGTTATTACCAATATCATTACCACAAATTACAGCGGTAATTTCGCCCTGGACAAACAAGTGATACAACTCGTGTGCTGCCGTAAAACGCTGGCGCCCAAGCGTCCCGGTTGAATTGATTGCAATCAATTGATCGCCAGCGCACATGCGTACGCACATCCCTGAGATGCGGGTTGAGAAAGGGTAAAAAATCAGTGTCAGGCGTTCTTGAGATTGCATGACTGAAAAAACATCGATCGGAGAGGATAAATCCTCTCCGAATCTTCGCCGAAGCTCATTAGCCTGGTAACTTAGCTCACTCTTTGTTTTCACAAACTCTCCTGTAAGAGTGCGCGCATTTGGTTTAAATTCAATGCGATCTTCTGAATATCGGCAATTGCGTTAAGGTCTTCAACATCCATGCTATCTGCACGAAAAGCGATTTGCAATGGCGCCGTCGATGCTTCTTCATTCGATAAATCATTCAGGGGCACACCAAATAGGTTACCCAACTGTTCTAATAAATCCATTCGGAATTGACGCTCGCCATTTTCGCATTTTGAGATATAGCTTTGGTCGACTCCTAAAAACTGTGCGATTTGCGTCTGGTTCAAGCCTGCTACTTCGCGAAGAACCTTTATCTTTTGCCCAATAGTTGTACTCATCATCAACCTCCTCCGATAAATTTATTATAACACTTGGTTGTCATAAATACAAGCAATTATGCTGGCAATTTATGACAATAAAGTTGTATTTCTGTTGTCCCATGCTATATTAAACGCACGCCAGCCAATGAGCATCATACCAAGAACTCAGAATACTTTATTTTACGGTGACAATTCAACAATCTTTTAGGATTACATTCTTTATAAGAGCGTAGATCCAATTTATCTCAACCCTCCTTTCAATTGCTATCAATCGTGTACTTAGCTCTTAATGAACGAAACCGGAACAGCACATCCGGCAGAGCTCGAATGTAAACCGTTTGCAAGCAAAAAACACCCCGTTAAAAAAAGATGTTTCAGGTGGGCGCGAGACCCTGGAGTGCATTAACTCCAGGGCAGGCCCTGAAGGAAATCGCTTCAGGACTCGTGGCTCGTAACCTCCGAACCTGTGCGAAGCCTCCCCGAAGGGACATGGCTGTGAACCAAAAAAAAAGACACCTTGTAATGCACAAGGAGTCTAAAAGGTGGGCGCGAGACCCTTGAGCAAAGATCGCTCCAGGGCAGGGGTCTCGTAACCTCCGAACCTTCGCGAAGCACCCCCGCAGGGGGCTCGGATGTGAACCGTTTAAAACAAAACACCCTGAGGTAAACAGGGTGTATCAAGTGGGCGCGATAGGGCTCGAACCTACGGACCTCACGGTAAGTAGTTTCAAGCGCGAAAACGTACAAAATCGGCTCTCTATGTTATAATTTTTGTAACTGAATAATCATCCAAAAGGAGTCGTGCCAGCGTATCTGGAGGATGTCAGACCACCTGACGGTCTGTTGCCCCTATAAACTTATAGGCGGTCTGTCATCGCAGATCGCCTATTTTTTTGGAGGGCGTAATGACAATTCAACGTAAGCCGCGTCTAACTCATGCCAAGGTTCACCGACTAAAGAGATTGCTCAATATGAATTATAAGGTAACCGAGATAGCGGAAGAGCTGGATATAGCAACCAGTACAATTTACGACACCTATATTCCTGCCGGAATGCCATGCATCCAGGATGAAAAAAAGCATTATTGGGTTAATGGACAGGATTTTTGCGAATGGGCCCAACAATTTGTTACTACTAGACAGCGTAAACCGAAATCAATGATGGCATCGAACCAGGCTTTTTGTACCAGGTGCAAAACTGTCATAGTAGTTTCAAGCAGTAGAGTTAGCCAGGCAAATTATAACGGGATTGTACGATTAAGTGGACGCTGTTCAATCTGTAATAGTAAAGTTAGCCGTTTCGTAAAAGCGAAGGAATACGAAAATGATAGAGCGAAGTAATTATCACGATGTCAAAGCATTTCTTGATTTTCATGTGAGTGTTAAGCAGTCTGATCCGCGCACAGTAGAAAATTATCGCTGGAGGCTGAAGTATCTGCTGGAATGGGCAGATGCAAAGAGACTATCATCTGCAAACAATATAAAACCGAGTTTTCCGGTATATCTTGATAATCTGAATGGAGAGCATGTCAAAATGTGTGCTGCACGCTTCACGGCAATATGCAAGACGGCCAGGGCCTTTTTTTCCTGGGCACGGATCGCTTTCCCGGGCAGGTACCGCGGCGTGTCTGAATTGTGGATCACTACTTTGCGGCCGCCACGCTCACGGTCCGAGCAGGCTGAGCTGCAAACCCGCGAGCTGTATTCGCTGGAGGATGTGCTGAAGTTGTGCAGTTTCGATGTCGGAAGTTCGTTTATGCTGCGCCGAAGCCAGGCTGCAGCTGCATTTTTATTCTTATCTGGGATGCGGATCGGGGCATTTGTGACGTTGCCGATCGGATGCGTGGATCTGCCAGGGATGCTGGTGCTGCAGCTACCGGAGCGCGGGGTTGCCACCAAAAACCGTAAGGCCGCTGAAACATCGCTGCTGAACATCCCGGCTCTGATGGCCGTGGTGCAGGAATGGGATGCTTTCGTGCGCTCCAGGTTATCTGACCGGCATCCATGGTATGCATTTCTAGATCTGGATGGTGAGCTGGCGCAGTTGATCCCAGACCAGAAGACATTGATTGACCGCCGGCACGGATTCAATGATGATTTGCGGGAATTGTGCGAAGCTGCCGGCGTGCGTTATCTTTCAGCTCATAAATTTCGGCACGGGCACGCGGTGTATTGCATTAAACGGGCGAAGGATATGGCCCAGATGAAAGCGATCAGTGAAAACCTGATGCACGCCACGATCGGGATCACGGATGGGATTTATGGCCGCCTGGCCAGGGATGACAAGCACCGCCTTATCACCGGGTTATAACAGAATCGTTATATTTAATGACTATTAAAACATCATATCTTGATGCTTCAGTGGCTTAAAGTGTATGTAATATAGCGTAAATGCTATATTCACGATAATAGACATTTTGTGTCTATTATCCTAAACAACTATCCGGAAAAACAGGAGAGTTGTGCTTTGATCTTTGATCAGATAAATGATGAAATCAAAAAACAATAACTGACAGATGATTGCCATTCCGATTATAAGAATGCTGTAAATGATGATAGCAATTTTCTTACGGTCCTTGTCAGCAAGTGACCATTTGATTAATTTGTAAAGCGCATAAAATGGCCAGATGATCACCCACAGAATGCCAAACTTTGGAGGTCTATTTTTCGCCAGCGGAACATATGCTGGAGCTGGTGCTGCGCTTTGAGGTTTATTTTTCCTGGCATATTCTTTTTTCAATTCTGATTTTCTATATTTTGAAGCACAAAACTTTTCCCATTTTTCGATGGTGGTGTTTGAATCGAAAAGTGCTTTCAGAAATACCCTGCCGGCAAGGTCGGCATCGGCTTCGGCGTCGTGTCTGTTTTCTACCGATAAGTTAAATTCACTGGCAAGATTATCAAGACCAAAGCCAGAATAACGAAACTGGCTCCAAGTTTCCCTTGCCACAATGGCGCTATCTATCCAAGAGCATTGTGGAAGAGTGATATTGTACTTTTGGGCAGCCTGGTGCAGTGCAGTGCGATCGAAATGAGTATGGTAAACAAGTTTTTGATTGATGATGATGGGGGTAATATGTGCAAGGGCTTCAGGAAATGTAGGCGCACCTGTTACATGCTGTTGAGTAATCCCATGGATGGATGTATTTCTGGAAGAAAAGCGCGTCTCAGGGTTTACATAAGTCTTCCAGCGGTTAACGGCAACACCATCAACAAATTCAACCAGGCCAATTTGACAAATACTCGCATAACTCGAGTTTGCAGTTTCTACGTCTATGGCAATGAAGCGCGTCATGGTTTTTCCTCCTAAAACCTGCAGGATTCGACATATTGAATTGTTAGATTGTTTGTTCTATAATGACATCACCACGGAAGGGGTGGGTGATGAAACATCGTTTTGCCATACACTTGCATAGGAGCGATCGGTTCCTGTTCGTTTCATTGACGATTTTGCGATTGGTGGTGCGGGTGACGATCAGTTTGGAGTGATTATTTTTCATCTTTGAGGGCCTGCATGAATTTGAGCACATATTTGCGCTGATCTGTGCCCAGGCTGTTGTACAGGTAGAGCATGTGCTGCTGGTCGGGGGTCAGTTTTTCAGTGGCAGGCAAGAGGCCGGCAGAGCGCAGGACAATTTCGAGGGGAAGATTAAGCACGGGTGCCAGCTTCGCGCACACTTCATAGGTTGGCGCGGCGCCATTGATGATATTGCTGATAGTTGGATGGGCTAGATTGGCGCGTCTGGCCAGCTCGCGGATGCTGATGTTCTGGCGGTCGAGGGTGCTGGTGATGATATCTTTGAGCGGGCGATCCATAGTATTTTCAGGATTCATCCCCCAGGGCTTCAAGTAATTTGAGGGCATAACGCTGCTGTTCGGGTGTCAGGTTGTTGAAAAGGTAAAGCAGGCGTTCCTGGTCGGTACTTAATTCTGTGTTCTCCGGCAAATACCCTGCTGCCCGAAAGATGGATTCAGGCGGGATTTTAAGGGCGTGTGCAATGGCTTTTAATGTTTCTGCTGAAGGTTCGGTTGTTAAATTACTTTCAATCTTATTTATTACAGACCTATCTAAATGAGCTAATTCGGCCAATTTAGATTGGGTTATTTGCCTCTCAAATCTTTGAAGTTGAAGCCAGATACCTAAATTGTTTTCCATTAGAAACATTTTCCCATAATTAACGTTTCTAAATAGCATCAAATTTGTTTCTGGGTATTGACAAAAAATAAAATATGGTTATAATGTTTCTTATAAGCAACAATAAATAGCTATTAGGAAACCATATGAAACACGACATTATTACAACAGGTGTGAGTATTACAACAAATGACCTCTTGAAGTTAGACCAGATGGCCTCTGAGGATGCGTACCTAAACCGGTCCTATATCATCCGCAAGCTCATCCGCCAGGAGTGGGAGCGCCGGCATCAGCCAGTAAGGCTGATATCGGATGCAGTTGGCGTTGATCAAGATGTGAATTCCCTTTCTTAATAGATAGTACAGCAGAAATGCTCAGAATGGGGATTCTTTTTTAGACAAGGAGGAGAGATTATGAGCGATGAAGAAGTTGCAGATGAAAAATGGGGATTCTTTTTTAGACAAGGAGGAGAGATTATGAGCGATGAAGAAGTTGCAGATGAAAAAACAGAAGCAGATGAAATGTTCGATAAGATTCACGTCAAAAATACCTGTCCATTCTGCGGATTCAAGAGTTGTATGTATGAGCATGATCAGAAATACAACGATTCAAAGCTAACAGTTGATCGTGAATGTGTTTTTTGTAATAAGCACTGGAATGAGATTTATCAGCTTATAGCAGTGGTGATATCAGCATGAAATTTACAAAAGGTACAGTGTTTTCAGTGCGATTAAGTCTCAACGTTGATGTAAGGATGCAGAAATGACGCGTATTAAAAATCAGCAGCCACCAAGAATATGGTGGCTGCGGACTTTGGGAGAAGATCTCCCTTGGGATTTGATCCCGGTTCTTGCGCATAATGCTCTGTCGAAGCACTCATATTGTAGCAATATCAGTGCCAAAAGTCAATCTGCAGGAAGGTATGCCCCCGCCCGGATTCGAACCGAGATCGCAAGCTTCGACAGAGCTGCGCTTTATCCATTAAGCTACGGGGGCATACCCAATAAATTTAGCACAACCAACATCTTTGCGCAAACAGGAGGAAATCATGGCTAATGTGGCAACCCTTTGTATGTCGGCGCTGGTTCTGATGGTCCTGATCGGCATCGGCGTTGTGGTCTACCGTGCGCTGTATGGAGAATGGCCCTCATGACACCTGCCTGGCTGGAGATCCTTACCGCTTGTATTGTGACATGCATCCTGTTAATGGCGGTGCATTGGGCTCCGTGGGGGGCAACTGTAAAGGATTCCTTACCAGTTCAAATGCTGCTGCGCTGCCTGGCGTTTGTGCTGCCGGCATCGTATCTGTTTTGCATCTGGCAAGAATGGATCGCCCTGGCGGCGGTGTGGGCCTGCCTGGTGGTGAGCGTGGTGATGGGCGCCATCCTTTTATCCATTGATAAATCTTTGGAAATGGGAGAGCGCCTGGATGCGGCCGAACGTGAAGCCAAGAAGCTGCGGCCCGAGGTTGGCAATGGGAAGACTGGCAGAGGAGCTTGAATGCAGACGCGAATCGATCGAAGCCGGCCAATGTCAGCTTGGGAATGCGCTGGTGTATCTCGACCTGGTGCGCGAGAGGGTGCTTTCAGCCGAACGATATGCGCCGAAGGGATTGCTGGAGCCAGCCGTGGAAGATCTGCTTTCGATGGAAATCCTGATTGTGCGGGCGCAGCAGCAGTTTCAGAAGGTCGGAAAGATGGTGATGGCATGAAGATCCGCTATGGAACGCAAGAGTTCCAGCATTTTCCATCGGTGTGCCCGGATATTGAGATCGGTTTATCGGACATAGTGCCGTATGTGAAGTTGATCATCGGTTTTGATATGTATTACATCGCGCCGGATGCGGCGCTCGACCTGGCGGCCGTGCTGCAACAGGCTGCCGGAAAAATCAAAGAAAATCGAGGAAAAAATGCACCAAAGAGTTGAAATTATCGGGTATTTGGGCAAGGAACCGGAAATGCGATACACGACAACCGGCCAGGCTGTGACGAAGTTGTCTGTTGCTACGAGCCGCAGCTGGAAGGATGCCGAGGGCGACCAGAAGGAAACATGCTGGTTCAGGGTATCGGTATGGGGCAGGCAGGCTGAGGCCTGCAATAACTATTTGCAGAAGGGCAGCCTGGTTTTTATCGAAGGGCGCCTGGTTCCGGACCGTAACACCGGCGGGCCGAAGATGTGGAAGGGCAATGATGACATGCTGCACACCACTTTTGAGGTTACTGCATCGCATGTGACCTTTCTGAGCAGCTCGAAGGGCGGGTCCAGCGCGCCGGCGGCAGCTGCAGTTGGCGCTGATGGTGAGCCGACTTATGAAGGGGTCGAGCAGGATGCCGGCCAGGAAGAGATACCGTTTTAGGAGGGTGAGATGAAACTGGCTTGTCCAACATGCAACCGACAACTTATTTTGAAAAAAGTTGGGATCAATGTGATCGAGACTTTCACCGGTATGCAGGAGTCATACCAGGTATGGTCCGCAGATCTGTGGCAGTGCCCGGAATGCGACAGGCAGGTTATTGCCGGTTTTGGGGAGCAACCCAGTATATCCAATTTTGATCCAGGTTTTGCAGAATATGTGGGGCAATTCGTGAATGGTGACTATGTTTTTATGAATTACGAGCCGGGTGGACCTGTCCACAGGATAGGTGATGAGTGAGCGCGCGGGTGATAGGTTTGCAACGGCGGCCCTCCTCCGCTGTTGCCCAGGGTTCGATTCCCGGCGCCCGGATTTGGTCAGGCTGGAAGTCCAGGCATTAAACTGAGCCGGAGTCGTAACCGGCAAAATTAACAACTGAATATGCAGGTGCTGTGCATGTGAGAATGCTCTGCCGGATAGACATGGTAACCATGACAACAATGCCAGGCGTATATTCCTGGCGACCGGGTTTGAATCCCGGCACCTGCCCACACCCAAATTATGCAGATAGGGTTGGCATTACCGTGAGGTATAGAGCTGAGCTCTTTGAAACAACCCGACCATCCGCTTGAAACGCGGCGGACGTGTGGAAACGGTAAGCCGGATGGTGTAACCGGCAACTTTAACAACTGAATAAGGATTGCAAAGTCACATGATATCGGTACGAAGGGTCGCACCCTGGTGTGGGAAGATAACCGAGCTGCAATTTGGGTTGGCAGCGGTGTGGTGGGAACACACAACAGGTGTGTAAGGCTGGATACTTCTCTCTGCGAGTGTGAGCGCGTAAGTCTGAGGACTCACATAAGTCACTGAATTCCAGCGACCAGGTTCAAATCCTGGCTGCCAATTAGCCCCCTCATCCCAACCTTCTCCCCCAGGAGAAGGAGTAGAGGGAGCGGAATAGAGGTTGATTATCGGTAGATGGGTGAGGCCGGGCGGTAGAGTACCACCAGTGCATCTCCTCACTGTAACGGGAGTGCGAGGCTCCTGTGCCTGGCTTTTACCCCTCACCCAGGCCCTCTCCCCCAAAGGAGAGGGGGATTTTCTGGAGGAATATGAAAGATGATACGGAAAGATTAAAGCGGATCATTGCGGATCGAGACACTGAGATTGCGATCCTGAATGAAAAGGTGAAGGTGTTGACCTTGGAGAACATCAAGTTGATTAACAAACAAAGCAGGAAAAATTTAGATCTATCGAAACCGCCCAAGACACCCCGCCTTACCCCTCACCCCAACCCTCTACCCTCCGGGTGCTCCGCACCCTACGGGCACTTCATCCCTAAGGGAGAGAAAGAGCTGGAGGATGAAGATGCGTGACAGGAACGGTTGTTATCTGGCTCAGGGTGAAGCGGTGTTCATTTGCCGCAGTCTGCAATACGGCACGGTGCAGGGCTATCGCTATGGCGATGGTAACGGCCGGCCTGACCAGGTTATTTTAAACCTGGGAGAAACGATGCCGGGTGTGCCGGTATTACGCGCGATCGAACCATGGGAAGTGGAGATTATTCCAGCAGGAGTATGAATGGCAGAGAAACGGATTATTACCTCAGATATATGGCAGGATGATTGGTTTGGTGAGTTGCCGTTCTTCGAGAAGTTGCTATGGATAGGTTTATTCTCCAGGTGTGCTGACGACCAGGGCAGGATGATAGACAACCCTGTGGTCATCCGGGCAACAGTATTCCCATATGACGACATCCCAGTAAACCAAATCGAGCAGGCACTACAGACATATGAAAGCTGCGCTAAGGTCATCCGGTATGAGATAGAGGGCAAGCACTACCTGCAAATTAAGAACTGGTGGGACCACCAGCAGGGGCAATGGGCTATCCCAAGCAAGTACCCGGCGCCTGATGGATGGAATGACAGGGTAAGGTCCTATATCAAGGGCGAATACCGGGAAGAGAACTGGGATAAGAAAGGCAAGAGCAGCATCCAGCCAACCAGTGTACATCCAGGTGTACATGACGATGAACAGCTTTCCCAGGTGGAGTGTCCACCTGGACACCCCACCTTGATACCCCACCTGGACACCCCACCTGGACAGTCCACCTGGGCATCTCACGTGGCGGGACATGACCCTGACCCTGACCCTGACCCGAAGAAGAAGACGGCGACGGCGGCTTCAAAATCAGACTTCTTCAGGGCGGAATACGTAAACCAAAAAGAATCGATTGATACCCTTATGCATGTTACGGGTAATCTTCACCTCACAGAGGCACAAATTGACTACGCTGTACCGGCGGTTAGAGCGATAGCGGTCAAGCACAAGGATGATTTGCTTGATTACCTATCCGAGTATTACGAGGCATGGAGGGGGCGAGGATACTCGAAAACCAACTATGCCTGGTTGGAATGGGCAGCGGCTGGGGAAATACCGAAGCAAAAGCAAAAAGAAAAATCATTTTCAGAACGATTGGCGGAGGCGTAAATGACCAGGGACGAAATAAAACGGGTGATTGCAATACTATCTGCGGCATTTCCGGGAAAAAAGGATGCTGACCTGGCAAACCTGATAGATGCTTACTGGCTGGGTCTGAAAGACCTGGACATGC
>DHHC01000028.1 GCA_002403095.1 Leptolinea sp. UBA4782
AGTTCAGCGATGATCTCAGAAACATTGCGTGCTTCAGATTCAACTGGGAATGTGCAGGGATAACACCCCAGCGAGCGGTAGCGTTTGCCGTCACCGTGATTATAGTAAAGGGAGACTGTGGGAATATTTTCACGCTCGATATATTCCCAGATATTTAACTCAGTCCAATCCAGCAAGGGGTGTATGCGAACATTGGTACCAGGGGCAAAGTCAGTTTTATATTGATTCCAAAATTCAGGCGGTTGCTCACCAATGTTCCACTCATTCTTCTTGTCGCGAGGAGAGAAATAGCGCTCTTTTGAGCGCGAACCCTCTTCATCCGCTCTCGCGCCAACAATCACACCAGTGAATGGTTCGGGATTGGATTCTTCTTCATACGCCTGCTTTGAGTGGTTATACCGCAGCCTCTTGCCTTCACCGGTCAGGGTTCTGCGCAAAGCCTCAGTCTTCAGAAGGCTGCAACAGGTGATACGGTCAACGTTACCATCCGGGAATGTTTGTTTCTGGGCCAGTGCATCTTCATTTGAACCGACTACCATAGGAAGGTGCCATTCGCGGGTAAGCGTATCACGGTAGTTGATCATTTCGGGTATTTTGTAGTGAGTATCAATGTGAATCAGGGGAAAAGGTACATGCCCATAGAAAGCCTTTTTAGTCAACCACAACAGTACTGTGCTGTCCTTGCCCATTGACCACAGCATCCCAAGGTTCTTAAAGTTGGCATATGCTTCTCTTAATATATAAACACTCTTGCTTTCCAATTCCTGTAAATGATCCATAATTCCCTTAACCTAAATTACCGGTTTATGATTTTTTCCTCGATGAGTTTTTCAATTATTTTACCAACACACATTTGTACTTCTTGTTGTGTTGTATCCAAAACAATTTCAGGCGAAAGAGGTTCTTCATAAGGTGAACTGATCCCGGTAAAGTTATCCAATGTACCAGAAATAGCCCTTTTATACAAACCTTTGGTATCCCTGCGGATGCATTCTTCCAGCGGACAGGATACGAACACCTCCCAGAAAGCACCAGGTTCCATAAGGTTCCGGATTGTATCCCTGTCAGACCGGAAGGGACTGATAAATGAGGTAATTACAATCAACCCGGCATCATACATCAACCTGGCAACTTCGCCAACCCTGCGGATATTTTCTTTCCGGTCTTTTTCGGAGAAACCCAGGTCTGCATTTAACCCGTTGCGAACATCATCTCCATCCAGGAGATAAGTGTGAGCATGGAATTGGTGAACGAGCTGCTTTTCGAGTTCATTGGCAATGGTACTCTTGCCGCTGCCAGAAAGCCCGGTAAACCAGATCACCAGGGGAAGGTGATCTTTCACTTCACTGCGTTGCTGGCGGTTAACCAGTTTATGAGGAGGATAGATATCTTTTTGCTTCATTTCCCAAATGTGATACTGTTCCAAGTTATTCCAGTGATTTAGAACCAGATCTGGTATAGAGTGCGGAACTGCAAGAAGATGATCAATGCACCAACAATTATCAGGATTGCTTTGGTCGGCAATTTCCTGGTGATCAAGGCGCCAAATGGCGCGGCAACGATCCCGCCAATCAACAAACCCAAAATGATCTTCCAGTGGGTTAAACCTATAGTCACAACGAAAACAATTGACTCAGTCAAAGTGACAAAAAACTCTGAAAGGTTAACTGATCCAATTGACTTGCGGGGAGAATGACCAGTGGAGATCAGGGTTGAGGTGACAACAGGTCCCCAGCCGCCGCCACCGATGGCATCCATTGTACCGCCAACAAGGCCTAATGCCACCAGTAGTCCGGTTTTTGGTTCTCTATGGTGTTCAGGCGTCGGGCGGAACGCTTTGTATAGGATCCTGATGCCCATTATTAACAGGTATATTGCAATATAAGGCTTGATTAAATTACCATCAAATGTTGTCAGCAGGTAAGCGCCAGCACCTCCACCAATTACACCCGGAATGAGAAGTTTTAAAACGGTTCTCTTATCAACATTTCCAAACTTCCAATGGGATATACCAGAGACAAGTGTAGTAACTATTTCGGCAGCATGCACGCTTGAAGAAGCAACGACTGGTGAAATCCCCAAAGTTAATAAGAAACTATTGGCAGATACACCATATGCCATACCCAAACTTCCATCAATAAGTTGTGCGATAAACCCGACTACAATATAAATGACAATGCTGACTTCCATACGGGCTGCACTCCAATTCTGCCAGAATATCTGGAGATTGTATCACGTTTGTAATTGACATTTCTTCTGGAAAGTCTGCGGTCCCTTATATGCAATTGGTATAATAATCTTCATGAACATCTACTTCTCATGTTCCATCACAGGCGGCAGGCAGGATCAGGAAGCCTATGCTGCCATAGTGGATTATCTGCTGCAACAAGGGCATGAGGTTCCAACCGCCCACCTTTCGCAGCCCGATATTATGGATCTTGAAAAAGTAGTAACCCCTCTTGATATTTATCAGAGGGATGTCAATTGGGTCACAGGTTGTGAAGCGCTTATTGCCGAAGTTAGCACCCCTTCACACGGAGTGGGTTATGAAATCGCTCTGGCCAATTTTTTCCAAAAACCTGTTCTTTGTTGTTACCGTACAGGAAAAACTGTATCTAAAATGATCACAGGAAACCCAAGCCCCCTCCAGAAGGTCATTTCCTACCAGTCTCTAACGGAACTCGTAGCACAGGTAGAGTTATTCTTACTTGAATTAAGAGACAACCATTAAACATATGGCTTCCTCGCCCCTTAAATCAGAAAAGAAATTTAATTTAGCGATTATTCCCTTTTATCCTGTACTGCTGGCGATATATTCTGTCCTTTTCCTGTATTCTGCAAATCTCGGGCAGGTTCCTTTTTCGGTTTTACTGCGTCCATTGGTTTTTTCGGTCTCTGTAACTTTTCTAATCACATTCCTAAGTATCACAGCAATAAAAAACAAGCAAAAGGCTGGCCTGCTTACTGGCTGGGTATTTTTACTTTTCTTTATTTATGGGCATGTCTTCGATCTTATCAACGGTAAGACCATTCTCGGAATGCAAATTGGATATGTAAAACCCCTGATAGCATTTGGGGGGGTGGCTGCAGCTGGTATTGTTTTAATAAGCAAAATCAAGTTTGACCTCTCTCGTACAACAAGATTTCTAAATATCATCTTGGGTATTCTGGTACTAATCTCGGCAATCCAGATTTCTTACTATCATATTGTTGCATTGCAGGAGAAAAAGGATTTAGAACCTGTAATTTCGGCAGAACAGATCGGGCCTGCTCCTGATATTTACTACATTGTTTTGGACAGTTACGCTAGAAATGATGTCCTCATCAATGATTTCAACTACGATAACTCTGCCTTTACAAATGAGTTGATGAAGAGGGGTTTTTACCTGCCCGATTGTGCTTATTCCAATTATTTTGGTACATCAATATCAATAGCCTCTTCATTAAACATGCAGTATCTGGACGAGTTGGGGTTTTCAGCAAATGTGTATTCGAAAGATGATCCACCTGAACTAAAGCAGATTATCCACCACAGCGAGGTACGGCGTTTCTTAAAGGAACGCAACTATTCATTTATCGCATTCAGGGGATTCTTCCCAACGAATGATATCAAAGACGCAGATTATTATTACGAGGTTTTTGAAGATAATGAGCAATCAGTAACCATTGCTTCTTTGAGTTTCGAAAACCTCTATTTAAAGACCACGATGTTTAGGTACCTGGAAGAGCTGTTTCAACGCGATAAGGAAAACTGGCTGTGGAAAGCATTACCGGATAACTGGAAGATCCTATTCGATCCTGATGTGCTTCAATACTCATCGCGTTCTTACAAATGGTACAGGCAGCATGTATACACGTTTGACAAATTGAAGGAAATTCCGCAGTTACCGGGCAGAAAGTTCATTTACGCTCAAATATATGCAACTCACCAGCCTTACGTTTTTGACTCCAAAGGCGACTTTCTCTGGCCGGTAAATGAAGACAACTTTAATTACCTTCCTGCAATCGAGTATGTGAATAAAAGGACACTCGAAGTAATTGATACCATCTTAACGGATTCTCAGACTCCCCCGATCATAATCATTCAGGCTGACCACGGGATGCCCTCGGGGGTAACCAGAAACAAGATATTGCACGCAATTTATTTGCCAGAACACCAGGAAATATTGTATCCAACAGTTACCCCTGTCAATACTTTCAGGTTAATATTTAATGCCTTTTTCCAAACCAGTTACAAGCTGCTGCCTGACAAAATATATGTTTTAGACGAAACCACAAAGACTGTCCAGTCAAAACCAGTCCAGTGTAATAGCATAAATAAATAATTCTGAACATTTCCCCGTACTTAGCGAATAGCTGGTAATCCCTCCAAATTTGCCTGAACCTCACCTTCCGAATGGTGACATTATTCAATTGTCATTTGGCCAGGTTAAGGTATGATTGTTAGGGAGATTAATAACGGACCGCTCATCTGATTTCATGTCTCCTCCTTTGGCGAGCGCCTCCACCGGATTTCTCAGCAAAACGGTGGAGGCGTTTTTGTTTCTCCTTCCCTTAATAATCAATAAAATTAATAAGAGTTGTATTAATCTTTTGTTGGGGTACTTGACTTTGCCTAATTCCGGGGGCTACAATGAAATCATGGAATATAGAGATTACTATAAATTGCTCGGCGTTGAACGGTCTGCCACCCAGGATGAAATCAAGCATGCCTATCGTAAATTGGCAATGAAATACCACCCTGATAAGAATCCGGGCAATAAGCAAGCCGAAGAGAAGTTTAAAGATATTAATGAGGCTTATGAAGTCTTAAGTGACAAGACGAAGCGCGCCCGTTACGACCAGCTGGGAGAATCGTATCAGAGCTGGCAGCAGCGCGGCGGGCAGCCCGGCGGCTTCAACTGGGATGAATGGGTTTCCCGCTCGGGCGGCGGTTACGGTAACGGCACTCGGGTGGAAGTGGGTGATTTGGGTGATCTGTTCGGCTCGGGTTTTTCCGAATTCTTCCAGGCAATTTTTGGCGGCCTGGGCGGTTCCCAGAGGCCAAGAAACACCGGCTATGCCAGGACATCCAGTCGGCCCGTGAACGTTCCGCAGGCATATGAGCAACCGGTAACCATAACCCTGTTCGAAGCTTATCAGGGCACCCAGAGAATTTTGCAGATGGACGGGAAAAAGCTGGAAGTAAAAATCCCGGCTGGAGTGAAGACCGGCTCCAAGGTGCGCATGGCTGGAGTAGGTCCGGCTGGCCGCGGCGGCGTCCCATCGGATATCTACCTGGTTATTGATGTTGCACCCGACAACAGGTTTGAGCGGAAAGGCGATGACCTGTACACCGACGTGACCGTTGACCTGTATACCGCGGTTCTGGGAGGGGAAGTATCGGTAGCCACCCTGAGCGGGAATGTGATCCTTACCATCCCTGCCGGAACCCAGCCGGGCCAGACCATCCGCCTTTCCGGTAAAGGAATGCCAAAACTCAAGGCTCCCGGTACATTCGGCGACCTGTATGTCCGTATTAAAGTTACCTTACCGCGCCAATTATCTGATGAACAAAGGAAACTCTTCAAACAATTGCAGAATTCCCGGTAAGTAAACTGCTGGAGGAAAAATGCGTAAGAATTTTACTGTTTTGATTGCCAGTTTCGTTTTAATAGTATTAACCCTGGCATGTTCGTTAGGCCCTTTGGAAAATGCAGTTTCAAACAACCTGCTTGAGCCCACCGCAACCGCTTTTTCAGCGGCTCCAACCCCCACTCTAAACCTGACGCCACCCGTAACCGGTGAACTATCAGCCCTGGATGAAACACTGACAAGCTTGTATGAGCGTGTCAACCCGGGGGTAGTCTACATCCAAACTGTTACTGCCAGCGGAGGCGCCCTTGGATCTGGATTCGTGTATGACAAAGTAGGGCATATCATCACCAACTATCATGTTGTAGAAGGCGCTGAATCGGTCGAAGTGGATTTCCCCTCCGGGTTGAAATTATTCGGGGATGTAGTTGCAACTGACGGAGATACAGACCTGGCAATCATCAAAGTAGATACCAATCCAGACAACCTTTACCCGCTCGCATTAGGTGATTCTGAAGCCCTTAAAGTAGGCCAAACAGTGGTTGCTATTGGCAACCCGTTTGGATTGAGCGGTACCATGACACTGGGGATCATCTCTGCCAAGGGCAGGGTTCTTTCATCGGTAAGGGAAGTACCGGGCAGCGGCGGCTATTATTCTGCAGGTGATATCCTGCAGACTGATGCATCCATAAACCCTGGCAACTCAGGCGGTCCGTTGCTTAACCTGAATGGTGAAGTGGTTGGCATTAACCGGGCGATTGAAACATCCGGTGTCACCCTGGATGGCAGCGCAGTCAATTCAGGCATCGGGTATGCCATTTCCATTAACATTGTCAAGCGAGTAGTGCCGGAGCTGATTGCAAAGGGTTTCTATGATTACCCCTACCTGGGCATTACACCTATTGATGAATTGAATTTAACCATGATGGATGCCCTCGGGATTCAATATCCAAATGGGGCTTATGTATTGCAGGTTGCGAAAGGCGGGCCGGCTGAAAAAGCGGGCATCCGCGGCGGAACAACCCAAACTTCGATCAGTGGTCTGTTGAGTGGCGGAGACCTGATCATCGGGATGGATGGTATTCCCGTGAATAACTTCTCCGATTTGATCAGTTATATGATCAACCATAAATCCCCAGGGGATAAGATGGTCCTGACGATAATGCGTGACAACAAACAAATGGAGGTGACGATAACCCTGGAAAAGCGGCCATAAAACAGCCGCAAACCCCAGAGAACTGGGGAAATGACAATTTCATACCGTTCTGGAACTTTTACCGTATTTCACATAAGGAGGTTTCTATGTTTACTGACAGAGAATTGCGTGAGTTACTGGCATTATCAGCTGTCGAACCGGTGTTAAGTGTGTATTTGAACATGGACCCAACTGCTGGAAATGCGGATTTTTATAAGCTTCGCCTGCGCAATCTGCTGAAGACGGTTGAACTCCCGGCAGATGTGCAAGCGGTTGAGCATTACATCAACAATGAATTTAACTGGGTTGGGCGCAGCATCGCCATATTTTCCTGTTCACCCCAAAATTTTTTCAAGGCATATTCCCTGGCAATCCCTGTCCGCGACCTGGCAGTGGCAGGCATGCGCCCGGCAGTCAAACCGCTGGCAGATCTGCTGGACGATTATGGCGGTTACGGGGTGGCACTGGTGGATAAACAGGGCGCCCGCCTTTTCCACTTTCACCTGGGGGAACTTCAGGAGCAGGAAGGGGTGATGGGGGAACTGGTTAAGCATGTCAAGCGTGGAGGAGCTTCCTCCATGCCGGGCAGACGGGGCGGTATTGCCGGCCGCACCCGCCACCAGGAAGAACTGGTAGAGCGTAATATCAAGGACATTACAAGTTTTTCGGTCCAATTCTTTGAGCAGAACAATATCCGTCGGGTACTGATCGGCGGAACTGACGAGAACACCGCTCAATTCAAAGCCGAATTGCCAAAATTCTGGCAGGCGCTTGTCTTGGGAACATTTCCGATGGCCATGACTGCCAGCCATTCAGAAGTGCTGGCTAAAGCCATGCAGATCGGTCAAGAATCCCAGCGCAGTCATGAAGCCAGGAGGGTTAATGAACTCATTACCCTCGCTTCCAAAGGCAGTAATGCCACGCTTGGTATGGAGAAAGTGCTCGGTCAGGTTCACCAGGGCTCCGTGCAAACCCTGTTTGTGACTGAAAACTATTCACAGGCAGGCTATGTTTGTTCGGATTGCGGCTGGATAACCGTCCAGGAGAAAGAACAGTGCGACCAGTGCTCAGCTTCTCTCCGGGCAGTAGAAGATGTGGTTGAACTGGCGGTTGCATCCGTATGGCAACAGGGCGGGGAAGTAGTTTTTACCCATGGGAATTCAGCGCTGGCTGCAGCCGGCAGCCTCGGAGCCATCCTGCGCTATTAGGGTTTGAAAATATCGTCTCAGGCATCCTGCTTCCTTCAGGCAAGCAGGATGCCTGATCCTTTCTCCAGGCTGGGCTATAATTCTTCCAACCGCAAATTCATTAATCCTGGCATCAAAGTAAAGCAATGAAAAAAAGGTCAAAAACCAGAAGCTACGGCATTTCCACCCGCATTAACCATGATGCTTCACAGTATTACGGTTCACGCATGAGCAAAGGCCTGCCTGGCAGGTCAACCGGACCTGCCCACTTACAGCCAGACCAGGAATTCCCCGCTCGACTCGAAAACACGATCCGGGTAATAAGTGCAGGTGATTTGCAGGAGATTCCGGATAACTCAGTTCACCTGATGGTTACCTCTCCCCCCTATAACGCCACAAAAGAATATGATGACGACCTGTCGCAAAAGGATTACTTTGAACTGTTGCGGGAAGTTTTTACAGAAACATACCGGGTCCTAGTGAACGGGGGCAGAGCCTGCATCAATGTCGCCAACCTGGGGCGGAAACCATATATCCCCCTTTCAGACCACATTTCCCAAATGATGACGGAAATCGGCTTCTTGATGCGGGGAGAAATCATCTGGAACAAAGGGGTAAAGGCTGGTGTATCAATGGCCTGGGGAAGCTGGCGGTCAGCCGCCAACCCGGTATTGCGTGATACCCATGAGTACATCCTCGTCTTTTCGAAAGGCGCCTTCTCTCGCAAGAAACCAGAAGGAAAAGAAAATACGATCACCAAAGAGCAATTCATGGAATGGACCAGGTCAGTCTGGCTTATGGATACAGAATCAGCCAGAAAAGTAGGGCATCCTGCGCCTTTCCCGGTAGAGCTGCCATACCGCTTAATCCAGCTGTACACTTTCACCGGTGATATCATCCTGGATCCGTTCATCGGCAGTGGAACTACCGCTGTTGCCGCCCTGATGTCTGGGCGTAAGTACATCGGGTATGAAATCAACCCGCAATATGCAGAGCTGGCCGAAGAAAGGATCGCACAGTTCCTTACCTCTTGAGGTTTTCATGTTCTCCAACCGGTGCTGTCACCACCTTTTGACAGCACCTTCTCCATCAGGTACAATGGTTTGGTTGTATTTATTCGAAATTATCAGGAAGCTTTTTCCTGTTTTTGAGGTTCATTATGAAATCTAAAGTGTTAAGAATCATCCCCCTTGGCGGATTCGGCGAGGTAGGGAAGAATATGATGGTATATGAATTCGGGGGAGAAATCCTGGTAGTGGATGCCGGGTTGATGTTCCCCGAAAACGATATGCTCGGAGTGGATTACATTATCCCGGATTTTCAATACCTGCTGGATAAACGCAGCCAGGTTAAAGGCATCATTATTACGCACGGGCATGAAGATCATATCGGCGCAATCCATCACCTGCTGCAGGAGATCCAGGCTCCCATATATGCCACCCCGCTGACCAGGGGGCTGCTGGAAGTAAAACTGGCGCGAAATGGTGCGGGATCAAAAGCCGTGTTGAATACCGTCCAGGCAGGCGAAACTGTCCAGATCGGTTCTTTCAAGGTGGATTTTTTCCATGTCTGCCATTCCATCCCGGACGGTGTCGGGCTTGGGATCGAAACTCCAGCCGGGCTGGTAGTACATACAGGAGATTTTAAACTGGACCACACCCCGGTGGATAACTGGCCGACCGATTACGCCAAGCTGGCAGAGTTTTCCAAGCGAGGCGTCCTGCTGCTGATGTCTGATTCCACCAATGCCGAAAGGCACGGCTGGACCCCTTCTGAACGCGTGATCGATAATGCTTTTGAACAGGCTTTCCGCAAGGCGCCTGGCAGGATCATCGTTGCCAGCTTTGCTTCACTCATCTCCCGTATGCAGCAAGTCTCGAATGCTGCCGTCCGCCACAACCGCAAGCTGGCCTTTGTTGGTGTAAGCATGGTCGATAACATGAAGATCGCCCGAAAACTGGGTTACCTGAACATACCCGATGACAGCCTGGTGAGCATCGACCAGGCGTTGAATATGCCGGATGACGAGGTTGTGATCATGTGCACCGGCTCACAAGGTGAACCGTCTTCTATCCTGGGCAGGCTGGCAAAGGGCGCCTACAACCTTTTTGATATCAAGCTGGGCGATACGGTTATCCACTCCTCCCATCCCATCCCCGGGAACGAGGAAAAAGTGTACAGCACCATCAACCGTCTGCTGCAACGTGGGGCTGATGTGGTATATGAAGCGGTTGCCCAGGTGCATGTCTCGGGACATGCCAGCCAGGAAGAGCAAAAGATGATGCTGAACCTGGTTAAACCGAAATACTTTATCCCCATGCACGGCGAACTGCGCCACATGCGCCAGCATGCCTTCCTGGGGCTGCAGGTCGGTATCCCGGAAGAAAACATTGCCGTGGTTGAGAACGGCCAGGTGATCGAATTTCAAGACGGGGTCATGCGCGTTGCTGAACGCATTCCCGGCGGGTATGTATATGTAGATGGAAGCGTGGTAAGCGGGATGGATCCCGACCTGATGCGGGAAAGGGAGCTGCTTTCACAGGATGGCGTAATCATCATCAGCCTGGTCCTGGATAAAGACACCGGCAGGCTGGCTGCCAGCCCGGACATCAGCAGCAAGGGGTTCATGGTAAGCAAAGATACCAGCCAGCTCTTCAGCCAGCTGCGCAGCAGGATTGCAGAAATTGCGAGCCGCTCGGACAGCAGCCTGCAGCGGGACATCGAACGTTCAGCACGCGATATGCTGTATAACGAAGTCCGCCGCCGCCCTATGGTGGTTACCAGTATCATCAAAGTGTGATTGTAAAGAGGCCCCTATGCGTGCAGTAATCCAGCGGGTAAGTAAAAGCAGCGTGAACATTGATGGAAAAGTTGTCGCTGATATTGGATTGGGTTTGAACATCCTGTTGGGGGTTGGACCAGATGATAACGAAGAAAAAGCCCGCCAGCTGGCTTACAAGGCAGCCCACCTGCGCATCTTCAGCGATTCCGAAGGAAAGATGAACTTATCCGTGATAGATGTACAGGGGCAGGCGATCGTTGTCTCACAATTTACCCTATACGCAAACACGCAGAAAGGGCACCGTCCGTCCTTTGTTGGCGCTGCCGGTCCGGAAATTGCCAGCCCGTTGTGCGATCGGTTTGTCGAATTCCTCCGGAAGGAAGGCGTGCCCTGCCAGACTGGTGTCTTTGGAGAGCATATGCAGGTAGAAATCTCCAACGACGGACCTGTCACCATCCTGCTGGAAATCTGACCGGAATCAGTAGTTGGTAGCCTGGTCGATCAATCCGCGTTCACGGGCGCGGTGATCGAGTTTCCCGAAAATCACAGCCGACGCAATTCCGAATACCAGGGTCAACCCCACCAGGATCAGCAGCAGGTGGGTATTGGTCAGGGAGGAGAAGGTGGGGAATGCTTCAGCTACACTCCCGATCATCGAACGCCGCATCAATTCCAGCCAGTAGGAAACGGGTACCACATACCCCAGCCAGCGAATGGAGGCCGGCAAAATGCTTAGGGGGAAAATTGCCCCGCTGAACAGGAAGAGTGCCCCTGCGACAGCATCTCCGATCATGTCGGAGTGGCGGGCAATGTTCATTGCGATACCAGCCAACATCATTCCCAGGGTCGCCAGCATCACTATTCCGATAAGCAGAGTAAGGATAAACAACCCCCAATTCGCTTCTCCAAAGTCAAGCGGAATCTTCAGGAAGATCACCCCGAATGCGATGGTCACCACCACTGCAAAAGTGGTGGTAATGAAACGCGCTACGCCGCGCCCCAGCAGGTAATAAGGTACTGATATGGGGGAAACATAGATGTATTTCAGGGTTCGGTAATGCTCACGATCATCTATGATTGCCCAGGCAAGGCCGGACATAACTGCACCAACATACTGATAAAAAGCATTTCCCAGGTAAAGGTAGGCAAATATCGGTGATGTGAAATCACTCTGTGCGATGATGCTGTACATGATCACCAGGATACCCGCCGATGAAAGGGGTTTGACGATGGAGTAAATGGCAAACAGGAAGGGGTCTGTCCAGTTGGATTCAATCTTCCAGCCCAGCCAGGCGGCTGTGCTGAAGGAGCGGTAATTCTTGCGAATGCTGTTGATGTTTTCCATAACTTTTTACAGGCCTTAACGGCGCCCCTCCGTCAACCTGCCCTCACGGACAGCCAGTTTTTCAATGTAAGCAAGCAAGTAGCGTGCAGCAGTAAGGAAAACTACTGCCAATCCGATCAAAATGTACAGTTCCAGCCTGACATTTAGGAAACCCAGGCTGGCGCCCGTGGAGAATACCAGCTGGCGCATGGCATCCAATCCCAGGGTCAGCGGGATAATGGAAGCACCCACAGCCACCCAGAAATTCAAACTTTTGACGGGAAAATAGAACCCGGAAACCAGGAAGATGGGTTCCTGTGCCAGGTTGGCAATGTGCCAGGCTTCCCGGTTGAATAGCAGGAAAAGTGAAGAGGTCATCATTCCCATCCCGTACAGGGCTACCATGCAGACCAGGAAGATCGCCAGCAGCATCCAGAAGCTGACCACCGTGTAGCTGACCTGGAAGATCAGGCTGCCCAACAGGATCACACTCACTGCACGGATGGTGGTTGCAGCCAGCCCGCCCAGCGACATGCCCATCAGGATGGCCGACATCGGCGCAGGGGACACAATGTACAATGCCAGGTTGCCGGTCTGCTTTTCCCAGTACAGCTGGCTGGACATGCTCCATAACACATTCATCCAGAAGGCAGTCATGGCACCGCCAACTACAACAAACCCAATATAGTCTTCAGGCGCCTGGATAGCGCGGTAAACGAAAACATAGGAAGCCACCGAAATCATGGGGAAAAAGACATCAAAGAACAGCCACGATTTTTCACGCTGCTGCCCTACCAGGCGCGGATATGCCCGCCCGAAGGCAGTCAGCCAGAACAATTTCCAGCCGGTGGCTTTCTTAGTTACTGGCGGAAGCATCATCGTTTTCCACCTTCTCCACTTCTTCCATGCGCTTGCCAACCAGTTGCACAAATACATCTTCCAGGGTTGGCTGGCGTTTTTGAAGGCTGGCAATGCGTGCGTTTTGCTCTGTCAATTCGGTGATCACTCCGGCAAGTACATCCTCTGCCTCAAGGAAAACCTCAACACTGGTGGTACCGTTAACCGGCACCGCAAGGACTTTATTTAACCCCGCGATTGCAGTAAACCGCTCCAGGTCAACAAGATGGTCGCACTCGACATCGATCGAGAAAATGGCTTCCTTCTGGAAATCCTTCTTGAGGTGCTCGGGTGTATCACAGGCCAGGACGCGCCCCTTGTTGATGATCGCTACCCGGTCGCATAGTTCTTCCGCCTCTGCCATGTAATGGGTGGTCAGCAGCAGCGTGCGGGTAGGGTTATCATCCATCCAGCTGCGCACGAAATTGCGTACATCGCGTGAAGCTCCCACATCCAGACCAAGGGTAGGCTCATCCAGGAAGAGGATCTCCGGGTCTGTCAGGAACCCGCGCACGATGTTCATTTTCTGGCGCAGCCCGGTAGACAGGTCAGCCGAGCGCATGTTCGCCCTGTCCGACAGACCAACGATCTCCAGCAGTTTCTTGATGCGGTCGTTGGCTTCCTTCGTGGAAATCCCGTAGAACTGGGCAAACATCCACAGGTTTTCGCGCACGGTTAACAACCCATACCCGGAGGATTCGCCTCCGGAAACCATGTTGATGCACGTGCGCACCTGTTCGGGTTCTTTGCTGACATCATGCCCCGCCACAACCGCCAGCCCGTTGGTTGGCGAGAGGAGTGTGGTGAGGATCTTGATCAATGTTGTTTTTCCCGCCCCGTTTGGGCCCAGCAAGCCGAACAACTCGCCCGGCTTGATTACCAGGTTAACATCTTCAAGGGCAGTAAGCTGTTTTGCATCGCCCTTTTTTGCATCGCGTATTTTATACACGCGCCCCAGTTTTTCTGTATAGACACTGAATTCGTCTTTCATAATTGATCCGTTTTGATTAAATTATGGGTTTTCCGTAGGGTAAGCGTAGGTTAACCGTCAAGCTAATTTAGAACAAATGGTATATATTATCACTAAGGGCGACTTCTCTTCTTCTCCTCCTTAGTGAGAGCGCCGGGGTCGGCGTCCCCGGCGCTCGATGATTCTACCACCATTTGAAATTCAGGCATTAAAAATTTGATCAATCCCGGTTCTTTGTTGACCGGGTATTTTTTTGTTAATTTCGTTTACAATACCTTAGTTCTGGAGAAGAAAAGATCCTATGAATCAAACCATGAAAGGCAAGGTTGTGCTCATCACCGGTGCAAATTCCGGGATTGGCAAAGAGGCTGTTTCACAGCTGGCAGGGCTTGGCGCAAGTGTAATCATGGCTTGCCGTTCAAAGGAACGGGGGGAACAGGCATGCCAGGAAGTTTTACAGAGATTTCCTGAAGCAGACCTGAAAGTTATGACCGTTGACCTTTCTTCGCAGGCGTCCATTTACAACCTGGCCGACCAGGTGAATACCTATTACCGCAGGCTGGATGTATTGATCCACAACGCAGCGAATTTCGACCTTTCCTTGAAAGAACCTGCCCTCACCGGTGACGGGGTGGAAACCATTTTCGCCACCAACCACATCGCCCCGTTCCTGCTAACCCGCTTGCTGCTCGACCTGCTGAAAGCGAGTGTACCCAGCCGGATCATTACCGTGTCATCTAAAGGTTTGATGGTGTATCCCACCCTGGATATCGACTTTGAAAACCTGAATGGCGAACGCAGGTATTCTGCCCAGCGGGCTTATTACCATTCCAAACTGGCACAGATCATGTTCACTTACGACCTGGCAGAGCGCCTGGCAGGCACTGGTGTTACTGCCAATTGCATTCAGGTGACCAATGTGGCAGTGCCGGATGAGAGGCTGCCTCAATTGCCCGGATGGCTGAAGAAGATGTACGCGCTCAAGCGTTCGATATCTATCACACCCGCCAGGATGGCAGAGACATATACATATCTTGCATCAGATCCTGCGGTTGGACAGATCAGCGGCAATCTCTGGGATGAGAACAACCGGCAGATAAAATCAAACCGCAATTCATACAACCGTGAAACCTGGAATAAGCTCTGGCTGGCAAGTGAAAAAATGCTCATTTCCAGGGATTCCTTAAACGACAGATGGGAGACGAAATGATCAAAAAACAACGAATCATATTTCCAGTCATTATATTACTGGTTGCAGTCCTGGCGGCAGGTTGCAGCGAAAACAAAACCATTAAACCGCAAGCCGGGGCAATCATTTATGGCGACCTGGTACCGGAACAGGCAGGAACCAATGCAAGCGCGAAATCCGGCGGACTGCAGATCACGGTAACAGGTGACGGAAAAGGTATTTCCCAGGCAATACTTGCCATAGCGGAACTGCATTGTACAAACGAAACCGGCGATGCCAGTATCAGCTCAGAAGGCCTTTCAACTACAGTGGATTTCTCCACGCCTGTAGCGATAAACAACGGGCAATTTTCCTTTAACCTTGCCAGGGATGCCAACGAGAAAATATTAGTGGAGGGAAATTTCACTTCTCCTACCGAAGCAACGGCTGTTGTAACCATCTCAGCAACTGTTACAGTGGCACCTGCCGAAGCAGATTATGAAGGAACATTCAGCTGCGACTATGGAACCATGTCTTGGAGTGGAATTGCCCAGTAGACTGGCAGCGGGTGGTCAATTTGGATGTTATTGTGTGATAATATTATTGGTTGGTGATTAGCACCAATTTTCTGGCAGGAGGCAGGTATTATGAGCGAAAGACCAAAATATGGGGTGGATATTGCTGGTATACACCGGGAGTTGACCCTGTTTGAAGTCAAGCCTGGATTGAAAATTGCCATCCTTAATATCCTGGGTGACACCGAACTGGTATCTGCTTGCGCCAAGGCGCTGGCGGAAAAACTTAAAACCGTGCTCTACGATATCATCGTCACTGCAGAATCAAAGAGTATCCCGCTGGCCCACATGCTGAGCGTTGAGACGGATAAATCCTATGTCGTCCTGCGCAAATCTTACAAGCCGTATATGGGAAATGCCATGAGCGCCGAAACCCTTTCCATCACCACCGGAGAACCCCAAACCCTGTACTTGGACGAAAAAGACCAGGACATGCTCAAAGGCAAGCGGGTGATCATCCTGGATGATGTGATCTCTACCGGTTCCACCCTGCAGGGCATCCGCCTGGTGATGCAAAAAGCCGGCGCACAAGTGGTAGGCGAAGCCGCCATCTTCACTGAGGGCGAGCGTGCCAAATGGCGCAACATCATCTCGCTCGGGCACCTGCCTGTTTTCACTGACTGAACTAATCCTATCAAATTCTTATAAAAAGCGTTTTGCCGGCCGGCAAAACGCTTTTTTCTTTCTTGAGCCAAAAATAATCAAGACAGGTTAACAACCTGTGCCCCGCCTGCTGGCTTACAGGTCAGCACTTCAACATTCAGACCGAACTGCTGGCGATATTTTTCGATTAGCTGGCTGGCAAACGCTTCCACCCGGCTGGATTCCACCAGATTGATGGTACAGCCGCCAAATCCTCCGCCCGTCAGGCGCGCTCCCAGACACCCCGAAACCTGCGCGGCAGCCTCTACCAGGTAATCCAACTGCGGTAAGCTGACCTCATACAGGTCGCGCAGTGATGCATGCCCGGCTTCCATTAAATTACCAAAACCTTTCACATTTCCCTTACGCAGCAGCTCCACCCCCAGCTTTACCCGGGCGCATTCTTCCACCACATGCCTGGCCCGTTTCTGTAATATTTCCGGCAGCACAGATAATACCCGGTATAACTTTTCCGGGGTGATATCCGCCAGGCTGGTGGGTGCTGGATCAATAACCCTTTGCAGCAAGACTAAAGCTTCTTCACATTCACTGCGGCGCTCGTTATACCCCGAGTGGGTCAGGCTGTGCCGGATACCGGAGTCTGCCACCACCAGCGACAACCCATCAGGGATCGGCAGTGCTTCCCAGGACAGCGCAGCGGTGTCAAAGAAGAGGGCGTGCCCTTCCCGGCCAAAAAGGCAGGCAAACTGGTCCATCAGGCCGCAATTCAAACCGACATACTCCCTCTCTGCTCTCAGGCAGAGCTGCGCCAGGGACATGTCGTCCAATTTCCACCTTCCGGCAGCTTTCCAAGCCAGTCCAAAGGCTACCACTATAGCCGCTGATGAGCTCAGCCCCGCCCCAGCTGGGATGGTAGAGGAAAAAGCAACTTTCAGTGGGACAACCGGCAGCGACCGTTGCAACGCCGCCCAGGCAACCCCTGCCGGGTACCGCGCCCAGGCTGGCAATGGATTGCCCTGGGCATCCTTTTTTTCTTCAAGGCTGGCATCGCTGAACCTGACAGTTTCACCCAGGTCCAGAGCCTGTATCTCATGCACACTATCTGCGGCAGGTACTGCAGCTGCCTGTACAAAGCGGTCAATAGCAGCCGGCAGAACAGCCCCGCCGTTGTAATCCACATGTTCGCCAAGCAGGTTCACCCGCCCGGGGGCGGTTACCAGCCAGCTGGCTTGCGGAACTGCTGCCAGCGCCCGGGGAGTGCCCAGTTCAACGATTTTGGCTTTTCTTTGATGCGAGTAGGTTTTCAGCTGGAACTCGCGCTTCAAGGCTGCACTGCGGTCAGCGACTTCTTCCCAGTAAACCAGCCTGACGGGGGTATGCATGCGGGTGTACCGGGCGCCCCACCCCTGGTTGTGCTGCCGGATACGGCGGGATGGATCGGTCGTCCAGCCCGTATAGTAGGTGCCGTCTGCACATTCCAGGATGTAACAGTAATACCTCAAGCTGCCCATTTTCTCTATTTCTCAAGCAAGTTGTGAAAGTGTATGGTTCAGACCGGGTAACCCATTAACAAATTGAACAGGTTTTGCATCACCGGGCGGATGATCCACCCCAGCAGGTCAAAACCAAGCATGGGAAGGACGAATACTACTGCCAGAAGGATGAAGGCGCTGTAAGGGCGGATGCGGTTGAAAGCCCTGTTCCAGCTTTCGGGCAGGAAATATTCAACAATCTTGTCCCCATCCAGCGGAGCCAGCGGGATGAGATTGAAAACCATCAACAGCAGGTTGATGGAAATGAATTCGACCAGGAACATATAAGGGGACGGCAGGAGTGCTGATGAGCTGCTGTAAGGTACCCAATTGAGCCGCAGGGGAATACTGGCCAGGATTGCCAGCACGAAATTAGACAACGGCCCGGCAAGGGAGACCCACATCAGGGCGGATGAACTGCGCCTTTCAAGCGCGTAGGGATTGACCGGCACCGGTTTTGCCCAACCGAAACCTGCAAAGATCAGTACCAGTGTTCCCATCGGGTCCAGGTGCTTGAGGGGGTTGAGGGTCAACCTACCTGCATTTTTTGGAGTACTGTCGCCAAATGCATTGGCTGTCCAGGCATGGGAGAATTCATGCACGCTGAAAGCGATCACCAGGGTGATCAGGCGGGTTATTAATGTAGGTATCCCCAATCCGAGCATGCTGTTTTCCTCCTGCCTGGGGAGATTATATCACGGTGGTATAATGCGCTCATGCTGCCCGACCTGCGAATAGGAGATGTGATCAAACTGCGGAAACCGCATCCCTGCGGGAGTTACATTTGGAAGGTGGTGCGGCTTGGTGCAGATATCGGACTGGTCTGCCAGAAATGCGAACACCGGGTGCTGCTCCCCCGCCGCGATCTTGCCCGCCGGATGAAGGCCATTGTAGAACAAGGGCCGGATCCAAAAACCCCGGACACCACGACCGCTGCCAGTTCTGGATGAACATCCAGGTGGGAAATAAGATGGGGAAAACCGTGCGGCCAAGGCAATCGTTTCAAATCCATCCTGTCGGGTTCGTGCGCCGCTCTGAGGGGTCAACCTGGATCGAAATACTGCCCCCATTCATTCCTGGGTTGCAGGGGTTGGCGCATTACAGCCATGTGGTGGTGATTTGGTGGGCAAACCAGAATGATACTCCGGATGCGCGTAAAACCCTGGTAACCCATCCGCCCTACACCCCCGAACGGGAAATGGGCGTCTTTGCCACCCGTTCCCCTTCCCGTCCCAATCCTATAAGCCTGACAACTTGCAAGATTGTGTCGGTTGATGAAGTGCAGGGAATCCTGTCAATTCAAAGCATTGATGCCCTGGATAACACCCCCGTCATCGACATTAAAGCGTATTTCCCCACCAGCGACCGGGTAAAAGATTACCATTTACCTGCCTGGTTGTCTGATTGGCCGGAATGGTTTCCCCCAGAAGGTCTGGGACTGGGTTGATAAGTATTAATACAGTCTGGCAAGTTTGTATATAATGGTTGTATTATGCCCATTCTGGACCGCAACACGCTTGAATTTGTCAGCCGCAGCCCTGAGCAAACCCGCCGGCTGGGTATGCGCCTGGGTTCAATGCTGCAGTCTGGAGATCTCGTTTGCTTAAACGGCGAACTTGGTTCCGGCAAAACCACGTTTGTGCAGGGTTTATCGCAAGGCTGGGGTTCACTGGATATCGTCACCAGCCCCACCTTTGTACTGGTCAACCAGTACCAGCGTATGGATGGAAATACCCTGTACCACCTGGATGCATACCGGATGCAAAATGCACTTGAAGCTGAAGACCTGGACCTGGTGCAGATGATTGACAGCGGCTGCCTGGTGGTGGAATGGCCTGAAAATATTCGTGAAGCCCTGCCCGGGGATTGCCTCTGGATTGATATGAAATACGTGGCAGAAGAGTCACGCCAGATGGTATTCAAACCCTACGGGGAGCGGTATATTGCCATCCTGGCAGAGTTCCGCCGGGCTGCGTTCGGAGGATAAGCATGTTACTGGTAGTGGACACATCAACCCAATCTGTCGGGTTGGGACTGTTTGACGGCACCGAGATCATCGGCGAAATGGTCTGGCAAACCCACAGCCACCATTCTGTTGAGCTTGCGCCGGCAGTAAACAGCCTGTTGAAGCGCTGCAAGGTTCCCTCCTCCAGCCTGACTGCCCTGGGAATTGCCCTCGGACCGGGTTCTTTTACCAGCTTACGGATCGGGTTGGCCTTCGTCAAAGGCTTTGCCCTTACTTTGCACCTGCCGGTGATCGGTATTCCCACGCTGGATATCGTGGCAGCTGCGATCACGCCGCAAAATGGTTATCCGCTGGCGGCGATCCTGCGCGCTGGCCGGTCTCGGCTCGCTGTTGGCTGGTATGATTCGGAGGACACCCGCTGGCGGTCCCGCGGCGAAGCTGAAGTAATGGAATTTGAGACCCTCTCCGGCATGTTCAAGCAGCCCGCGCTGGTGTGCGGCGAGCTGGACTCTGATCAGCGTGCTGCCCTGGCGCGCAAGAAAAAGAATGTCATCTTAGCCAGCCCTGCCCTTTCGGTTAGGCGGCCAGCTTACCTGGCTGAACTGGCCTGGGAACGCTGGCAAGACGGGCAGGCAGATGATGTCGTCAGCCTGGCGCCAATTTACCTGCACGTGAAAGACCCGATACCCTCTCCATGATGGATATGCCCGGTTTAGCGATAAAGATCCGCAGGATGGAACTGCGGGATATTGAGCGAGTCATGGAAATTGACCGCCAATCGTTTTCCCTGACCTGGCCAGATAGATCCTACATTTTCGAACTGACAAAAAACGGCAATTCGCGCATCTGGCTGGCCGAAATTGCAGACCCTGAGCCTTTTCTCAAAGTTATTGGCGTGCTTGGTGTTTGGGTCATTGTGGATGAAGCTCACATCTCAACGGTGGCTGTAGACCCCGCTTACCGCCAGCTGAAAGTCGCCAGCCAGCTGTTGGAATACGCCTTGAAAATGGCAGGGGAAGAAGGCGCAGCGGTTGCCCGGCTGGAAGTACGTGCCAGTAATTTTCCGGCAATTCGGATGTATGAAAACTTTGGTTTCAAAGTTGTGAATCGCCGCCCCAGGTATTATTCCGATAACAACGAAGATGCCCTGTTAATGGACCTGGATATGGTTGCGGCAGGCTACACCCGGCTGGCGGAGAATCCCTCATGAGCAGTAACACCCTCCCGCTTAACCAAATCCTCCATGGCAACTCGATCGATGTGCTCCAAACCCTGCCGGAAAAATCAATCGATCTGATCTTTGCCGACCCGCCATACAACCTTCAACTGCAGCAGGACCTGTGGCGCCCCAACATGACCATGGTCGATGCAGTCAGGGATGAGTGGGACCAGTTTGACAGTTTTCAGGCTTACGACGAGTTCAGCCGGCACTGGCTAACTGCCTGCAAGCGGGTGATGAAAGACAACGCCACCATCTGGGTGATCGGCACCTACCACAACATCTTCCGCATCGGGTCTATCATGCAGGACTTGGGCTTCTGGTTCCTCAATGATGTGGTCTGGATCAAAACCAACCCGATGCCCAACTTCAGAGGTGTGCGGTTTACCAATGCGCACGAAACTCTCATTTGGGCGTGCAAGTCGCAGAAATCCGCCTACACCTTCAATCATCATGCCATGAAAAACCTGAATGACGACCTGCAAATGCGCAGTGACTGGCTGCTGCCGATTTGCAGCGGCAAAGAGCGCATCCGGGATAACGGCAAGCGCGCCCATGCCACCCAGAAACCCCAGGCCTTGCTTTACCGTGTAATCCTATCTTCCAGCAACCCGGGAGATGTAGTCCTTGATCCCTTCTTCGGCAGCGGCACCACAGGAGCAGTTGCCAAACGGTTGCACCGGCGCTGGATCGGGATTGAAGAACGCCAGGATTACATTACGGTTGCACAGAGAAGGATCGACTGCGTTCAGCCTGACCCGTACGACGATGCCACCTATGATGTGAGCGGAGGAAAAAAACGACTTCCCCGGGTTCCCCTGGGCAACCTGCTCGAATCCGGCCTGCTTTACCCTGGACAGGCGCTCTACTTCAAACGCAACCTGGCGCTCTCAGCCCGGTTGCGCTCTGATGGTAAAATCTCTTTTGAGAATTCCATCGGGTCTATCCATGCCATCGGGTCACAGCTGAGCCAGGGTAGCCCGTGCAACGGCTGGGAACACTGGTACTTCCAGGATGAAGAAGGCATTCTGCACCCTTTAGACACCCTCCGGCGGCAGCTGCTTGACCAGCGCGGGAGTAAGGAAAAATCTGGTGGAGACAGTTCTGGATAAATCCCCGAACAGACAACCCGGGAGGAATCATTTGGAAGCCAAACAAGTACTTGAAGCAATTGCAGCCGAGGTCAGGGTTTGCGAACAGTGCAAACTATTTTCTTCCCGTAAACATTCTGTGCCAGGAGAAGGACCTGCAAATGCTGAGATCATGTTCATTGGTGAAGGTCCGGGCTTTTATGAGAACGAACAGGGGCGCCCATTTGTCGGCGCAGCCGGCAAGTTTCTCTCGGAATTACTGGCAGGCATTCATTTAAAACGCGAAGAAGTCTTCATCGCCAATGTGGTCAAATGCCGCCCGCCTGGCAACCGTGATCCGGAGCCGGATGAACTGGAAGCATGCGATAAATACCTGGAACGCCAGATTGCAACCATAAATCCGCACCTCATCGTGACCCTCGGCAGGATCTCGATGGGCAAGTTCTTTCCGGATGCGCGCATCAGCAGCATTCACGGGCAAGCCCGCTGGGTGAAGGACCGCCTGGTCGTAGCCATGTACCATCCCGCCGCCGCCTTGCACCAGCCAGCCCTGCGCCCAACCCTGGAAAACGATTTCAAGAAACTTCCCGGGTATGTAGAGGAAAGCAAGAAGAAACATTCCCCTGCAGCTGCCCGGCCTGAAGAGAAAAAACCGGCAGATGATCAGGAGCCGACCCAGCTCAGTCTCTTCTAGAACAGCATTGCTGTACTATAATTGACACCTGCAGCAATAAACACTGAACTGCCATTCTTCGTTGAAGGAGCTTTTCTATGAGCAATACCATACTGGACAACCTCACAGCAAAACTAAATAATAAATCCGCCCGTGTAGCCATTCTTGGGCTGGGGTATGTCGGGCTGCCGCTGGCGGTAGTCTTCGCTGAGGCTGGATTTAAAGTTCTCGGGGTTGACCCGGATGAACGCAAAATTGCTGCACTCGGCCGGGGTGAAAGCTATGTGCTGGATGTGAGTTCAGAAAAAATCTCTGCATTGGTCCAGTCTGGTGCATTCCAGGCAACCAGTGATTTTTCTCAATTGAAGGATGTAGATGCCATCAGCATTTGTGTGCCCACACCGCTGCGAAAAACCGGCGACCCGGACCTTTCTTATATCGTCAACGCCACTGATTCACTGGCACAGTACGTGCGCAAAGGGCAGGTCATCGTTCTTGAATCGACCACCTACCCGGGTACGACGCGGGAATTGATCCTGCCCAAGATCGAAGAAACCTCCGGGCTGAAAGTCGGTGAGGATTTCTTCCTGGCCTTCTCGCCCGAAAGGGTTGACCCCGGCAGGACAGATTTCACCACCATTAATACGCCCAAAGTTGTTGGCGGCGTAACGCCCGCCTGCCTTAAGGCAGCCGTGGCATGGTATTCACAGGCTCTCCAAAAAGTCGTTCCAGTCTCCTCCACCGAGGTGGCTGAGATGGCAAAGCTACTCGAAAACACTTTCCGCATGATCAACATCGGGCTGGTGAACGAACTGGCACTGATGTGCGACCGGCTGGGAGTGGACGTTTGGGAAGTGATTGATGCAGCCGCCACCAAGCCCTTCGGGTTCATGAAATTCCAACCCGGCCCAGGATTAGGCGGCCATTGCATCCCAATCGATCCGCTCTACCTATCCTGGAAGCTGCGATCCCTTAATTACACTGCCCGCTTTATCGAACTGGCATCCGAGATCAATACCGGCATGCCCAGGTATGTGGTTACAAAAGTACAGGATGCCCTGAATGACCATGCCAAAGCCATCAAGGGCAGCAAAATCCTGGTGCTGGGTGTTGCATACAAGCCGGATATTGACGACCTGCGTGAAAGCCCGGCGATCGATGTTATTGGTCTGCTGCTGCAAAAAGGTGCAGCGGTGAAATTCTTTGACCCGTACATTTCCAGGGTCGTCCATGACAGCTGGGAGCTGCATTCGGTTACAGATATGGATAAAGAGGTGAAAGAAGCCGATTGCGTTGTGATCATCACCAACCATTCCAGCATCGATTATTCAGCCGTACTTGAGTCGGCCCGATTGATCGTCGACACCCGCAATGCCCTGGGTGTGCAAGGCAAAGAAAGCCCGAAGGTGGTAAGGCTGTAATGGCAAAATACCTGGTCACTGGTGCGGCAGGGTTCATAGGCGCAAAGGTTTGTGAGTTTCTTTTACAGGATGGGCACACCGTCATCGGCGTGGACAACCTCAATGACGCGTACGATGTGCGCTTGAAATACTGGCGGCTAAACCAGTTGAATGACAGGCCTGGTTTCACCCTTTTCCAACAGGATATTGCGCACTTAGAAGGTTTGGAGGAGATTGCCTCCCAGGCAGGGAGAATCGACGGCATCATTAACCTGGCTGCCCGCGCCGGGGTACGCGCCAGCGTGGAAAACCCCTGGATATTCCTTGAGACCAACACCACCGGGACACTTAACCTGCTTGAGATTGCCCGCCGCTTTGAGATTCCCAAACTGGTACTGGCATCCACCTCCAGCATTTACGGCGCCAATGCGCCTTTACCGACTCCTGAATCAAGTGAAAGCAGTTATCCTCTGCAGCCTTACGCCGCCAGTAAGAAGGCGGCTGAAGCAATGAGCTACTCCTATCACTTCCTGCATGGCGTTGACGTCACCGTGTTCCGCTACTTTACCGTTTTCGGCCCGGCCGGGCGCCCGGATATGGTTATTTTCCGCTTTTGCCAGTGGATTGCTGAAGGCCGCTCAGTCCATTTAAATGGTAACGGTGAACAATCACGCGGATTCACCTACGTGGATGATATTGCCCGCGGGACTATCGCCGGGTTAAAGCCGCTCGGCTACGAGATTATCAACCTGGGTGGACATGAGGTCATTACCATCAATGATTTAATTGCCATGCTTGAGAATATGCTTGGCAAGAAAGCCAATATCATCCGCCATCCCGCCCACCCGGCAGACATGATGACCAACTGGGCGGATGTTAGCAAAGCACGGCAGATGCTTGGCTGGGAACCGCGGGTCGGCCTGCAGGAAGGCATGCAGCACCTGGTTGACTGGTACATGAAAGAGCGCTCCTGGGCAAGCCAGGTAGAAACCCCCTGAAATGTTCAAGCAATGGCGGCAAAAGTGGCAGCAGGATAAACAGCTGGGCATGGTCATCCGCAACAGCGGATACCTGTTCAGCAGTAATTCCATCTCCATGGTACTCGCCAGCCTGGTTGGATTGGCAGCCGCCCTACTGCTTGGCCCGGTGGACTATGGTGTGCTGGGGATGATCACCTTGTTCGCTTCCAGCATCAACCGCCTGCTCTCCTTCCGTATGGGTGAACTGGTTGTAAAATACGCCGGCGGAGCGCTGGCGTTGAATGACAAACCGCGGGCTGCTGCAGTGATCAAATTTGCTGCCATCACCGAAGGCATCACCTCGCTGCTGGCGTATGCCATCCTGGTTGGGCTGGCAGATCTGGCTGCCCGTTTCATCATCAAGGACCCCTCGGTCACCGTTTTCATCCTGGTTTACGGTCTGATGATCATCGGCAATTTGCTGGCAGAGACCGGCACTGCCGTGCTGCAGATCACCAATCACTTCCGCAGCCAGGCCATCCTCAACCTCTTCCAAAATGTAACTACAGCGGTTTGGATCGGAATTGCCTTCCTGACAAAAAGCGGGTTGGGTTCCATCCTGGCCGGATACCTGATGGGGAAGATGATTTTTGGAATCGGCACAGTGGCACTGATGCTGGCACATGCGCCGGCAGCCCTCGGTAAAGGCTGGTGGCGGACCTCCTTGAAAGGCCTTTCAGATTGGCGCAGCCTGGCACAATTTGCCTTTACCACCAACCTGAGCGGCACGATCAACATGGTCATCCGCGACAGCGAAGTGCTGTGGGTAGGTTTCTTCCTGACCAAGGCAGATGCCGGGTATTACAAATTTGCTTTAGCCATCATGAATATCATCCTGATGCCTATCTCTCCTTTCATCAATACCACCTTCCCCCAGATCAGCAGCTCGGTGGCCAGGTTTGAATGGAGGCGGTTAAGAACCTTGTTACAGCGCACCACCTTCATCGCAGCTGCCTGGACGGCAGCCTGTGCGGTCGGACTGTTGCTGGTTGGCAAGCCTATCCTGGGCTGGTTGAATGATGGGGCATACCTGCCGGCCTACTCTGCCATCCTGATTCTCCTGATCGGCTTTGGTATGGCTAACATCTTCTTCTGGAACAGGCCATTGCTGCTCTCGCTCGGCAAGCCGGGTTTTCCCCTCAAGATTACAGCTATCATCGGCGCAATCAAAACCGGGTTAATGTTTGTCCTGGTCCGGCCGTTCGGTATTCTGGCGCAGGCGGGCTTGCTTTCGTTTTACTTTGTAACTTCGGTAGGCTTGATCGTCTGGAAAGGATTACGCGAAATCACAGCCCAGCAGCACGCCAATCCTGACCTGGAGGATGCACCCTGATGAAGATTGCCGCAGTCACCAGCGTGACCATCCCTTCCACCACCGCCAACAGTATCCAGGTTATGAAAGCCTGCCATGCGCTGGCGCAATTGGGTCATCAGGTTAGCCTGACCATTCCGGGAAAGACACCCCCCGCCTGGCAGAACCTGGCACAGCAGTATGGACTGAAAGAGCAGTTCGAAGTCCGGGTTGCATCAGCCCGTAAGGGAATGAAACGGTACGACTTTGCCCTGGCTGCCGTCAACCGCGCAGTCCAGGATAAGGCTGACCTGCTTTACACCTGGAGCCCGCAGGCAGCGGTACTCGGATTGTGGCACAAAATGCCTGTTATCCTCGAGTTCCACGACCTGCCGACCGGTAAGCTGGGGCCGGTATTGTTGCGCTACTTCTTTAAAGTGGATGGCAGGAAACGCCTGCTGTGCATTACTGATGCCCTGGCAGCAAAACTACAACTGCTGCTTGGCGATGATTATCAGGCGGATATGGTGCAAACCGCGCCTAACGGTACAGACCTCACCCAGTATTCCAGCCTTCCGGATGCATCAACCGCACGTAAGATCTTAGGCCTGCTGGATCAGTTTACAGCCGGGTATACAGGCCATTTCTATCAGGGACGGGGCACCGGGCTGCTGGTCGCACTGGCAAAAGCGTATCCAGATGTCCAGTTCCTGTGGGTGGGCGGAAACCCTGCCGATACGGCTTCCTGGATAGATCGGTTGGAACAGGATGCAGTTAAGAATGTTAAACTGACTGGTTTCGTTCCCAATGCAGAATTGCCCTTGTACCAGGCAGCTGCCGATGTCCTGCTCATGCCATATGAGAAATCCATCGCGGGCAGCGGCGGCGGGAACTCCGCTGAAATTTGCAGCCCGATGAAAATGTTCGATTACCTGGCATCCGGCCGGGTGATCCTGGCCAGCGACCTGCCCGTTTTCCATGAGGTGCTAAACGAGAACAATGCAATCTTCTGCCCGCCAGAGGATGAAACTGCATGGATCAAAAAGCTGGGGGAAATCATACAGGATGCTGAATTGCGCCAAGCTTTGGGCAGTCAGGCACGCCAGGATGCAGAACGCTACACCTGGCTGCAGCGGGCTGAAAATGCTCTCACGGGGTTATTCTGATTTCTTGGGGACTTCAATCCCGTTGATCACCCATTTGCCGTCTTCCTGAGAAAGGGTGAACTTTCGGGAGCTGTCGGCTGTGCCAGCAACCTTGACCGCAACCGTAATCACTGCAGCCGGCGGGTCCTGGTTTACAGCAGCGGATGTCACGGCATAACCCTCCAGGATATCCCTGAGCTGGAGCAGCATTCCCGGACCGCCTTCTGGCACTTTCTTGCGCATGGCCTTGCTCAGGTACTTATCCATCCCTTCCTGGTCGCTCTGGTAGGCGGTAAGAAAAGCGATAACAACCCCTTCGGCGTCCTCGGGGTACATAGTTGGATCCCGAGTGGGGATGGGCACCGCAGTTATCAGGACAATGTTCGGTGTGGCTGCGTCCGCGATCAGGCTGGTAGATTGGACTTCACGTACCTCTCCAGTTTCCGCTACAAGGGTTCCCCGGCTGCTGCAAGCGGACAGAAGCAAGGTCAAACTCACAAGTATCACGACAAGGGTTTTGAATTGGGTTTGGAATGTTTGCTTCACGATTCTCAGCCTGTTATGGATCTTTAACTTCTGCCTCGGCTTTTCAGCCAGTCTACCAGCCTGTCCCTGTCCCAGGTATTGATCACCAGGTCAGGGTTCAGCCATGCCCTCCGGGCGACGGATACCCCGTAAATGATCTGTTCCAGCTGGTCAGTTGTGTGGGCATCAGAATTAATGGCGATCAGGATGCCCATTTCAGATGCACGCCGGACATATATCTCATCCAGGTCCAGGCGCGAGAAATGGGCATTGATCTCGAGAGCCACACCGGCTTTCTGGGCTTCCTGCAATACCTGGTCATAATCAAGGTCGGCCCCTTCACGGTTTGGCATTAGCCTGCCGGATGGATGCCCGATGATATCTACATGCGGATTGCGGATGACATTTACCAGCCGTTCAGTGATGCGTTCCCGCGGCTGGCGCAGGCTGGTGTGCAGGGATGCAACCACAATATCCATTTTTTTTAGCACTTCATCTGGATAATCCAGTGTGCCATCCGCCTTGATCTCCACCTCAGCCCCCTGCAGGATTTTTATAGTATCGCCCAGTTCCTGCTGCACCTGATCAATCTCTTTGCGCTGCTCTGCCAGCCCCTCAACTGTCAACCCGCCGGCGATACCCAGCCCGCTGGTATGGTCAGTGATAGCAAGGGTATGGTACCCCAGGGTCCGCGCTGCCAATGCCATATCTTTGGTGGAATGAGCCGCATCAGACCAGGTGGTGTGCATATGCAAATCTGCCTGGAGATCACCCGGTTTTACCAGCACTGGAAGTTTGTTACCACCCGCAGCCTGCACTTCGCCCCGGTCCTCGCGTAATTCGGGCGGGACGAATTGCAGTCCGAGTGTTTCATATATCCCCTCTTCATCAGAAAATAACATTTCAGAACCATCATCCCTGATGATTGCCTGCTCGTTTAGAGAAAGGCCTTTCTTCTGGGCCAGTTCACGCAGCCTGACATTGTGCTCCTTGGAGCCGCTCACAAATTGCAGCAGGGTGCCAAACCGTTCGGGTGGTTGTGCCCACAACTGCACATTGATGCCATTGTTCAATTCAATGCTAGATTTACTCTCGCCTTTGCCGAGTATCCGGTGGCATTCGGGATGGCTGGTGAACCACTCCATCACCGGTGCTGGATCAGTGCATGCAGTAACCAGGTCCAGGTCACCAATTGTCTGTTTCCAGCGTCTCAAACTGCCTGCCGCTTCAGCCCGTACCACACCAGGCTGGCTGCGGAGCTCCGACAGGAAGCGGTTGGCGATTGACCAGGCATTTCCCAGCAGCATGCGTTTGCTGCGGCGCGAGAGGGCTTCGATCCCGGCAATGATCCGGGCTTCAGACTTCTCTCCCATGCCGGGTAGTGTCTTCAACTTCCCGTTCCTGGCTGCCGTTTCCAGTTCCACCAGGGTCTTCACTCCTGCCTGTTTCCAGAAAAGGGCTACTTTCTTCGGCCCGATATCTGGCACCTGCAGTAATTCCAGCAAGCTGGGCGGCACTTCCTGCTCAAGCCTGTTCAGGAAATCCAGCTCGCCCGTCTGCAGCAGCTCGCTGATTTTTTCGGCGATGGCTTTGCCCACCCCGGGGATCTCGGTCAACCGTTCTTCCTTCCAATAGGAAGATATGTCTGCCGGTAAAACCCGTAAGCTTTCAGCAGCCCGTCGATATGCAAGGGTCTTGTAGATTACCTCGCCCTTGATTTCCATCAGGCTGGCAATTTTATCGAAAACATCTGCCAGTTCGTTGTTGTTCATTTTATTCCCTGTTCAGTGGACGTCGGGCAAACACACGGATATGCGTCACAGCATTTTCTTCCAGGCTGCCCTGCTTAAATTCAGGCTGGACAAATGGCTCGATATGTTGATAAGCCTGGATGTCAGTGGCAAGGATGTCAATATCTACATCAGCATAAGCCTGAGCAAATGCTTTACGGTAATCCCATACCCGCAGGCGGTTGTGATGGCTGGTCGGGTTGAGCCAGCGATACCAGGTCTTTGCACTGAAGCGCAGCATTTCAAACGGATACTTGAAGAAATGGTCGCGCAGATCGACAAAGTGAAGCGCTGCCGAATCCGGCTTTCCCGCTTTTGCCAGGGCCAGTGTGATGCCTTCCACATCAGCCAGGTGTTCATATACCGAGTTGCTGAGCACGATATCCACCGGGGCAACCCTGTTTTCCCTGACAACCTTACGGATATCGCCCTCAACCAGGGTCAGCAGATCCGGGTTGACCTCAACCCGGCCGTTCCTCAACGCCAGAAAACTTTCATATTGGGTCACCAGGGTTTTATTGAAAGAATGGTCCGGTTTTACCTTGTACTCGCACAGGACAACATGCTCTGCCCCGGCCTTCAGCAAGGCGCAACCAATCGCAAACCTGCCGCCGTAACCCAGCACCAGTATCCTTTTTCCAGCAAGGGTAACCCCATACTCATGCAAAGCGCTTTTATACCGTTCCACCGCCCCCAGTGGGTCGCTGGTTTCCATACCCGGGCGAATAATCATGCCGCGCAGAAGGAGAAATCGTGTCAGGTTTTCCGGCATGAAATGGCGAACCAGGCGGGGAATTAGGTAGGCAAGCGAACTCATGGCAGGTCACAACTCTCTGGCATTTCCTGAAAAGTGCGCGGCACCAGCAGTTGCACACCCACCCAGGGTAAATATTCAGCTTCGCGGTAGTAGCACAACAGGGGTGAGGATACCCATTTTACCCAGGCATTGTTTTCCTCGCCGAAGTTTCGCTCACTTTCAGTGACATAGTTTATACGCACAGGTTCGGTAACGATCAGTGCAAAGCGGTGATGCGCAAGGTCATCAATGAATTTTTCGAAATATGCTGCATTATCTGACATCGCCTGATCCATCAGGTATTTTTTCTCATAATCCGCTACCAGCTCTACATTCTGAATGTCGCCAAAAGTTAAAAGCTGCCGCTGGTCGATAAACAGGATCTCCCTGCCCTCCTGTACCGCATCAACCCGGTTTTGGATCAGGGTAAGAGATTCCTCGACCAGAGTTTTGTCCGGCAATTCCAACGGTTTACCATATTGTGCCAGGTAAGAAGCAGGGCTGATGAGCGCCAGGCAGAATGCGCCAATTAACCACCAGGGTTTTCCTTCAATCGTGAAGCCTGCTTTCAGCAATGCCCGTAAAGCCCAGGCTGCCAGCAGTGCCAGGCTGATCCAAAACATATCCAGGTTGTGCAGATTGCTGCCTCCGCCGATTTTCGTGCTGATGATAATTCCAATCACCAGAAACAGTACCGATACACCAGTTGCAGCGAGCGAGTGCAGCCAGTGCAGTTTCCAGTTTCGGCTCACACGAAGCAGGATGAGAAGCAGGCTCAATCCAAGGCCCGCCCAAAGCGCTCCCAGCAGGATCCCGGGCGGAAAGGTCGGGTTAGGCCACAGGCGGTCCCAAAGCAGCGGCTGGCGGGATAAAGCACCGGAAACATTGGCTAAAGCATTGACTTGTAATTCACTAGAAAAACCGTTCTGCACCCAGGTGATGAGACTCTGTAAGAATTGGCCTCCAATAAAACCACTCAGTCCCAAAACAACCGGGCGGATGAATTGTTTCCAGCGCCCATTGGAAAATGCAGGCTGCGCGATTTCAAACAATGCCAGCATTCCCGCCCACAAGCCGGGTGCATACCGCCAGGTGTAACGGCTGAAATCCGCATACCAGGAAGCTGCCAGAACCAATAGGATACTTAAAGCCAGGGAGCGCGATCGCACTGCCAGGATTACCAGGATCGTGCTCACCACCAGGGGGGCGTAAATCGGTCCCTGCGAAAGAAAGCTAAAGGTCCATAGACCAAATAGGAGGCCGATAAGCCAGCCTTCTTTTCCTTTCCGCACCCCGGTAATAGCCAGAAACCCCACCAGAAAGGTCGGGACGATCCACATCAGGGCATCCCAGAGGCGTACCCCCAAAATGCCAATATTCGGGATAAGGAAGGGGATCGCCCAGATGAACTGCCTGCCTTTTGTGATAAACGTGAAAACAGGTTCGTTACTGCTGGTAGAGTAGCGGTTGCTGCCAAACAGCATGGAGTAATCCCACAGGCGGTTGCCTTCAGACCAGTACAAGCCAAAAGGATAATTAGTCACCCGGTTCAACCATCCGCCCGTAGCAAAAAACGCCCCGCTGGTGCAGATCCAGGCGGCAGCAATAAACAGCCAGGAGCCGGTGCGGTGGGGTGGGAATGCCAGTGCGGCTGCCACAAGGCCAGAAATTATGATCAATCCAATTCGGAAAGCGTAAGCAAATTCCATCAACCCGAAAGAATTGAATAACAATATATATGTTGGAAACAGCGAAACTGCAATAGCCAGAATCCAGCGCAGCCAGCCAGGCAGGATTTCCAAGAACTTCGCAAGCCGCTTGCTAATTCTGAGGGGATCTTTTCTTATCAGGATAGCAATTAATCCATACAGCCAGGCTAAACCAGCCAGCAAGCATAAAGTCAGGAAAACAATGTATCGCCTGGAGCCAAGTGTCAGCATTTCAATCATGCCCAGAAAGCCGGCAGCAAACGCATTAATGAAAAGATAACCCGCGAAGGCAACCAGAAACCACAAAAAAATTGAAAACAACCTGTTGTTTTTTTTCATGAAAGCCTGGATTTATCCAGCATATGCTGGATGAATTTTAACCTGCGATTCTCCTTCTCACGGGAGTCTATCGCGTCACGAACAACCACGCCATCCAGCCGTTTGCCCTGCACGTCCCGTACAAACTGCTCAATAACTTTCGCATGGGTAATCAAATTATCAGGGCGATTGGGAATTCGCAAGATACAGGGGTGGTCAATGGAGTCAAGATCAGTATCCCGGTATGGCAGGATCAATGGAATACCCAGGGCTGCACATTCTCGTGTCTTGAGAGGGCTGGATTCCTGCATCCCTATGGCGTGTAATGAAAGACTGCTTATGGCTGCATCAGCTTGAGCCAGTATCGAACGATAAGCTTCTCCGCTTAAATATCCATGCAGATGGATATTACCAGGCAGGCATTTAATATTTTCGATATGGTCGTAACCGATCACATCTATGATCAGGTCAGGACAGCTTTGAGCCAGTGTGACCAGTTTTTCAACCCCGTGCCAGAGATTACCCGGCGAACCAATGAATACTAGATGAGGTTGTAAGTTTTGGGGAGCGGGCAAAGGAGGAAAGAGGGAGAGGTCAATGCCGTCCCCAACCACAGTCACAGGTTTACGATATCTGGTAAAAGAAGGATGGATGGCCAGCTCATGAGATATACATACCATCCCTGAGCAGCGCTTTAATGACATCCTGCGTGTTAATCGGTTATAAAGTCCATATCCCATCCCGAGAGTCGCATGCTGCTCCAGGTCATTGGTAACCACTTCGAGGATAACCGGAGCAATGCGGAATAACCGCTCTAGAGGGAATGCATATACATTGAACCTCATATATATGCAATCTGGCTGCCATCCCTCTACCTGTGTGATCAGCCGGGATAATGCCCTGCTTCGGTCGATTTCAGTACGAATTTTTCCAATCAAGCCGGGGATTTGCTGATAGGTCTCAATAGTACCTGGTAATAAATCAGCAGGATTCTCGACAGTATGGGTGTGCAGAAAGAGCCGGGTTTCATGCCCAGCCGCTTGCCATGCGTTGATTTGCGAGGCGATTTTTTTGCCAACCCCGCTGTGGATGGTACGCGGCCAGTGCAGTGAAACATATGCAATACGCATAATTTATAGCTCGTGCCCCACTCCCAGCCTGAAAACCCTGAACCCTGCCTGTTTGAAAGCTTCTGCTGGCATCACGTTAACGGCATCAACCAGAAGCCGCGCGGGTGTTTGCTTTACAACCTGGGTTGCTTCCAGGCTGCGGAATTCCTTATGCCCAACCAGAACCAAGACAAGCTCAGCATCTTCCAGGGCTTTGGATAACGAATCCACTGCTGGAACTCCTTCAATCTCGGCGTCTGGTTTGTTCGGCTCAAACGCCTTGACTTGTGCGCCTTTAGCAGCCAGGTGCCGCGCAATATCCACCGCTGGAGACTCACGTAAATCATCTACATCCGGTTTGAAGGCAAGACCCAGAACAGCAATCCGCTTGCCGTGCAGGTCCTTCCCGAGAACCTGCTGTATAAGGCGGATAACAAATTCAGGCTGGCTGTCATTGACCTGGCGTGAAGTGCGTATCAGGGTGGCGATATCCGGCGCTGCTTCCACCAGGAACCACGGGTCCACACTGATGCAATGGCCGCCCACGCCCGGTCCCGGGTTAAGGATCTTGACCCTTGGATGCAGGTTAGCGATGCGGATGGCTTCCCAGACATCTATTCCGAACCTGTCTGCCAGCCGCGAAAACTCATTGGCTATGGCAATATTCACATCCCGGTAGGTATTTTCCATCAATTTGACCATTTCAGCAGTGGTAGCATCAGTCAAGATGATCTCACCCTTTACAAAAATACGGTAAAGGTCCCGCCCGGCTTCTGCTGAGGAGTGATTCACCCCGCCAATCACACGTGCATTTTCGATCAACTCACGCAATATCTGTCCCGGCAGCACCCTTTCAGGGGAATAGGTCAGGTAGAAATCCTCTCCCGCTTTCATCCCGCCCCGCTCCAGGATAGGTGCTACGATGCCGCAGGTTGTCATAGGAGGTGAAGTAGATTCTAGTACAACCAGGTTTCCCTGGCGCACGAATGGTGCGATCGCTTCTGCAGCCGACCGGACAAACCGCATATCCGCTTTTTTATCGTCATAGAAAGGGGTGGGCACGGCAATAATAAAAGCATCTGCTGGTTTGGGCTGATTACGGATGATAAGGTTTCCACTCGCAAGGCTTTCACTCACCAGTTCCCGCAATCCTGGCTCGTAAATATGGACATGCCCGTTTTGAAGACTTTCGACCACCCTGGGATTGGCATCCACACCGATCACCTTAATACCCCGAGAGGCAAAAGTGCTGGCGGTGGGCAAGCCGATATACCCAAGTCCCATAACACAGATTGTATTGAATTCCATTCTCTGCTCCGGAACGATAAAATAACCAAGCGCTGTTATTTTAGCCCATAATCAAGCGGATGTCGAACACATGAAAACGGTCATGGCTAGGGGATGTGGGTATAATACCTGTAAATGACTAAAATCCAGATATCCGTCAACACAGTAATTTCACCCTGGAATCTTGATCATGCCTGATGCCATCTCTGCAATCCTGCGGTTAGCAGCCTGGTCGCTCCTGTGGGGAATGGGAGGTTGGTGGCTGGTCCGCAACACCTTTCTACTTAAACCGTCAGAGCAATTTCTGACTGCGATAGGCCTTGGGCTTTTACTGCAAAATTGGCTGGCTAACCTGCTGGGGCGCTGGGTGGAAGTACCCCTGGCTTTCTGGCTGGCGGCGGGTGTCGTCTTTGCAGCTGGGGCATTGGTTAACCTGTTTTCAAACAAACAAGAAACGTGGCGCATCTGGATGGCAGTGCCTATCCGGCCATGGCACCCCATCCTGCTGCTTATGCTGACCGTTCTGTTCACCCAGGTTGGCCGAGGGTTGGCTATTTTTGATGATTACCAGAATCTGCCTGTAGCATCTTTCTTGGCCACCGGAGATATCCCTCCCCATTTCCCGCTTGATCCAGATGTTAATTTTGGTTATCACTATGGCGGGCTTTTATTCACCGCCCAGCTTATGCACATCATTGATTTACCACCCTGGACGGCTATTGACCTGGCACGCGGTTTCAGTTTCAGCTTATCTTTGCTTCTACTCGCCCTTTTCGTTCAGAGGGTCACCGGGAGTGCACTGGCTGCCTTCCTGAGCGGATTAACGACAGCTTTCGCGGGCGGCACCCGCTGGTTGTTGCTGCTCCTGCCTGCATCCATGCTGGAGAAAGTATCGGCATCCATCACCTTACTCGGAACCTCCTCCTCTGCTGGAAATTTGATGACTGCCATTACCGGTCCCTGGCCTTTCGAGGGGGGCGGTGAGTGGGGGCTGCCTTTTGCGTTCGTGAATGGAATTGCCAACACCGGTATCCTGGGGTACCACGGGGGTGCAGGCCGTTTCGGCGGGATCATTACCGGCATCTTGCTACTCACCCATAACCGCTGGAAAGGTTGGAAGGGACCAATCCTGACCGCCATCCTGGTGGCTGCAGCTGCATTAAGCAGCGAGGTGGGTTACATGGCAATAGGCAGCGGGCTGGCTATTGTAACAGTGGTATATGCCATTCAACACCGCACTTTGCGGTTACCCAGAACCCTCTGGCTGTGGATAGCTGTCTTTGCAGTTTCGACCATTGCAGCGGCATTTCAAGGCGGCGTATTGAGCGGCATTGCTGGCAATATTCTTTCCCCGGCCGCTGAAGGTGCCCGCCAGACATATTTTTCTTTCAATTTCGGATTCCACTGGCCGCCTTACGTTCTATCCGGGCACCTGGGTCAGTTGGCTTTGTTAAATCCCGGGCAGCTGCTGGTTGCCCTGGCAGAAATGGGCCCGCTGGTATTGCTGCTGCCGCTGGTTGTCATGTGGGGCATAAAAGCCTACCGCTTCCAGCGCTGGTATGAAGCAGCCATCATCTTCTCAGCCCTGGCAGCCCTTGTTCTGATCTTTGTCGAATACACCGGCAACGCAGGTCCTACCGCCCTGGTACGGGTGCAAACCAGCATTCTGGGAACATGCAAAACATTTGCCATACCGCTTTTATGGTACTGGGCAAAGAAACGCTCTGAGACCATTAAGGCTTTGACCGGCGGATACATTTTCTTGACCCTTTTCGGAGGGATGGTGCTGTTTGGTTTCCTGCTGCTCTCAATCCCAAAACCGGTCTATTCCACCTTCTTAACCGCCCTGGATGATCAAATGTACCGCCGCCATTGGAATACCCTGCCGCAGGATGCATTAATCTTCGACCCGGTGGCTTCACGGGCACCCACGGTTTTTGCGCGCCAGACCAACTCGCATATCACCTGGTATACAGAAAAAGAAGACTGGCAAAAACTGGTTGAAGTTCCGGATCCGTACGCGATCCGGGCAGCGGGTTTCTCTTTCATTTATCTGGACAAGAATTACTGGGATAAACTGGATGGTGATTACCAGCAAATGCTGCAATCCGATTGCGTTGAGGTGGTAGACGAAGTGCAGCGTACCCGTTATCCGGAGGATTTCCGGCGTTTGCTGGATATCACCGCCTGCACCCCCTAGGCGCGGGAGTTAATTATGCGAGAAATGGTCTTGCTGGCAGGATGGGCAGCATTATGGGCAATTGGCGGGTACTGGATTACCAGCGCTTCTTTTAATTTGCGGAAGAACGAACTGGCTTTATCCGGCCTGGCGGTTGGGTTGTTTTTGCAAACCCTGTTCGCCAATATGCTCGCCCGTTTTGTCAACTTACCGCTGGCATTCTGGCTGGCTGCCCTGGCTGTGTTCATCCTGGGAGTTGTTTTTACCTGTCTAAACGACTGGCGAGGACTTTACCAGTTCAACATTGTTCCCGGTCAATGGCTGGCTTTTGCCCTGCTGGCTTACATCTTCTTTGCCATTGGGCGAGGGTTATCGCTTTTCGATGACTATGCCCACCTGCCAACCGTATCTCTTCTGGCTACCGGTGACATTCCGCCCCATTTTGCGCTTGACCCGTCTGTTCCATATTCTTATCATTATTTTCTGATGCTGTTCGCAGCCGAACTGGTACGCATCGGTGACCTGTTCTCATGGACTGCCCTGGATGCAGCCCGCGCCCTGGCTTTCGCGCTGACAGTTATGATGGCGATTATCTGGGGACAGCGCATCACAAAAAGCCAGGCGGGCGGTATCCTTAATGGTGCCTTCCGCATGTTTGCTGGTGGCACGCGCTGGTTGATGCTCTTGCTGCCAGCAGCCGTGATCGCCTGGATATCTCCAAACATCAGCATGCTGGGCAGCGCTGCCCAAAGTGCCCCTGACTTTCAAACAGCCCTGATCGGCAACTGGGAGGTGGATGGGGCTGGAGCAGCTGTATTTCCATTTGCGTTTGCGAATGGAATAGTGCGGCCTGGCGTCCTGGGTCATGGCCCTAACGGCATTGTTGGAGGTGCTCTGGGGCTCTTCCTTTTATTATCTTTCAACCGCTGGAAAGGCTGGAAAGGCGGTTTGGTGACAGTATTCCTGCTTGCCGCCAGCCAGTTGCTCGGAGAGGTGGGGATTGTTCTCAGCGTTGCCAGCTGGGGCTTGATGACCTTATTTTATATGCTCTCACACCATACCTGGCGGCTACCCGCCAGTCTCCAAAAATGGTGGGCGGTCCTGGTTGCCGGATGGCTGCTGGGACTGATACAGGGTGGTGCTATCGGCGGCGCACTCTTCGGCTTATTCAGTGAAAATACCCTGGGTGTAGAAACGGGCACCTACCAGTCTATGGGCGCACAGCTTGCCTGGCCTCCAGCAATTGTTTCCTCGCACCTGGGTGTACTATCCCTATTTAATCCCGCCCAACTTTTAACTGCGCTATTTGAAATTGGTCCCATCCTGCTGGTTTTTCCCCTGGTGATTATCTGGGGGTTGAAAGCATACCGTGCCAGCCGCTGGTATGAGGTTTCGATTATCCTCTCCGCTTGTATCAGCCTGGTGCTTGTGTTCTTCCAGTTCTCCGGTTCAACCGGTGTGCGCAATACCTCCCGTTTTTATGATTTCCTGGGAACTTGCGGCTTATGGGCTGCTCCCCTGATCTGGCTCTGGTATGCAAAAAGAAAACAATGGATAAAGGTACTGATCATCGTTCTAACCGGCATCACCCTGGTTGGAGGGATCGTGCTTTTTGGCATACAGATGCCCGCAGCCCAGCAGCCGGTAACAAGCACCCTCCTCAACACCCTGGACGGCCACATGACAGAGTTGTATTGGAACAGGCTGGAACCAGATTCCATGGTTTTCGACTCCAGCGTATACCGCTCTCCGGTTATCTTCGGTCGGGGCAATGCATCTTCCAGCACCTGGTATGAACGCAAGCCGGAATACCTGGCACTCGTCCAGGATCCGGACCCCTTCGTGCTACGGTCAGCAGGGTACAGTTACATCTATTTTGATGATCTGTATTGGGAGAAGATTGACCCAGAACGGCAGGCACGGTTCTCCAATACCTGTGTGATCACTATCGAACACCTGGAGCACCCCAACCCGCGCGATTTAACCAAAACTGAGACACGCACATTATTGGACATTCAGTCCTGTAAATAATTCCCTTCTGGTCGCATTTTTGTTCTTCAGTCTTGTTGTACAGGAGCAGTCTCTCAGACTGCTCCTGAAAATGCAGTATGCTATAATCCCACCTGAGAGGTTCCCAGAATGTTCAAAAATATTTTCCGCAACCTGGGGGGAGATCCCCAAAAACGTGAAATGCAAAAAATCTATCCGGTGGTCGAAGAGATCAACCGGCTTGAGTCCCAATTTGAAGCGCTGAACACAGAAGCGCTCGCAGCTAAGACCAGTGAGTTTCGAAAAACCATTGCAGATGCTCTTAGTGGCATCACTGATCCTAAAGAGCGCGCCCAGGTGGAACAGGAAACGCTGGACAGCCTGCTGCCATATGCCTTTGCCGCCGTACGCGAGGCAAGCAAACGCACCATCGGGCTGCGCCACTATGATGTTCAAATGATTGGCGGCTTCACCCTGCATAAGGGCAGAATCGCAGAGATGCGCACCGGTGAAGGCAAGACTTTGGTTGCCACCCTGCCCCTTTACCTGAATGCGCTGACTGGCAGGGGCGTCCACCTGGTTACGGTGAATGACTACCTGGCCCGGCGTGATGCGCGCTGGATGGCGCCAGTTTATAACCTGCTGGGAATGTCAGTAGGCGTCCTGCAGATGGCATCCCGCACCAATAACGGTCAATCCGCTTTCATGATTAACCTTGAGAAGACTTCTGCCATCGAAGACCAGCATCAGCTGGAGATGGTGCCAAGGGTTGAGGCATACCGGGCCGATATTACCTATGGGACCAACAGTGAGTATGGCTTCGATTACCTGCGCGACAACCTGACCATGCGCCTGGATGAGCGCGTCCAGCGCGGGCATTATTATGCCATCGTGGATGAGGTAGACAATATCCTGATCGACGAAGCCCGCACGCCCCTGATCATTTCCGGACCGGCCTCTGAAGATACCGAGCTGTACAATACCATGGCAAAAGTGGTGCGCCAGCTCAATCCTGAAGACTATGAAATCAGTGAGAAGGACCGCTCAGTCACAGTTTCGGAAATTGGTGAAGCCCATGTAGAGGAGATTCTCGGGCAGCCCCTGCGCGACCCGGAGAGGCCTGAGGACATCACCCCTGAACAAGCCCGCCTGCTTGGTCACCTGGAACAGGCGCTGAAAGCCCAGTTCTTATTCAAGCGGAACAAAGACTACCTTGTCCAGGCTGGTAAAGTGGTCATCGTGGATGAGTTCACCGGCCGCTTAATGCCCGGAAGGCGCTGGTCCGAAGGCCTGCACCAGGCGGTTGAAGCCAAAGAAGGTGTCAAGGTTGAACCGGAAAACGTGACCTATGCCACCATCACCCTCCAGAACTACTTCCGCATGTACCAGAAACTGGCGGGTATGACAGGTACCGCCCTGACTGAAGCCGAAGAGTTTGCCAAGATTTACAAATTGGAAGTTTTTCCCATTCCCACCAACCTGGAATACCTTGCCTCGAAGGAGAACTCCAGCCTGGTTGAAGTGGAAAGTAAAGATGAAGACGGGTATAAGTATGCCTTTTACGCCCGCCGGGACGATCCTGCTAAGAAACCAGTGTATTGGAGAAGAAAAGACTACACTGATGTGGTTTACCGCACTGAAGAAGCCAAGCTTCGCTCCATCACCCGTGAGATCATCTACTGTCACATCCTGGGAAGACCGCTGCTTACAGGCACAACCTCAGTCGAGCACTCCGAGCGCCTGTCAGAACGGCTGCAGGCCGAACCGGTGCGCCGATTGCTGCAGGTACTGCTGCTGCGCGAATTATGGATGAAAGCCAATAACGCTGCCATGATTGAGCGGTCAGTACCTGAACTGCAAGTTTTGAACAAGCCCTTCGAGGACCTAAACCCCTCTGACCTGCGTCCTTTGGCTAAGAGCTTCAACATCACCCTCAACCTGGAGGAACCGGAGAATATCGCCCGGCTGCTGGAAATGCTCGGTTTTCCAGCCAAATTTGGACCGCGGTTGCTGCAGGTGGTCAAAGGCGGTATTCCTCACCAGGTGTTGAACGCTCGCAGGCACGATGAAGAATCGCTTATTATTGCCCGCGCCGGGGCTTACGGCGCTGTCACCATTGCCACCAATATGGCCGGCCGTGGCGTTGACATCAAACTTGGCGGTGAACTCCTGGATGATGTACTGCGTGATACCAACCGGGTGCTGTTGAAGGCAACCGGTGATCCCTATGCCCTTAATAACGCCGAGCGCATGGCATTGCTGAAGAAAATTGATCCTGCAGATTACGGTGTTTATGAAGAGTCGGTGGCCGCATTTGTTGAATACATGGAAAACATGGAACAGGTGCGCGCCCTGGGCGGTTTACATGTGGTAGGTTCAGAACGCCATGAAGCCCGCCGGATCGACAACCAGCTGCGCGGACGTGCCGCCCGCCAGGGCGATCCTGGATCATCCCGGTTTTACCTATCACTGGAAGACGAGCTGATGCGCCTGTTTGGCGGGGCACAGGTCGAAGGCCTGTGGAAACGCATGATGTTCGACGACAGCCAGCCGATCGAAATGGCAATCCTCGGCAGGCTGGTGGAACAGTCACAGGAACGGGTGGAAGGCACTAACTTTGATATCCGCAAGCATTTGCTTGAATATGATGACGTCTTGAACAGCCAGCGTACCCGTATCTACGGGCAGCGCGACCGCGTCTTCACCAAAGAAGACCTGAGTGATGATGTATTGGAGATGCTGCGCACCGAATTGCAGAACCGGGTCCAGGTTGCCCTGAAAGATACCGAAGGCCCCTGGAAACTGCTGGCATTCCTGGAAGAGATCCAACCTGCCTTCCAGTACGAAGACCTGGCTTACCCATCATTTGCTTACCGCTTGATGATCGACAAGATCCGGACAGGGATTCCCGGCCATGCAGCCACTGAAAATGACATTCGTAATTCAGTGCTTGACCTGGCTGATCTTGCTTTGACAGCAGAACGCGACCACACCCTCCACAGTGTGCTGGAATTGATGGACCGCTCAGAGGATAACCTGCGCAACCAGGTGGATGACCGCGTCGAGACGCTGGATACCTTTTTCTCCAATCTCTCCGACCGGGACGAGGAAAACGAACAAAAGCGGCCAGCAGATCTGGCAAATGAGTTGGGGGAACTGCTGCGCATCCCGATCCGGTTTACCCAGGAACAGCTCAGGCAGCTGGCTGCTGGAGACGACAATCTCAGGGCAGCCCTGCAATCACAGATAGAACAACTCTTTACCGCCCTTATGGTCAGCAGGGTGATCGGCGCTATCGAAAGGCGTCTCGAAGAACCGCTCAACTTGAAACCGGCAGACCTTGCCGGCTTAAGCTGGCAGGAACTCACAGACCAGGTGAACGGAGCGGTAGAAAGCCTATACCAGCAGCGGTTCAACCGGTTGCTGGGTGAAAAGGGTGCCATCCAGCGCGACCTGGATGCCTGGCTGGAGCGTGAGGAAAATACCAACTGGGATGATCGCACCCTGACCAGGCTGCTGGTGAACATCTCTCAAGGTAGTCGGACGATATTTGATGCCAAGACCCACCGCAAGGCGATACGGCGGTACAACCGGCTGAACTATGTCTTCCTGGCTGCTAAACTGGTCGAAGATTCCACCTCGCAAGAAATGAACGAAAGGGTGCTGGCGCACTTCGAGAACGGGCTGCATGTGCTGGAAGCTGCCCGCGGCAAAGCGGAATGGAACCGCCTGCAGCAGATGGATGTGCTTCTAGGTCAAATGGATGGAAAGGTTGTGCAGCGCATCAGCCAATCCCTGGGAGAGGAAAAACTGCAAGCTCTCTCTTCCTTGAAGATAAACGAAATCACGGGCGAAGATGCTTCTCAGGTCAGCCTGGTATTTGGCCAGTTCATCCAGAATGAGATCAACCGCCAGCTGCTGCTGAGGGTCATCTCTGATCAATGGGTCGAATACCTGACCAAAATGGAAGCACTGCGTATCTCGATCGGGATGGAAGCATACGGGCAGCGTGACCCTCTGGTGCAGTACAAGAGCCAGGCCTCAGACCTTTTCCATGATTTGCTGGCAGACGTGCGCATGGGCGTTATCAGCCACATTTTCACCTACCAGGTCCGGCGGACTGCCAGCCTGGAAGCGGATGCCGAAAGCGCAGATGAAGAAGCCGAGGTTGATCAAACCCCTGCAGGTGATATCCCTGCAGCCCAGTCAGATCAACAGGATGGCGGCAAGAAGAAGAAACGCCACCGCCATTAATGGAAAGAAAATAGATTGTTTGAACAGAGCGTTTTAAGGGTTGTCAATAACCCACAAAACTCTTATAATGCTACTAACCTTTTTTTGGAGATCGATACGTTATGGAAAATACCGAAGCCCGAGACGATCGGGATCAAATGCCCGAAAATGATAATCACAACATGGAGGCGCTGTTAGCCCAGCAAGGTGATATCGATTTTCCGCGTCAGGGCGAAATCCGGACAGGCGTAATTGCCAGTATCGGACAGAACCAGATTCTTGTCAGCGTTGGTACCAAATCCGAAGGCATCATCAGCGGACGCGAATTGGAACAGATCAGCAAAGAAGACCTGGAAAGCTTTGAAGTTGGACAGAGTATTCCAGTTTTTGTGCTTAACCCGGAAGACCATAACGGGAATGTGGTTCTTTCGTTCAACCGCGCCCGCGAAGAAACCGATTGGCTGGATGCTGAAGCACTGTTAAAAAGCAAAGCCAGTTATCACAGCCAGATCATCGGCTACAACAAGGGTGGTTTAATTGTAAGGTTCGGTGGACTGCGGGGTTTCGTACCCGCCTCACAGGTCAGTTTGAGCCGCCGTGCAGCCCAAACCGGAGACACACCCGACAAACGCTGGTCCGATATGGTGAATGAGGAAGTGGACGTTTGCGTGATCGAAGTCGATCGCGAAAAACGCCGCCTGATCCTCTCTGAAAGGGCTGCCAGCACCGAGACCCGCGAAATGGTCAAGGATCGGCTGCTGGATGACCTGAAGGAAGGCGATGTTCGCACTGGCAGGGTTACCAGCCTGGCAGAGTTTGGTGCCTTTGTCAACATCAACGGTGCCGATGGCCTGGTGCACCTGTCTGAGATCAGCTGGGACCGCATCCAGAATCCCGCCGAAGTCCTCAAGGTTGGCCAGGAAGTTAAAGTCAAGGTCATCAATATCGACCGCGAAAAGAAACGCATTGGCCTTTCAATCCGCCAGTTAAAAGATGACCCCTGGATGAACATGGTTAAAGACTACCAGGTCGGACAGCTGGTGGAAGGTGTTATTACCCGCCTGGCTAAATTTGGTGCTTTTGCCCGCCTTTCCGATGAAATTGAAGGCCTGATCCACATCTCCGAGATCAGCGAAAAACGGATTGAGCATCCCCGCGAAGTGCTGAAAGAAGGCGAATCGGTCACCCTGCGGATCATCAAGATCGATCCCGACAATCATCGTATCGGCCTGAGCATGCGCAAGGTTGAGTCTATGGCGTATGCCGATATGGATTGGCAGACGCTTCTGGACGAGATGGAATCGGAAGACCAGGAAGATTCCAGCAGCCCGGAAGAAGACAACAATCCAGAAGAGTCCTCAACCAATCCTGAGGGCTAAGAATCTTACAACTAAGAACGCACCTGGTCCTGGGTGCGTTCTTTTATTTTCCCAATGACACAATTCCTTATCGATGCCCATGAAGACCTGGCCTACAACATGCTTGCCTTTGGCCGGGATTACAGCACCTCGGCTGCAGCCATCCGTGAATCTGAAGCAGGCACCGGCATCCCGGATTTAACCGGGCACACCTTGCTCGGGTGGGATGATTACCAGGTTGGCAAAGTTGGTGTGGTATTCGGCACGCTGTTCAGCGCCCCCAAAAAATACCAGCACGGGCAGCCGGATATCGTTACCTATGCCGATACCAGGGAGGCTTACGGAATCAGCCGGGCACAAATGGATGCCTATATCCGCCTGGCGGAAGAGCATCCCGATAAATTCACGCTGATCTTTGATAGAAAAGACCTGCACCAGGTTATTGATCCATGGAAGGCAGTTAATGATGATGCTCCTGCTGCGGGTCTGCCGGTCGGGATCGTGGTCAGTATGGAAAGCGCTGAAGGTCTGCGCCAGGTGGAGGAAGTGGAAGAATGGTGGCATTCGGGTGTCCGCCTGATCGGACCGGTTTGGGCAGGAACCCGTTTTTGCGGCGGCACCAGGGAACAAATGCCCTTCACCAAAGAAGGGTTTGCCTTGCTTGACCGCATGGCTGAAATGGGCTTCGGCCTGGATGTGGCGCACATGTCCGACCTTTCCATTCAGACAGCCATTGACCGCTACCCGGGCACCATCATCTGCAGCCATGGCAATGTGCGCAGCATTATCAAAGGTGTAACCGGTGAGCGCCAATTAACCAACCTGGCTATCCGCCGCCTGGCAGAACGCGATGGTGTGGTTGGGGTAGTCCCCTTTAACAACTTCCTCAAAGCAGACTGGACAAAAAACAGAAACCGCGAAGAGGTAACCCTCGACCACCTGGTTGCCCATATCGATGCCATCTGCCAATTAACAGGAAGTTCGAACCATGCCGCCATCGGAACAGATTTTGACGGGCTGTTCGGTTTCCCGGATGTACCCCTCGAAATCAACACCATTGCAGACATGCAGAAGCTTGCGCCAAAACTACTCGAAAAAGGGTATACTCTAGTTGATGTACAGAAGATCTTTCATGGAAATTGGCTGCGAATACTGGAAAGGATTCTTCCTGCCTGATGGCGATTAACAGTCAACCTGAAGAAAAAACAATCCCGCCTGAACCGAAAGAAACCCTGCAATCCTTCCAGCGCAGAAGGGTGCGCACAGGCTTGATTATCACTTTCCTGGGATACCTGATGTTCCTGATGGGAACCACGCCGGGTTTGTTTGGTCTCGACCGCAGCCCGGTGATCGGTTTCATCCAGATTTCCATGTTTCTGGTAGGGCTGGGGATTATCTGTGTTGGCGGCTACAGTAGTTTTATCAGCCTGTGGAAAGGCCGGCCGCGCAGTATCGCTGCAGATTTCGGTCTGCGGTTTGTCAGCACGGGTTTCGTTATTACAGTTTTCACAGGGATGGCAGATATTTTCGGGTTTGGCAGCCACCTGCGCCCGAACATGCCATTTTTCGGCGAATGGCAGGCAATGGGGGTAATGATCGGCGAAGCAGTTATTGCAGTGGGTTTTCTTCTGCTAATCCCATGGCAGCGAGCATCTGCCCGTTTGAAGTAAATAAATAGTCTACCGTCCCCAGCTCAACTGCCTTTTCCTCTTCTTTCATCTGCAGCACTGCCAGGTCTTCCATTCTCACCACCGGGTGAGCCAGGTGCATTAGCTTTAGCTCAAGCCAGTCTGAACTCTTCTGGTTTTTGGGTTCATTATTTTGAAGGTACTGCAAGACCGCCCTGGCGCTGTTCACGCCATCCTTGCGCGCCTTACCAACTAATCCATCGGATGCTTTCCGCGCCCAGCCCCCCAGGAAGATGCCCGGCAAGGGCTGTTTCGTCTGCGGATCATAGGCTTCATAGGAAATATCTTCAACCGGGTATTGCGGCTCTGGATTCCTGGCAAACTCGCTGCGCACAACTGGCAGGCCAAAATTCTCATCCACCCGGTTGCCAATAGCCAGGACAACTGTATCCGCGTTTATGACAAAGTTCTCCCCAGTAGCAACCGCTTTAGCTTCCCCACCCTGCACCTGCAGGGTGTTTCTGGCCAGCTCTACCCCAGCCAGCCTGCCACTGCCATCATTGATGAAGCGCGTGGGTGAAGCCAGAAAGCGTAGATAGAAATGCGTGTCAGAAATTTTTGGATCAGCTTTTGGCAGGCAGGAATAGAAAATGTCACGGCCCATTCCCGGATCCTGCCCCAGGGAACGCATTAATGGTTCAATTTCCTTCAGCTGCAGGTCGAGGTCATCCAGATCCAGGTTGGCGGCGATACGCTCGAATTCTTTTTTCTCAAATTTCACTTCCAACGGGCCGCGCCGTGCCACCACGGTAACTGAATCCGTTTTTAACTCACGGATCAGGTAGCAGGAAATGTCCGTCATGACATTACCGACGCCAATCACAACAGCATTTTTTCCAATTTCCAGCTGCCTGCCAGCAAAAGGCGGCATTCCGGTAAAGGTATATACCAGGTCATTGGCATGGTATACACCCACCAGGTCTTCTCCCGGCAAGCCCAACGTGCGGTTGTATTGAGCGCCAATGCTAATCAAGATAGCATCAAAGCCGGCATCAACCAGTTCGTGCAATTCCAGGTCGCGTCCCTCGCCAATGGAGACATTCCCGTAGTAAGCCAGGTTGGGAGTGGATAGTAGCTGTTTAAACTGTCCCCTGAGCCCGTCTTTCATCTTCTTCTTATCAGGGTAAATCCCGTATTCAGCCAATCCCCCGGGCTTGATATCCCGATTTAAGAGCGAAACATGGTATCCTGCCTGGCTGATCTCGCGTGCAGCAAATAAGCCAGCGGGACCGGCTCCAATAACGGCAACTTCACCTCTGGTTGAATCCATATGGGCAACATTATAGCAAATCATAAACCCCAGGTGCATAAACCTTTTATTAGAACATCATGCAGGTTTACATGGGATGGTGCTGGTTAGGTATAATAATTTCACTTATGAATAATTCCTTTTCACAGCACCAACTTTCGAATGGTTTACTGGTTCACCTCAAGGAGATCCATACCGCCCCGCTGGTCAGCCACTGGGTCTGGTACCGGGTCGGCTCCCGCAACGAAGTCCCTGGTAAGACGGGCATCTCTCATTGGGTCGAGCACATGCAGTTTAAAGGCACCCCTGCTTACCCATCCGGTGTGCTTGATAAAGCCATCTCCCGGTATGGCGGGGTTTGGAACGCGTTCACCTACCTCGATTGGACCGCGTACTTTGAAACCATGCCTGCAGACCACATCTACCTGGCCATGGAACTGGAAGCCAGCCGCATGCATGAAAGCCTGTTTGATCCATTGGAGGTTGAGTCGGAGCGCACGGTCATTCTTTCGGAACGTGAAGGGAATGAGAACATCCCCATCTTCCGGCTGGATGAAGCGGTACAGCAGGCTGCATTCGATTCCCATCCTTATCAGCATGAGGTCATTGGGGAAACTGCTGACTTGCATAGCATCTCGCGCGATGACCTGTACCAGCATTACCGCACCTACTACTCCCCCGCTAATGCGGTCTTATGCATGGCAGGCGACTTCCAGACAGATGAGATGCTCAAAACCCTGGAACAGTTATACGCCGGAATCAGCGTAAAGCCGGCCAGCCCGGGAACTGCCAGCCAGGAAGGGATTATCCCGGACAGGCGCCGGGTGGAAGTAAATGGGCCGGGTGAAACAGCGTTTGTACGCCTGGCTTACCGTGCCCCGCAGGCAGACCATCCCGATTTCTTCGCCTTCACCATCCTGGACAGCTTACTGGCAGGGCCAAGCCCCCTGAACCTGTTCGGCGGGGGAGGGATTTCAAACAAGACCAGCCGATTGTACCAGGCAGTGGTGGAAAGAGAATTTGCGGTAGGGGTTAGCGGCAGCCTGCAGCCGACCATTGATCCTTACCTTTACGAAATAACCGCCACCGTTCACCC
>DHHC01000032.1 GCA_002403095.1 Leptolinea sp. UBA4782
CTATGGGAATTTGATACAGTAACACGGTTCGCAAAGTCGCCCAAAATAGCATATAATCCTGAGTATTAACCACAGGAGATAGTGATCATGACATCACCTCGAAATGCAGCACTTGAATATGCGAAGGAAAACCAGGAGAAATTCCTCAATTCACTCAAAGACCTTGTAAGGATCCCGTCTGTTTCAACCGCACCAGAACACAAAGCGGATATGCTTATTGCGTCCCATTGGTTGATGGAAAGGCTGGAATCGCTGGGCTTCGATACCCGCCTGATCGAAACTGAAGGTCATCCGTTGGTTTTTGCTGAGCGCACCATCGATCCGGCTTTTCAGACGGTCTTGATTTATGGCCATTACGATGTGCAACCGGCAGAACCATTGGACCTCTGGCTTTCACCGCCTTTTGATCCGGAAGTACGCGATGACAGCCTCTTCGGCCGCGGAGCATCCGACATGAAAGGCCAGGTAATTGCCTGCATGAGCGCGGTGGAATCGATTCTGAAAACAACTGGGCTGAATGTTAACCTTAAATGGCTGATCGAAGGCGAAGAAGAAATTGGTTCACCCAGCCTGACCCCAGTCCTGGAAGAATATAAAGAACTCCTCGAGAGCGACATCGTCTTAAACACTGACTCTGGGATGATTGCCCGCAATACACCCACCATTACCTACGGGCTGCGCGGGTTGGCTTATTTTGAATTGCGGGTATTTGGGCCTCAGAGCGACCTTCACTCTGGTATCTTCGGCGGTGTGGTGCACAATCCAGCCCAGGCGCTATGCGAGCTGATCGCCGGCATGCACGACGAAAAAGGCAGGGTCACCTTGCCTGGATATTATGACCCGGTTATCCCGGTTTCTGAAAAAGAGCACAAGCAGCTGGCAGAATCCCCACTGGATGAAGATTTTTACCTCAAACAAATGGGCGTGAACGAGTTGTGGGGTGAAGAGGGATACATCCCGGCAGAGCGCATCGGCGCTAGGCCAACTCTTGAGATTAATGGGCTGTATTCCGGGTTTACCGGTCAGGGGTCCAAAACAGTCATTCCGTCCTGGGCTATGGCAAAAATTTCCATGCGCCTGGTACCCAACCAGGATCCGGCCGAAGTGCAGCAGCAACTGGTGAAATACCTGCAAACCCATGCTCCCAACACAATCCGCTGGGAGTTAACGCCGATGGCTGGAGCGCCTGCATCCTTGCTGAATACGAGCCTGCCTGCTTCTGAAGCCCTCGCAGATGCCCTGGAAAAAGCGTGGGGTAAAAAGACTGTCTACAAACGTGAAGGCGGCAGCATCCCGATCGTTTATCATATGCAAACCATCCTGGGAAGCGATTCAATTTTAAGCGGATTTGGCCTTCCAGATGACAGCGTCCATGCCCCTAACGAGAAACTGGACCTGCCAACCTGGTACACAGGGATTGAAGCACTCATCCATTTCCTGTTTAATATGCAGGATTTGGAGAAATAATAACCAGCATGACTGAAGAATCCAGATTACCAAATTATGGCGGTCAGGCACTGATCGAAGGTGTATTGATGCGCGGCAGCCATTCGCTCGCTGCCGCATTCCGAAAGCCTTCCGGTGAAATTGTCGTTCAAACCGAACAGCTTAGCGGGATATACACAGGTATATTGAAAAAGATTCCACTTCTGCGCGGTTTGATTCTTCTCTGGGATTCGCTGGGGCTGGGAATGCGCTACATAACCATTTCGGCCAACCATCAGACAGAAACCGAAGAAGAAAAGATCGAAGGACCCACGCTGGTATTCACCTTGATCTTTTCCATCGCACTTGGAATAGGATTGTTTTTCCTTCTCCCGGCGCTGGTCGGCCATTGGCTCGAAATCCTGTTCAACTGGAGCAGTTGGCTTGGCAACCTCTTCGAGGGAGTCTTCCGCCTGCTTTTGCTTCTCCTGTACATCTGGGGGATTGGCAAAATGCCTGAAATTCACCGGGTTTTCCAGTATCATGGCGCTGAACATAAGACCATTAACGGGTTTGAAGCCCGCAAAGAGCTTACTCCCGAAAACCTGATGCCAGTCTCCATCCAGCATCCACGCTGTGGAACTGCCTTCCTGTTGACTCTGGTGATCCTGTCCATCCTCGTGTTCACCTTGCTAGGCCCGCTTTCTGTCTGGCTCAGGCTACTCAGCCGGGTGGTCTTGTTGCCGGTTATTGCCGGACTGGCGTATGAGTATATCCGCTGGACTGCAAATCACCTGGACAATAAGCTGGTTTGTAATATTGTCAAACCTAACCTGGCTTTACAGTTGCTCACCACGGCCGAACCCGAACCTGCCATGCTGGAAGTCTCCATCGCAGCGTTCAATGCCATGCTTCAAGAAGAAGAGAAATATCAGACCTGATCATGAAATCCTGGCAGCGCTTTGTCCTTGGAATATGTGTTGGATTGGCGGCAGCCGGATTAATCATTCTGATTGCAACCCGGCCAAAAGGTACTGCTTACCAGCTTGAAGATGCACCCACCCCTTCCCCCATCCAGGTGCATGTCGACGGTGAGGTGATTAATCCGGGCCTCTATTCCCTGCCAAGGTCGGCCAGGGTTGCTGATGCTGTATCTGCTGCGGGCGGATTGACTGAGAATGCTGCTACTGCACAGATTAACCTGGCAGCGCCCCTGTTGGATGGCAGTAAAGTATACATTCCAAAAGAAGGCGAGCTGCTGCCTGCTGACAAATCATCCGGCCTTTACGGAACAACAGATGAACCGGCTCTTCCTTCAGCATCCAACCCTCTTAACATAAACACAGCCACAATTGAAGAATTGATGCTTTTACCAGGTATCGGATCGACCAGGGCGGCAGACATTGTGTATTACCGTCAGGTGAATGGCAGCTTCGACTCCATTGAAAAGATCATGGATGTTCCTGGCATCGGGGAAAACACGTATAATCAGATAAAAGAGTTGATCAGCGTGAATCCATAGGCAGGTTAAAATGACTTTACGGGAAGATATAAGCTTAGCCATCCAGAATGCCATGCGTAGTAAAGACGAAACCCGGCTACGGGTCCTCAGGCTTTTACTCAGCGCAATTAAGCTGGCGGATGCCGAAAAAGGAGTGGCAGTCGATGATGCTGCCATCCTTACGCTGGTTCAAAAAGAGATCAAAATCCGCAAAGACTCAATCGAAGGCGCCGAAGCAGCCGGCAGACCGGAGATGATTGCCCAGAACCAGCAGGAAATCAGCATCCTTGAAATATATTTACCCAAACAATTGACCGAAGATGAACTTACCAGCCTAGTAACCGAAGCCATCCAGGAAGCGCAGGCTTCATCGCCAGCCGATATGGGTAAAGTGATGAAATTACTGATGCCTAAGGTACAGGGAAAAGCGCCTAACGCCCATATAAGCCAGGTGGTGAGGAACCTGCTGGAAAAGTAACTTGATGATTGAGGAAAACGGGAAAAGCTCTGCCAGGGAAAAACGGAAAGCTTTTTTACGCACAATACTCCTGGTTTCAATATCCATTCTTACACTTGGGGCAATTGTCCTCCCCTCATATCTTGAAAAGAGCACCTACTCGCTTCAAGCTGGGGATGTAGCGCCGCATAATATCGTTGCCCCATACAGCCACACGTATACCAGCCAGGTTCTCACCAATGAAGCTGTAGAAAAAGCCCGCCAATCCATCCAACCGATCTACCTGCCGGCAGATCCTGAGATCGCTCGCACCCAGCTGGAAAACCTCAGGACAACCCTGGCATACATCTCAGATGTGCGGGCTGATTCTTTTGCCAGTCAGCAGCAAAAGCAAGATGACCTGGCCAACCTGGCAGATCTTACCCTAGAAGAAGAACCCGCACAGGCAATCCTGGAAATGCCGCAAACCCGCTGGGAGACAATCCAGCAGGAAGCTCTCTCTGTTTTGGAACAGGTGATGCGTAATTCCATCCGCGATACCCAGATAACCGAAGCCCGCCGCTCAGTCGTTTCGCTTGTCAGCTTCTCGCTCACAACTGAACAATCCAAACTTGTGGATGTGATCGTAAGCCCGTTTATCGTACCCAACAGCCTTTACAGCGAAGAATTGACCGAATCATCCCGCAAGAGGGCAGCCGATTTAGTTTTACCTGTCACCAAATCGTATGTTTCCGAAGAACTCATCGTTCAGCAAGGTCAGGTTATCACCCCGCAGATAGAAGAAGCCCTGCACCAGTTTGGCATCATCCGCTCAAACCCGCTCACCAGTAATCTGATCGCATCCCTGGCTGTCACCACCATTTCCAGCGGGTTCATTGCCGTTTATTTCCAGCGCCGCAGGTTGCAGCTAAATCTAAGCATCACAAGCCTTTTCTTGATATCGGTCTTTTTTCTGGTATTCCTAATTGCCGGCCGGTTGCTTATCCCGGGCCATGCCATCCTGCCCTACTTCTTTCCCCTGGCTGCTTTCGGATTGACCATAGCGAGCCTTTTCTCCTCGGAACTGGGGCTGGTGTTAACGCTGGTTCTGGCAATCACAACTGCGTTTGGCATGCCTTCCAGCCTCGATCTCACACTCTTCTATTCAATTGCCAGCATGTGCGGCATCCTGGTGTTGGGAAAAGGAAGGCGGGTTACCAGTTACATCTGGGCAGGTTTAACCGTTGGCCTGGTCGGCAGCATGATCATCCTGGCCTACCGCCTGGTGGAAACATACACCGATTGGATGGGGATTGCGACCTTGATTGGCGCAGTGTTTATCAATGGTGTTGCTTCAGCCAGCCTGGCGTTACTGCTCCAATACATCGTAACCCAGATTTTTGGCCTGGCAACCCCGCTTCATCTGCTGGAAATTTCGCGCTCAGACCATCCCTTGCTGCAATTCATCCTGCAAAGCGCGCCCGGATCATACCAGCACAGCCTCCAAGTCTCCAACCTGGCAGAGCAAGCCGCCAAAGCAATCGGGGCAGACCCGTTACTGGTGCGTGCTGGCGCCCTTTACCACGATGCCGGCAAGTCGCTTAACCCGCAATACTTTATTGAAAACCAGGTTGGAAACCAGGTCAATCCACACAACGATTTAAGTCCCCAGGAAAGCGCCCGGATCATCATCCAGCATGTGACAGACGGGATCTCGCTGGCAAAGAAGTACAGGCTTCCGCCCCGCATCCGTGATTTCATCCTGGAACACCACGGGACTACCATCACCCGCTACCAGTACAACCGGGCCAAAGAGCTTTCTGCAGTAACAGGAGAAACCTTCGATATCGAAGACTTCCGTTACCCAGGTCCCCGCCCGCAAAGCCGTGAGACAGCCTTGCTTATGCTTGCAGATTGCACCGAGGCGAAAGCACGTGCTGACTTGCCTAAAAACGAAACTGAATTACGCGAAATTGTGCGAAAAGCAGTAGATTTTCAGTTGCAGCAAGGCCAGCTGAACGATACCAATTTGACTTTCCTTGACCTCAACCGGACCATCGATTCATTTGTTTTCACATTACGCAATACTTACCATCCCCGCTTGCGCTACCCCGAAACTGAAAAACCAGCCGAACCGCTGGCACTGGATGCACCGCCGCCCCAGGAGGAAAACGGTAAATGAACGCGCAGGTAACCATCAATCCCGAATACAACAGCCTGGTAACAGAGGAGTGGATCAGGCAGCTTGTAAGTTATGTGCTTGATACCCATTTTCAGCACCAGGATGCCCAGGTATCCATTGCCCTTGAGAACGACCAGGAAGTTCACAACCTCAATTTGCAGTACCGCGCAGTCGATTCGACAACGGATGTCCTTTCCTTTGAAGGCGGCTACCCGGATCCTGAATCCGGTTACTTTCACCTCGGTGATATCATCATCTCAGTCCCCCAAACGCAAAAACAGGCAGCCGCGGTAAAACACCCATTCAAACAGGAATTGGCTCTTCTGATCGTTCATGGCATACTGCACCTGAAGGGGTACGATCATGCCGAACCGCAAGATAAAGAGATTATGTGGAAAGAACAGGACCAGATTTTAGATAATGTAAAGGAATCTATCCTGTATGAATGAGTTTAACAGGAAAAGGTTGATTTCATTAAAGCACGCCTTTTCGGGGCTGGCTTATGTCTTCCGCACCCAAAAGAATACCCGTGTTTACCTGGTTTTTACCATCCTGGTGCTAGCATTCGCATTCTTCCTGAATGTTTCCTGGCTGGAATGGATAATCCTGCTGCTCTTGATCGGGTTGGTTTGGGCCGCTGAATGCATCAATACTGCAATCGAGGCCGGCATTGACCTGGTAACCCAGGATTTTCACCCCATCGCCAAGATCGCCAAAGATACCTCAGCAGCTGGAGTTCTCATGCTCGCCCTTACAGCTGCGCTAATCGGCCTTTACATTTTTGGCAGGCACATTTATCTCATCATTTTCTCCGGAGGTTAACCGTATGGCTTTAAGTTTCCGTTTCGGTACAGTTGGCTCACCAATTTCCACGCCCAAAAAGCCCGGCGGTAGCACAGGTGCAATCCAGCAGATCAGGGTATTAAACCTGGATGCATTTGAGTTGGGCTGGGTTCAATCTGTACGGATCAGCGAAAAAACCTGCGAAGAAATCAACCTGACCGCCCGTGAAAATAATGTCAGGCTCAGCGTGCATGCACCGTATTTCATCAACCTCAATGCAAACGATGAGGAATGGCCAAAATCCCGTAAAAGGCTGATGGACTCCGCCCTTTATGGAAACTTGGCTGGAGCCACCGATATTGTCTTTCACCCCGGATCATATTTCGGTCAGGATCCGGCTGAAGTTTTACAGAAAGCCAACCCCAGGCTGGCGGGTTGTGTAAAGGAATTAAGGGAAGCCGGCAACCCGGTAACCTTGCGCCCAGAAACTATGGGAAAAATAGCCATGCTGGGTTCCCTTGAAGATACGCTCAAAATGGGCCAGGAAATTCCCGGTGTTCTCCCCTGCCTGGACTTTGCCCACCTGCATGCCCGGGCTGGGAATGGGGAAATGAATACGTACGATGAATGGAACCGGGTGCTTGAAAAGTATGGAAGTGCCCTTGGTGAAGGCTCACTGAAGAATCTTCACATCCACTTATCCGGCATTGAATACTCATCCAAAGGGGAAAGATACCACCTGCCAATCCAGGAATCTGATTTCGACCTGCAGGGTTTGTTCAAAGCTCTCTCAGCTTTTAATGCTGGCGGCAGGATCCTGTGCGAAAGTCCAATTATGGAAGAAGACGCCCTCTTTATGCAGAAAACCTGGCAGGAGATCACCAAAGAGGAACTATAGGTATTCCTTCAGGTTGTGTTCAACTGCATACGCGGCAGCTTCAGCCCGGTTGCTCACATTCAATTTCGAAAGAATGCTGCTTACGTAGTTCCGGACTGTCCCTTCACCCAGGAACAGCTCTTTTGCAATTTCCCGGTTGGTCTTCCCTGAAGATACCAGACCGAGGACATGTTTCTCCTGCTGGCTGAGCGATGCAAATGCGGATGCTTCTTCTTCTTTCACCGCCCTGCGAACTTCCTGGAAAACCCGCTGGGTTACTGCCGGGTCAAGCAGCGCATCTCCCCTTCCAACAGCCTCAAGTGAGCGCACCAGGTCCTCGCTGCCGATTTGTTTGAGGATGTAACCCGATGCCCCGGCACGGATGGCATTGAAAAGCATCTCATCTTCTGCATACGATGTCAGCATCACTACTTTGGTCTGGGGATAATCCCGTGTGATCTGCTCGCAAGCCTCAATACCAGACATTCCAGGTAACCGGATATCCATCAGGACAATGTCCGGCTCTAACTTATGCACGATCTCCAAAGCATCTTTTACATTGCTAGCTTCATCAATAATCTCAAATTGAGGATGTTGCGCCAGGAGCGCCCTTAATCCAATCCGGACTACTTCATGATCGTCAACAATCACAATCCGTTTTTTCGCCATAGATTCTCCTGCTGCAATTATATCTGACACAGGATGGTTTTACCAGAAGCATCTGCCCAGCGGTATCAACCAGCAGCCAGTCACTTTTCTTAAAAACCGGTATCTTTGATGCTTTCCTGTATAATACTTACCAGGAAAAAAAACACAGGTAAAACATGCCAGCGAAGACAATAACATTAAGCAACTTTTCTGCCCCTCAGGAATCCTATCTGACTCTTACTTTGTGCGATACCTTCTTTTCCAGGCTCAAAGGGCTGATGTTCCAAAAGGGTTTACCTCCTGGCGGCGGTTTGCTCTTTGATGAAAAACGCGATTCCCGGCTGAATTCTGCCATCCATATGTTTTTTATGCGCTTCCCTATCGCCGTCTTCTGGGTAAACAGTGCCAATATCCTTGTCTCAAAGTCCCTCGCAAAACCCTGGCATCCCTTCTATATGCCTTCAACCCCTGCCAGGTACATCATAGAAACCAGCACTTCAAATCTAGAATTATGGAATGTCGGTGATAAAATACTGTTCGATGAAGCTTAAGTACATCTATTTACTGGTCATTATCATCCTGGCATGGTCTGTAACGCCGGTCATAGCCCAATCCGAGCCCGTCCTGCCGGTGTATGTGGTCGAATCCGGGGATACTCTCTACACGGTAGCCTACCGCTTCGGCGTTGACCTGACCGACCTCATCGCAGCAAATTCCTTTGAAGACCCAAACAACCTGAAGATCGGCGACCTGGTCAAAATACCCGGTTACGAAGGGCTTGACGGCACCATCAGAAGCATGATGGTCCAACCTGGGGAAAATTTCCGTTATCTTACTGTCTCAACAAATGCAGATGTATCCGCCTTAAGCCGGTTGAGCCGCCTGACCTCGCCATCCGAATTGTACATCGGTACAGAGGTGTTCACGATCGAACCTGCTGACCTCGCTGCAAAAACCAGCCTGGGATATTTGCCGGAAAACCAAAGCCTGATGGAATCAGCCATCCTGGCTGGAGTAAATCCCTGGAGCATTTACCTGAACAGTACCAGACAAGGCGAAAGCAGTTTATCCGCAGGCGATCCGCTTTTTGGTATCGCATCACAAGATAATCCGCTTGAAGAATCCTCGCCTTATCTGACAATTACCCCGCTCCCAATAGTGCAAGGCCGCTCATTTGCCTTGACCCTCCACAACCTGTCGGATGCTGTGGTCGAGGCACAATTCAACGGTATGCCGCTTTTCTTCCATCCGGATGGCAATAATTCCTTTACCGCCCTTGCTGGTATCCATGCTATGCAAGATCCCGGTTTAGCGCCGTTATCGATCAAAGTGCAAATGGATGGAAAAGCAGTCTATAGTCTCGACCAGAATGTGGTTATTCAAAGCGGGAATTACATAGCCGAAACCATTGCAGGTGTAGATTCCAATACGATCGATCCTGAAACCATCTTGGATGAAGATACCATTCTGGCCAAACTGGTGCAGAACACAGACACGAAATACTGGTCTACCAGTTTCGCGTACCCTGTAGATGAGCCTTACCTGGGTTCTACATTCGGCCGCCGCCGCACCTACAATGGCGGCGCTTACAATTACTACCATACCGGTGTTGATTTTACCGTTGCTACAGCGGATAACCTGAATATCTACGCTGCAGCTCCAGGTAAAGTGATTTTTTCTGATACCCTTCCAATCAAAGGTCTGTTTACAATCATTGATCACGGCTGGGGAGTATATACTGGCTATGCGCATCAGTCCGAATCCTTTGTTACTCCCGGCCAGGCAGTCCAGGCAGGTGATCTTATCGGAATCATCGGCAATACCGGCCGGTCAGTTGGTCCCCACCTCCATTGGGAAGTTTGGGTCAACGGCATCCCTGTCGATCCCCTGGAATGGATTCAAGAGACTATCCCCTCTTAAGTACGGTATAATTATTTGTCAAAATTTACACCATCTTCCGTGAGTATGCAGCATGAGCAATAATATGAGTTTTTCGAAGACCTACTGGGACGAATTCCAGGCAACAGACCAGGATATCGAATTCCTGTACAATTTCCTTCTCGAGGTTGAAACTCCCCAGACTTCTCAGGAACTGGTTTCAGCCCTTGTTTCCAGGCGCATCAAAACCGAATTAGCCAGGATCGAGAAAGCCAAAGCTGGATTAGGCACCGCCTACCTGCCGAAAGAATCGTATTCCGCTGGCGATACCCTGATTTTCCCAGCCCTTGATGACCTTCCTGCCAAAGTCATCAGTATTCGCGAGGGCTTCAACCCTGATTTTGCCCCTTTTAAGGTCATCGAAGTCCAGACAGCAGATAAACAAAACCGCCTCTTTGCCAGCGAACTGGATGACCACAAGCTGAACCTTCCATCTGCCGTATCCGGCATCAACCCATCCCTGGATCCAGCAGCGGTGCTCATCTCCCATAAAGATGCCATCGTCAAAAAATTGGAGACCGCCCTCAAAACAAACAAAGAACTGGTCCAGATTGCCGGTCGCTGGTTCCCCCGCTCCTTATTGGTAGATGTCAACATTGGCTACCTTAACCTGGCAGAAGCGTTGCTCGACGAAAAAGGCGGCGGTCCCCTGCCAACCTCATCTATCCTTCAGTCTATCGAACTTCCAACCGATACCAACCTGAAATTAACGGAATTCTCCCTCAACCTGGCCCTCCAGGAGGATGAGCGGTTTGATGAGGTCGGTCCAACCGGTGAAGTATTGTGGTACCTGCACCGCCTCGAACCTGAAGCCGTCCTAAACCAGCCCTCCCCACTGAAATTCGGGGCGCTTGAGTATGATTTCAGCTCTACAGCCACATTCCTGGAGCAGCTTTCACCCAATATTGTTGATGAGTTAGAAGCATTACCCAGCAGCTCTGCAAGTAAAAATGAGAATGAAGTCACTCTCGCTGTCATTTACCCCCATTGGCGTGCCGGCACCCTTCCGCTGGCTGCCGAAGTTGCCAAATTGATCCCGAGTGCTTATGAATCACCCCGCGTATTATTCACATTCTTAGATGAAAATAGCGGTAAGAAATTTAGCGGCTGGGTTGTCCGTTCACAGGCGTATGTCTACGGATTGGCGGATTGGTACAGGGAAAATGATATCATTCCCGGAAGCCTGATTCGCATCAAGAAAAGCGACAGGCTGGGCGAAGTGAAAATCCTTGCAGAAAAGAAACGCCCTTCCAAAGAATATATCCATACCACCCTGGTTGGCGCAGACGGCGGCGTTGTGTTTGCCTTGCTGAAACAAAACATCTCCACCGTCATCGATGAGCGGATGGCGGTAGCAGTTCCAGATGTCGATTCACTTGACCAGGTATGGCAGCAATCACGCGGCGGTAAACCTGCCCTTGAAAAAGCCATCCAGCAGGTTATGGGCAACATGATCAAACTCAATCCCCAGGGAAATGTGCACGCAGAGGAGTTATATGCAGCCCTCAATACCGTGCGCCGCTGCCCGCCAGGGTTGATGCTGTCAGTGCTGCTGGAAAAGCCCTGGGCAAACCACCTGGGCGACCTCTACTTCCGATTCAATGATTCTTCACTGCAGGGAGGATTTGATGGCTGAGATCAAGCGTTTCAGCATGGTAAAACCGACAGAGGGCACCCTTTTCCACATCGATTTTAACTGGTGGCGCGAAAATGACAACAACTGGAAAGTTTTCCTGCAAAACTACCTGTGCCCAGAACACCAGGCTGCATTTGACAACCCTGGCGACGAAAGAAAAATTGACCGGATCGATCCCGAGACTGCAGAAGTAACCCAAATTGACGGTATTCTGCATGTATTAATGAGCCATTGCTCAAAGCAGCCCGGGTTTATTGATGAACATAATACGGTAGTCGATGCCGTTTTCAAAGTCCTGTTTGTAAACGGGAATAAACCAATGACTGTAAAACAGATCGGCGAAAAAATCAACCGGCCGGCTGACCTGATCCTGAAAACCCTTGCCGGGCCAAAAGTTTACAGGGGCATCCGTCCAGTTCAATAACCACCCTTGCCCCAGTAGCTCAATGGACAGAGCACCGGACTTCTAATCCGATGGTTGAGCGTTCGAGTCGCTCCTGGGGCACCTGACGTAATATGCCGGACTTATGCCTGTTTTCCGCTTATTCGACTATGGTGCCAACCTTTCATCTCCGAGAATTTCGTTTTCCACAAGACTATGACAGCGTGTTTTCTCTCTGGCAAACCGCCGGAGAAGGTATTCATGTGGCCCGTTCAGATATGCCGGAGGAGATTGAGAAAAAATTGGCTCGCGACCCGGACCTATTCCTGGTTGCAGAAAATGAAAGTGGCATTATTGGCACCATCATAGGCGGCTTTGATGGCAGGCGAGGAATGATGTACCACCTGGCAGTCTCCAGTAAATACCGGCAAAAGGGCGTTGCTTCTGCACTGGTAACCGAACTGGAAACCAGGCTGAAGGGCAAGGGGTGTATGCGGATGTATCTGCTGGTGTATCCTGAAAACAGACCTGCTATCGATTTCTACGAAAAACGGAATTACAAGAAGATGAACGTCGATGTGTATGGAAAGGATTTACTATGATCAGGTTTGGAATACTCATCATCTCTGACCGTTCTTTTCGCGGCGAGCGTGACGACCTGACTGCGCCTGCACTCGAGCAATATATCACATCGTCAGGGTATCAAGTGAGCCAAAAACAAATCGTACCCGATGATTCTGATGCCATATCAACTACACTTGCGGATTGGGCTGACACAAATACCGCGGATGTAATTTTAACAAGCGGCGGTACCGGATTTACATCACGCGATGTAACTCCTGAAGCAACCTTGGCTGTCATAGACCGGATTGCTCCTGGAATAAGCGAAGCTATCCGGGCTTTCAGCTTAAGAATAACCCCCCATGCCATGCTATCCCGGGCTGTTTCCGGTATCCGCAATCGAACCCTGATCATTAACCTTCCCGGCAGCCCTAAGGGCGCCCTGGAAAGCCTGGAATATGTCCTCCCGGTCCTTTCGCATGCAGTTGATTTGCTGCAGGATTCAGCTAATGCTGAAAAAGGCCATACCGTAAAAGGTTGACCAGAAAGAGCCCGATTACTATTTTTCCGCGTTCGTTTTCTTAATAAACTGAACTATTGCCAGGATCGCCAGGAATAGCCATCCTGAAATGCTTAGCCCTGCTCCAATTGTATAACTTGGTGGTTGATACTTCATTTCGATGGTATGAGTGCCTGCTGGAACCCAAACTGTACGAAAATTGCTGAATCCCCGGAATATTTCCACCCGTTTCCCATCCAACACAGCCTTCCAGCCTGGATACCTGGTATCACTAAGCAAAACCCATCCGTCCCGCCCGGCAGAAATTTGCATCTTGATGTTTATAGGAGTTTCAGAAACGATCTGGTATGCGAATGAGTTTGTGGAATTTTTTTCTGCACAACCGTGTACCGGTGCCCCCTCAGTGATCACCATTTCCAATGGTTCACGTCCGTCCCAATTTGCCATGACTCTATCTGAAAGTACAGCCGCTGCTTCATAGCTGTTGGCATTTTCGTTACAGGAGAACCACCAGACCCTTGAATGGTTATCAACTTCAGAAACACTGACCCCGCTCTTTTGGGTGAGATCCAGTCCGACCAGCCAGTGTACATCCATCAGCCTCAGCCAGTTCAATCTTACCTGATCATCCATCCCGGGCATTCTTTCCATAAGGTCAGAAAATGAAGCAACCTGTAGCGGGTCAAAATTGTTAACTCTTTCTGTGGCACCCAGCAGATTGGTGTTGGGAAGGATCCCCAGTAGAACATCGTCAGGCTTATTAAGGGGACGATAATCTGAAAATCGATAGAATTTGGAAAACTTTAAGGTATATTCATCTTTTGCATCCATGTAAGTACGGCCATCCATACCTGGAACAGACACGCTGGTTGCATCCAAATCATACTTACTGGCAGGCAGAGTGGGGTTCAAGCCAAACCCGGCTGCTATAAGGTCCACCAGAGTGACAATCAAGATCGTGCCTATCCAGGCTGGCTGGTAATTTTTTCTTTCCGCATAAGCTTTAATTAATGTCATTCCCCCCATTATGAATGAAAGTGAGCCAAAAATGATTGCTGCCCTAAAGAAATGCTGGCTGATACCCGGAGAATAGGTCAATAAAACTATCGATGTGATAACAATGGAGACGCTGCCCGCAGTTCCCAACCTGAGCCAGTACAGGCCTCTTCCTGCCGGTGTTGTCCATCGGCTGCTTGCCATCGCTGCAAGGAGGCAAAGGCTGAAATGAACCCAGATCAGAAACCGCACAGGAGCATTGAACATATCGAAGGTGGGGATGTACTTGTACAGAAAAACAAACACAGGGGTATTCTTGCCGAGGGCAAATACAAAACCAATAATGATCATGATCCACAAAAGGATGATTGTTTTTCGGACTGCAGCACTATCTCCAGGTTTTGAACGGCGAAATACCAATCCAACCGTACTGAGTGCAAGGAACAAGGGAACCATACCAATGTAGGCAGCATCTTCCCAGAATGTGCCAAAACCCATAAAATTACCTAAGGCTGGGTTGCCAAAAAAACCTGGTGCAAAAAGGGTAATCAACCGCCACGGCCAATAGGAATAGGTTAATCCAGCATCAAAGGGTACTGAGCTAGACCGCTGCGAGTTGATCAGCAATTCAGCAGTTGGTATTAATTGGATGGCGCTTAGGATTCCTGCAAATGCCATCACGCCAAGAAACCCGCCTGCCTGCTTCCAGAATGCCCTCCAGTTGCCTTCGGATAAAGCAGTGACAATTACCCACACGCCAGTAAAAATGAGCATATACCAGCTCAGCTGGGCATGCCCTGCCAGAAGCGTCATGCTAGTCACCAGTATGCTGGAATAAGGAAATCTGTCCGGCTTCCAAATGAAACGTAACTCAGACAGGTCTTCAGGAATGGACAACAACATCCAGGGAAACCAGGAACCTGTCCAAACCATAGGAAAGAAACCTGCCCTGGCAATAAAGAATGAACCGAGGCTATACGCAAATGCCGAAATGGTTATGCCCACACTGCTTTTTGTATATTTGCTGGCCAGGCATGCCATGCCCAGGCCTGCCCAGGACGCATGTAAGGCCAGCAGGAAGGTGAATCCCCAGGCTATTCCGCCATTTCCAAACAGCCAGCCAAGGATATAGAGAATCCAGCCAGGCGGGTAGAAGAAAGCAGTCTGGTAATTAGCCAGGAGCGGAGCACCCAACCCATTGGCAGGGTTCCAAAGTGGAACTACACCCTGACTGATCTGTTCCAGCCCAAGTATCCGCCATGGGATAAATTGCAATGCTGGTGTACCCCAGTAAAGCGCCTGGCCGGTTACCAGTGGAACAAACCAGAAAATGAATGGCGCAATAATCACAAGCAGGATGACATGATGCGGCAAATTCCTGATTTGTTTCATTGTGCCACGACCTTATAGATATCGATTTCGCCATCACTGTAAACAAGCATTAAGGACCTGATGGATTCAGGATTCCAACGTCCTAAAGCTTTCTCGCTGGAACCAACATAAACATACTTCACCTGGTAGTCAAGTAAAAATTCGTTTTGCTGTTCAGCAGTGAATTTCCCGTTAAAGAAATTTTTCACCAAAGAATTAATAGAATTGCCATCAATACTTTCAGGGCCGTGCCCGCTGACGACCCTGACCGGTACCCAGGCGGGTAAGGCATTCGATACTTGATAAGATGCCAGCACAACATCCCCCGGAATGGCTTCATCGGCCAGGAAATTAAAAGCTTCTGCCTCCCTGGCAGGTATAAAGACCGGCTTACTGGGATTCAGCGCAGTCATCAGCCCTCCTGCCAGGATCATGATTGTGCTGAGCGAAAATAGGGCTGCAGACCATGCCAGCACTTTCTTCCCGTGAATTATGCGCTCGCAGACTGTGACAACCAGGATCACAAGCGCAATCCATCCACCTTCAGCCAGCCTTCGCTGCAAGTTTACGGGCAGATATACCAGAATGGGCAAGACAAACACCCAGCCGATAAGGAATGGCTGCCAATGGATTTCCTTTCTTACCATGAAAACGATGGCCAGTATCACGAATGGCATGGTCCAGCCATAGGCCAGCAAGTAATCAACCAGCGGCGGTGATGTAATGATATTTTGTGCTTCCCAGCGTTGCAGGAATGGGTCACCCTGAAAGCTGATCAGGATGCCAAGCAGGAGAGCAAGTGCAGGGGCAGCCGCCCAGACCAGGCGAATTTTCATTTCTTGCCAAACACTGGTAAATGCTTCTCTTAAGTGGTGAACTTCACTGTACTGGATAATAATCTGCCCGATGACCACAAGCATGACAAGTCCATCTGCCAGGGCTGCGGTAACAGGTTGAACCAGAACCAGTACCAGGAAATATAAGCTGGTTAACGGCAATTTCCTGATAGGGTGGCTGCCATTCATTACAGAACTAAGACCCCATAAAAGGCAAGCCCGGCCTAATGCCAGATGCGGTAAACCAAATAAGCTTAAGAAGCCGAATGTCTCAGGCGAGAAGAATTCTAGCGGCAGACGTTGCTGCCATAAACCGCCCAAACCTGCAACATAGAGGAAACCGAACCCTCCTCCTATTGTTGCGAGCAAAGTACCAATTCTCCTGGCCCAGAGATTGCTGACAAAATTTGAAATAAAATCGTACGTAGCCAGGATGCAAAGTATTCCAGCAATAAACCTGAAGCTATGGAAAAGCACCATAAGTTGGGCATGCATCCCATCACCTGATGCGAATTTGCCTAAGATAATGTAAGGGAGGAACGCCAGGGTGCCTTTTTGTGGAAAGGTGGTGTATGGGGTTTTAAAAAGCCAGCTTCCGAAAGCGCCGGAGAGCATTTTTGCCAGGTAGGAATTCCCATCCTCAACACCGATCAGAAATCCTGTAAACTTCCAGGTGTCTCCTTCAACAGCCAGCGCTGCCAGGTAAGGGATGGACGTAATTGCCATCACAACAACACCATACCAGAAGACCCACACTCGCTCTTTCCGGGTGATCATTCTGCTGCTCTCCTCTTCAAGAGGATATTGAAGATCACCCAGATCAACACTAGAAACTGGCAAGCAAAACCAATATACAACAGGGTTGACCGAAAGCGAAATTCAACCGCATGGCTCCCAGAAACCAAGGCAACACCGCGCAGCAGGCCGCCAACTACAGTAATGGTTGCCTTTTTTCCATCTACCCAGGCTGTCCAGCCGGGGTACATCGGATCGGCAAGCACCAGTGTCCCTGGACCTTCAGCCTGTATCGAAACTAAATTCGGTGAATACTGTACCATTCTCGCCGGCTTATCTTCAATCCTGGCGCCAAGCTCATTCCCCTCCTGGACCCAGGCAGCGGGAAACGCTTTGGTGTTCTGGTATACATATATGTCTTTGTTCGCCTGGATCAACTCAAGGCCTGAATTTTCTAATGGGAATGCTGATGCCACATAAGTAACATTAAGAAAACCCAGCATATCGTCATTTAGGTTTGCATCCCGGTTATCCATCGCTGGATTTCCAGTCTTAAATGCCGGAACAGTTACACTGTAACCAGCAGGCTTCACCCCGGTGGCATCTGCCATGTAGGCAGAGTAAGCTGCCAGGTGCAACGGGTCAACCCCACCAGCCAAACGGATACCAGAAAGGGCAGCAATTTCCTGTGGAATGCTGTAGGAAGGAGAATATACCCTTCCCGGGTTGTCTTGACCGGTAATGCTAGCCTTTATGACCTCGATTGTTTCATTCATCCCAACCGGTACCTCATCAAACCGAAGCATTGAATGGCTGGTAAAACCAAGGTCAGTGATCAAAAAGATTGAAAGGATGATACATCCAGCTCTAAACGATATTTTTCTGTAAGATAATAGCAGGATAACCCCTCCCCCCAGGGAAGAAAAGACCGCGCCCCAAATAAAACCTGCTGGATTCTCTGCATTCATGCTAAAAAGAATTCCCAGTACGATTGAAAGAGCAATAAAACCAGTAATGACCAACCTGACAGGCTTCTTTTCATTGCCTTCAATTACCATCGGCAAATCCTGTATAGCCCGTGCAGTTATTATTGCAAGGCATATACCTGCAAGGAATAGAGCCCTCGGCGGAACTCTCAATAAAGAAACGACAGGAAGACTGGCAATCCATTCAGCGCCGGGCAAAAATTCACCCAGCGAGATAAGCAGAGAAAGCACAAACCAGATAATCCAAAATGCCGCTTTTGACCTTAGCCTTTTTTCAGCCACGACAACCAGCAGCAGGGTAACTGGCACAAGCCCAAAATAGGTTATCCATTCGGCAGAACCGCCAAAGTTCGGGAATACCAGCCCGAAAAAGCTTTCCGGCGGCAGAGACAAAACCAGTGAATCAGCCGGGGTGAGAGAATTCCGCGTGCTCAATCGAATAAACTGCAAAAGCGGCAGCAGGAGTGGGGCAGCAATCAAAATCGCTGCTGCGCTTTGTTTTGCCTTAAGGAATAAACCATGCCTGAGAATTGTTCCCGGTTTGCTTCTCTTACTTTTAACAGCCATCAAAACCTGGCTGAATGCGAATGACCACCACAGCAGCCAGCTCCACACACCCCAGCGCACATCTGCAAGCAAAATCCATCCAGCTGCCAGGGCAGGCAAGAACCTTGAGAAAAACGAACTTGTTGCATGGCTGCTCCTGTGCTCAAGAAATAGCAGCCAAGGCGTCAAGCAGACTGCCCAGATCAGGGTGATATGACCTGCCCCAAGGTGGGCATAAAGTTTTGGCATCAGTACAAAGACAATACCGGCAGCATAGGCTGCCAGCCGCCTGTATCCAAGTGCTTCTGCCAGGAATGCGATACCAAGGCCCCCTGCCGCCACATGAATAATTGTCAGGATATTCAACCCGTAAGGCGCAGGAAGCAGGACAGCCAGCCAGTATGGCGGATACCACAGCGAAGAAAGAGGATCAGCCGCATAAGGGTTGCCCGAGAGGATTGCCGTATTCCATAATGGAACCTCGGCCCAGGTTTCGATGCTGTTCTGGGTATAAAGAAGGTTGGGCAAATGAGTGATAGCATAATCGGAGAATTCCCCATTGGCAGGGTACGGGTAGCGGCCAATCCCTGAAAACAGGAACCAGGATAGCATTGTTAGTACGCCCGAGTAGACCAGCCAGCGTTTATTCATCGGCAACCCGGAATATTTGGACTTCTCCAAATTGCTGCACGGGGATCAAAAAACTAAGATCGGGATTACTTCCGATCGCCAATTCCCTGGGGCCGAATACCACAAAGTGGATATTCATCTCTCGCAGCCAGGCTTTAACGTCTGCACCAGCAAATGCTCCAGTATAAAACTGCGTAATCTTCTCTTCTCTTACCACAGCCTGAATAGATTCGTATGGGTGCCCATATACTACTTTAAGGTCTGCCCGGGCAGGTATAAAACTTCCGAGTGACGGAGAGGATAAAACCACTTCCGGATAGGGTGCACTGGCATCCATCCAGGATATTGCTTCTGCTTCATCGCGTGTCAGAAAAAAGTGTGGATCATAGCTCTTGAGCCCGGTGAAGGTACCAGCCAGGACAATCAGGTTTGTTATTAATGAGGCGCCAACAATACCAACAACTAAAGCAGCCGGTTTTTTTTGGCTTCGTGATTCAAGCTGGTCAAGCAGGTAAAACCCGATAAGGACAACCGGGATAAAGTAGCCTGAGAGAAAACGCCGTTGCAGGTCAAATGGGAAGTAAAGAAGGATGATACCGCCAGCAATCCAGGCAATTAAAGGGATGTTATCTGAAAAGAATCCTGAAGCCTTCCTGTTTCGCCAGACAGCGACTCCAGCTAAAACCAGTGAGGGGCTGAACGAAACCAGGAAATCATAGATTTCCGGTGCCTTCGTGATATTCTGCAGATTCCATTGGGAGAGCATCGGATCATTTTGAATTGAGAAGAATTGGTACAGGAGATAGGCACCGCCACCTATCAGCGTGAATGTAAGCTTTACCAGGTGGAACTTCCGCTGGGTAAACCAGTTCCAAACTTCGACACTGACTATGATCATCGCGATCAGGACAATCGCAAAGGGCAGCACAATCGAGAGCACAAGGGTGAGGTCAAACAGTAGCGTGTTTCTTTTCCAGGAAGATGGCAACGAGTAAACATGAAGTATCCATAACAGCAATGCCAGCCCCAGAGGAAAGTGGGGGTTTGCCAAGCCTGAGAGGAAAGGATAAGCCTCAGCAACCCACATATCCGTTGAGATCACGCCAAAACCAAGCAGCAGCCAGCCCATTCCTGAACCAAAAAGCAAAAGGCATCCTGCTGCTGTCTGCACCGCGGGATTTTTTATGATCTTTTTTATCCATAAAATCAGGGCTAATGCCAGGCATAATGCTCCGCCAATCCTGGCAATATGGTACATGAGAATTATTGGGATATTTAATATCCGGCTGATATGCCCAAGAAAAATGTAGTATAGGAAGATGTAGGCTCCCTGGCCAGGTTCAGGCGAATAACTAAGGGTAAACTTCCACTCGCCCTGATACCCAAGCCGCATTTTTGCCAGGTAGCTGTTGCCATCAATAGGGTTAAAAGCAAGACCATTGAATACCGGCTGATTTCCAGCAATGGCGTAACCGTAAATTACAGGGGCACAAAGCAGCGCCAGGTATAAAACGATCAAGATCACAAATTTTCTTTTCATATCATGGTCTGTTACATATTTTAGACCAGATTGAAGGTTTTAGGAACTTGTCAGCACGCCAACCTGAATCTATAATCAATACATGAACCAATCCCCTTTCCTTTACCAGTTACAGCAGCTCGATGACGAAATCGCCCATGCTGAAACACGCCTGAAGAAAATTGAAGCAGAAATTGCTTCAGATATTGAGATTACCCAGGCTAATGCAGCCCTGGCAGAAGCAAAGAATTTCGAGCACATGGCTTCGCATGCATTCTCAGAGGCAGAACATACGGTGAAAGAGATTCGCATAAAAATCGCGACGAGCGAGCAGTCCCTGTACGGCGGTAAAATCCACAACCCAAAGGAACTTCAGGATTTGCAGAGCGAGATCGCTTCACTGAAGAAGAGGTTGTCAACTGCTGAAGATAATGAACTTGAGCAAATGATCAAACAAGAAGAGGCGGCTGCTCTCCTTACACAAGCAGAAAAAGACCTTCACGAGGTGAAAGACAAGAAGGCGAGCGAAATGGCCTTATTGTTTGGAGAGCAAGACACCCTGGCAAAGAAGGTTGACCGTCTTGTCAAGGAACGCCTTGCCAGGCTCGGATCCATATCTACAGAAAGCCTGCAAGTTTATGAAACCTTAAGACGGGCAAAGAACGGTAAAGCGGTTGCTTTAATCGAGGATAACGCCTGCGAAGTATGCGGTGCAAGCATCCGCCCTGCAGAAAAACAGGCTGCCCGTTCATCCAGTCAGCTGGTTTTTTGTGATACCTGCGGCAGAATCCTCTATTCAGGTTAGACCCGTGGCAAAAATATCCGAAAACGAATACCGGAAGAAGAGTTTGGCGTTGCGCGAATTGGTTTTGCAGCGGGCCCAATCAGAGCATTTGCTGGGTGCACTTTGTCCACTCGATGAAATCCTGATTGAACCTTTGCTTATGGGGAAACCTTATCCCCTTCCACCCGACGTTGCAGAGGAACAAATCCCGCTTTCATACAGCTTGTTTCCATACACGCCAGACCTGCCGCACATCAGCTCCCGCCTGCCTTTCCAATCAGTGACGCTTGTAGATGCAGTCAACTCGGCAACTCATGTGGCACTCCTTGCCCCTGGAGGACATGGTAAATCTGTTGCACTGGCTGCCCTGGCTTCCAGGTATGCACAGAATAAGAGATACAGCAACAGGGAGTACAACCGGTTTCCTTTTTACTTCCACGTATCAGATATCAGCAACTACATTGATCCAGATCCTATGACTGCAGTGGCGGAAGTAATAGGCGCTGCTTACCCCTCACAAGATGCCAGGTTCCTCCGCAGCCTCATCAAACAAACCTTTGATGCTCATGAAGCGATTCTTCTCGTAGATGGGTTGGATGAACTGGACCTCATCCCGTATGAAAAAACAGCTGCACTATTAATCAAGATCAAGCAAACGTTTCCGGCAATTCCAATTGTTACAACGCTCTCCCCAGCAAATATTACCCTTCTTCCGGAAGCAGGTTTTGCCCTGGCTGGTCTTTCATTCTGGAAACCTTCCGATTACCAGGATTGGCTGGGCAAATGGATGAAGGTTTGGAAGGAATGCGATATTCCCAAAACAAGCGGGAAAGATTCTATTCTTCAATTGCCAGACCTGGTTTCACACTGGCTCCCGGATCCTGTCTGCCAGACACCCCTGGAATGGACGCTTATGGTTTGGGGTTATTCTTGTAACGACCTTTCCGGTCAGAGCCTCCCTGAATTAACCCTGGCCTACCTGAACAGGGTAACTGCAGGCTGCCTTGACATTGAAAAATGGAGCCAGGCAGCCAGGAAAATGATTGGCATGGGGAAAATCACCAGCGATTCCCGGTCAATCTCATCTACATTCAATCAGAAGATCAAACCAATTGATAATAGTCCTGCACCTGCCGGCGACACCCCGATACAGAACAGCAGCCAATACCTGGATATATTGCAGAACAACGGTTTGCTAAAGCGCACACCCAGCGGTGAATTCAGGTTCATCCACTATTTTATTCCAGCCTTTCTGGCTGGCATAAGTAATACCGAAAGCCCGGATTGTCATGCCATGCAGATTCCCCAGTGGGATCTCAAAGCCCTGGCAGAAGGGTTGACCGCCATCCGGAATAATGATCAGAATTGGATAAACGCGATCTTGAAACCGGTAGATACGGTTTTTTATTTCCCTGCAATTCTTCCAACCCTGGTGAGCCTGCAATCTTTTCCCTCTCAATGGAAAGGAGAGTTGTTTAGGCACATCCTGACCTTGATCACCCGGCAGGATCTGCCTTTCAGCATGCGCTGCAGGTTGATTCCCTTTATTTGGAAGGAGAAGCCAGCCCACAGTGTGAAAATATTCCAATCTTTACTGGCCAATCCTTCGCCAGAGGTTCAAAGGATAGCTTTGTTTGGATTAATACCCTACGCGAAATCACAACAAGTGATTGACAGCCTAAAACCTATGCTGAATGATCATGATCTTGCCGTCAGGCTAACTGCAATAACGGCTTATTCCAGCTCTTCGCTGCCTTCAAGCCTGGAAGTCTTGATGGACATAATGATTGCTGGCTCTGAGGTTGAAAGGCTGTTCGCAGCAGAGTGCCTGGCATCCCGGCCGCAAGATGGTTATAGTATTTTAAAGGAAACGCTGCAAGTCGAAGACGTGCTGATTAAGCGTGCTGGAGTTTTCGGGTTGTCGCAGGTAAGAGAAGATTGGGCACAAGATTTACTGAAAAGCACTACCATTTTGGATGGCGAGTGGCTTGTAAAAAATGCAGCATCACAGGCTCTGGAAGTAAACACCCATCACCAGCTATACCTCCCTGTTCCGCAAATTCATCCTTCCCAGGCGGCCTGGTTGATCGAATTCGCAAGCAGGCAGGGAAGAGGTATTCCCGCCGGTAAGATCCCGGTTGAATTGTTGATGCAGGCAGCAGGATCAAAAGATCCTTCACATGTCCATCAAGCCCTTGAATACCTGGCATCCATCCATGAAAATAAGATCCAGCAGCTGTTCCAGAATTGTTCCTTGAATGAGAACTTCCGCATCCAGGATCATGCTGTGCTTTTGCTGATTTTACATAAACTTCGCGGTGAGGTTTAATCCCGGGTTTTACCAGCAACAGCCAGGATACGCTCATTAACCTCATCTACATTCAGGTTAATGATTGACACCAGCTTATTCCGCCCTTTTTGGCCAGCCACCACTTCTATTTGTGATTCAGAAACAGACAGCACTTTCGCCAGATAAGCAATCAAAACTGCATTGGCTTTGCCTTCCACCGGTGGAGCAGCTACTTTAATTTTGATCGTTCCATCATCCATGATAGCAACAATCTGGGTTTTGGGGGCATTTGGTACCACGCGGATAGCCAGCGCAGCCCCGCGTGCTCCGTGATGGAATCGTTCTTTATGTGGATCGGTCAATGGAAGTTTATCCCAGTGTAACCAGCAAATTGATCAACAGTGTTTCAATAACCTGGACCAGGATTACCAGGACTAATGGGCTGAAATCTATATTTCCCAGTAATGGAAGGACTTTTCGGATTGGGTTCAGAAAGGGCGCTACGATCGCGTCCAGTGTCCTGCGGATCGGGTGATACGGTGACATAAAGAAAGAAAGTATTGCCTGCACAATAACAATAAAGATCAGGGTTCTTGCCATTACGTGGATTAGAGTTATTAAGAATGTCATTCTCAGATTATACCGGGTTTTCCTTTTTCGGGCTTTATTGCCTGTGTCCTAGAATGGCAGTCCCGATCCTCACCAGGGTAGCACCTTCTTCAACAGCCACTTCATAATCCTGGCTGGTTCCCATTGACAGGTGCTTCAACTCCAACCCTGGAAACACTTTTATCAACCTGTTTCGCAATTCAGACAACTGGTGAAAGTAAATCCGAGACTGTTCTGGTTGGGTGTCAAAAGGAGGCATGGTCATCAATCCCTGAATTCGCAAACTAGGCAGCTTTGTGATCTGGTTCACTTCATCAATCCAATGCTCAAAGGACATGGTTCGCAAGTCCCACCCGGCCTTGCTGATCTCACCGCTGATATTGACCTCAAGCAACACCGGCAGGATGCGGTTTACAGTCTCAAGTTGATTTTCAAGCCTTGCAGCAATTGAAAGCCGGTCCAATGAATGGAACATTGAGAATTCTGAAGCAACGATAGACGCCTTTCTGCTCTGCAAATGCCCGATCATGTGCCACCGGATCTGTTTATTCCCGGCAAAATGATGAATTTTTTCCACAGCCTGTTCGGGATAATTTTCCCCAAAATCTGTGATCCCGCACTGGATTGCTGCTTCTATCTTTGCCACGGGCTGTAACTTTGAAACTGCAACCACAGTGATATCCCGAATATTCCGCTTGGACCGTTTTGCTGCTGCAGCGATCTTCTCTTGAACAGCTTGCCAGTTGTCCCTGATTTCGCTTACGTAAATATTGTCCATGGTCACCAGTTATTTTAAACCAATTACTGCCCCAAACCTTCCGGTAATCCCGTTTTCCATCCTGTGTGAATACCACCGGTCAGGGTTACAGGCAGTGCATTCATTGGCGATTTCTATTTCCTCCACCCCCGCATCTTGCAGGACCATCCTATTTGCCTGCCACAAGTCCAGCCATAACCTGCCTTGCCTTTCAACGATTAATTCTTCAGCTGTCTTGCCAAACACAGCTGAAAAACGGTTTACAACATCCTTTTGCACTTCGTAATGATCTGGCCCAATTGATGGTCCAATGCCTGCCAGGATATCAAGAGGTTTACAGCTGAATTCATTCACCATTTTTTCCACCGCAACAGCAGCTATTCGCTTGACGGTTCCCTGCCAGCCGGCATGCACTAGCCCAGCAATATGTTTGACCGGGTCATACAGCACGATGGGTACACAGTCAGCGAAACGCATTAGCAGCGTGATGGTTGGCTTATCAGTAATAATTCCATCTGCCCGAAGGTGCGGTTCGTTCAACACTCGAGGCTGGGTAGGTACCAGCACTTCAGCCCCATGGACCTGCCATACATCAAACAGGCTCGTCACCTGCCTGCCAACAGCATCGAACATCCTTTTGCGGTTCTCAATGACATTGTTCCGCAAATCACCATTGGTTCCCCCCAGGTTCAAGCTGGTAAAAGGCTCAGGGCTAATGCCTCCCTTGCGGGTAAAGACTCCGTGTACTATTGCACAGCTGCTCATGCTGTCAAACTGGAAGTATTCCAAACCATTGCTGCTAACAAAAGGCATTTCAGCTGGTCTTTTCCTGGATCAGTTGGTTAACCGAAGCGATCTTCTTGGATAGGATCACCCTTGTGTCCCGCATAGTCTCTTCGATCATCGGATAGAGATACCATGCGGTCGTCAGCCCAAAGAGTGAGCCTGTCAGGGTCCGTAGGAATGGTGTGCTCTCGCGGATCATCCAGCCTGGCAAGTCCCATCCAAAGAAACCAAACAGCTGGGATCCGCCGTCTAGTCCGATAGGTACAATTCCCAGGAATACCCACAGGTACCAGGGTAATACCTTAATCTTTCTTCCTGTTAACATAAATACAATCCCAAACAACAGCAGGGAACCATACAAAGCAATGTCCCTTTCACACAGGGCGACTTTATACCCAAGATCCTCATTACCTATCACTTCCCTGCCCTTATTAAGGTCTGTGCTGTCGTTTCCAGTCACTTCCTCATAGGTCAACACACCCGGGATATCGGCCAGTTCGCGCGGATAATATGGCTGCTCGCCAAACAGGAACCAGGACCTGAAAGCAAGCTGATGGCAGAATGGCCGGTAAATGGCGTATATCACCCTGGCAGCACCTTCATGACCATTCTTCACAAGGACAGGCGCTAAGAAAGGCAGCCCTACATAGAAAAGCACCATCATGTTGAACACAAGCATATACCATTTACTGAACCAGAAAGAAAATCGGTCAAACCCGGTTAACCGGCTGCCTTGCTGTTTTCGCTTAATATGCTTTTTATCATTCGTCTCGTGCATCTGCTTGAGTCTGTCATAGGTAGCACCCAGGGTGGCAATCAGATCTGTTTTCTTAAACGGGGATTTCACCAGGTAGGGACCAACTTCAACAACCGGGCAGGAGCGGTAATAGCGTTCCTTCAGGATTGGATCGGTCTCAACGTTGATCTTCACCACCCGGTGCGGAGTCAATGCTTGTAACGATGCAAGGTCATCTTCCACAATACGGGTTTGCGGATCATCACTTCGGTGGTACAGTGTTACAGTCACAATTAATTGTTCTTCGTTGTCTCTCATAGACCAAAATCCACAAATGTGCCCAATGCAGCCAGCCTTTCGAATAACCCCATAAACAAAAGCAATCCCAATATTATCATCAAGATCCCCAAGACAACTTCGATGATATGCGTCACCTTCCCGTGCTTAACCAGAAGATTTGTAACCCACCCTGTGGCAGCTGCAGCGATAAGGAATGGGATTGCCATTCCTAACGAGTAGGCTGATAGAAACACTGCCCCAGAGGCAATATTTCCTTCATTCATGACAAGGGTCAAAATAGCTCCTAACACTGGCCCGATACAGGGCGACCATCCGGCTGAAAATGATACCCCCATCAAGAATGAAGAGAGGTACCCCATCCGGTTTGATTGAGCTGTCTTTACTCGGGTGTCATACTCTAGGAAACCGATCCGTAACAGCCCGGTCATATGCAGCCCAAGAAGTATGACGACTGTGCCCCCGATCTTTGAAAGGATGTCCCTCACATCCTGCAAGATATTACCAAGGGCAGCAAAACTAATGCCAAGAATAATGAACACCAGGCTGAAACCGGCTGCGAATGAAATGCCATGCAAGAAGGTGCGTAGTTTCTGGCTTTGTTCCTTCTGCCCGATCGATTGACCGCCAAGATACCCGACATAAGCCGGCACCAGGGATAAAACACATGGAGATAAGAAGGAAGCAAGCCCTGCCAGAAATGAAAGCCCAACGGTGACCTGCGACATGGAACCTGCCCAGCTAGATTTCGACTACTTCAACAATCGTGCCGCCTGGCATGCTGACGGTGATATCTCCCGATTCGAAGGGTACTTCTGGAAGGCACCAGCGGAATGCCCATTTGGCATCATCTGGCCGCATGTTGACACAACCATGCGACAGCCGTTCTCCATACCCGTTATGCCAGAAGGTCGAGTGTAAAGCCATGCCCTCACCCGCAAAAAGGCTTGTCCACGGGATTCCCATAGTATCCCACCCGGCGCCAGTAGCGCCGCCGCTCATGTGCAGGGAGATTAACTTTCTCCAGATGGGGTGAGGTCCAACGGGTGTACCCCACTCTTCAACCCTTTCACCAAAAGCATTGTACACCGCACCAGTTGACACAGTGCAGAAATATACCTCCCGTTTTCCTTCAAAGCATGACAATGTCTGCTGAGATAGGTTAATGACAACCTTTTTTTCCTCAGCATCAGGATTTATCGGGCTGACTTCTTCCTGGGTAATCGGACGGAAAGCTTCACCGGCGGCATAAAATATGTCACCATAAGTTCCCGCAATTTCATTGACCCGGTACAAAACCTGCCCGCTTGAATGGGTAACCATATCATCTATCCAAACTACCTGGCTGTAATACAAACGCGGTGATACCGATTCCTGAAGCCAGGGCGCCCTGGCAGGTGGGTTTGCCAGAAAAAGGTCAGTGTACGGTACAGTAACTTCAGCCCACATCCCTTTTCCAGTTGAGATCTGAGGCAGCTCGGTTAGGATGGGATTGGGTTTATTGTACACAGGCTGAAAGCTTGGAGAAAAGATATACCCTTCCGGCGTTTCAACCCATTTCTTGCTGGTCCGGCCTGCCGGTGCTTCACCGACAACTTCCTTCACCCATGGAAGAACGGTATCTTCATAAATAGTTTTGACGATTTCGCTATTAGCACTGGGTGTCCTGCGGATGTTGATCATCCCGCCGGTGCAATTCCGTCCAAGGGGCTGGTCTTCGGACAAGTTCTCATCCTGAAACAAATCAGCCCTCAATAGCGGCATTTCCAGCCATGGGGTAACCGCTAGTGCGCCTGCCCCAACCAATAATTTTTGTAAGAATTCTCTCCGGTTTATCATATTATCGGACTAATTTTACCTTATTTTATCTTTTTACCAGCCAGGAACTATAATTTTCTGTTCCCGCAAGGCTGCTTCAAGCATTAATACCATTGGCTGAAGCCACTGGTCGCCCTGCTTGTCTCCTGGCATTAGGTCAATGATCTGTTGATACACATCATAAGTNNCTGGCAGCACACAGGTATTCTATAGCAATGATTTTACGGACATTATCCAGGATTTGTTTCGCATGAATGGTTGCTGTCCATGCATTAGCATTATGATCCTCCTGACCGGCAGAAGTCGGTAAAGAATGGACGCTATCCGGATGAGCCAGGGTTTGATTCTCCAGCACGAGCGCCGCAGCAGTGTAATGCAGCATCATGTATCCGCTGTTTAGTCCTGCGCTTTGGGGGGTATCTACCAGCATAGGGGGTAGTCCATCATTCATAACACTGTCCAAAAGCCGGTAAATTCGCCGTTCTGAAATGGCTCCCATTTCTGCCATCGCTATCCCGGCATAATCCATGGCCATTCCAAGGATTTCTCCGTGGAAATTTCCTCCAGAAAGGCTTACATTATTCTCAAACAAGAGGGGGTTATCAGTAGCCGCGTTTATTTCCCGCTCCACCTGTCGTTTAATAAAGCTAAGCAACTCAACAACTGGACCCAATACCTGCGGGGTGCATCTTAATGAATAAGCGTCTTGAACACGTTTGCTGGAGTCAATCAACTTTGAGCCATCAATTAATCGGTTCACCAGGTCAGCAACTTTTTTCTGCCCTGGATGCCTGCGTGCATCGTGAATTCGCTGATCAAATGCGGCTGAACACCCCCGCAGCGCTTCAAGTGAAATGGTCATTGCAGCGATGGCGTTTTTAATTAAGTATTCCAGGTCTTCGATGATGATTGCAGACAAGCCAGCACAGAAAGATGCCCCATTAGATAATGCTAATCCCTCTTTGGCACCAAGGATGGTCCGCTCTAAACCAGCCATCTGCATAGCTGCTTTACCGCTTAAAAGCTGGTGGTTATACACTGCCTGGCCCGATTCTTCTTCCAGGTCATTCTTATCTGTCGTGAGAACCAGCGCCATCTGCGATAACAAACACAGGTCGCCGCTGGAGCCAAGCGAGCCCTGTGCAGAAATAACAGGGATAACTCCTTTATTTAACATCTCAAGCAGCCGTTCAACAACTTCAATCCTTACACCGCTGTGTCCAGCAACCAGGGCATTTGCCCTCACCAGCATCCCGGCACGGACAATTTCCCCCGGCAACGGTTCTCCAAGGGGAACAGAATGGCTTAAGATCAGGTTACGGCTTAATTGCCGAATATCCCCAGGCTGGATACGCTTGTCAGCAAAAATACCAAATCCGGTATTTATTCCATAAACCGGGGCTTCTTGCTTCAAGATGCTTTCAAGCCATTGATGTGCCCGGGTTACCTTTTGCCTGCCTTCAGGAGCCAGCGATACTTCAGTATTATTGCGGGCAATTTCAACCAGCTGCCTTAATGTGAGAGATTCCCCGTCAAGTAAAATCATAGCACCTCAAAATAGTAGATGGCCTAACAAGACTGCAATTGCCGGCACCGTGATATTGTCGATATCACTGAATGGCAGCGATTCAATCAGGGTTGCGGCTGCCGTGATAATAATTATAGGGATACTGTAACCAGAAAAAGGTCAAGCAAAGATCCCTCCTGCAGTATAAACCCACATAACGATAAATGAAAAAACCAGGCCCCCCAGCAGCATTCCAGCGCTGCCTGACAGGGATTTGCTTTTTGACCATGGTATTTTCGCTCTCAGTACCCGGGTGCCAACAATATCAGCCAGTCCATCGCCGCCGCAAAGAAGCATAAGTGCAACAATTCCGATTGGGCTGTCTTTCCAGTAGACCAGGGTAAGAATAATGAACACTAATCCATAAAAAAGAGGTCCACGGAGAATTTCGGTGCGCTGCCCGCTGCGCGACATGGCATCTACCGATGCCTGGTCTTTGATCAACCCAAATCCAACCAGGGCAAATTGGGCAGTGATCCAAAGGGGAATAATGGCTGCCAAAAACCGGGCAATCGGCTTTTCCGGAAACAGTAACCAGCATAATATAAAAATTAAACCGGTTCCGGCATGGATGATTTTTCTGCTCAGGGAGCTGCTGATAATCCCCCGGTGGGCAAGCAAATCTACCAGCCTGAGCCAAAGGAGTGCAATAACCAGGGTCAGTATGAATGCCAGCCAAACACTTTGTAACATTTCCTTCTCCAATTAATGGATTCTTGCTCTTCGATCCATTTCCCTGGTAAGGTCTTTCCTGGCAATATCAGCCCGTTTATCATAGAGTTTCTTGCCTTTTGCAACCGCGATATCGATTTTTGCTATCCCATCTTTCAGGTACACCTTCACCGGAACAACAGTAACACCTTTTTGCCTGACCTCATTCCAAAGCTTTAGAATTTCTTTTCTATGGAGAAGCAATTTCCGCGGGCGCAGTGGGTCATGATTAAAACGGTTAGCACTTTCATAAGGTGCAATGTGAGCATTGATCAACCATGCTGCATGGGCATCAATCTGCACATACGCCTCAGCCAGGCTCATTTTGCCAGCCCGAATGGATTTGATCTCGCTTCCTAAAAGCACTAAACCCGCCTCAAAATGCTCAAGCAGGAAGTATTCAAAATTAGCTTTTCGATTGGTAGCGACAACTTTTCCAGACATGGCGCAATTGTAGCATATATCCCCTTTCAGGCTGCCATTAGCGCACAAGGTTGATGTAATAGAAATCGAAGAATTTCATCATTCGGATCTTCTCGGTACTACTTCCCCTCCAGTTTCCCGTGTACAATACAGGAAAGTTAATCAATCAAGATAGGACCAGTCAGAGGGTTATTTTGAAAGATATTTCTGTTGCGTTAGGCGGCGGCGGTATCCGCGGAATTGCACATATCGGGGTACTGCGTGCCCTGGAAAAACAAGGCTTTCGCATCAAGGCAATAACCGGTACCAGTGCAGGTGGATTAGTCGGCGCAGTATACGCCTGCGGTTTCTCGCCAGATGAGATCGAAGAGATTCTTGCCAGTGTGAATCAAAGCCGCTTCTTCACCCTTGCCATTGATAGTTCACCGGCTTTGTTGAGCCTGGAAGGCCTGGCAGGCATGCTTTCAACATTCATTGGTGACCGCACCTTTGATTCGCTGAAAATTCCTTTTGCCTGCACCGCAGTTGACCTGGATAGCGCTCAAGAGATCGTGATTGACAGCGGCAGGGTTATGGATGCTGCCCTGGCAACCGCTGCATTCCCTGGCGTTTTTCCGCCCATGAAGTTGGGCCATTTCAACCTGGTTGATGGCGGAGTACTCGACCCGGTGCCTGTGGCTTTAGCCCGCTGGCTAGCGCCTGAATTGCCCGTAATTGCTGTTTGCCTCTCCCCCGAACCAGAAAAGTGGGGAAAACTTCCCCCATTTGCCGTGCTGTCGTCAGTTCCCCTGCCTCACAAACTGATCGAACAGGTATCACGGTTGAAATTGACCCAGACAATTCAAGTCTTTACCCGTTCGATGGATGTGATAAGCCGTTCCCTTACTGAACTAAGGCTGCAGATAGATCAACCTGAAGTGATCATACGTCCCGATGTTGCGGAATTCGGTCTGCTGGATAGTGTGAAACCCAAGACTTTGATTGAAATTGGAGAACAGGCTGTACAAGAAAACTTAACCGCAATAAAATCCAACCTCACTTGGAGTGGCCGGTTCTTCAGGAAATTCCGACATCCTGTTCCGCCTGGTGTGCCCATCTCAAATGAACAAAAGGGTATAAAACACTAGAAGAAAGCCGCGAGGGGAAAAATAGTGAAGGATCCGCAAACAGAAGTGTTTAATGGTGTCACCTTCAAAACCAAAAGACCTCCTAATGGAAAGCCGAAGGCAATTCTGGTAATGATTCATGGCTGGACTGGCAGCGAAACATCCACTTGGATTTTAACGGAAGGATTATCAGAAGATTTCATGATCATTGCCCCTCGGGGATTCCATAAAGTCGATAACCATAGTGGATATGGCTGGGCTGATGTTTCCTTACCCCAGGATGAATTATGGGAAGAGTACCAAAGATCGACCCATACGCTATTTACCTGGTTGATGGCATTCCTGGTTGATAATGATCTTGTAGATTTGCCCTTGCTGCTGGGCGGTTTCTCACAGGGAGCTATGATTTCATATTACTTAATGTTATTGTATCCAGGAAGATTCCGTTTGGCGTCCTGCCTGGCAGGAGCCATTATGCCACAGGCAGAGACACTCATTACCCCAGAGAGGGTAAGAAATGCCAGGTTTTACATTGCACATGGAACCAGGGATAAGATCATTCCGGTACACCGCGCACGCAGAGCAGTCCAATTGCTGCAACAGGCTGGGGCTGATGTCACCTATTGTGAATCAGATATCGGGCATAAAGCATCGCCGGAATGTTATGCCAATTTGATCCGCTTCTTAAACAATTCGCTTGATTAACGGTTTTGGGTCAGGGTGATTAAACCCAAAATTCCGCCCAAGACAGCCAAACCGACAATAATCAATCCCATTGGGATCGAACCAACTGAGGTTGTCGGGCTGTTGTCCACAAATGTCGGAATGACCAGTTCAGGAGGGGCGGTAAAGGTCGGCAGTCGTGTAGGGGCGCTGGTAATAATAAACTGAGCCGCCAGGGTGGGATCAATAGTTGCCGTAACCAGCGGCGTAGGTGTTGAGGGCGGTACAACGATTTGAAGTTCCTTCCCCCCAATGTTGACCAGCGGAGCATAAACCCAACCCTGATTACCAGGCACTCCCAGATATTCCACAAGGATCCAATCTCCCCCGCTTGTCCTTCCGAGAGCTGGCACCGTCTGATTTTTTAAAAGCACTCCAATCCCATCAAATTCAGTTCCTGGTCCTGAGCGCACATTGATCTGAGGGGTATCTTCGTCATTACGTACAGTGATCCAGGAAGCCACCGGAGTTCCAGTTACTGTCGGAGCAAGCTCAGTCGCCTGTAAGGCGATTGTCTCTGCCTGTACAGGGGAATGGAATAAACTTCCGAGGAAAATCCCAAACAATAAAAAGGTTAGAATTAAGAATATTCTTTGCTTCATCCGTGTACTACCATAATTTCTGGGGTCTAAAGTAGACTTTACGATTATAATCGATTGCATGGACCAGAAAATTTATCACGGAGATATTACCCCTTCAGAAATAGCTCACGGTCTGCTGGCCTTTTTTCATCGCGGTAATTACCGGGTTCAACAGGTTGGTAATGATGAAGCTGTCACAGTCCAGATTGCCACTGTGCAAAACCCAATCTCTGGCGGACAAACAGCTATGACAGTTCGCCTGCAAAAGGTTACCGACGGTGTTTCTGTAACGATAGGTCAACAAGCCTGGTTCGGTGTGGCTGCCAGTCTGGGAACGACAGCTATAGCAGCCTTGCGTAATCCATTTTCGCTTCTCGGCCGGCTGGACGATCTTGCCCAGGATATTGAATCACTGCAATTAAAGGATAAAGTCCTTCAGTTGATTGACAACCTTGCTCGAGCCAGAGGGGTTGATTTCGAACTCTCCGAACGCCTGAACCGGCTGGCGTGTGACTATTGTCTGACCGCGAATCCTGTTGGTGAACCCAGCTGTATAGCTTGCGGTGCCCCGCTAGGTGAACAACAGCCTTTTACATGCACCCGCTGCGGGTTCGTGTTGAAAAGAAATGAATCCATCTGCCCGAATTGCAGGCAAGATACCCGAATTCCACTATAAACATGGTGACGCGCTTTAGGCACCAGACCTCGTTCTAATTCTCATTGCATACATTTATGCGATAATTGTTGAAACAGGTTGAACCAGAAAATGACCGGACAACAGTCTCTACCCAACAATGACTTGTTCTGCCTGGATTGTGTACCTGGCTTCCGCATTGGCCATGCGCACAATCTGGATGCTTTAACCGGCTGTACGGTCATCATTGCTGAAGATAGCGCTGTAGGAGGTGTAGACCAGCGGGGAGGTTCTCCTGGCACACGCGAAACAGACCTTCTCCGTCCAATGCACATGGTGGAAAAAGTGAATGCAGTCCTTCTGACGGGAGGTTCTGCCTTTGGGTTGAATGCTGCAGCAGGGGTAATGCAATACTTGGAAGAGCGTAAACTGGGCTTTAATACCGGTGTTGCCAGGGTTCCTATAGTTCCTGCTGCTGTTTTGTTTGACCTGGCACTCGGCGAACCAGGTATCCGGCCTGATCACGAAATGGGTTACCAGGCCTGCCTCAATGCAGTTGCCGGTTGCCCTGCACAGGGAAATGCTGGCGCAGGCTGCGGAGCTTCTGTCGGCAAGGTCTATGGCATGGCAGGGGCGATGAAATCTGGAATTGGGTATGCAGCTATGGAGATTACACCCGGGCTGTTTGTAGGAGCAATTATTGCAGTTAACACATTTGGAGATGTTGTTGATTTTCGGAATGGAGAGATCATTGCAGGTGCGCGTCCGGTGAAAAAAGCAGGAATCACCCTGGGCGGGAAAGGACCCTTTGTAAACACCCTGGATGTCATGCGTACCATGGCCGGAAAAGCCATTATGAAGTTTGCCACCAGCCAGAATACCACCATTGGCGCTGTTCTTACAAATGCCAGGCTGACAAAAGAAGAAGCCAATAAGCTGGCACAGATGGCACAGAACGGACTCGCACTTGCACTCAGGCCTGCCCACACCATGCTCGACGGTGATACCCTGTTTACCATGGCATCTGGTAAAAAAGTTGTCGACGTGAATATTATTGGCAGTTTTGCTCCCCTGGTTGTGGCACAGGCCATCATGAATGCTGTCAAATCTGCTGATTCTGCAGGCGGTTTGCCTGCGGCAAATTCCCTCTAAACCTGAAAGGTGAAATCATGGTCAAAATTGTTGCTGATACAACTTGCAGTATCCCTGTAAATGAATTGGAAGGGTTGGGTGTCGCAGTCCTTCCTCAGATCATTGTCTTCGGTGATGAAACCTACCGAGACGACACAGAGATCGACCATCCGACATTCCTCGTAAAACTTAAAGCTTCAGCACAACTCCCCAAAACAGCAGCTCCTCCGCCAGTTTTATATAACCCGATCTTTGAAAAGGAAGCGAAGGCGGGGAATCCCGTTGTGGTGATTTGCCCATCTTCTGAATTAAGCGGAACTTTTCGCAGTGCAGAGACTGCTGCGCATGAGTTTCCGGATGCTGAAATCCACATAGTCGACGCGCGGACGATAGGATCTGGACTGGGAAGCATTGTACGCTGCGCAATGGAATGGGCCAAACAAGGGGCTGGCGCAGAAGAGATTGTTACCAGGGTCAAAGAGATGTCCAAACGGGAGCATGTCTACTTCCTGGTGGATACCCTGGAATACCTGAAAAAAGGCGGCCGGATCGGCGGGGCACAAGCTCTGCTGGGTACCCTGGTACAGGTGAAACCCATCCTGACGATTGTAAACGGCCGTGTAGAACCTTTTGAAAAGCAGAGAACCAAGATAAGAGCAGTGGCAAGGTTAAAAGAACTGGTTCAGTCAGAATGCCCTCCAGACAGGAACTGTTACCTTACTGTAATGCATGGGGCTGCTGTAGAAGAAGCCACAACCTTGTCAAAAGAACTGGCTGAAATGGTTAAGGTACCAGAAGTCAGGTTCTATGACCTGCCTCCTGCCATTATGGTCCACGCAGGCCCAGGGGTGCTGGCAGTCAGTTATTTTGTTGAATAGAAGACTTTTTCACAACAAAATCCTGCTTCGGCAGGATTTTTTTTATTCTGGAAAATCCTTAATAAATATTGGCTTTTGCTTGATTCCAATTCTTGATTCTGCCATCATAGGCGCGACTTTATCACGCCATTTCTGGTAATGGGCGGTTTCCCTGTGGGCAGCCTGATCCTCAGGAGTGCGGTAAATCTCAATCAGGGTGAATCTTTCTGGATCGTCCGCTTGCTGCATAAAATCAAACCGCAGGATTCCAGGTTCAGCAATGCTGTTGGCTGCATTTTCGAGTGTGGAAGAGATAAAATCCTCCAGGAATTGGCTCTTAACATGGATGTAAACGTGAACAATATGCATAATTCCTCCTGGAACCTTATTCATTTGCCTGAAAATGATCAAGTATTAGGTAAAATCAATCAAATTATATTATAAAGGTCTAGGTTACCTATTAATACTAATAAGAGAATTGGAGGTATTTATGCAATACGCACATTTGGGACGCTCTGGAGTTATGGTAAGCAGACTTTGCCTGGGAACTATGAATTTTGGTCCGCAGACTACAGAAAAAGACAGCTATGCCATCATGGATTATGCGCTTGAAGCTGGAATAAATTTCTTTGACACTGCAAACGCATATGGAAAGGTAGAAGGGGAAGGCGTTACAGAGCAAATCATCGGACGCTGGCTGGCACAGGGCGGGAAACGCCGTGAAAACATCGTTCTGGCAACCAAGGTTTATGGCAAGATGGGTCCTGGTGTAAACGACCGCCGCCTTTCAGCCTACCAGATCATGCGCGCTTGCGAAGGAAGCTTGCGCCGCCTGCAAACCGACCATTTGGATCTGTACCAAATGCATCATATTGATCCTGAAACCCCCTGGGAAGAAGTCTGGCAGGCATTTGAGACACTGATCAGGCAGGGGAAAGTTATTTATACAGGCAGCAGCAACTTCGCAGCCTGGAATATCGCCCAGGCGCAAGAAGAAGCCAAAAAGCGTAATCTCTTCGGCCTGGTTTCTGAACAAAGCCATTACAACCTGTTAACCAGGACGATTGAACTGGAAGTCATCCCGGCATGCCGGGCATATGGGATAGGCTTGATCCCCTGGAGCCCGCTTGCAGGTGGTCTACTGGGTGGAATTCTGCAGAAAACAGACAAAGGCCGCAGCGCAAAACCCGAATTATTAACCCGGGTGGAAGCTGAACATGAAAAGTTTGAATCTTTTGAAAAGCTTTGCCATGAAATTGGCGAACATCCTGCAGATGTTGCAGTCGCATGGCTGCTGCACAATCCGGCTGTCACTTCTCCAATTATCGGGCCACGGACCCTGGATCAGCTGAAGGGGAATTTGCGCGCCCTTGATATTGTCCTTTCACCTGAGAATATGCAAGCCCTGGACACAATCTTTCCCGGACCTGGCGGTGAAGCTCCTAAAGTGTATGCCTGGTGAAATGAATTATCAGTTAGTTTATGAGGATGAAGATATCCTTGTAGTCGATAAGCCGTCAGGATTACGGACTATTCCTGACGGCTATCCACCGCTCCTCCCTTGCCTGGCGAAGCAATTGAGGGGAGTTTACGGGTAGGTCTTTGTCGTTCACCGGTTAGATAAAGAGCCTAATAGTGTTATCCTTTTTGCCAGGAACGTAAAAGCAAACAGGAAATTAAACCTGCAATTTGAAAACCGCCTGGTCACCAAAACCTACCACACTATCTGTACCGGATATCCCCAATAGCAAAGGTTTATTGCCAATTTTCCTTTGAAAGTCAATGGCGACAGGCGACACATGACCATTATTGATCATCAAAAAGGGAAACCTGCCACAACCGAATTCATAATTCTGTCATCAAGGGGTGAAGTCCACCTTACTGAAATTCATCCAAATAATGGCTATACGCATATCGTGCGGGCGCATGCAGCAGCAGTAGCCATTCCTTTGTTACCCGACCCTCTGTAGCACCACCCATCCGTCCCCGAAAGTATCCAGGTACGAATGGAGATTATTTCACGGGTCGCTTTGCATGCCTACCAGCTTGAATTTGCCCACCTCTACACTAAGAAACTGGTCCGCTTTTACATTGACTGTCCTGCGGACTTTGCCCGTGCATATGAACTGACCGCATTGCCGCAAAAAACAGGAGCCTGACGGCTCCTGTTTTTTTTACTGTTTAGTACTAGAGTTGCTAGTTTTCATCCGTAATATCGATAGCCGGACGTTTACTTGTCGTAATCGCCCAGATTATTGCTGCTAACAATGCTATGCTAATAACAATAAGCAGCCACAATTTTCCTTCGTCTTTAAAGCTAGTGGTGGAAACAATAAGAGGTGCAATAAGCAGGCTGACCAGGTTGACAACTTTAATCATCGGGTTCAGGGCAGGTCCAGCGGTGTCTTTCAATGGATCACCTACGGTATCGCCAACCACACCAGCTTTATGGCGTTCTGAACCCTTACCGGTATTTGCTTCAAGGTCACGCGGTTCATCTTCAATGGCTTTTTTGGCATTATCCCAGGCGCCGCCAGCATTGGACATAAACACAGCCAGCAGTTGACCGCACAGGATGACACCAGCCAGGAACCCGCCCAGCGCTTCAACCTGCAGTACCAGCCCTACCAGGATCGGCATGGCAACAGAAATGACAGCCAGCGGGATTAATTCGTGCTGTGCTGACCGGGTCGAAATGGCGACAACCCTGGCATAATCAGGTTGCCGGGTACCTTCCATGATCCCGGGCAGACGGAATTGTTCCCTGACTTCCTCAACTATTTCACCAGCAGCACGCGAAACTGCTTTAATGGAGAGTGAGCTGAACAACCAGGGTAAAGCACCGCCGAGCAGGAAACCAATAAACACCTTGGTATCGGATACCCGGATTGATTCAATTGCCGGGATCCCCAGTGACATCTGCACACGTGCAACATCAGTAATATATGAAGCAAACAAGCTAACAGCGGCGATCACCGCAGAAGCAATAGCCACGCCTTTGGTAATGGCCTTGGTGGTATTTCCAACAGCGTCCAGGTCTGCCATGATCTGGCGTGCTTTCTTGGTTTCTTCGTCCTCCATGTCATGCCAGGCCATCTCGCCAATACCATTTGCATTATCGGAGATAGGCCCATAAGAGTCCATGGCGACATTATTGCCGGTGTGGCTGAGCATTCCAATACCGATCATCGCCACCGCATAAAGGACATAGGTGGCATTTGACTCACCGCCGTATAGAAGCAGCCCGAGCACGAATGAGACAGCGATTACAACCAGCGCCCAAACACTGGATTCCATGCCAACAGATAGCCCTGAAAGGATCGTTGTGGCCGGACCGGTTTTTGAAGCTTTGACAATATCTTTGACTGGTGTTTTACGGGTTGCAGTGAAGTATGAGGTCAACGGGTTAAACGCTACAGCCAGTCCGACGCCAATGGATGTCAATGCTGCCAAACGCCAGTCTCCAGCATAGAAAATCGCTATGAGGAAAGAAAACACCACAGTATTGACGCTTGAAACCTCATAGGACCGGAACATGGATTCTTCAGCATCGTGTGCCCTCAGGAATTTAATGGGGAATTTTTCCCAGATCGGCACCGTAAACGTGCCCAGGATAGAGGAAATCACACCAATAGCACGGATGATCAGCGGGTAGACGATCCACTTCAGGTTGTGGGTGGGATCTATGGACATCAGCGCCAAGCCCAGGATCAGGGCTGAGACGATTGTGACTTCATAACTCTCGAATATGTCAGCTGCCATTCCGGCGCAGTCACCAACATTATCTCCCACAAGGTCAGCCACAACTGCCGCATTGCGGGGGTCATCTTCTGGGATATCTTTTTCTACTTTACCAACCAGGTCTGCGCCAACGTCAGCTGCCTTGGTGTAGATACCGCCGCCAACACGCATGAACAAAGCCAGCAATGTACCGCCAAAACCAAATCCAAGTAAAGCATCCGGGGCAGCTTTGCCAAAGATAATGAAGATAAGAGTACCGCCAAACAATCCAAGTCCGTCGGTAAGCATACCAGTGATGGTACCGGCGTAATAAGCAATCGATAGCGCTTCATTAAAACCCCTGCGGGCAGCTGAAGCAGCCCTTACATTTGCCTCAATGGCCATGCGCATTCCAAGTTGTCCGACTATCAAGGAAAATGATGCGCCCATAATGAAAGCAAGGGTCCGACCGATTGCCATGATAATGATCGTGTTCTGGGGGAATTCCTCAACTGCTTCTGGAGTTGGTTTCACCACATAGACGCTCAAGAATAAGGCTACAGCCAGCAAGGCAATTGCAGGCAGGATAGTCTTTAATTGCCTCTGCAGGTAGCTGTTAGCGCCAACCTTAATGGCATTCCAGACCTCTTGCATCTTTGCTGTGCCTTTGTCCTTTTTCAACACAGATCCGCGCAGCAGCCAGGCATATAGCAATGAGATAAATGCTGTCGTCATGACGAGTACAATAGCTATTTGCTCAAAGTTGTTCAGCCCATGTCTAGCCAGTCCTAAAAGATTCATGTTTCCTCCAGGGTTGAATGGTTTTTTACAAACACACAGAGTGTGCCGGTTTTAAAATTTTCGCATGAAAGTGATTTTAGGGAGCTTGAAACTTCAAAAGAAAAACATTTATCCCTTGTAGCGCTGCCAGAAACCGTTTTGTGCTGGATGGCTTTGATCAATGTTTCCATATCGCAAATAGTCTATATGGGTTAAATGTCATTCAATTATACAGCAAAATTCCAGATTTGTAACCATTCTTTACCTTTTCGTTACAGTCACAAATTCCCATA
>DHHC01000036.1 GCA_002403095.1 Leptolinea sp. UBA4782
TATGGGAATTTGTGACTGTAACCCCCTTATACCGGATTTTTGACTTTTAGGTCAAATTATGCTATTCTTTCTCTGAAATTATCACAATTCATCCAGGTGTAAATGCAGCGCGAACGTGTTTCAGAAAATGTTTTTTGGTTTCAAAGTGAAATATATGCACAGGTTACCGCCGGGGTCATCACTGGTCCGCAATGGGCGGTAGTAATCGATACGCTTGCTATGCCCGAAGAGACACTGGCAATGCGCACGTATATCGAAGAAGAACTGGCAGTACCTGTCCGGTACGTGATCAACACGCATTATCATGCAGACCATTCCTGGGGGAACTCCTATTTTCCCAATGCCACTGTTGTTTCCAGCGAGGCAACCCGGGTCGCCCTGGCTGAACGGGCTCCGGCCGCCCTGGAAACAGCCCGCCGGCATAACCCCAGTTTCCAGCACACACGCATTATTCTCCCTCACATGACCTTCGACAGCGGAGAATTGAACCTGCGGGTTGGCAAGAAGAACCTGATCTTGATGAATGCACCCGGGCATAGCCAGGATGGGATCATGGTACTGGTGGAGGAAGACCGGGTGCTTTTTGCTGGCGATTCCTTCATGCCCCTGCCGTATATAGTAGATGGCAATCTGGAAGACCTGACCGCCACCATCAAGCACATCGGGCGCATGGGTTTGGAAAACATCGTGCAGGGTCACGGCGACATTATCCTGCGCGGTGAAATTGATGATGCTGTTAAAGAAAACCTGGCATACCTGGCCGCCATCCGCAAAGCTGCCAAAACAGCCTCACGCCGTCGTGATCCGGAAAGCGAACTGGAAAAAGCCGATATCGACAGCTGCGGGAAAAGCCGCGTGCTGCTGGCAGGACTGGCTGGCGAGCTTCACCGCCGCAATTTGCGCCACCTGCTGCGCCAGTACACCGCCGATGAGGATATGCTGACAATCTAGTAGTCTTACCCGGTAATTAACAAAGTAAACCTTCCAGTGAACAGAACTGGAAGGTTTTATTTCTCCTGATTATGCCTGCCGGTTATGGGAGGATGAAAACAGGTATTTCGCGGTACGACCCGGCTTCAATGATAAATGCCTTGCATTGCCACCCATTCCCTGAAGGTGACAGGATGACTGCAGCGCTGCCCGGGTAGAAAAAACGGGAGATATCTGTCTGCGAAGGGTGGTCTGGACCGCCTGGGTGTGAATGAAAAATCCCTGTGATCTCCAGTCCCAAATCTTCCGCCAGGATCAAAGCATCCAGCTGGGCTTGTGGATTCATACGGAAGGACACCGGGCTGTGCAGTTCATTTTCCACAGCAATAACCTTCTCCACGGTTCCCCCCTTCCCTAAAAGCAACCCGCAGCCTTCTTCAGGCAGGACAGCAGTAATGGCATCCTGAACCTGTTCGAGGTCGACCATTTTCATTACCAATTCGTTCATGGGCAGGTGCCTATTGCAACACCAGGGCCAGGACTGCAATCAAAGTAAACATTACACCAGGTTCCAGCCAGAGTTGAATACCCTTGTTCTGTGATTCAATTCCGGCAGCCAGGCTGGTTAATGCATAGCCCGACCCGGCCAGGATAAGCCCGAAGGTTAATGAACCGATGGGCAGGTAATGCAATCCCAATGCGATCTGCCCCACGATCAAAGCGGTAGCAATCGACCAGGCGAAACACCAGCGCCCATCCAGCCGCAGGTAGAGGGTCCGCAGGCTGACGAGAAACATGGCTGTTACCACAGCGGGGAAGAGGACATACAGGCGGGCATTTGAAGCATCCACAGTTGTTGCCAGGATCAGGAAAAGTGCAAAAGAAACGGCAATTAAGACCATCACAGCCGGGATGTGACGGATATCAGACAGGTCAACAATGATGTACTCCGCGGTATAAACAACCACCTGGAGCAGCATCCCAAGCGCAAATATCAGCCACCATTGCGGGCTCAAGCGCAAGGTGTTCAAGGTTACTCCCAATACCCAGGCAGTCATGGCGGGGATAAGCAAATACTGGGTGGTGCTCTGCTTCTTTAACCCGGGATGGCCGCGTAAAAGCCAGTCTGCCCCCAACCCGGCCAGGATCGCCACCATAAATGCGACAATCGAAGCCAGGTTCAACTGCAACGGGTACACCGAACCAAAAACCTGGATATTGATCTCCTGTATGGGCAGATTGACCAGCGATGCCAGGGCATACACCAGGAAAAGGATGGCGGTGATCACACTCAAACGGTCTGCGTTTGGCAGGTGTCCAGGCTGGTTCATAGCATCATTTTACCTTTCAACATGCCTGGGTACAAGCTGGACAGGCGTTCTGCCGTATGCTGCGCGTAATGCCTCAAAATAAAATGTTACTTTAGAGGTAACGATGGCTCAAATGAAAATGTTACCGAACGATTTTCCATAATCGGGCCAATTTCCGATCAATCTGTCTGCGCAGCTCAGCGGGGTTAAGGTGGATATATTGGTTGGTCAAGCGAGCCTTGGCAGGTAATGCCACCTGCCCCGAAGCGAGAACGCGACGATAAGGCGACTTGGCTTGATCATACTGTTTGATGGTTTTCCCGTCAACCTGAACCTTACCAATCAGCTTCAGCACAGGCTGGAAGAAATTGACATAGAGGCGCAAGTCGGCGTAGATGGAGGCCAACAGATCACACTCCTCTTGGGTTTCCCAACGGTCATAACCCACCAAATGGCGAACGACGGACCAATTCTTTTGTTCCACATGGGCCTGGTCGTTCTTATGATACGGCCGGGAGCGGGTAAAAGTGATCTGTTCTGCCAGGCAGTAACGAAAGAGCGTATTGTTGATAAACTCGCTGCCATTGTCTGAGTCAATCCCCAGCAAAGGGAAGGGCAACCGCTGACGCAACTCACGAATAGCCTGGGAAACCGCCGCCTGGGTTTTATTGGGCAGGGCAAAACACTCGGTCCAGCCGGTGGAAATATCCGTTGCGGTCAAGGTGTTCACATAGACGCCATCTGTACTTTCACCGCAATGCGCCACCAAATCCATCTCGACAAATCCAGGCCGGGCATCATCCCACTCGCCCCATTTTCGCACGATGATGGCACTCTTGAGCAGCGTCCCAGGCTTGGTCGTCGAAAAACCTCGCCGTTTCTCAAAACGTGCGCCTCGAAGGCAGCGGTCGATGGTCGCCCGGCTCATGCTAAGCAACAAGGCCTTGGTTTCCGCCGTCAGTTTGATTTCCTGATGCCGTTCCAGCACCTCTACGATCTCGGCCAGAAAGGGCTTCAACCGTTTAGAGCAAATCCGTCCACAGATTTCCCAGATCTGCTCAAGCACCTGGACCACTTCGCCCTGATAGACTTTTCTGCGCCCTGTTCTTTTGTGCCCTTTTGGCCTGGGCCCGTGTTTGAGCAGCCGGATGGCATACTTGCGATGGTATCCGGTTGCGGCTACAAATTCGTTCAGGATTTGGGCTTTCTGGGCTCGATTGGCTTTGAGGTAACGCGGCCAAATCGCTTCTAATAACTCGTGTTTACTCCGTTGACTCATCATAGGCTCCCTCTGCGGTATTTGTGATCCGCTCTAGGGTAACATTACTTTTGAGCCACCGTTATTCCCGTAAGTAAGATTCTTTTTGAGGCAATTCGCTGCGTTCCAGCAAGGACATGGGCGTGGTACAATTATTTTTTGTATGAACGAGCCAACTGCAAGACCCAACGTCACTCCCCCCAGGATGGTACAGGCTATTACGGCCGGTTTTAACCTGGTGGCAAATCATATTTACATCATCATACTGCCGATCGCCCTGGACCTGTTCTTTTGGTTCGGCCCGCACCTGCGGGTCAAATCGCTGCTGGAACCGGTCGTTCAAGACATGCTGCGCCAGCTGGGAGCGTTTTACCAGGCACAGCTGGATGCAAATGCCGAAGCGATCCGCGAATTTTACATGGCCATCCTTGAGCAATTTAATCTTTTTACTTTTCTGCGCAGCTACCCGGTTGGCGTGTTCAGCCTGTTTTCTTCCTCGTCTCCAGCCGTAAATCCCCTGGGATCTCCCGCCCTTTTTGAAGTCCAAACCGTTGGACTGGTATTGCTCTACGCCCTGGTGATCACCCTGGCGGGTTTGTTCCTGGGGACTGTGTTCTTCCGTGAAATGGCAAAGTATACGGGTGAAAACCTTTCTGATCATAAACTGCGCCCGATCATCTGGCATTACAGCCAGACAGTGTTACTGGCGCTCATCCTTCTTCTCCTGGGGCTGCTCATCGCGGTTCCACTCACACTGGCTTTCTCCTTCCTGACCCTTCTCAGCCCGATGATCGCCCAGATAGTCCTTTTTATGATTATCGTGTTCCTGCTCTGGTTGATAGTACCAATGGTATTTGCCCCCCATGGAATTTACTTCAGCCAACAAAATGCCATGTCTGCTTTGCTTACCAGCGTGCGTATGGTGCGCTTTCACCTGCCGGGTACAAGCATCTTCCTGCTGGTGATTATTTTGATCAGTGAGGGGTTAAAAATCATCTGGCGCTTCCCACCTCCAACCAGCTGGATGGCACTGGTCGGCATACTGGGCAACGCATTTGTCAGCACAGCTTTGCTGGCAGCCACTTATATTTATTACCGTGACGGCCTTATCTGGATGAAGTCACGACAGCAGAACATTGCCAGCTCATCCGTTGGCAATAACGGGAGGATTTTGTGACATTTGAAGGAAACGCGCATTATTCAGCAAGTGATATTACCGTCCTGGAAGGGCTGGAAGCAGTCCGCCGGCGCCCGGGTATGTACGTTGGCGGAACTGACCAGAAAGCTCTGCACCACCTGGTGTATGAAGTGGTTGACAACTCGATTGATGAAGCCCTGGCTGGGGTTTGCGACCATATCAAAGTAACCATCCATGCCGATTCAAGCGTAACAGTACAGGATAACGGGCGCGGAATTCCGGTCGACATCCACCCGGAAAAGAAGAAATCTGCCCTCGAAGTTGTTATGACCATCCTGCATGCAGGAGGAAAATTCGGCAGCGGTTCATATAAAGTCTCCGGCGGTTTACACGGTGTAGGAGTATCTGCTGTGAACGCCCTTTCGGAATGGTGCGAGGTTCGCGTGCGCCGTGACGGGCACGTCCACTTCCAGCGGTATGAGCGCGGCCGGCCGGTGGAACCGGTAAAAGTGATCGGCAAGGCAGACCCGAAAGACCACGGTACCACCACTACCTTTAAGTTCGACCGGGAAATATTCAAGGACGATATTGACTTCAAGTTCGACACCCTTGTACAGCGCTTTCGCGAGATGGCTTTTGTAACCAGCAAAGTGCACCTTAACTTGCTGGATGAGCGCAGCCAGCATGAAATGTCCTTCTATTTTGAAGGCGGCATAAAATCATTTGTGCGCTACCTCAACCGAGACCGCGAAGTGCTTCATCCGGTTGTGTATGCCAGTAAAGAGATCGAAAACATCGGTGTGGAAGCTGCGGTGCAGTTCACCGACGCATACTCCGAGTCGATTTACTCCTTTGCCAACACGATCAACACGATCGACGGCGGCACGCACATGACCGGCTTGCGCACGGCAATCACCCGTTCGATCAATGATTATTCCCGCCGCACCGGACTGCTCAAGGATGCAGACCCCAACTTTACCGGCGATGACACCCGTGAAGGCCTGACCGCTATAGTCAGCATCAAACATCCGGATCCGCAATTTGAATCACAGACCAAGGTCAAGTTGATGAATCCAGAGGTGCAGACCTACGTCCAGCAGGTAGTGCTGGAACGGTTCAACACCTACCTGGAAGAGAATCCTTCAGAAGCGAAGAATATCATCCAGAAATGCCTTACCTCTGCCCGGGCACGCGATGCCGCCCGTAAAGCCCGCGACCTGGTGATCCGCAAATCTGCGCTCGAAAGCCTTACCCTGCCAGGCAAGCTGGCAGATTGCTCTGAGCGTGATCCCAATAAAACCGAGTTGTACATCGTTGAGGGAGACAGCGCAGGCGGATCCGCCAAACAGGGACGCGACCGCCATTTCCAGGCTATCCTTCCGTTGCGCGGAAAAATCCTCAACACGGAACGCGCCCGGCTGGATAAGATTTTGGGGAACAATGAAGTCAAGGCGCTCATATCAGCTATCGGGATTGGAATCGGCGACTCCATCGACCTTTCCAATCTACGCTACGGGCGCATCATCATCATGACCGATGCTGATGTGGACGGATCGCATATCCGCACCCTGCTGCTGACCTTCTTCTTCCGCTATATGCCAACCCTGATCGAGGAAGGCCATATATTCATTGCCCAGCCGCCGCTCTACCGCATTTCACACCGCAACTCCATCCGTTATGCTTACACCGAGCAGGAGAAGGACCAGATCATGAAGGAGTTGGGCAATGCAGCCGATAAAGCCGGCATCAGCCGCTATAAAGGGTTGGGTGAAATGAATCCCCAACAGTTGTGGGAGACCACCATGGATCCTTCTGCCCGCACCCTGCTGCAGGTAACCATTGAGGATGCTGCAGCGGCTGACCATACCTTTGATATGTTGATGGGTTCCGCCGTTCCGCCCCGCACCAAGTTCATCCAGACCCACGCTCGCGACGTGCGCAACCTGGATGTATAAGTTTATTTCATCAACAACCCCGTACTGATACGGGGTTGTTTTTTCTGCATACCCAATACGGACCAACTCATCTTGCATCCTTATCTTGAAAGTTCTTCTATATCCTTTAGAAAGCTAATTATACAAACAGGAGGAAATATGGCATACACAATTGATTCCAAGATCGGTGATTTTCTGAAGGATCCGAAAAGCCTTGCAGTCCTGGGTCAATACTTACAGGAAGCTTCGAAAAGTCCTAATGTTGACATGATCAAAGGCATGTTAATCAAAGACATCATCTCCCTGCCCCAGGTTAAGCAGCTGGGTGTCACTGAGGAAATGGTCAAGGGCGGACTGGCTAACATTTACGCGAGGTTGAAGTAAAGCGCTTATCCTGCAAGTGATCATGATCCCGGGCTAGATTTACCACCCGGGATCATTGTTTTTTTAAGGTATGGTTATGCCAATTCCTTATTGCATACATGGGTAGAAAGTGTTAGTATGTTTTTAATGATATATTAATATTATTCTATATGTGAGATTGGAGGTTCTATGTCAGGTAAACGTGTATTCCCAATCATCGCTGCCTTCATCATCCTTGTCTTAATCCAGCTTGCTTGTTCAACTTCATCCATCACCCAAAAAGCAACCGAAATCGTCGGAGTGGTCATTGAGACTGCTGCAGTCCTTCCCGGAGAAGCCACCCAGCCGCCAGCGGCAGAGGCGCCCATTGTTGCTGGCCCGCCAACCGCCACCCCGTTTGTTTATTCTGGCGCCCCACCCCAGGCAGGTACGGGCGGGGTGTACGGCCGGTTGTTCTGGAATGGAAAACCCGTTCAAGGGCAGGAAATCAAACTTTGTGATGAAATCAAGACCTTTGGAGGATGCCAGGGCGCTGAATACTCCTCCGTTACCGATGCCAATGGCGTATACGCCATCCTGAATGTCCCCCCTGGCTCCTACGGTTTGACCTACCGTGCCATAGACAGCGATACCTGGTATTACATCACCTCGGGCATCCTGAACGCCAAGGATTTCGAGGTACCGGCAGACCAGATGGTTAACGTGGGGGATTTTCACACCATACGGACAGACCTGGTGATCCTCACGCCAACAGAAGACGAGCGCATGAGCGGGGTTGCCCGCCCTGTCCTCAGCTGGCAGCCTTACCCCGAAGCAGCGTACTACGAATTAACCTTCCATTCCGGCAGGGGAGGGTCGCTCATTCACCGCAAGAAGGTAACCGAAACCAGTTTCACGATGGACCGGGACTTGCAGAGTTGCGAATATTCATTTGATATTGAAGCCTTCAATGCACAGGGAGTCATCATTGCCGAATATGACGGCTGGCGCAGGTTTGAGATCGCCGGGCTGCCCCAGAATTGCGTGATGAAAGCGTTAACCCCTGCTGACGGTGCTACCGTTGCCGCCAATGCTATCACGCTTACCTGGGAACCGCATGAGTGGGCGGCAGTATATAAGCTGCACATGTACCTGGAATCCGATTCCAGCGTGAAGATCCTGGACTTTGTTGAGACCAGCGATACCAGTTACAAAGTTACCCAGGACGTTCCAGCCGGTACTTATTACTGGGTCGTCTATGGGTACGATGAGTTTGGAGATGGGTTGGGATTTACTAACGGGTTCACACTGAATGTAACCTCGCCATAGCTCCCCGCATTGCCAGCGGCAGCCATCTTGTTTAATTATTATGACTGCCAGCCACAATAAATATGGCTGGCAGTCATTTTTTGGCATGACGAAATCCAGTGTAATAAATAGATTGATAATCCGTATACCTAATCCAAATCAACAACCAGGGCTTCGTTTCCCAGCAAGCGTATGGCATTGCCTTGCGGTTGTTCAAGTTTTTCACGCCTGGTCGAAAGCAGCAGGTTCCAGGTTTTCCCCGCCAGGTCGCTGCCAAGGAACAACCGAACAGGTTTGCGGCCAAAGTTGATTGCCACCAGGATCATTTCATCCTTCGTTTGCCGCAGGTAAGCCATCAACGTCTTTGGCTCAAAAGTCAGCGGCATGTACAGCCCTTCCTGCAGGGCTTTGTGTTCCTTGCGGAGCGCAATCAATTTGCGGTAGACATTGTAAAGGGATTCCGGGTCATCCCGCTGGGCAGCCGCATTGCGGTAAGGAAAATCGGGATGCACTGTCATCCAGGGGGCACTGCTGCTGAAACCGGATTGCGGACTGTTATCCCATTGCATCGGGCTGCGGCAGGCATCGCGGGTTGGAAAGAGAGGAAAATAGCGCTTACCAGGCGGGTCCTGGATCTGGCTGTACGGCACATGGATATTGCGCATGCCGATCTCTTCACCATAATAAAGGTAAGGTGTTCCGCGTGCTGTGAGCAGCAGCACCGCGGCAGCTTTGTTACGATCGTCATTCTCGCCTGTCCGGTACCGGCTGGAAGACCGCTTGTTGTCATGATTGTTTAACACAAGCGTCGGCCAGGCATCCTCACCCAGTGCGTTCTCCCAACGCTGCAATGCAGCCTGCATCCGGCCGGCATCCCAGGGGCAGTTGAGCAGCTCAAAATTGAAAGCGGCATGCAGCTTTCCATCGCCCATGTATTTGGCTGCCCCTTCCGGTCCGACCAGGAAACTTTCACCCACCACATAGCGTTCCGGATAGGCATCCGTCACCTGGCGTATCTCCTCAACCGCGCCTTTCATTTCTGGCTGGTCGGTATCATATATATGTGTTTGCCTGTCAAATTTTCGCAAGCCCAGTTTTTGCGGGTTATCCCTAAACCGGGCGTCCTTGAAATACTGGTTGAAAACATCCAGCCGGAAGCCGTCCACACAGCGGTCCATCCAGAACCGGAAGATCTCCATCATCGCCTCACGTAATTGCGGATTGCGCCAGTTCAATTCAGGTTGCAGCTTCCCGAACATGTGGTAATAATACTGACCCCTGCCTTCATCATATTCCCAGGCCCAACCGCCAAACCACGACGACCAGTTATTGGGGCGTTTTCCGCCCGGTTTTCCATCCCGCCAGATATACCAATCACTGTACGGGTTGTCGCTGCTGGAACGACTTTCCAGGAACCACGGGTGCTGGTCCGAGGAATGGTTGAGCACCAGGTCCATGATGACCCGAATCTTGCGTGAATGTGCCTCTCGAATCAGGATATCAAAGTCATCCAGGCTGCCGAAGAGCGGGTCGATGCCGCAATAATCGGAAACATCATAGCCAAAATCAACCATCGGCGACGGGTAAACAGGCGAAAGCCAGATGGCGTCCACCCCCAATTCTTCAAGGTAATCGAGATGAGTAATAATCCCCTGCAGGTCACCAACCCCGTCTCCATTGCTGTCGGCAAACGAGCACGGGTAGATTTGATAAATAACCCCATCTTTCCACCACTGGTTTGAATTGTCCATGCTCTCCTCGATGTTATTTTCGTTGAAATTCTAACACAGGAAGAAATAAGGGGCATACTTCACAATAATCCAGCTTGTTTCCAATGTAACAGGATTGGATAGTGCACTTACCAGTTTCACGTTCCCGGGATATACTATTTATAAGGTAACTTGATTCGTTTTTCTAGAATCTAGTTATCTGCAGTCTTCAGGTGCCACGGGAATATCGATGTATTTTGATTTAGCAGCATTTTTTAGATACAACTTCAAAGCTTTCTTCAATTCAAAAGAAAAACATTACCAACTCACACCCAAACGGTTCATCATCCTATTGATATGGCTGGGCTTATTTATTCCTTACGAGGTCATCCTGCGGATCTTCCTGATATTGGATGAGATCTTCTTTCCCGGTTACCACAGACAGGATGTAATCAGGCCGGTCTTTATCATTGGGAACCCTCGCAGCGGGACAACTTTCTTGCACCAGTTGATGGATAAAGACAAGGAGCATTTCACCTCCCTAAAGGTTTGGGAACTGATCTTTGCGCCTTCCATCATTCAGCGTAAATTGATTTGGGGCATTAAGAAGATCACCACGCTTATTGGTGCGCCTATAGAGCATATAATCCATCATTTCAACCGCCGTATGGCGGATCATAATAAAGCCCATACAATCAGAATCGATGCGGCGGAAGAAGACGAGCACATCCTGATACACGCCTGGAGCAGTGCTTCACTATGGGCTTTGTATCCCATTCCCGAAGAGGTGCTGCCTTACTTCAACTTCGATCGCGATATTCCCGGCAAGCAAAAGGATAGGGTGATGCGCTTCTACCGGAACATGCTTCAACGGCACCTTTACGCACATGGCGGTAACTTTACCCTGTTATCCAAGAATCCAGCATTTACACCCAAGATCGCCAGCCTGCTGCAATATTTTCCAGATGCCCGGTTTATCAACCTGGCGCGCAATCCTCTAGAAACCATGCCTTCCATAATGAATTACATGGCAGCCGGTTGGAAGCTTTCCTGTGATCCACTGGAAGCATACCCGCATAAAAAAGAATTCTTTGAAATCCTCAATTATTACTACAAATACCCGGTGGAATTCTTCCAGGATAGGCCGGAGATATGCGCCTTCTTGCGCTATGAAGATTTGGTCACCAACCCTCAGGTAGCAGTTCGGGAGATATACACATTCCTGGGATTGGAGATTTCAAAGAATTATGACCAGATTGTTTCTGCTGAATGCGAGAAAGCCAAGCAATACCAAAGCAGCCACATCTATTCCATGAGCGATATGGGGTTAACCACCGACCAGATCAATTCTGCATTTAAAGAAGTCATCAGCCTGTATGGGTTTGGAACCGCACTGAAAGAATTACCAGAGGAAGGATTCCTGTGGCAGATCCGAAACTCGGGTACCAAACGGAGACAACGCAGGCTGGCGCGGCACAGCAAGCGTCAGAGGGGCTTTCTCTTTAGAAAGATCCGAATGCATAAAAGGATTTTTCATCGCAGCCCGCTGCACTAAGACCAATTCAGGGTCAGCACACAGGGTCAGCTCGTTACTGTATCAAATTCCCATAG
>DHHC01000029.1 GCA_002403095.1 Leptolinea sp. UBA4782
ATGTTTCTGAGATCATCGCTGAACTCAAAACTGGCAAGTTCTCCCATGTGGCAGAACGGGCAGGACGCGCCCAGGATAAAGATGATGGCGGTACGCTGGAAACACTAAGGCGGGAAGGGTACATGTAATGGAAAATACTGAGACAACAACTCAGATCATTGAACGCGAAAAGATGGATATCGTCTTTGTCGGGCATGTTGATCATGGAAAAAGCACGGTAATTGGCCGCATCCTTGCAGATACCGGTTCTTTACCAGAAGGCAAGCTGGACCAGATCATCCAAGATTGTGAACGGCGTTCACAACCTTTTGAATATGCCTACTTGATCGATGCACTTAAAGATGAACGCGCCCAGAGCATCACAATTGATTCCGCACGTGTGTTCTTCCAATCAGAAAAGCGGCACTATATCATTATTGATGCCCCCGGGCATATTGAATTTATTAAAAATATGGTGACCGGCGCATCAAGGGCTGAGGCGGCAGTTCTGGTCATCGATGCATTTGAGGGCATCCAGGAGAATTCGCGCAGGCATGGATACCTCTTATGGATGCTTGGCATCAAACAAATCGTTGTGCTGGTTAACAAAATGGACCTGGTGGATTACAAACGGGAGGTCTTTGAAGATATCCAAAAGACTTACAACCGTTACTTGAAGGAAATTGGTGTGGAGCCGATGGCATACATCCCAGTCAGTGGGAGAAATGGTGACAATATTGTCCACCGCAGTGCGCAGATGCCCTGGTATAAAGGTTTGACAGCATTTGAAGCCCTGGACCAGTTTAAGAAAGCCAAACCCCTGACCGATAAGCCCTTCCGGATGCCAGTTCAGGATATTTACAAATTCACTTTCCTCGGTGATGACCGCCGGATCGTTGCTGGCAGCATTACAAGCGGTTCTATGAAAAAGGGCGATAAACTGGTCTTTTATCCATCTGGTAAGAGCAGTGTGGTTAAAACGATAGAGACATTTTCTGCTCCGTCCAAAGAAGGAGCGGTCTGCGGCGAGGCAGTTGGTTTTACCCTGGAAGAACAGATTTACATCAAGCGCGGTCAGGTTGCTGCCCGCTCAGATGAACCTGCCCCAAAAGTTGCATCGCGCATAAGGGTTAGCCTTTTCTGGCTGGGCAAACATCCTTTGTTGCCTAAGAAGCAATATTACTTGAAACTTGGAACAGCAAAAGTAAAGATGCAAATTGAGACGATCCATCAAGTGATAGATGCTTCTGATTATGCCAATAAGGGCAGCAAAAATATCATCGAACATCATGATGTGGCTGAATGTACTCTGGTCCTCAGTCATCCGATCGCATTTGACCTATCTGATACCATGACCGATATCAGCCGGTTTGTTATAGTTGATGATTTTGAGATATGGGGTGGGGGAATCGTCTTGGAAGCGTTTGATGATGCGAATACCTTACTGGTCAATGAAGTTGTAAAACGGGATGAGAAGTGGATCAAATCCAATGTCAACATGATGCAACGGGCTGAACGGTATAACCAGCGCCCAACCCTGATCATCGTAACCGGGCAAAAAGGAGAGGGCAGAAAACGTTTTGCCAGCCTGCTTGAAAAACAGCTCTTCGAAAGCGGCAAGATGGCATACTATCTTGGTATAGGCAGCTTCCTGTACGGGGTTAGCGCTGATTTGAAGGCCAAGTCAGAAGGCGGTAACTGGCATGAACATGTACGCAGGATGGCAGAGACAGCCCACCTCTTCCTTGATTCAGGCTTGATCCTGATTATGACTGCCGTAGAATTGACCCAGGATGATTTAAAAATCTTCAATACGATCCTCAACTCCAATCAGATCGAAACTGTTTGGATTGGTGAAAAGATCACAACCGATATTAATTATGATATCCAGCTGCTGGGTGATGAAGAAAATGTAGAGCGCTCGGTTGTGCAGTTAAAGAGAATGCTGCAGGATCACGGCGTGATATTTGCTCCATAGTGCTAAATACCTGGCTAAGGTAACCAGTGTTCTACATGAGTAATTTCTTTGACTGGTTTAGCTTAAGCCTGCGATAGACGTGAAGAATAACCATTCTGACTTGTTCTCAGGTTCTGTAAACTTTGAGGTGGGTTCAAGAATGCATTCGACAGTCTAGTCTATACAAACTTCAAGCGCCGCAAGGCGAAGAACACCATTTTGACCAGCAGCCAGCCGTGTTTCCAACGCTGGATGTTGGTGGTTCCATAGGTGCGTTCACGGTAGCGGATGGGCAGATCGACGATCTTCATGTTCTGGCGGGCAGCCCCAAATAGCAGGTCGAAATCGCCGAACGGGTCAAAATCTCCAAAATAAGCCCGGTTGGCTGCAATGCGTCCGTACCCATCTTTCCAAAGCACCTTGGTGCCGCACAGGGTATCCTTCACTGGTTGGCCAAGCAGCCAGGTGAATGCCATGCTGAAAAGTTTGTTCCCGATGAAATTCAAAGGCCGCATAGCGTTTTCCTGCATAGGATACACCAGCCTGACCCCGTTAATAAAATCGCCTTTGCCGGCTGCCATGGCATCGTAAAAGCGCGGCAGATCTTCCGGCGGCACGGTCAGGTCGGCATCCAGGATCATCAGGATATCACCGCTTGCCCTGGCAAACCCGGTACGGACTGCGTCTCCTTTGCCCTTACCCGGCTGCCGCAAGACCAGGATTTTTCGCTCCGGGTGGGCAGCTGCTGCCTCCTGGATGCGGGCATAGGTCTGGTCGCTGGAATGACCTTCCACAAAGATGATCTCGGTGCCAGTGCCCATCTCTGGAGTCCGTGCAATAATGTTTTCAATATTGCCCTCTTCATTGCGGGCAGGTACTATCACGGATACAGAACACGGCGGGTGCTGGCTGGACGGTACAGGGCGCGCCAGTAAGAAATTGGTGACTGCCAATTGATTAAACGGCCAGAAACGTACGAGTACCTTGTTCAGGAAGGCCGACAGGAGGGGGATATGGATGGGGAAGAGGACTTCCATCCAGCTGCGCAGGCTTTCAAACCCGGTCAGGGAAAGCAGGTTCTTCAGGTCTGGAACAGTGAACCAGTTTTGCTCCAGGTTAGGTTTGGCCAGGTTCAGTTTTTCTGCCATCCACAATGGCAGTTGCCAGACCCGGCTATAGGTATTGATTACAATCTGGGTGGTCGGTGTGCACAGTGATTTCACCTGTTGAAAAACCTGCTGCACATCCCATAAGTCATTGACCAGGTCGCTGAGGATGATAACATCGAACCTGGCATGCAGAGGGAGTTGATGAACATCAGCCGCAATGAAGTGTAAACCGGGGTGTGCCTGCCGGGCTTGCTGCAGCATGAGCGTTGAAAAATCCACACCCACCCCAAAAGAAGGCTCCAGCGCTGCCAGCAGGTCTCCCCGCCCGCAGCCCAATTCCAGCACCCGCAGCCCGGGTACTGCCAGGGATTTAACCACCTGGTTCAAGCGTTTGCGGTAGGGACCGCCCCAGCCATTCCAGCGGGTCATTTTACGGGCAACATTTTGCCAGTGTTCCCTGCGGGTGAACTGGTAGGCAGCAAATAAATCCATAGAAATGTATTTTACCTGTGGAACGGATTTATGTCGAATTTCCGCAACAGCCCCACATCTTTGAATCTTGTGTTATAATCCGACTTCGCTGTAAGCGAGATAAAACGCAAGGATGTGGTTACCATGAATGACATTTTGAAATCTGTAGAAGCTCCTGTCAACCAGGACATCCCCGAACTGGCTCCTGGTGACAGTGTTTCGGTCCATGTAAAGATTAAAGAAGGCAACCGGGAACGTATCCAGGAATTTAAGGGTATCGTACTCTACACGCACAATAATGACGGAAACAGTTCCACATTTACCGTGCGGCGCGTTGCCAGCAATGGTGTAGGTGTTGAGCGTACTTTCCTGACACGTTCACCCCGTATTGCAAAAGTTGTGGTTGAACGCCACGCTTCTGTCCGCCGCGGCCGCCTGTACTTCCTGCGCACCCTGACAGGCAAGGCAGCCCGCCTGAAACAGAAATACTAATCGTCCGTTTGCTTACTTCCGGGTGCAGCCCAACGCCGGGGCTGTGCCCTTTTTCTTTTTAATTTCCCGGGAAACTGGATTAAGCCGGCTGGAACCGTTAAAATCAAAGTGAACATAAAAAAGCTAGGGAGCATGACCAACCAATCACCAACAT